>DASXOW010000053.1:0-39725 GCA_036493955.1 Gaiellaceae bacterium
GCTCTGGGCATCTCTCGCTCGACGAGACGAGCCTCGCGTATACCCTCACCAACGCCGGCGGTCTCCGGCCCGGGCGCTGGCATCAGCTCGCCGGCCTGCCGAAGGCACCGCTACGGACGGCGTTCATTTCTCGCTTCGCGACAGCTGTCTCGACGAACACGGCTCCTGATATTGGGTTGGACGAAGCGCTCGCGGTCCAGGCGTTCATCGAAGCCGTCTATCTCTCAGCGTCGCAGGGCGGCATCCCTGTGCGGCCGGCCGACCTGTTCACGGCCTCGGCGGCGCCGACACCGGTAGGCGTTTCGCCGTGACCGCCGCGACACCGCTCGTCAGTGTCGTCACCCCCGTTTACAACTCGGTCGACTCGATCGAGGAGTGCGTTCGTAGCGTTCTTGCGCAGACGTACGCGAACTTCGAGTACATCGTGGTCGACAACTGCTCAACGGACGGCACGCCGGAGGTGGTCGCCGCCTTCGCCGAACAAGACAGCCGGATCCGGCTTCTGCGGCCCGAAGCCTTCGTCGGTCCCGACCCGAACGCGAACCGGGCGCTCGGCGCGATCGCGCTCGGCAGTGCGTACACGAAGGTCGTCCACGGTGACGACTGGCTGTTCCCGGAGTGCCTCGAACGGATGGTCGACATCGCTGTTCGGCACCCGTCGGTGGGGGTCGTCGGCGCGTACCGGTTGGAAGGGACTCGCGTGACGCTCGACGGGCTGCCCAAGGACGTCGAGCTCGTGCCTGGACGTGAAGCTTGCCGAAACCACCTGCTCGGAGGACGGTGGGGTTACCTTTTCGGTTCACCGTCTTCGGTGATGTACCGGTCGGATCTCGTGCGCGCCCGCCCAGAGTTCTATCCGCTCGACAATCCGTTCCAGTCGGATCAGGAGGCGTGCCTCCTCCTGCTGCTCGAGAGCGATCTCGGGTTCGTCCATCAGGTGCTGACGTTCACACGGCGACACGAGGGCGCCGATTCGTCCTTCTACGTGCGCGTCGGCGCCGAAGCGCCGGGCCAGCTGAAGCTCTTGGTCGAATACGGTCCTGGCCTTCTCGAGGCGTCCGAGTACCGGCGCCGCCTGGCCGCCCGTGTCCTTCTGTACGTGCTCAACCTTGCGAAGCACCCGAGACGTCTTGCCGACCCCGAGATACGCGCCTACCATGCGACGGTGAGACGGGAGATGGCGGGATCGGTTGCGCCGCTCGACCTCGTACGGGGTGTCGTCGATGCTGTGCGCAAGCGTGTTCTTCGATGAAGGCCGAAGCGATGGCCGACGGGCTCGTGTTCACCGGTGATCTGAGCTCCGGACATGTTGCGTACGTCGACGGGGCCGCAGCCTCGGCGGGCGGTGACGTCGATGCGTTCGTCGTCGAAGCGGGCGGAGCCGAGGACGACCCGCAGGTCGCGCTGGGTGCGCTCGTGGCCCCGATCCGCGATGCCCTCGCCGGGACGAGCGGCCCGACCGAGGTCACTGCCGACGGCGCCGTTGGCGCGGTGATTCGCAGCGAGCGGGAACAGCCGGTGTCAGACGCCGCGCCTTCGGTCGTCGTCGACCTGACCGGGGATCCGTCGGTGCTTCGCGCATCGACTCAAAGGCTCGCCGACCTCGGGACGCTTGTCATTGCAGGTCCTGCAACCGCGCAGCTCGATCTCGACCTCTACCCGGACGTGCACGTTCGGGGGCTTCGGCTCGTCGGCGCACCGGGCCCGCTCGTCGCGGGCACGCCGGTCGCGGTTCCGCCGCACGTCGGCGGTCCAGCCGCTGCGTCCGTCGGTGTTGCAGTGCCGAGCGGTGCGGCGTGGTACCGGGTAACGGTCGGCGCATCGGGTGGTAACTCATGACGCGCCCGCGGTCTGCCGCCGAGGCCTCCCCCCGCCTCGAGGGGATCGAAGCCTTGCGCGCGCTTGCGGCACTCGGCGTCCTGAGCTGGCACGTCTGGTCGCACCCAGTCGTCGACAGCAACTACGGAGTGTCGGTAGGGCCGCTGACGAAGCTCTTCGACAACGGACGAGCAGGCGTGGCGATGTTCTTCGTGCTGAGCGGATTCCTGCTCTATCGGCCGTTCGCAGCCGCCATCGTCCGCGGCACACGGTGCCCGAGCATTCGCCGGTACTTCATCAACCGCGTCCTTCGCATCCTGCCGGCGTACTGGGTCGTGCTGCTCGTCGTCGCCGCCTGTTTCCAGCGGGGCCTGCTCGATCGCCCGCTTCAGTTGCTTGCGAACATGCTGTTCTTGCAGGACTTCGTGCCGAGCTACGTGCCCGGGGTCTTCACCGGTTACGGCATCGCTCCCGCGTGGTCGCTCTGCGTCGAGGTGATCTTCTACCTCGCGCTCCCATTGCTCGCGCTCGTCGGTTTGAAGCTCTACCGGCGCGGTGTCGCGCCGACTGCCGCCGCGCTCGCGCCGCCGGCCCTCATGCTCGTCTCCGGCGTCGTGTCGCTCGAGGTGCCGCGCGCGACTCATCTCGGCGCGCTGTGGGAGATGGGCTTCCCGGACCACATGCACTGGTTCGCGCTCGGGATGTTCGTCGCGGTGGCCCGGGTGCTTTACGAGGACGGACGGTTGAAGGTCACCCGTGCACTACGGATCTCGATCGGCGGCGCCGCGATCATCATCGCCGCGGGCACGCTCAAGCTCGCCTACGGCGGCACGCTCCGATTCGAGGAGGAGGAGTCCCTGCTGTCGGTCTCGTGCGCGCTCGTGCTCGCGCTAGTCGTCCTACCGCCGGCGCGGAGCTTGCTCGTGCGGATGCTTGCCTGGCCCCCGTTCGTGTACCTCGGTCTGATCTCGTACAGCATCTTCCTCTGGCATGAGCCGGTTCTACGGTTCTTGCGTGAACAGGGTCTGACGGCCGGCGGTACAGCCGGGTTCGGACTGGATCTCGTCACTCTCACCGCGATAACGCTCGTGCTCGCGACTCTGACGTACGTGCTCGTCGAGCGGCCCGCGCTCTCGGCGAAGGACGCACTTGGACCTGTGCAGCCGCGGCCGGAGCCGGCCGAATGGTCGCGCAGCGCGCCGTGATCGTCGCGCCGAACGTCAGGTAGTGCCGCGAGCGTTCGTCCACATCGTCAGGACGATGCGGCGTGCGAAGAGCGCGGTCCCTCCGACATAGGCGACGATTCCAGCGGCTGCGACGAGCAGCAGCGCAGGCTCCGGTGACAAGGACGCGGTCAGCCGGACGGCGACGAGGAGCGCACCCGCGACGCAGATGGCGGCGGCGACCGGCCGCAACAGGCACTCGGCGAGCTCGTGCACGCTCGCGTCGAGCAACCTGAGTGTCAACAGAAACGCCGGGATACCCGCCAACGCGAGCCCGGAGAGCATCGCGAGCGGGGCTCCCGACAGGCCGAGCCGCGGGACGAGCAGAAGCAGGGCCGGGATCACCGGCAACGAGAAGCCGATCTCCGCCATGAGGCCGTATTTCGGGTGTCCGAGTCCTTTGAAGACCTCGTTCGAGGGCGCGAAGAACGATCGCACCAGGCCGTACACGCCGAGCAGCCGGAGCGGCGCAATGGCGGGCGACCAACGCTCCCCGAGAAGCCCCGGCACGATCGGGTCGGCAGCGATTACGAGGGTCAGTGCCACGGGAAGCGAGAAGATCGCGATGCGCTGCAGGTTCTCGAGATACACGCGCTTCACCGCTGCACGGTCGTGCTGGAGCGATGCGTACACCGAGAACATGACGCGGCCGACGACGTACCCGATCACCGAGTTGGGAAGCATCGCGAGCCGGAAAGAGAGCGCGTAGTACGCGAGTCGAGTCGGCCCGAGCAGGCGGCCGACAATGAGGTTGTCGACCGTGTTGTTGAAGAGGTTCAGGATGTTGTTGGCGCCCACGAACCGGCTATAGCGGCTCATGTCGCGGAACATCGCCCAGCTTGCGTCCCGTGGGCTGGGACGAAACGGCGTCAGCGACCAGTACAGCACCGTCTCGGTCATCTGGGCGGCGACCTGGCCCGCGACGAGCGCCCAGACGCCGGCGCCGAAGGCGGCGAGCGCGATCGAGATGCTCACCTGCGTCACCGCCGCAGCGATATCGACCCGCGCACGCGCGCGGAAGTTCATCGCCCGCTCGAGCAATGCGCCAGGCGCGATCGCGAGGCTCCTCAACACCACCATGAGGCCGATGATCCGAAGGACGAGCGCGAGCTTCGGCGCGTTGAAGGCGTCGGCGATCGTCGGCGCCGCGAAGAACACGGCGATATAGAGGGTCGCGCCGATCAGCGGCGCTGCAACGACGAGAGTCGCGGCGGCCCGCTCGACGTCGGTGCGTCGGTGCACGAGCGCCGCCGACATGCCCGATTCCTGCAGATACTGCAGCGCGAGCAGGAACGGGGTGGCGAGGGCGATCAGCCCGAAGGCATGCGGCTCGACGAGACGGGCCAGCACGAGGACGCTCGCAAACGCGAGCACCTGGCGGCTGCCGTACCCGGCGGCAGTCCACGCGGAGCCGTGCAGGACCTGCCGGTCGAGTTGCCGGTCCTGCTCGTCCTGCTCGACATGCACGGACGGCCCGACTCCCAGGAGCTCGTCGACTTCGTCAGGCAGGAGTGAGGGTGGGGCGGAGATCCGAGTCCAGTCGTCCTTCCCGCTGAAGCTCGTGGATCCGCTTGATTCGGAGGAAACGCGGCCCCTGCCGCGTTTCCAGGGAAAGGGCGTGAGTCTTGTACGCATCGAATAGCTCGTTCGCGCCGCGCTCGACGGTCCACTCGGGGGCGAACGCCGGGACGGTCTCGCGCAGCTTCGAGCAATCGACCCGGTATGACCTGAGGTCGGGGCCGCCGCCCGGAGCATAGGCCACCCGGCTGCCCGCGACGACCGAGGCCACGACGTCGGCTATCTCGCTCACACGGAAGTTCTGATCCGTGCGGCCCACGTTGAACGCCTCGTTGTGGATCCTCTCTCTCGGGGCGTCGAGAACGGCCAGAAAGGCACGGCCGATGTCCTCGATGTGGACGAGCGGACGCCACGGCGAGCCGTCGCTCTTTACCTCGATCTCACCCGTCGTCACCGCGGCCGCGACGAGATCGTTCAGCACGATGTCGAGCCGAAGGTGGGGCGAGTACCCGTAGGCGGTTGCGTTCCGAAGGTACGTCGGCGTGAACGAGTCGTCCGCGAGTTCTGCGATATCGCGCTCGGCCAAGACCTTCGATCGTCCGTAGGCAGTCACAGGATTGAACGATGCGCTCTCGTCGAGCGCGTCGTCGCCCGCCACTCCGTAAAGGCTGCACGACGACGAGAACAGGAACCGTTCGACTCCCGCGGCTTTCGCCTCTGCCGCGATCCGGACGCTTGCACGATGGTTGATCTCGTAGGTCGCCTGTTCGTTCAGCTCTCCAACCGGGTCGTTCGAGAGCGCAGCAAGGTGGACGACGGCGTCGAAGCCGTCGAGGTCCTCGCGCGTAACGTCACGAACGTCCTTGCGGATCGCGGGGACCTCGAGCGGCTCGCCGCCAAGAGAGCAGCCCTCGTAGAGGAAGCTGTCGAGGCCGACGACGTCGTGGCCCGCGCCGACGAACATCGCGGTGATCCGCGTGCCGATGTAGCCGTCGTGGCCGGTGATCAGGACTCGCATCGTCCGCACAGTGTCTCAGCCATTCGATGTTGTCTCCTCCACAAACGGGGGATCGTCCCCACCGAAGGTCGTGTTGGCGTTCGGCCTCGACAGTACACTCACGCCCGCTGGCGGATGTCGCGAGAGGAGCTTGTGTGAAGAGGTACGTTCGATGAAGGCCGTGATCCTCGCTGGAGGGTTCGGAACGCGCATCTCCGAGGAGACGAGCGTCCGGCCGAAGCCGATGGTGGAGGTCGGCGGCCGCCCCGTGCTGTGGCACATCATGAAGATCTACGCCGCTCACGGAGTTCGGGACTTCGTGATCTGCTGCGGCTACATGGGTCACGTGATCAAGGAGTATTTCTTTCACTACGGGCTCAACGCGTCCGACGTGACGTTCGACCTCGAGACCGGGGCGATGACGCGCCATGACAACTCGGTGGAGCCGTGGCGCGTGACGCTCGTCGACACCGGCGAGGCGACGATGACCGGCGGCCGGCTGCGCCGCGTCCGCGACTACGTCAGCGATGGCACCTTCTGCTTCACCTACGGTGACACCGTCAGCAACGTCGACGTCACCGAGCTGATCTCGTTTCACAAACGCCACGGCGTCGCGGCGACGCTGACCGCCGTCCAGCCGCCAGGACGGTTCGGAGCGATCGCTCTTGACGGCGACGAGCCCGTCATCTCGGGGTTCATCGAGAAGCCGAAGGGCGACAACGCCTGGATCAACGGCGGGTTCTTCGTTCTCGAGCCGTCGGTATTCGACTACATCGCAGATGACGGGACATCGTGGGAGGCGGAGCCTCTCGAGCGCCTTGCCGAGGAGCGGAAGGTCGCGGCATACCGGCACCGCGGTTACTGGGCTCCGCTCGACACGCTTCGCGACAAGATCATGCTCGAACGAGAATGGCAGGAGGGTCGCGCGGGCTGGAAGGTCTGGTAGCGCGGTCAGCCGGCGAGCCAGGCGTCCGCCCGGGCGAGCGCTTCGTGCGTGCCGATGTCGAGCCAGCGGTCGGACAGGTCGACCGCCGCGACGTTGGAGCCCTCGCGGCAGAGGAGGTCCCAGTACTCGCCTGGCCACTCGACGGCCGTGAAGCGGTCGAGTCGCCCGGCCCGCGCGGCGGCGCAGCCCCAGATCCGGTCGGACTTTGGCGACTTCGGCTTGATCTCGATGCCCGCGACCTGACCATCGCTCCCGAAGACGACCACGTCGGAGCGCTCGAGGTCGCGCTCGAGGCGGAACAGGCCGAGCGCGGCGTCCGCTCCGCCGCGTAACGCGGACACGAGCGTTGCGTACCCGTCGTCCGGTTCCCACAGAGTGTCCGGCCAACCGATCAGGATGACGTCGTCGGGATCCGCTCCCGCGAAGCCGGCGGCAAAGGACTCCGTCACAGACTCCGGGCGGCCGAGGACGACCTTCGCTCCGATTCGCTCCGCGTAGGCGACGACGTCCTGTTTCTCCGGACGCGTGACGATTCGCAACTCGTCACAGCCGCCGCGACGCATGCGCTCCACGATGAAATCGATGACCGGGCGCCCGCGGATCTCGACCACCTCCTTGGAGCAGTCGAGTGGTTGGAGCCGGGTCGCATGTCCGGCGGCGGGCAGTACGCCGATCACCGCCATGCGACCCGTTCCGGTGTCGTCCTACGCTGCGACCGACGGCGTGTCGTAGCGCTCGATCAGATCCTTCGGCAGGTGCTGCAGATCTGTTCCCCGGAGATAGTCGCCGAGCGTCGTCCCGGTGCACGCCGAATCCAGGTTCGGCGCCCCGCGGCCCAGCTCGAGATCGTCGAGCTGAACAGTCCGGAAATCGATGCTGAACCGGGTTTTCCCGGACGTATTCGGCACACTCGAATGGAGGTGCGCAGCGGAGAAGATGATCACTCCGCCGGCCGGCACGATGGGGCGCACTTGCGGGTCGAGCTCGACGTCCTCTTCAGGCCTCGGCTGCACTCGGGTGTCGGTTCCGATGTGCTTGGCGGCTTCGGCGCGGCTCGTCGCGTTCCACTCGGCGTAGTTGTAGACCCGAGAGCTGTTCTTGAGCGGGCTGTCCCAGTAGTACGGATGGAACGCCAGGCCGTTCTCCGTCGTGATCGGGTAGATCGGCAGCCACCAGTTCAGCTGGCTCATCGGCGCCGAATACCACGTGTCGCGGTGCGGGTGGAAGGCGTAGGCGATGCCCGTCGTCAGGTAGTCGTCCGACGTCGACGTCCGCATTCGCGGCACGTCGAAGTGGATCTGCTCGAGGTCGCACCCGAGGTCGGCGAGCATCTCCTGGATCAGCCGCTTCGACTCGGGGTGATGGATGAACTGCGGCTTCAGTCCGGCGAGGAGCGCCGCGTAGTCCTCGACGGGCATTTCGTACTGGGCGGCCTCCGGATCGCGCCCGCCGAAGGCATCGACTGCCATTTGCCTGCCGTGCTCGCTGAGCGCGAGCGTCGACGGGCGAGGGGAGAAGAGAAAGATGTCCCCGGCGTAGAGCTTCTCCCTGCGCTCCACTTCCGGAAGCGAGGAGTCGACGTGAATTCCTCCGTGCATCGCTTTAGCTCCTTCTGTTCGTCCTTCGGGGCGGTTCGCCGGTCAGTGCGCAGCCGCGCTCGCTCGATCGCGTTCAGGGGGCGGCAGAACCGACCGGTCCGGATCGCCGTGCGCGCCGTGTTCGCCGCGAGCCCATGCGAGGTATCGGGTGAGGAGCTCCGACACGATCGGGCGGTCGGCGGGGAGCGTCATCTCGTCGACCGCGGTCACCGGCTGAATCTCGGTCATCGTGCCGCACAGCGCGATCTCGTCTGCGATGTAGAGCTCGGTACGTTCGACTGGGCGGCGAACAAGGTTGGCGCCGAGCTCGGCGGCGATGCCTGCGACGACCTCGACGGTGATGCTTTCGAGGGCGCCCTCGGATGCCGGCGGCGTGAAGATCGTCCCGTCCCGCACGAGCAGGAGGCACGCACCCGTCGACTCTGCGACGCGTCCCTCGTCGTTCAGGAGGAACATGTCGACGAATCCCCGGCTCTGGCCTTCGATCCGAGCCAGCCGCGCGACCTGGTAGTTCGTGCTCGTCTTGATGCGGGCCGGCAACGAGACATCGCGGCTCCGGCGCCACGTGCTGACTCCCATCTGGATCGGCTCGGCCGGCTCGGTCGGCTGCTGATAGCCGGTGAGCACGAGGTCCGACACCGTTCCGTGCCCGTAGTGACCCTCGACGGCGAATAGCGTCGCGCGGACGTACAGGTTGCTCTCGGGAAGGTGAAGCGCGTGAGTCAGCTCGAAGATCGCCGTTTCGAACTCGTCAAAGGACGTCTCGAACGGGATATGCAAGAGGCGGGCCGAGCGTGCCATACGTTCGTGGTGCTCTCGCAGCTTGAGGTACGCGAACGTGCCGTCGGCCTGCCAGTAGCCCTTCAGACCCTCGAAGACGTTCAGGCCGCGCACGACGGCCTCGCTCGAGACGTGGAACACCGCCTCGTCCCACGGTCTGACGCGACCGTCGAAATAGACCCACTCGGGCCGCTGGAGCTGAATCTGCTTCAGGCGCACCGTCTCAATGTACCCACGACGTCGGAAAACACCATGGTCACCGCCCGAGGCGCCGCGCGGCGATCTCGTAGACCTCGAGCGTCCGCTCGACCATGCGCTCGAGCGTGTACTCCTCCATGACGCGCTGTCTCGCGGCGGCCCCAAGCCTCGCCCGCCGCTCGTCGTCGCTCAGCAATGCGGCGATCTCGCGGGTCAGCGCGTCCAGGTCGCCCGGTTGGATGAGCACGCCGTAGCGGCCGGACTCCTCGATCACCTCGGTGATGCCGCCAATCGACGAGGCGATCACCGGCGCGCCCGTTGCCATCGCCTGCGGTAGCACCATCGGTGCGGCTTCCTCGCGCTGCGTCGGGAACACGAAGACGTCCGCCGCGGCCATGTAAGCGGCGACCTCGTGCGTCGATTTCGACCCAACGAAGTCGACGCGTTCATCGATGCCGAGCTCGGCGGCCAGAGCTTCGAGGGCAGCACGCTCCTCGCCGTCGCCGACCACCACGAGCCGTGCGCCGAGCTCCGCGTCCAGCGCGGCGAGCGCCCGCAACGCGAGGTCGAAGGACTTCTCGGAGTTGAGCCGTCCGACGCCCACGATGAGCGGGCCCGACTCGAGCCCGAGCTCGGAACGCGTTGCCGCACGGTCGCGTGGGTGGAAGACGGACGTGTCGACGCCGTTCGGCACGACATGGCCGCGCTCGCGGACGAGGAAGCTCTCGCGGCGCGTCTCTTCGAACTGCTGGTGGGCGACCACCATCCAGTCGCAGGCGCGGAACCGCCACCAGTGTCCGTACTGGAACTGCTCCATGGACAGCCAGGCAAGGTGCTTCGCTTCGCGCACCTTTGCGTCGAACCCACCTCGCCACGCCCGCAGGACGGATGCGCGGGCGAGGCCGATCGCGTTGCCGTGAAACGTTGCAACGAGCGGCACGCGCTTGTGCACCCGTTTGTGGAGGAGCTTGATCGCGCTTGTCGACTCGCTGTGCACCACGTCGAAGGGGCGGACTGCGTGACGCTCCGCGAACTTCCGGTAGGACGCGCGCAGCCAGTGCGGGTTCCGGCGCGGTGTGCGAACGCCCTTTGGCGCGAACGGGAGATACCACCACGTCGCGCCGCCCTTGGTCTCCTGCAGGAGCCCGTCGGGGTGCTGCGCGGTGATCACCTCGACGTCGTGTCCCAAAGCGGCGAGCCCGCGGACGAGGTCGCGGGTGTGGTCTTGCATGCCACCGATTCCGTGAGCGGCGACCGTGACGATGCACACGCGCATCGCGGCATCCTGCCAGCGTTGACCTTTACAGGGCAGCCGCTACGCTGCGAACGCCTTGGCCAACGCGCACAACGCACTCTCCGACGCCCAACGGGACGGCGTCAGGCCGTCGATCACGTGTCGGTCATGCGGCGCAGAGCTCACGACGACCTTCGTCGATCTGGGGATGGCGGCGCTCGCGAACTCCTACGTCCCGCCCGGCGGGCTGCTTGCGCCGGAGGTCACCTACCCGCTGCACGTGTTCGTCTGCTCGGAATGCCTGCTCGTCCAGCTCCCGGCCGTCACCTCCGCAGAGAGCATCTTCGCGGATTACGCGTACTTCTCGTCCTACTCGGACAGCTGGCTCGACCACGCGCGAAGGTACGTCGAGGCAACGAGTGAGCGCTTCGGAATCGGTGCGCAGCACCAGGTCGTGGAGATCGCCTCGAACGACGGGTACCTCCTCCAGTACTTTCGCGACCGTGGCGTGCCGGTGCTCGGCGTCGAGCCGGCCGCCAACGTGGCCGAGGCAGCTCGCGCGATCGGCATTCCGACTGTCGTGCGGTTCTTCGGAGAGGAGTCCGCCAAGGAGCTCCGTGGGGAAGGCACGCGCGCCGACCTGCTGATCGGGAACAACGTCCTCGCTCACGTGCCCGACCTCAACGACTTCGTCGCCGGGCTTGCGGTGCTGCTCGCTCCGGACGGCCTCATCACGATGGAGTTCCCGCACTTGCTGCGCCTGATGGCCGAGACGCAGTTCGACACGATCTACCACGAGCACTTCTCGTATTTCTCGCTCTTCGCCGTGGAGCGCGTGTTCGCCTCGCACGGGCTCGAGCTGTTCGACGTCGAGCAGATCCCGACCCACGGTGGTTCGCTGCGCATCTACGTCCAGCATGCAGACGGCGGCCGCGAGCGTTCGCCGCGCGTCGCTGCCCTGCGCGACGAGGAGGCGGCCGCGGGACTTCACGACCTCGCCGGATACGCGGCGTTCGCAGACCAGGCGAAACGAACGAAGCTCTCGGTGCTCGAGTTCGTCCTGCAGGCGAAGCGCGAGGGCAAACGCGTAGCCGCCTACGGCGCGGCCGCGAAGGGAAACACGCTGCTCAGCTACTGCGGCGTCGGCAGTGATCTGATCGACTTCGTCGTCGATCGGAGCCCACACAAGCAGGGCCTTTACCTGCCCGGCACGCATATCCCGATTCGCGCGCCGGAGGTCGTCGACGAGCTTCGCCCCGATTACCTCCTGATCCTGCCGTGGAATCTGAAGGCGGAGATCATGGAGCAGATGGCGCACGTCCGCGCGTTCGGATGCAGGTTCGTGACGCCGGTGCCCGAAGTTCGCGTGTATGGCTAGCACGGTTGTCGGCGCAGGTTTCGACCTTGGCTCGATTCCCACGGCCGACGAACTCGGGCACGAGCTCTACGCGCTCATACGGGAGCTCTATCCGCTGAACAGGAGCCTCACGGGGAATGGGAACCGTGAGAGCTTCGCGATCCTGCGGCGGCATGCTCCCTTCGAGGTCGTCGAAGTCCCTAGTGGGACACCCGCGTTCGACTGGCGCGTGCCGCGCGAATGGAATGTTCGCGAAGCATGGATCGCCGGCCCCGACGGCGAGCGGATCGTCGACTGGGCGGACTCGAACCTCCATCTGCTCCAGTACAGCATCTCGGTGGACGAAACGCTGTCGCTCGAGGACCTGCGGCCGCACCTGTACAGCGATCCTGCGCATCCTGATTGGATCCCGTTCCGCACCTCGTACTGGGATGAGAACTGGGGCTTCTGCCTCTCCGATCGACAGCTCGACTCGCTCGCGCCCGGACAGTACGAGGTGCACATCGACGCGACGCTTGCCGACGGCAGTATGAGCTACGCCGAGGCCGTGCTCCCCGGCACGACTGAAGAATCGGTCCTCGTCTCGGCGTACTCGTGTCATCCCTCCCTCGCGAACGACAACCTCTCCGGCATGGCGCTCGTGACGTTGCTCGCGAAGTACCTCGCGCACATGCCGCACCGGCTGACCTTCCGCTTTCTCCTCAGCCCCGGCACGATCGGGCCGATCACGTGGCTGTCACGGAACGAGGACGTCGTTCCTTCCGTTCGGCATGCGCTGACCTGCGTGTGCGCGGGTGACGAGGGCGACTTGACCTACAAGCTGAGCCGCGACGGGGACGCGACGATCGACCGCGCGGTTCGCCGTGCGCTGCTCGACGAAGGCAAGCCGCACACGATCGAGGAGTTCGTCCCTTGGGGTGGCGACGAGCGGCAGTTCAGCTCCCCAGGGGTCGGCATACCGACCGGGGCGCTGATGCGCTCGCCGCACGGGGCCTACCCCGAGTATCACACCTCGGCCGACGACCTCGATCTCGTGAAGCCGGAGCGGCTGGCCGACACGTTCCAGACATACCTCAGAGTGCTCGACATCCTGGACAGCAACGTCACGTACACGAGCACGAACCAGTGGGGTGAGCCTCAGCTTGGACGGCGCGACCTTTACCCCAAGGTGAGCGCTGGCATCGACGTGGGCGGCGACATCGACCCACGCCCCATGCTCTGGGTGCTGAACCTCGCCGACGGGCGGCATACACTCCTCGACATGGCCGAGCGGTCCGGGTTCGCGTTCGCGCCCCTGCGCGCCGCGGCGCTCCGTCTCGAGGAGCATGGGCTCGTCGAACGCGCCGGCGGGGAGGAACTGTGACGAGGCTTGCCGACGTGCACGTCGTACCGCTCCGGCGCATCCCCGACGAGCGCGGGACGATCTTCCACATGCTGAGGCGGTCGGACGACCACTTCGTCGAGTTCGGCGAGATCTACTTCACGACGGTTTACAGGGATGTGATCAAGGGCTGGCACAAGCACCGTGAGATGACGTTGAACTACGCGTGCATCCACGGTCGCATCAAGCTCGTGCTGTTCGACGACCGGGAAGGCTCTTCGACTCATGGAGAGTTGGACGAGATCTTCCTTGGTCCGGACAACTACGCGCTTGTCGTGATTCCCCCGGGTGTCTGGACGGGATTCAAGGGCATGACCGACCCGTACGCGATCGTCGCGAACTGCTGTACGCATGAGCACGACCCATCACGGTCGACGCGGCTCGATCCGTTGTCGGACGAGATCCCGTACGACTGGGCGCTCAGGAACTCCTAGCGTCCGTGCGCTGCCTGGTTGCGACGGCCGGGAGCAGCAATCCGATCCAGGTCAGGAGCATGAGCGGCGGGTTGCTGAGCACCGGCCCCGACGCCGCGTTGACGAGCAGGATGAACGCAAGGGAGGCGCCCAAGGTGACGACCGCGCGCGGCGCGCGTTCGCTGCGCAGGAATCGCCGCCCGCAATCGATGAAGAAGAGGCCGACGAGAGTCAGCAACGAGGCCAGAGCGACGATCCCGCCTCCGGCGAGCACATAGATGTAGCTGTTCTCGGGGTCGCCCGAAAACGTCTGCACCGTCTGGTCGATCGATACGAATGTCACCGGCCGGCCGAAGCCGAAGCCGAAGATGGGATTCTGGTCGAAGCCCTGCATCGTCGCCTTGTACTTGCGCTGGCGTTGGATGACGGCGGTATCAGTGCCGACATTGCCGGTGAAGCGATGCCCGATCGTCGATGCGGTCGACGGCGACACGATGATCACGAACACCGCGACGAGCATTGCGACGGCCACTGCGACTGGGAAGTAGGTGAGCATCGTCCGACGCAAGCGGCGAAGCACTACCACCAGCACCGGCACGAGGATCGCGACGGCGGCGAACGTGGTCCGTCCGAGCGAGACGACGATGCCGAGCGCAGCCAGTATTGCCATCCAGATGTGCAGCCGGCGTCGCTCCGATTGCGGATTGAGATCGAGATGCACGAGCGCGAGGACGAGCCCTGCTGCGAGGTACATCGCGGTCGAGAGCGCGAGGACGCGAGTGCCTCCCGTCGAGAGCGCCGAGGTGTCCGTCTGGGACGTCCCGGTCGCGAGGTAGTAGCCCGCCTGCAGGGTCGAGACAGCGATGGTGAGATAGAACACGCGCGTCAGGTTGCGGAGCAGGCGGTCGGGAGGCGTCTCGACGAACGCGAGACCGATCGCGGCGTACGCGAAGATCCGAACCGGCTGGCTGATGTACGACGTGCCGTAGTGGTCGTGACCGCGGATCACCCCTTGCATGAGGGCGGTTGCCAGCAACACGAGCGGCCACGAGAGGACGATCGTTCCGAACCGCGGCCTCTCGTCACCGCGCCGTCGAATGAGCAGGCGGAGGACGGCGCTGCCGATTGCGAGGAGTACGAAGAGATCCTCGGCCGACACATTCGTTCCGCCGGTTCCGCCCGGGCCGCCGAGCAGTCGCGGCGTGGCGGACGGGTTGAACATCGTCGGAACGCCGCCGAGCATGATCACGAGCAGCGCCGTGTACAGGATCCAGTCGGGTCGTTCGACGGCGACCCACACGATCGGTACGACCGCGATCGCACCGAGCACGAGGACGAACGCCTGCGAGCCGGATCGCGACACCGTCACGGCGACGACGACGTTCACGAGCGCGACCGCAGCGAGCCCGAGCGACGCCTGCATCGTTGTCGCTCTGCCAGCAAGGCGGCCCG
Source organism: Gaiellaceae bacterium (assembly GCA_036493955.1). Taxonomy (GTDB): domain Bacteria; phylum Actinomycetota; class Thermoleophilia; order Gaiellales; family Gaiellaceae; genus PALSA-600. The sequence goes on from DASXOW010000053.1 coordinate 14,916, forward strand.
CGTCGAAACGCGGCTGCAGCCGGTCGAACATTCCGGAGCTCATCGTAGTGACCCCTCCTGCGGGATCTACCCTGACGACCCGAAGTCGCACGCGCCGCGCTCGACGAGCGGCTCGACCGGATTCAGGCGCAAAGCGCGGGCGCAGGCCGCTTTCGCGGCCGTGGTGTCGCCGAGTGCCCGGAGCGCCCGCGCGCGACGGTACTCCTCGGCCCAGGCGTTCCTGCTCAGGTCCGCGGCGCGGGCATAGAGGTCGGCCGCGCGCCGGTACTCCCCGGCCGCTTGCGCCACCCCGGCCTGCGCGTCGAAGGCCTCGGCATTCCACGGGTCGAACCCGCGTGCGCGCCGTAGCAGCGACCACGCCGCATCGCGTGAGCTCGATGCCTTTGCCGCCGACACCTCGTGCGCCGACAGGTACGGGCCGGCAAGGGCAACGAGCGCAACGAGCGCTGCGCCGATCCAGGCGATTACCACACCCAGGTCGGGTGCTCCTCTGGCCCCGCGCGCCGCCGCAGCGCCCGCAACGAGGAACGTGGGGACGACCAGTGCGGGAAACGAAAACGTCCAGTCGATCGAGGCCTGGACGAGCAGTGCGAGTACTGCTCCGGCTGCGGCCCCCTTGATCCCGCGCCCGGCCGTGCCGCGAACGACAGCGAACGCGAGCGCTCCGAAGCCCGCGACGAGCGCGAGGAGGCCGGGTACTCCGAGCTCGGAGAGCGCCTCGAGCTCGATGCTGTGCGGCTGGAGGACGTACAGGTCCTTGTTGGCACGCTTGGCCGTGAAATACGTGGTGAACTCACCTGCGCCGCGACCGAGCAACGGATGGTCGGCGTACGCATCCAGCGCGATTCGCCAGATCTGCCGTCGCCCGCTCAGCGAGAGACTGCTGAGCCGGGTTTGCCCCGCAGGTAGGTCTGCGGTCTTCTCGCCGTTCACGGCACGCCGGGCCGCATGGGAGATGTCGCTCGCCCGCATCGCGGCGATGATCAGCGCCCCACCCAAGATGGCGCATGCGACGCCGGTCGTAGCGATCGTTGTGCGACGACTCAGGGGGAGCGCGAATACCGCCGCCAGACCCAGCGCGACCAGTATCGACCAGGCTGCGTAGCGGTGGAACGCCGGGGTGTTCCCGAGGGAGTCGACGAGCGCGGCGTCGACCGTTCGGAGCGGGACGACCAGCAGGGCGATCGCAAACGCCCCGAGAACCGCATGTGCCGCAAGACGCATACGCCGTTCGATCAGACACTGGGCGGCAACGGCCACGCAGGCGGCGATGACGGCCCCTCGTGACTGGGTCACGAGCATTCCGGCGCCGAGCAGCACGGTCGCCGCGCCCGCGGCGGCGCGCACGGCGAGAGTACGCCGGGTCGAAAGCCAGAGAGCGAGCGGAAGCGCGATTGCGAAACAGGCGCCCTGTGCGTTGTGGTACTGCAGCGGGCCTGCGACCTGGCGCCCGTAGAACCACGTCGCCGGAGCCGATTCGGTGGTGAGACGGGCCAGCAGGTACAGCGCCTCGAACGTCACGCCGGCGTACACCCCGAGGATGACGATCCGTCGGCCGCTCCCGGAGCCCAAGGTCCCCGCGAGCGCCCCGACGACAAGCGCGGCGGCAGCGATGGCCATCTGATCGAGCCAGGTCCAGGCGACGTCGGGGAGGCCGCCCCAGAGGACGGAGAGGACGGCGATTCCGCCGAAGGCAACGAACGCGAGAGCTGCAGCCGCCATCGGCCACGTGCACGTCCCCCCGGCGGCGCCGAGAGCGCAGGCGGCGAGCACCAGTGCCGCACCGACGAGCGGCCAGGCGGACGCGTAATAGGCGCCTTCCGAGTCGAGTGCCGCCACGACGAAAGCGGCGGTGGCGGCTGTCGCCGCCACCGCCGCGAGTTCGGCGACCTGGGGCCGCTGGATGGTTATTCGCCGGTGCTGCGGCGGCGGCTCACCAGCGTGAGCGTGATTCCGCCGACGGCGAGGAGCACACCGATCGCGCCGGCAGCAGCCAGGTTCGCGCCGGTGAACGGCAACGTCCCGGTGGGCTTCGTCGGCAGAGGCTTCGTCGGCTTCGTCTGACGTGGCGTTGAGGTACCCGCGACGAGACCGCTCGCCGACGGATACTGGGTGTCGGACGGCCCGCCGGCGAACGCAACGGGGGCGATGACGGCGACCGCGACAATCGTGGCGACGAGGATGAAGAAACGGTGTTTCATACGTCTCAGTGTATCCAGGGCGCCGGTCGTGAAACTGGCCGGTACGCGGGTGGGACCTTGACGTATGTCTAGGACTCCGCGGCGGCGGCGACTGCCGAGAGCCAGGGCACGATCGCTTCCTCCCATGCGAACTGCACGCGTGCGTACTCGCGCGCACGTGCCGACGCGACGGGTCCCATTTGCTGGCGGAGCGCCATCGCGATCGCGTCGGCCAGTTGCTCCGGCGAGGTCCCGGCCGCAACGAGCCGATCGTCGAGCGGTTCGAGTAGCTCGGGTGTGGCGCCGACCGGCGTGCCGACGACGGGCGTCCCGGCCGCGAGCGCCTCAGCCGTCGAGATGCCGAAGCCCTCGTACGCGACCGTCGGCAGAACGAAGAGATCCGCGCCGGCATAGAGATCCGGCAAGTCCTCCTCGGCGACGCGACCGAGAAAGCGCACGTCGCGCTCGAGGCCGAGCTCGGCCGCGAGCCGCTCGAGAATCCCGCGCAATGCGCCCGTCCCGGCGATCGCGACGCGGAAGGCGATCCCTCGGGCGGCGAGGAGGCCGGCGGCACGGATGAGATCCTCGATACCCATCCGCGGCTCCAGCCGGCGAACGGTGAGGACGAGCGGCTGCTCGTCCGCGACGTCGGCGAGCTCACGGCCGCGGGCACGGTCTCCGGAGGCGAAGCGCTCGAAGTCAAGGCCTCCGCGCACTCGGACGATCCGGGAGGCAGTCCGAGGGTCGCGCTCGACCACGAGCCGAGCGCTGTAGTCGCTCAGCACGGCGATGGCTCGTGCGTGCCGCAGCGTCCGTCGTTCGAGCGCGATGAGAACTGGGGCGAGCAGTGTGCGCTTCAGTCGGGCCGCACCGCCGAGCTGTCGTCGAATGAACCGCTCCTCCAGCGGCGCCGACGCATGGAATACGTGAAGCAGCGGCACGTCGGGATGGGCGAGCGACAACCCGACTGCTCCTGTCGCCTGATGGGAGATGAGCAGGTCAGGGCGCGGCTGGCGGCGGGCAAAGCGCCAGGTCTCGATCACATCCGCGAAGGACTGCGGGACCCGGCGCCGGCGAATCGCGCGATGAAGCGAGACCCCGTCGACCGATTCCTGCTCCAAGAGGTGCGGCTCGAACGGCGAGACGACGACGACGTCGTGGCCTGCACGCGCAAGGTGTACCGCCGTCGCGGTCGCCACCCGCGCCGAGCCTCCGATCGCGTCGGGGGACCACTGGTCAGTCGCGACGAGCAGGCGCACGCTCGAGCTCCGCATCGATGAGGCGGAGCAGCGTGTTCGCGCGGTGCTCCCAGGTGTTTGCGGCGGCGACCGCGATCCGCTCTCGATCTCCCGCGCCGTTGGCCGCGATCGCTTCCGCGATCGCGGCGACGAAGGCTTCGGGGCTCTCCGCGAGCCTCACATGTGGGTGGAGCTGCGCGACACTCGGCACCCCGGACGCAACGACCGGTTTGCCGGCGGCGAGATACTCATGCACCTTCAGGGGAAACACGCTCCGCGTGTACTCATTGGTCGTGTACGGGATCAGCGCGACGTCGAACGCGGCCACCGCCGATGGGAGGGTCTCGTACGGCCGCAACCCGGTCCAGCGGACGTTCGGGTGGGCCTCGACGAGCGCATGCACCCGTGCAAGCAGCTCGGGCTGAACCGGGCCCACGAGCAGGAGAGTCCCGTCGGGGAACGTGGTCGCGACCCGGTCGAGAAGCTCGAGATCGACCTTCGACTCGATGATGTTGCCTGCGAAGCCAAGGATCGGCCGGGGCAGCGCTGCGAACTCAGGGTCGGTGAACGACGGCTCGGCTGCAGGGCGGAAGTGGTCGAAGTCACCTGCATTCGGGACGAGGTGGACGCCGCCCCTGGCGCGGTCGTGGCGCTCTCGCAAGCGCTCGGTCGTGGCGAAGACGAGATCGGCGCGCTCCGCGACCTCTTTGTCGAGGCGAGACACGAACCGTTGAGCGCGTGGCGTGGCAGCCTGTTCCGCGTAGTCGTCGACGCAGTCGTACACGACAAGGTCTTCCCCGAACGCACCGATCGCCGCGGCGCCGCGTGGGTCGTAGATCCAGAGAACGGACGGCGAGGGCAGGTCTTTCGCGGCACGCCGTGCCTCCGCGCCGCCGATCCTGAAGTTGATCTCGTTCGCCACGGAATAGCGCTGCGAGAACGGCACGACGTTGACGAGCTTCCGCACGGTGACGTTCTGCACCGTCGGCCGGTTCGGGCGACTCGACCCATGTCCGCGGAGGGCGTGCTTTGCGACGAAGTCCGCCGTCTCGACGAACAGCACGCGGTGCCCCTGGCGGGCGGCGCGGATCATCACCTGCTGGCGATTCGTGGGGAGCGCCGCCTCCCAGCGCTGGCTGGAAAGGCAGACGATCGAGAACGCCCGCTCGTAATGAGGCGGCTCGATGGGCGGCGAATCCACCGGCTGAGCGTAGCCTCATCTCCCGACAACGCCAGATGTGTCGCGCCGTCGTCTCTCGGGAATCGGTGCGAAACAGGGGTCACCAGGGACGCTCTAGACTTTCGGGGGGTGAGGGCAGCCTTTTGGGCGATGCCCGCGCGAGGGTGGCGAGTACGCTGAGACAGGCGAACTACGGGGAGAATGCAGCGTGGAAACCAGCGAAACGACACTTGACGCGCCGCGCCGCCTGCGCGAGAGCGCCGGCTCCGTCAGGGTGAGCAAGCACCGCGGGCACCACCTGCAGACCGTGCGGACGCTCATCGCCGGCGATCTTTTCTCGTTGCTGATCGCGGTGTCCTTCTCTTTGGTGATCGTCCAGCGGCCTGATCTCCACGACTTCCTGCTCTGGCTGCCGGTGCCGCTCCTCCTCACCGGAGGGACGTTTATCTTTTACCACCTGTACGAGCGTGATCGGCAGCAGATCGCCGTGTCGACGCTCGACGAGTGGCGCGACTTCCTCAACGCGCTCAGCGTGGTCTGCCTGATCCAGATCGTCGCCGTCCAGGCATATCCGGGCTTCGGTCATGTGATCACGCCGCGCACGGGAACGATCGCGGTCTTCTGGGCGACAGCGCTCGTCCTGCTGCCCGCGACCCGGGCCATCATTCGCCACCGCGTGTACCCGGTCATCCACGCAGAGCAGCGGACCTTGATCGTCGGCGCGGGACGCGTCGGTCAGCGCCTCGCGCTGAAGATCAATAAGCACACCGAGTACAACACGCGGCTCGTGGGGTTCGTCGACGACACGCCCCACGACCTCGATCCGAGGCTGGGGAACATGCCGGTGCTGGGCGGCGAGGACGATCTCGTCGATGTCATCCGCGACTACGGCGTCTCCCGCGTCATTCTCGCGTTCTCACGCCGCTCGGCGGAGGAGCTCCTCGAGGTCGTTCGTGACGCCGGGCTCCGCGACGTGCACCTCTCCATCGTCCCTCGCTACTTCGAGATCATCGCCTCGAGCGTCCAGATCGTGGACGTCGAGGGTATCCCTGTGATCGAGGTGCCGGCTGCGCGGCTGTCGCGCATGGCGCGGGTCTCGAAACGCACTTTCGATCTCGTCCTCACCAGCGTGGGTCTGATCCTCCTCCTGCCGATGTTCATCGTGATCCCGATCTGCATCAAGCTCGACTCACGCGGGCCGGTGTTCTTCAAGCAGCGCCGGATGGGCCGCGGGCGGGAACCCTTCGACATCTTCAAGTTCCGGACGATGCGCGTCGGTGCGGAGGAACAGCGCTCCGACCTGATCGAGCACAACGAATCGAGTGGGCCGCTCTTCAAGATCCGTGACGACCCGCGCGTCACGAGCGTCGGCAAGCTGCTGCGTACGCTCTCGCTCGACGAGCTGCCGCAGCTGCTCAACGTGCTCCGCGGCGAGATGAGCCTGGTGGGACCGAGGCCGTTCGTCGTCCACGAGGACGATCTGATCAGCGGCTGGGCACGCCGCCGCCTCGATCTGACGCCGGGCATCACGGGCCTCTGGCAGGTGCTCGGAAGGAACGACATCGAGTTCGAGGAGATGGTTCGCCTCGACTATCTCTACGTGAACAGCTGGTCGTTGTGGTGGGACGTGAAGCTCCTGCTGCGCACCGCGCCCGTCGTCTTTCTCCGGCGCGGCTACTAACGCTGTTGCGCCGTCGCTCGGTGCCTCCACGGCGCGGCTTGCGGCTGCTCGTGACGGTGACGTTCAACGAGAACCAACTTCGCGCGCACCTGCTGCCGCTCGTCTCGCTGACTGAGGTCGAGTCGGTGGTGCTCGTCACCGACGAGCACCCGTCGGCGCTCCCGAAGGTGACCACGATCGTGCCGCCGCGTTGGCTGCAGCGCCTCGTGGGGCGTGCCGCCGCAAAGTTCATCATCTGTCTTGTCGTCGCGCGCCGTGTGCGTCCGGACTGGGTGATCGGCTTCAATCTCGTACCCCACGGGCTCAATGCGATCGCCGTTGCGGCGATGGTGCGAACGCGGTCGCTGTACGAGATGATCGGTGGCGACCGCGAGTGGCTCGGAGGCGGGTGGGACTCCGACAACTCGATTCTCGGCAAGCTTCCGCGGCCGTCTGCGACCGTCGAGCGGTTCCTGCTCGCACGCATCCGAAGAAGCACCGCCGTCGTCGTGATGGGCGAGCGCGGCCGGCAGGCACTGCTCGACCGCGGCGTCCGTTCAGATCGAATCCACATCGTGCCGCCGGCCGTCGACGTTGACCGCTTCACGTCGGACGGACGCCCGACTCCCGAGCTCGACATCGTCACCGTCGGAGCCCTTCTGCCGAACAAGCGCACCACCGACCTGCTGCATGCCGCTGCGCTGATCCATCCCGAGCATCCGGAGTTGCGCGTAGCCGTGGCAGGCGGCGGTCCGCTCCTCGCTGAGCTCCGCGACCTGGTCAGGACCCTGAAGCTGGAAGCGGCAGTGGAGCTGTGTGGCTTCCGCGCGGAGGTTGCCACGCTCTACCGGTCGGCACGAATCTTCACGCTGACGAGTGCCTACGAAGGGCTGTCCGTCGCTCTGCTCGAAGCGATGGCGTCGGGAGTGGTACCCGTCGTGTACGACGTCGGCGAGCTCTCGACGGTCGTTCGCGACGGCGAGACGGGCCGCGTCGTTCCGTTCGGCGACGTTGAGCGGCTGTCGGAGGTCCTGTCCGAGTTGTTGGATGATTCTGAACAGCAGAAGATGCTGGCCGCAGCGGCGGTGGCGGAGGCGCGGAGGTACGCGTCGGTGGCGGTGGTCGCACGTACGTATGGGCACATCGTCGCTTCGACCAACGGCTAGCCGTTCCCCCTTTTTTGGGGCTAGACAAGCGGTGACGTTCCGTCGATGGTGTCGATTGTGGCCCTGCGAATTGGTCTGGACCTGGTGTCGGTTGCCGAGGTGGAGGAGGCGATGCGCCTGCACGCCGACCGGTACCTGACACGCGTCTATAGCGCGCGCGAGCTCGACGACTGCCGCGGCAGCTCGTCGGAGATCGTGGCGGAGCGCCTCGCAGGACGGTTCGCTGCGAAGGAGGCTGCGATCAAGCTGCTTCGCCCCGGTGCCGAGGAGCACGAGCAGGGCGTCGGCTGGAGCTCGATCGAGGTCGTCCGAGACCGGTCGGGCGCCCCGGAGCTGACCCTCACGGGTCGCGCAGCGGAGCTCGCGCGTGACGCCGGCCTGACCGGCCTGTCCGTGAGCATCACCCATGAACGGACGTTCGCGGCGGCTGTCGTCGTCGGCGAGGTGTCGCAGTGAGCAGCGACACCCAGGCCTCCGAGCAGGAGATCGCGGCAAAGGTCCGTGACGTTCTCCGGAGCCACGCGCGCCTGCCCGTCGACGTCGACGAGCTGACGGACGAGGCGGACCTCTTCCGTGCGGGAATGACCTCGCACGCGAGCGTCAGCGTGATGCTCGCTCTCGAGGATTCGTTCGACCTCGAGTTTCCGGACAGGATGCTCACACGCCAGATGTTCGAACGTGTTTCGTCCATCCGCTCGGCGATCTCCGAGCTCATGGCGGAAAGGGGAAAATGAGCATTACGATCGAGCACGAGCCACTGACACGCGTGCGCCGCGTTGCGAGCGACGTCGCCAAGGCCTATGCAGAGGAGGTCGATCTCGACGCGCGCTTCCCGAGCGAGGCGATCGATGCCTTGCGCGAGGAGGGGATGTTGTCGGCTCTGGTTCCGACGAGTCTTGGCGGCGGCGGCTCGTCGATCGACGTGGTCGCAGAAGCGTGCTTCGAGCTCGGCCGCTCCTGCGGCGCCACCGGACTGATCTTCGCCATGCACCAGATCCAGGTGGCGTCGATCGTGCGCCACTTCGACGGCGCGCCGTGGTTCGACACGTATTTGCGGCGGCTCGCACAGGAACAGCGGCTCATTGCCTCGGCGACCTCCGAGGTCGGCACGGGCGGCGACATGGGGCGGTCGATCGCCGCGCTGACAGTCGACGCGGACGGCGGGTGCTTCTTCGAGAAGCAGGCGCCGACGGTGAGTTACGGCTCCTTTGCTGACGACATTCTGACGACGCTTCGACGGAGCCCCGACGCCGAGCCGGGCGATCAGGTGATCGTCCTCACCCACGCAGAGCAGATGACGCTCGAGCCGACCGGTATCTGGAATCCTCTGGGCATGCGCGGCACGTGCTCGCCGGGCTACCTGCTCCGTGCGCGGTTCGCAGCCGATCAGATGCTGCCGACTCCGTTTGCGGAGGTCTCCGGCCGGACGATGACGCCCCTGGCGCACGTGCTCTGGTCTCACGTGTGGCTCGGGATCGCAACGGACGCGTTCGATCGAGCACGCGAGTACGTCCGCGGGCTTGCCAAGAAGACTCCGGGCGAGCGCCCTCCGGCCGCGCAGCGCCTCTCCCATCTGATGAGCGAGGTGTCGCTGCTGCGGGCCGAGGTCCGTTCAGGGCTGCGGGACTTCGTCGACGGGATGCACGGCGGCGAAGGCGAAGCGCTGTCGACCATGGCGACTGCTCTGCGCTTCAACAACCTGAAAATCGCCGCATCGGAACAAGCTCCGCGGATCTGCCAGGGAGCCCTGGGCATCTGTGGCATCGCCGGCTACATGAACGGAACGCCGTACAGCATCGGCCGGCATCTGCGCGATTCGCTGTCCGGGTCGCTGATGGTCGCCAACGACCGCATCCACGACACGAACGCCAGCCTGCTTCTGATTGCGAAGGACGTCTAGAGCTTGAGCGCACCCGCGCCGAAACTCGCCGGCGAGGCGTACTACGACGAGCTGGTCGACGCCGGGTTGCTGATCCCGAGCGGGACACCGGGGGTCGTCGGCGTCAGCAACGTCTTCGAAGACGTGCGCGCCGCCGTCGATCGGGCCGCCGGGACGTTGACAGCCCCCGAAGAGCCGGAGCGGCTCCGCTTCCCGCCCGTGCTCCCGCGACGTCATCTCGAGACGAGCGGCTACCTCCGCTCGTTCCCGCATCTCCTCGGCAGCGTGTTTGCGTTCGCGGGCGACGAGCGGAGCGCGGCGGAACAGGAGGCGCGCGCCTCGCGACACGAGGACTGGAGCGAATTCCAGCAGTTGACGGAACTCGTGCTGCTGCCGGCTGCGTGCTACCCCGTGTACCCGGCGATCGCGGCGCGGGGGGCGCTGCCGGCCGGCGGCGTGACCGTGGAGACAGGCGGCGCACTGGTGTTCCGGCGTGAGCCGTCCACCGACCCGGCGCGACTTCAGTCCTTCCACATGCACGAGCATGTGCGAATCGGCGAGGCCGACGTCGTCGCCGCATGGCGCGTGGACTGGTCTCGGCGCGCCGTCGATTTCCTGACCGAGCTCGGGCTCGACGCGCAGCTCGAGCCTGCATCCGATCCGTTCTTCGGCCGGGCCGGCCGGATGCTCGCGTCGAGCCAGGTCGAGCAGGCACTCAAGCTCGAGATCAGAGTGCCGATCTCCGGCGACACGCGGACGGCAGTCGCATCGCTCAACAACCATCAGGACCACTTCGCCTCCCGCTTCGGTCTCGTGACGTGCGACGGCGACGTCGCTCACACGGCCTGCGTCGGGTTCGGAGAGGAGCGAGTCGTGCTCGCGCTCCTCCGCATGCATGGATTCGATCCATCCGCCTGGCCGGCCGATGTCAGGAGCCGTCTCTGGAGGGAACGCTGACCCCGACGGTGGTGGACGGCATGGTGAGTCTGTTCGGCCTCGATCCGTCCACATACCGACCGCACGCTGTTCACACCAGCCCGCGCACGTACGTCGAGACGAACTGTTACACGGACATCGTCATCGAGCTGTTGCATGCGCGTGGAGACGAGCCGCTTGCAGCGCTGGGTTCGACGGTGCGCGTCGACTTCGAAGGGGATCAGTGGTCCTTCTTCAAACCGGCGCCGGAGGACATCGAAGCGCTCTTCGGAGTCGACGTGCACGAGATGCAGCCCTATCGGGAGCTGCCGGACCAGATTGCCGAGCAGATCGCGGCCGGCAATACGATGACCGTCGAGGTTGATTCGTGGTACCTGCCGGACACCGCTTCGACGACCTACCGCGCCGAGCACGTGAAGACGTCGATCGCGGTCGAGGGGATCGACCGGGCGGCCGAGCGTCTTCGCTACTTCCACAACGCCGGCCTCTACGAGCTCGATGCAGCCGACTATCGCGGCGCGTTCCGGATCGACCCTCCAATCTCTCCGGAGGTCCTTCCGCCATACACAGAGCTGGTTCGCTTCGATGTCGGGCCGCGGCTCGAGGGTCAGGCGCTGCGCGATGCATCGCGTGACCTCCTCCGGCGGCACCTGGCCCGGCGTCCGCGCGAGAACCCGTTCGAGCGGTTCGAGGGCCGCCTCGCCGTCGACCTGGCGTCGCTGCTCGAGGGCGACGTGTCGGACTACCACGCGTATGCCTTCGCAACGGCAAGGATGGCCGGGTCGGCCTTCGAGCTCTGTGCCTCGCACGTCGACTGGCTTTTCGGGGCTGCAGCCCGCGATGTGTCGGAGCCCCTCGGCGAGATCGTCGACGGCTGCAAGGTGCTGTCGCTCAAGCTGGCGCGCCGGCGGCACTTCGACACGGGGCCGGCTGTCCGGCACATGGGGCAGGCGTGGACGCAGGCGATGACCAGCCTCGAATCCCTCGTGTGACGATGCCGCCTGCGGTGCGACACGAACGCCGGTTCGGAAGTGAGCTTTCCTTTCTCCGGGATGGGTGGCAGGTGTGGTCCGACGGAGTCGGGCCTCTCCCCGCGCGTGTCCCCGGCACGGCGGCCGGTGCGCTCCGCGATGCCGGCCTCTGGGATCCGGGGGATCCGCGTGACTTCGACGCCGAGGAGTGGTGTTTCTCGACCCGGTTCACCGCCGATCCGGCCGAGCCGGATGAAGAAGTGCTGCTTCGGCTCGACGGGGTAGCGACGGTTTTCGACGCGACTCTCAACGGTGCGCGGATCGCCGAGGGGTCGTCGATGTTCCGCCCCGAGGTTGTCGACGTGGGCGGGCTGCTCGCGGGCGAGAACGAGCTGGTCATCCGGTGCCGGCCGCTGCGCGAACTGCTTGCGGAGCCGCGGAAGCCACGCGCACGCTGGCGCACGCGGTTGGTGGATGACGGGAATCTGCGCTTCTTCCGAACCTCGCTCCTCGGTCGCGCTCCTGGGTTTGCACCCGGCCCGGCGCCGGTCGGGCCCTGGCGGCCGGTCGTGCTCGAGCGCAAGCGGCGATTCTCCGTCGACCGGCTGACCGTCCGGGCGGTGCTGGACGAGGGCGCCGGCGTCGTCTCCGCGAACGCACTCGTGCGCGGCATCGGAGGGGCTCGGCCGACCGAGGTCGAGCTCGCCGTCAAAGGCCCGTCCGGCAGCTACGGCGTCGCGATGACCGTCGAGGGCGACGTCGCCTCGGGTCGGTTGCGGATCGAGCAGCCCGAGCGCTGGTGGCCGCACACCCACGGCTCACCGACGCTCTTCGCCGTGAGTCTTCGCATCGACGGCGTCGAGGTCGACGCAGGCAACGTCGGCTTTCGAACGCTCGTCTCGCCCGCAGATCTCGAAGAAGAAGGCGTCGACCTGCATCTGAACGGAGTGCCGATCTTCGCCCGAGGCGCCGTCTGGACGCCGCTCGATCTGATCGGATACTCGGCCAACGACGACGACGTTCGCACCGCCGTCGAGCAGGCGCGCGACGCGGGCATGAACATCCTGCGTGTGCCGGGAATCTCCGTCTACGAGAGCGATGCGCTGTACGACGCCTGCGACGAGGTCGGGCTGCTCGTCTGGCAAGACTTCATGTTCGCGAACTTCGACTACCCGATCGCGGATCCGGCATTCCGCACCACCGTTGTGGACGAGGCGCGGGGGGTACTTTCTCGGCTCGCCGGACGGCCGAGCCTGGCCGTGATCTGCGGCAACAGCGAGGTCGAGCAGCAGGCGGCGATGATGGGAGCCGACAAGGGGAGCGGACGCGGTGAGCTCTTCGGGGACTTGCTGCCCGCCCTCCTGAGCGAGGCCGGGACCGACGCTTTGTACGTCCCGTCGACTCCGACCGGCGGAGATCTTCCGTTCAGGCTCGACCACGGGGTGGCGCATTACTTCGGAGTCGGCGCGTATCGCCGTCCGCTCGAGGACGCGCGGCGGGCACACGTGCGCTTCGCGGCCGAGTGCCTGGCGTTCGCGAACGTGCCGGATGACGACGCCCTACCGGCTGCGCTCCACGACGCCGAGCGCTGGAAAGCCGGCGTGCCGCGCGACAACGGAGCGAGCTGGGACTTCGAAGACGTTCGCGACCACTATCTCGAGCTGCTCTTCGGTGTGGATCCCGATTCGCTTCGTAGATCAGACCCCCGGCGGTACCTGGAGCTCTCGCGCACCGTGACGGGCGAGGTGATGGCGGAGACGCTCGGTGAGTGGCGCCGCGGCGGATCGCCGACACGCGGGGCGATCATCCTGTGGCTGCGAGACGTTTTGCCCGGCACGGGCTGGGGGCTCGTCGACCATCGAGGCGAACCGAAGGTCGTCTGGCACCACGTTCGGCGCGCCCTTGCGCCCGTCGCCGTCTGGACGACCGACGAGGGGCTCGGAGGAGTCGCCGTCCACATCGCCAACGACCGCGACCGGGAGCTGCGCGCCAACCTGCGCATCGCCCTTTACCGGGATTTCGAGCACCGGCTCGAGGAGGTCGCGATCCCGGTCGAGCTCGCCGCCCACACGGTGACGACGAAGAACATCGAGGCGCTGCTTGGCCATTTCGTCGACCTGGCCTGGGCGTACCGGTTCGGCCCGGCTCGGCAGGACGCCGTCGTGGTGAGCCTCGAAAGTCCGGACGAGGTTCATTCGCAGGCCGTGCGCTTCCCAGCCGGCCGCCCGCTCCGCCGTGAGACAGTCGACGCGCTCGGGCTCGAGGCGCGCGTGGAGCGCGAAGCCGGCCGCGCTGAGGCGGTCGTCGTCTCGGCCCGACGGCTGCTCTACGGCGTGCAGATCGCGTCGCCGGGATTCTCGTCGCCAGACCAGTCGTTCTTCGTCGAGCCCGGCCACGTCCGCCGGCTCGCGCTCCGTCCCAAAAGCGGCGAGCCGCCCGATCCAGGCTCGGTGACCGTGACGGCCCTCAACCTGGACGGCGAGGTCTCGGTGTGAGCGTCGCGTTCAACAAACGCGGCGGGGACCGCGTCGTAGAAGGTGCCCCGATGCGCTCGCTCTATGTCGATGTCCGTGGCGAGCATGTCTTCGCCCTGTTTCACCTCGCAGCGGGCGAGACGGGCCCCGCGGTCCTGCTCTGTCCTCCGTTCGGCCGGGAAGACGCGGCATCGTATCGAAGCCGCCGAGCGTGGGCGGCGCTTCTCGCGAACGCCGGTATGCCGACCTTGCGCTTCGACCTGCCGGGCACAGGAGACAGCGGCGGCGAGATCGACGAGCCCGGCCGCTTCGAGAGCTGGGTCGAGACCGTCGGCGCCTTGGCCGAGTTCCTCCGCATCGAGACAGGGCGGCCCCGTACGGCGGCGCTCGGGATCGGGCTCGGCGGGATGGTCGCGGCGGCCGCAGTCGCGGGCGGTGCGCCGATCGACGATCTCGTTCTCTGGGGCGTTCCGGCCCACGGCCGGATGCTCGTACGGGAGCTCACGACCTTCGCGCGCATCGAGTCCGCGTCGATCATCGCGGCCGGAGGGCCGCCGCCCCCCGACGACCCGTCGGCACCGATCGCGCCGGGTGGCTTCTTGTTCCCGCGTGAGCTCGGCGAGGCGCTCCATCGCGTCGACCTGACGACGCTCGCGGATTGTCGGCTCGACGGTACTCGGGCGCTCCTGCTCGGCCGTGACGGCATCCCTCCCGACCCCGCTCTCGTGGCGGCGATCCACGCGAGCGGAGCAGACGTCGACGTCGCCGATGGACCCGGGTTCGCGGACATGATGACCGTGTTGCCGGAGGCTGCGAGACTCCCGCACCGCGTCAGCGATCACGTCGCTGCGTGGCTCGAGTCGGATTCACTCCAAGCGGCCGGCGAGCGCCCGGCGGGCGAGCAGCAGGGACCCGCCTCGCCCCACGCCGAGCTCCTCACCGACGGCCGGAGGCTCCGCGAGACACCGCTCGAAATCGTCCGTGGGTCGCGGCGGCTCTTCGGGATCCTTGCCGAGCCCCTCGACGTTGGGCCGGTCGACACCGCGCTTCTGCTGCTGAACGCCGGGGCGATCAGGCGGACCGGGCCGAGCCGGATGTGGGTCGACGTCGCACGGCGGTGGGCGGGACGCGGCGTACCGACACTCCGCATCGACGTGGCGGGAATCGGCGACGCCTCCGAGGCGGGCGTCACGGAGCTCACGGTGCCGGACCTGTACGCCGAGGAGTACGTCGGGCAGGTGAGGGCGGCGATCGACGTGGTCGCAGCGCGCACGGGGGCGAGGAAGGTCGTGCTCCTAGGGCTCTGCGCGGGCGCGTACTGGGCGTTCCACGCGGCCCTTGCCGATGACCGGGTTCGACTCGCGGTCATGCTCAATCCGCGACTGCTGTTCTGGGACGCGGAGATCCGGGACGCCTACGACGCCCGGAACCGCAGGCGCAATCTCCTTCGCATCGGTGCGTGGCGGCGATTCGGAAGGGTGCATCCGTTGGCGCTCCCCCGGCGCGCGGCGACCGTGGTCGCCCGCCTGGCGGCGGAGCCCCTCCGGCGAGCAGCCAGGCGTCGGGCGCACCGCGAGGCGCGGTCCGCGACCATCGACGCCTTCGACCGGCTGGAGGCGTCTGGCACGTCGGTCGTGGTCGCGTTCTGCGAGGGCGAGCCTCTGCGGGACGACCTCGCCGCCGCCGGCGTGCTGTCGCGAACCGACCGGTGGTCCAACGTCGAGTTTGTCGATCTGCCCGGCCGCGACCACGTCCTCCGGCCGGTCTGGATGCACCCCTACGTGCACGACGCGGTCGACGAGGCGATCGGGTCGGAGGTCGAGCTCCGCGCGAACGCGTCGACCTGACGACTACACGCGCTCGAGCGCCGCTGCAGGTAGCCGCGCGAGCTCGTCGGCGTCGAGGAGGTCTTCCAGTGACGTGGGTGGAGTCTCCGTGATCCGGTCGACGTTCGCGCGCAACCAGAGCTCGAGTGACGCGATCGTGAAGAGCTTGAGCGGGCGGTTCGATACGTCGTGGCTTCCCTCGACGAGAAGATCAAGGGCTTGCTTGTCAATGAGGCCGCGATCGGCGAGCCGGTCCGACGTGAGCAAGACCCGGAGCGGGGAGTGGGGATCGTCGAGCAGGAGCGCGGCCGTGGGCACCGTGAAGCCGCGCTTCACCGCGGTTTGAATCTCCGGCGGGATCAGGTCGGAGGTCGCGGCGCGCAGCAATGCCTTCGGCGTTCCGCGGCGGATGCGGTCGGCGGCGCTGACGTCGCTCACCCGCTCAACGACATGGTGGTCGAGTAGCGGCATCCGCCCCTCGACCGACGCTCCCATCAACACCTTGTCTGACCGCAAGAGCATGTTGTCGGGGAGATACGTATGGAAGTCGCCGACGAGCATGCGCCGGCCGGCGTCCAGGTAGCCATACGGCTCGAGGACGGTTCTGAGCCGGGCGATCGCGTCGTCGGCCGCGGTGGCCGCCAGGTCGGGAGCGAGCAGCGTTCCTACTTCCGTCAGCGAGAAGCTCCGGAACCACGAGCCCCAGCGCTCGACGTCGTCGCGAATTGCCAAGGTCTCGACCGCGCGGTCGATGCGGCGGTGCGCGGCCCGACGCGCGGAGAGCCTCGAGGCGAGCTTCAGGAGGGCGATGCGTCCCGGCATGGGGAGCCGCACGAGCCGGTCGACGGCGTACTTCGGGTAGCCGCCGTAGAGCTCGTCGCCGCCGTCACCTGAAAGGACGACCTTCACATGTCGTCCTGCCTCTTCCGCCAGCAGGAGAAGGGGGATCTCCGAGGGCTCTGCGATCGGTTCGTCGCGGAACCATGCAAGACGCGCGAGCGGCTCGTGGAAGCGGTGCTCGTCGACGACGACCTCGTGATGCTCCGTCGCGTTGCGCACCGCCGCGATGCGGGCCAGCGGTCGCTCGTCGTAGACGGGGTTCGTGAACCCGATGGTGAAGCTCGCGATCGATTCCGCGCCCGCCTCGCGCATGAGACCGAGCACCGCCGACGAGTCGATACCGCCGCTCAGCAGCACGCCCAACGGAACGTCGCTCTGAAGGCGCGCACGGACCGACTCGCGCAGAAGCCCGCGCAGTGATGTTTCCTCGAGCGGTCGCGTCTCGCCGGGGTGAAGCTCCCAGTAGGGCTCCTCGAAGTAGGTGGTTCGGTCGTACACCGCCTGGTGCCCTGGCGGTAGTCGATCGATCCCTTCGAAGAGCGAGCGCGGTGCGCCGACGTAGCGCTGGAAGAGGAACTCGGCGAGCGCGTCGCGCCGGACCGACGGCGTCAGACCGGCCGCCAGTAGCACGGAGCGTGCGTCGGAGCCGAACGCGAGCCCGGACCCGGTGCGAGAGACATACAGCGGCTTCTTGCCTACACGGTCTCGAGCCAGGAGGAGCCGTTCGGCGCGTGCGTCCCAGAGCGCGAACGCGAACATGCCGTCGAGGTGCTCGGCGAGCCGCATGCCCCATTCCTCGTAGCCGTGGACGAGGACCTCGGTGTCACACCGCGTCCTGAACGTATGCCCGGCACGTTCGAGCGTGTCGCGAAGCTCGTGGAAGTTCCAGATCTCTCCGTTGAAGATGGTCTGGATCGTCCCGTCCTCATTTCCGAGCGGCTGGGCGCCCCCCGCGACGTCGATGATGCTGAGTCGCGTGTGACCGAAAACGAGCGGGCCGTCGGCGAAGATCCCGTTCCCGTCCGGACCGCGGTGACGCAGCGCGGCGACCGCGCGTGCGACGCGCTCCCGATCTGGGGGTGCGGCGTCCCGTGCGGCGAGCACTCCGACGATTCCGCACACGGACTACATGATAGGCGCGGGCTGCCGGCTGCAGTCGCTGCGATCATTCGGCCGTGTTGAGAACACGTTGGCGTTGGTACGCAGACAGGTTGCGGGCGATGGGACCGAACGAGGTGGCTCATCGCGGACTCCGGATGGTGGAGACCGTGACGGAGGACGTCGTTTGGCGCGCTGCGCCGGGGGCCTGGAGGCGCGCATGGGAGCCGCCGCTCGACCGGATCCTCGACCGCGGTCAGATACTCGACGCGCCGATCGGCCCTTTGTCGCCGGCGCGGGCCGCCCTGGGCGGTGAGCTTGCGGCTGCCGAGGCCGATCGGGTCATCGCCGCTGCGCGTCTCATTGCGAACGGGCGAGCAGGGTATTTCGGGTATCCGGTGGTGGACGTTCCTGCCGGCGTCGTCTCGCGAGACCCCTTCACCGGCCGGAGCTGGCCCGACGTGCACGGAAAGCGCCTCGATTACCGCCGCGCGACGGGAGGCGATCCCAAGTGGGCGTGGGAGGCAAACCGGTTGCAGCGCCTTCCGCTCCTCAGCCTCGCCGCGCGGCTCTCCGGCGACGGGGCGCTCGACGCGAGCTCACGCGAGCGTGCGCTCGCCTGGGTTCGCTCCGCGCGGCCGCCGTACGGCATCGCCTGGAGCAACGGGTTCGAGGCTGCGCTCCGGGGGATCTCGCTCGCTCTCGTCTACGACACTCTTCGCGGTACGCCGGCACCTGCGGACGCCACATTTACCCGCGCGCTCTGGCAGCACGCGCGGTGGATCGAGCGCGACCGCTCGTTCGGGAGCTCCGCCAACAATCATCTGCTCGGTGAAGCGGTCGGTCTGCTCACGATCTCGATTCTTGCGCCGGAGCTACGGGCCGCCGAGCGATGGGAGAGGCAGGCGCTCGCAGTCATTTCGCAGCAGGCGGATATGCAGATCCTGCGCGACGGCACGAGTCCCGAGCAGGCGTTCGCCTACCACCTCTTCGTCTGCGACCTGCTTCTTCTCGCGACTGCGCTCCTCGGATCGGATCGCACGCCTCCCGCTGTCATCTCCGCACTCCGACGGGCCGGCGATGCCATTGCCGCGCAGGTTGCGGGCGGTGAGCCGGATCCCGCATACGGCGACTCGGACGACGGCCGAGCGTTTTTGTTCGACGCGGAAGAGATTCGGTCAGCGCCCGGAGTTGCATCGTCGATCGCGTGCGCGGTCGGGCATCGCGCCTGCGCCGAGCTCGCCGGTGCGCCCGACCTGCCGGCGATCCTGCTCTTCGGAACCGACGGTGTTTCACGGTTTGGCGACCCGGACGGAGTTCCCGCGGCGCAATCGTCTCTGCTCGGCGACGGCGGCATCGTTGTGCTCCGGCGTCGCGGCGTGCGGGCTCTCTTCGACGTGGGCGCGATCGGATACCTCCAGATAGCCGCTCACGGACATGCCGATGGGCTCTCGCTCGTCGTGTCCGACGGCGCCGACGAGCTCGTTGTCGATCCAGGCACCGGGACCTACTTCGGTGACGCTACCCGCCGTCACCAGATGCGCGGCACGGAAGCTCACTCGACGCTTTCGGTTGGTGGGGCGGACCAGGCGCGATACGGTGGGCCATTTCTCTGGCTCGATCACCCGGACATCCGGCTCGTCGATGTCGACATCGACGCCGGGGTGGCGGTCGGCGAGGTGCGGTCGGCGGCCGGAAGTGCAGTTCGTCATCGACGCGCGGTGCTGATGCTGCCCACTGGGGCGATCCTCATCTACGATCGGGTGGATGGTGCCGGCGCCGAACACCTCGTGCTCACGTGGCCGCTTCATCCAGCTCTTCGTATCTCCCGACGGGGCGGAAACGTGGTCGACGGCCACATCGACGGGCGGCTCAGACTCGTCATCTCAGTCGCCGGGACGCGGCGCGACCATGTTGCGGATCCGCAGTTGACGACCGTAGAGGGGGAGTGGTCTCGGCGCCTGGAGCGCGTCGATCCGGCACCCGTCGTGCGCGCGACTCTCGCGGGCGGATCGCCCGCTGAGGTGGCGACGCTGCTCGTTCCGGCGCAGGGTCGGCACATCGAGGATCCCCAACTCGTGCTCGAGGGATCCGGCGAGGTCACGACCGCCGGTTTCGTCCTCGATGGGAGCATCGTCCGCGTGCACCTGGACGTGGGCGCGGATCCGGTCGCCATCGTGCTGCTTCCGGAATGAGGATCGCCGTCTATGGGCTCGGGTACGTCGGGACGGTTACCGCGGCTGCGTTCGCGTCGACCGGATGTGACGTTGTCGGTGTAGACACAGATGAACACAAGGTGGCCATGCTCGCGGGGGGCCGGACGCCGGTGCTCGAGCACGGCCTCGCGGAGCTCGTCGCTGCGGAGGTCGCCGCAGGCCGCCTGACCGCGACGACCGACGGCGAGGCAGCTTCGGCCGGCTCGGAGGTGTCGCTGATCTGCGTCGGCACGCCCTCGGCTCCGAACGGCAGTCTGAGCATCGACGCGGTCGAGCGCGTTGCGGCGACGATCGGCCATGGCCTCTCCCGTTCTGGCAAGTGGCACACGGTCGTCTTGCGGTCGACATGCCTGCCGGGTACGACGGAGGATGTGATCGGTACCGCGATCACCGCTGCGTCGGGGCTCCAGCCCGGGGCCGGATTCGGGCTCGCGATGAATCCTGAGTTCCTCCGCGAGGGAAGCTCACTGGCTGACTTCCGCGACCCGCCGAAGACGGTGGTCGGTGAGCTCGACACCCGCAGCGGTGACATTGTCGCATCCCTGTACGCGTTCCTCGATGCGCCGCTCTTCCGTGTGCCGATCCGTGTCGCCGAGATGGTGAAGTACGCCGACAACACCTACCATGCGGTGAAGGTCGCGTACGCGAACGAGATCGGTGCGATGTGCCGCTCTCTGGGTGTCGACTCTCATGCGGTCATGAACGTGTTCAAGGAGGATCGCAAGCTCAACATCTCGACGGCCTATCTCACGCCAGGTTTTGCGTTCGGTGGCTCGTGCCTCCCGAAGGACCTGCGCGCCCTTGTGCATGCGGCGGGCCGCGCTGACGTCGACGTGCCGCTGCTTGGGAGCGTGCTTGCTGCGAACGAGGCCCACCTGCGGCGAACGCTCGATGCGATCCTCAGCTCCGGAAGGCGGCGTGTCGCGATGCTCGGTCTCTCGTTCAAGCCGGGAACGGACGACTTGCGTGAGAGCCCGCTCGTGGAGCTCGCGGAGCGTCTCGTCGGGAAGGGGTTCGAGCTCTCGATCTACGATCCGGCCGTCGTGAAGGCGAACCTCGTCGGAGCGAACCTCCGCTACGTGGAGACGCACCTGCCTCACCTCTCCGCTCTCCTCGTCGAAGACCTGCAGCCGGCCGTCGAGAACGCGGAGGTGATCATCGTCGGCGCGCCGTTCCCGGGTGTCGAGGAGCTTTTGCGCGACGACCAGCTCGTCGTCGACCTCGTACGCCTATCGGATGCGACTCGTCGAAGCGCGCGTGGGAGGTACGTCGGCGCTGCCTGGTAGAGCGCTGGTTCTCGTCGAGAACCTGTCGGTCCCGTTCGATCGGCGCGTCTGGCAGGAATGCCTCGCCCTCACCGATGCCGGGTGGGCGATGACTGTCATCTGTCCGCGTGGCGCACGCCGCGACACCGAGCCGTACGTGCGTCTCGACGGGGTCGAGATCCACCGCTATCCGGTGATCACGGCGACGGGCGGACCGGCTGGCTACCTGCGCGAGTACTCGACGGCGGTGTTTCGGACACGGCGCATCGCATTTCGCCTGGCGCGCGAGGCGCCGTTCGACGTCGTCCAGGCCTGCAATCCGCCCGACCTCCTTCTGCCGGCCGTGCGGCGGCTGAAGACGAAGCTCGGTGCAAGCTTCGTGTTCGACCATCACGACCTCGTGCCCGAGCTGTACGAGTCGCGTTTTCGCCGCGGTCGCGACCGCCTGTATCGGCTGACGCTGAAGGCCGAGCGCCGCACGTTCGACCTTGCGGATGTCGTCATTGCCACGAACGAGTCGTACCGGGAGGTCGCATTGTCGCGCGGAGGAAAAAGGCCCGAAGACGTATTCGTCGTTCGTAGCGCGCCGGATCCGGAACGGTTTCGCCGGGTCGAGCCGGATCCATCATTACGCCAAGGCCGGGAGCGCCTTATCGCCTATCTCGGCGTGATGGGTCCGCAGGACGGCGTCGATCACGCGCTGCGTGCATTGGCAACGCTTGCCGACCGAACAGACTGGTTCGCGTTGTTCGTCGGCGAGGGCGACGTGCAGCCCGCGATGAAGGAGCTGAGCCGCGAGCTCGGGCTCGGCGACCGCGTCGAGTTCACAGGTCGGCTGCCCGACGACGAGGTGCGCTGTATTCTCAGTACCGCCGACGTCGGGCTCGCGCCGGATCCCAAGAATCCGCTCAACGATGTCTCGACGATGAACAAGATCCTTGAGTACATGGCGATGGAGTGCCCGGTCGTCTCGTATGACCTCGTCGAGGCGCGCGTCTCGGCCGGCGAGGCGGCGCTGTACGCGACCGCCGACGACCCCGAAGACTTCGGCCGCGCAATCGCTCGCGTTCTCGATGACCCCTCGCTTCGCGACCGGCTCGGCGCGATCGGCCGCGCACGAGTCGAGGGCGAACTGTCATGGGAGGCGTCGAAAAAACAGCTGGTGCGGGCGTACGAGCGGGCGTGGGAGCTCAGTCGGCGTCAAGCGCCGTAGGCGTATCCGTACCCATATCTGGCGATCGACCCCTCGCGGTTCATGGCGATGCCCAGCACGCTTGCGTGGACGAGCTCGAGCTCGCGTAGCGCACGGGCGACGGCTCGACGCCGGCTCGACTTGTCGATTACGAGCACGATGTCCGCGTGCACCCCCGTCGCGATCGTCGCCGCGTCGGCAGCGCTCAGAATCGGCGGCGTGTCCATGATCACCAGGTCGTAGTTCACCGCCGCGCTCTCGACAAAGTCGCGCATCCGCTTCGAGCTCATCACGTCGCCTCCCGAGAGAACTCGACTTCCAGCCGTCAAGACGTCGAGGTTCCCGAGTCCGCTCGCGCGATGGCTCGCGCTCGGCGCCGCTTCCCCGAGCACGACGTCCACGAGACCGGGCGCCCGTGGGGCTTGAAAGATGTCATGCAAGGAGGGGCTTCGTAGGTCGGCGTCGATCAGGAGCACGGACGGGTGGTTGATCGCGGCGACGACGGCGTAGTTCGCAGCCAGTGTCGACTTGCCCTCGCCTGGGTTCGCGCTCGTGAAGACGACGATGTTGCTCTGGCGTTCGCCGTCGCGTAGCTCGAGTGCGAGGCGAAGACTCCGAAACGGCTCGGCGGACGGGTGGGACGGATCGACGACGCCGCGACGTGAACGTCTGCGGCCCTTCGTCTCTGCTCCGCCGGACGGATCTTTCATGCTGTCTCCTTGGCGGAGTGCGTCTGAGGAACGCTCGCGACATTGTGTGGAAACTTGGCCCGAACCGACCCCTGATTGAGCTCGAGCTTCGGAAACGTGGCGAGCACAGGCTTGCCGAACGCCTCCTCGATCTCGTCGGGCTCGGGCAGGCGATCGCGTAGGAACTCGAAGAGCAACACCAGGCCGGCGTTGACGATCAGCGCGAGGATCAGCGCCAGGAGCGCGGTGCGCGTGGGGCGCGGTGAGACGGGCGAGGCCGGAACGGCTGCAGGATTGATCGTGACGACCTTGTCGCGTACGCCGCCGGTAGCTGCGATGAACTTCCGGAGGACGACAGGCGTGGCGTTGGCCGCCGCCGCGGCCACGCTCGGGTTGTGGCTCTCCGCGTTGATGTACATGAGCTCGAGGTCTTGGACGGGTGCGCCGTTGATCGAAATCTCGTCATGAGCGCCCTTGCTCCCGAGGGACGCGTGGACGCGGCTGGCGATTGCCTCGGTCGAGACGATTCGCGCGTATGTCTGTGCCAGGTGCTGCGCAACTCCGAGCGCGTCGCCGAGCTGCTGCGGGTCGCTGGAGGACGACGGCTGCTCGATCCGGATGAGGGTCGATGCGCGGTAGACCTTCTGCGATTGCGATGACTGGTAGTAGGCCGTCCCCGCCGCGAGGACAGTCATGACCAGGATCGTCAGGCGATGCCGCCAGAGGGCGCGGTAGAGCTCAGGGGTCGCCGCGTTCATCGTCGGTCAGAGTATCCGAGTCCGAGCACGTTTTTCCTGCCGCCGAGGGCGCATCGCGCCGGAAGGGAATTGCTGATCGCCCGTCCCCTTCCGGCGCCTTGTTCTAGTGCCTGACCGCGAGGAAGACCGTCCGTGAACTGTCGTCGCCGAGCGTCTGGATTCGGAGGCGCAGGCTCGTATGGCGATGGATGTGGACCGCGGCCACACGCAGGTGGAGGCTGACGCGCCCGTTTCCGAGCTTTCCGATAGTCAGGTTCTTCCGCCAGTAGTTGATGGGAACCGAACCGATCAGCGTGTGCTTGAGGAACGGG
Organism: Gaiellaceae bacterium; assembly: GCA_036493955.1. Classification (GTDB taxonomy): domain Bacteria; phylum Actinomycetota; class Thermoleophilia; order Gaiellales; family Gaiellaceae; genus PALSA-600. The sequence continues at coordinate 38,795 of DASXOW010000053.1, forward strand.
ATCTTGCGGTTCGCCTTGTCGACGAGCGTTACGCGCAACCCGCGCGCGTTCGCTGCTTGCACGACGACCGAGAGGACCTTGACGCCCTTCTCGTGCATCCGCGCCGGAACCGTGAACTTCGCCCCGGTCAGAAGGCGGACCGGCGAGCTGGAGCTCGGGTGCTTTGCGCCCCCACGGCCCCGGCCGTTGCCCGGCCCGACGTCGCCGCCGGATGCGCGGGTCGTGGTGGATGTGGGCGGGGGAGCAGTCGTTGTTGTGGTCGTCGCAGCCGTGGAGGTGGTACTGGCCGTGGTCGTCGTCGCGGCGGTCGTCCCCGCCGTCGTCGGGTTCCCTCCCGGCGCCACGTCGGCGAAGCTCGTCCCGCGACGGTAGGCGTCGAGATAGACGGTGTCGCTCGCGTTGTAGCCGGCGTAGCCGGGATACAAGCCCATGGTCGTGTAGAGCTTCACGTTGTGGACGTTCTGCGCCGAGGAGTACGGCATCGTCGGGATGTTCGTTCGCTGGATCTGCGGCGTGGTTGTCCAGGGGTCACCCGCTGCACGGCCCCACACCTGCAAGGTGCCCGTGTTCGACTCCTGGAAGTTGATGTGAATCACGAAGTCGATCCACTTGTTCCTCGGGTACGGGTTCAGGTTAGGGAAGGGGATGTCTGAGTCCCAGTAGGTGAAACGACTGCCGACGATGCAGTCACCGCCGACGGCCCGGAACTCGAGCACGCCGTTGCGGACGAGGATTGCGAAAGGTGCAACGCCGCAGCCGGGGATCGAGTAGAGCTCGTACGGCTGATGAAGTTCCCAGATCAGGTTGTCGGTGAGGCCGCCTGCCGGAATGAACATCGACAGACCGAAGTAATAGTCGTTCCCCGTCGACTCGCCTGTGCCGTAGGCGGCGTCGAGACACCGGACCTGCCCGTTGTTCCAGACGTCGTTGG
>DASXOW010000054.1:0-2649 GCA_036493955.1 Gaiellaceae bacterium
CGCGTAGATCGAGCTCAACGCGGGACGCTTCGTCTCCGGCGTCGGCAGCGGCTCGAAGCCGGGGAAGTCCCACTCGCGCCGCTCGAGCATCTCTCGGTCGCGTTCCCCGGGATCGCCGCCGCGATAGAGCCCTTCTCCGTAGATGCTCATGCTCGATGCGACGACGAGCTTGCGCACCGGCTTCTCGGCGAGCGCCTCGAGCAGCACCGCAGTCCCGAGCGAGTTCGCGGACGTGTACTCCGCCATCTCGTACATCGACTGCCCGACGCCGACCCGTGCAGCGAGGTGGACGACGGCGTCCACTCCCTCGAGGGCGCGTCTGACGATCTCCGGATCCCGGACGTCTCCCACGATGTCGGGCGCAGCCGCGTCCTCGTGCACCTGCGGCACGAGGCTATCGAGCACGCGGACGCGCTTTCCGGCCGCTCGCAGCTCGTCGGCGAGATGCGAGCCGATGAAGCCCGCACCTCCCGTTATGAGGACGTGCTCAGACAGCGGCGGGCTGAGAGAGCCCGGCGGCCGCACGCAGCGCGTCGGCCTTGTCGGTGCGCTCCCAGGTGAAGTCGCGGTCTTCGCGCCCGAAATGCCCGTACGCGGCCGTGTTCGCGTAGATCGGCCGGCGCAGGTCGAGATCGCGCAGGATCGCGGCCGGACGCAGGTCGAAGTGCTCGCGCACGAGCGACTCGATCAGCGGCACCGGAACGTTCTCCGTCCCGAACGTCTCCACCAGGACCGACATCGGACGCGCCACGCCGATCGCGTACGCGACCTGCAGCTGGCAGCGCTCGGCGAGCCCCGCGGCGACGACGTTCTTCGCGACGTAGCGCGCCGCGTACGCGGCCGAGCGGTCGACCTTCGTCGGATCCTTGCCCGAGAACGCGCCGCCGCCGTGCGGCGCTGAGCCGCCGTACGTGTCGACGATGATCTTGCGCCCGGTGACCCCGGTGTCGCCCATCGGGCCGCCGATGACGAACTTGCCCGTCGGGTTGCAGTACACGAATTCCTTCGACTCGAGCCGGCGCTCGTCGTAGAGCTCCTTCGGCAGGATCGGCTCGATGACGTGTGCGATCAGGTCCGGCTTGAGCAGCGACTCGACGTCGAGACCGTCGCGATGCTGCGTCGAGATGAGCACGCGCTCGATCTCGACGGGGCGGCGGCGGCCGTCATCGTCCACCTCGTAGCGCACCGTCACCTGCGTCTTCCCGTCGGGGCGCAGGTACGGGAGGATCTCCGCCTTGCGCACCTCGCTCAGCCGCTTCGCAAGCTTGTGCGCGAGCATGATCGGCAGCGGCATCAGCTCGTCGGTCTCGTTCGCGGCGTAGCCGAACATCATCCCCTGGTCGCCGGCGCCGACCCCGTCCAGCGGGTCCTCGTCGCCGTGCTGCTCCTCGAACGAATGATTGACACCCTGTGCGATGTCGGGCGACTGCTCGTCGATTGCGACGACCACACCGCACGTGTCGGCGTCGAAGCCGAACTTCGCGCGCGTGTAACCGATCTCGGCGATCTTGCGGCGCACGAGGCGCGGAATGTCGACGTAGGTGTCCGTCGTTATCTCGCCGGCGACGACGACGAGCCCGGTCGTGATCAGGGTCTCGCAGGCGACGCGGCTGTTCGAGTCCTCGGAGAGGACGGCGTCGAGGACAGCGTCGGAGATCTGGTCGGCGATCTTGTCCGGATGACCTTCCGTGACCGATTCCGACGTGAAGGAGAACGTGTGTGAGGACATGTTCCTAAGCCTAGCCTCTCGTTGGACGACGGATGACCGGGAAACCGACCAATGGTGTTCCCGGCAAAGTACCTGCACTCAAGGGTTTTCTCCCGGTCGCGCACGATGCACGTACCCGGCCAGCGCCTCGCGACCGTCGACGAGGGGATCGATGCGAACGTCGACGATGCGAAGTCCGGCATCGGGTAGCTCGAGCGCGTCGAGCTCTTCCAGCGACGAAGCCGTTGCGCCGAAGCCTCCGTACGCACGAGCGAGCAATCCGACCTCCGGCATCGGGTGCGCGATCACATCCATCGGGAGGTCGTGCTTGTCCAAGTGTCGCATCTCCGAGCCGTACTGCTCGTCGTTCATGACGACGATCGTGAGGTTGTCGATTCCTCCGTGTCGTATGGAATCGAGATCGTGGGAGGCCAACATGAAGCCACCGTCTCCGGTGAACAGGACGACGGGCCGCTCGGGACACGCGACCGCCGCGCCGATGGCGGTGCCGAGACCGTGGCCGATCGTGCCGTACCCCCTCCCCACGAGCCAGCTCTTCGCATCTCGTGCGCCGACGAGCAACGGGCACGTCGCGAAGCTCCGTCCGGAATCGGTCGCCACGATGCGGTCGCTCGGCAGCTTCTCGTCGAACATCGTGTACACGGAGCGGATGTCCATGCCGCGTTCGGGAGCGTGCCCCAGATCGACCGAGCGGACCGACTCGCGGATCTTCTCCTCGGACGGATACTTGAGGCGCTCCCCCCCAGGTTCGACCCCGCGGGCAGAGAGCTCTTCCAGCAAGGCGAGAGCGACGGCCTTTCCGTCTCCCACCAGCTCACCGCCGTCCACGTCGCAGCGGATCACCTTCGAGTCGCCGTAGAGACCTCCGAAGTCGCAGGTGAAGTCGTTCATCGAGGCGCCGACGGCGAGCACGGCATCGG
>DASXOW010000055.1:0-5844 GCA_036493955.1 Gaiellaceae bacterium
TCCGAGAACTGCCTCGAGATCCTCCCACGATGCCTTATTGGCCGGAACGATCGTCGCGTCCACCACTGCATCGGTCACATCGACATCCTGCCAAAGAGGGGAGCCGGAGATCCCGCCCGTCGCTTGGGCCAGTGTTCAGGAATGACCTCCGAGGCGTCTCAGGTTGTGGGGAGGATCAGGCGAGCGGGTTGGCAACCACCCTGCGACTTGCAGCCAGCGATCCTCCCTCGGAACCTTGGCGTAGATCAGGTACTCCTGGTCCTGCACCGGAACCCCGTCTTCGCTCAACGGGCCTTCACCCGCCGCTAGCTTCGCTTCAGCCCACTCGATCGCCTCGCGGACATCCTGGGCATCGACGAGGTCGAACGTGATCTCGTGCCACGCGAGGCGCTCAGGGTCGATGTCGGGGTGCTCCGGCTGCTCCCAAAGGGCGACGCGGTAGGCGTCGGCGATCTGAGACGGCTCGTTGTGGTAGTCCGGGTAAGGCGCAGGCCCCGCATCCATTGTCAGAGCCTAGAACTCTCGCCTGCGCGAGCGTCCTCTCGCCTGAAGTCTCTTGCCTGGCCCTCAGCCGTTGCCGAGCGCGGCGCGGATGTGCTCGATGGCCTGGTTCTCCTGATCGGAGACGCCCTTCGCCGCCTCCGCGACGGATTGCGAGACCTCGAGGACGAGTTGCCTGTAGGCAGGGAGATCCTCTGGCGATTTCGCCTCGAGCAGCGAGACGGCCTGCTTGATCGTCGAGACCACGCTCTGCTCGACCTGGTCCGGTGAGGACGTCGCCCCGAACGGCTTCTCGTGCCCGGTCGCCAGTTCGCGGACCAGCACGCTCTCGTTGTGCTCGTGCGCGTCGCGCAGATGGTGGGCGAGCGCGTTCGCCTCTTTGAAGCTGTCGAAGAACCCGCGATCGACGAGCGCGACATAGAGCCCCGCGCCGGCGATCCCCTCCTGCATCGTCTTCCACTCTTCCTCTGTGAAGTCAGCTTTGGTTGCCATGGCGAGGAGTATGGCGGAACGGACGTCGCCCGTTTCGGACGATGTGACGCCGGCCGCCCGGGCGGAGAGTGCCGTGGTGCAGTCGTTGATCCCGACGGTCATCGGGCTGGGGCTCGCGGTAGCCGTCTGCAGCCCGGTCTCCGTCGTGACGGTCATCGTCATGCTGACGATGCCTTCGGGCAGGCGCCGTGGCATCGCTTTTGTTGCTGGGTGGCTGCTGGCGATCGCCGTCATCGCGGTGGTCGTCGTAGGGCTCGCTCATGGCCAGGACTACGGCTCGGACAAGACCACGCCGTCGCGTGCGGCGTCTAGCGCGGAGATCGCGGTCGGAGTGCTTGCAGCGCTCGCGGGTCTTCGCGGTCTTCGGCGCCGGGGGCCACGGGTCGCGAAGAGCGAGCCCCCCAAGTGGCTCGCGCGGCTGGACAACACGCACTGGGTGCTCGCAATCGTGGTGGGCGCATTCATGCTCACGTACTCGCTGACGATTGCGGCGGCCGCCGAGGTCCTGAAGGCGAACGTCTCCGCCGAGGACGACATCCTCGCATTCGTGGTGTTCGCAATCGCCTCGCTGGTCACGATTCTCGCGCCGATCGTGATCGCCATCGCCGTGCCGGACCGCTCGACCCAGGTGCTCGCCGCGTGGCGCGCCTGGCTACTCGGGAATTCGCGCCTGATCGGCCTCGTTGCGCTCGTGGTGATCGGCGCGGCCCTGGTCGCCAGGGGCATGCACGACCTGATCGTGTGACGGCGCGTCGGCCGGTTCCGCGTCGGGCATCTTGCCCGTCCACAGCACGTGCCAGATCTTCCGGGGAACGGCGCGGAACCCCGTGTGACGGACGATCTTCGCAGCCTGCCGTCCGGCCAGCAGCGCCCCGAACAGACCGATGACCGTCTGGACGATGGCGACCGTGATCGTGACCGACCCGACGGACTGGCCCGTGAGACCGGCAACTACCGGACCGAGGAGCCAGATCGGGATCCACCAGATGCCGATCAGCGCGACGCCGAGCCGCAACCGGACAACCGAAATGTGTTCCACGGCTTCGGCTACGCGCCCTGGTCTCGACGCACGATCTGGGTGCAACGGGCGCTTGCGATCAGCTGCTCGTCCTGGAAGAGCTCGGCGGCGCAGAAGACGACGCGGCGGTTGCGTTGTACGACACGGCCCTCGGCACGCAGGATTCCGGGCCGTGCCGAGCGGTGGAACTCCGTGCGCAGGTCGGCGGTGAGGAAGTCCTCGTCCTCTGCCATCAGCGTCCAGCAGGCACCGCCCATCGCCGTGTCGAGGAGCGCGGCGACCATCCCGCCGTGGACGATCGGGCCTGACGGCGCGTGGAAGCAGTACTCGACTGGCGCGTCCCACTCGATCACGGCCTGCCCGTCGGCCTGGGCGATCCCGCGATACGCGAGCGTGTTCCAGACATGCGGATCGGGCGGCGGGTGCTCGCCCCACGGCTTCCTCGAGCGCGGGCTCATCTGCGCATCTTCATCTGGGTCCCGGCACTCCAGGGAAGCGGAACGGCTCGACGCGGTTCGGCTGCACGACCCACGCGCGGCCCGTCTCCTCGTCTTCGAGCACGCGCAGCGCTGCGTCGGCGACGAAGGACGGATCCAGCAGGGGAACGTCGACCGCGTCACGGAGCTCGGCCTCCATGATCGGCGTGTCCGTGAAGCCGGGGCAGATCGCATTCAGCCGAATGCCGCGAGCCGCGAGACCGGGCGCCGCGGCTCGTACGAAGCCGACGACGGCGTGTTTCGTCGCGGTGTACGCGGGATCGAACGGCATCCCGGTGAGCCCGGCGAGCGACGCGGTGGCGACGATCGAGCCGCCGTTCGGCATCAGCCGCTTCGCGCATGCGCGGACACCGAACACGACTCCGTCGAGATTGGCGCCGACGATGCGTCGATATTCGGATTCCGGCATCTCCGCGACGTCGGGATAGCCGATGCCGATTCCGGCGTTGAGAAAGGCGGCATCGAATTCGCCTGGCACGCGATACCAACTGTCGGCATCGGACACGTCGAACTCCGGCAGGTCGAGCACGAGCGGATCGTCGAGCAGCGCGCAGATCGCCGTGCCGATCCCGCCGCGGCCCCCCGTCACGAGCGCCTTCACGGAAGGAGCACGACCTTGCCGACGCTGCGACGCGACTCCACATGCGCGTGCGCGTCCTCGACCGCCGCGAGCGGGAACTCGGCGCCGACGACCGGCCGGATCCTGCGTTCACTCCAGAGCTCGAGCAGCTCGCGCGTCGCAGCCGCGATCACGTCGGGCGCGTGGCGCAGGAGGCGGCCGATGTAGACGCCCTGGACGCCGACGTTGCGCCCGACCAGCTGCGCAGGCTGCAGCTCGGGCCAGAGGCCTCCGGCGAAGCCGATCGCCACGAGCTGGCCGAGCGGGCGGAGCCGCGAGACGGCCGCTTCGAACAGCTCGCCGCCGACCGGATCGATGACGACGTCGACACGCAGGTCGTCGGGGATCTCGTCGTAGACGTACGCCTCGTCGGCGCCCAGCTTGCGGCACAGATCGAGCTTCTCGGGCGACCCGGCGGCCGCGATCACGCGCGCGTTGAGCGCCCGGGCGACCTGAATCGCGGCGGTGCCGACGCCACCGGCAGCGGCGTGCACGAGCACGGTCCGCTCCTCTTCGAAGCGCACCTGCCGCGTCAGCGGGACGTACGCGGTCAGGAAGGTGAGGAGAAAGCCGGCGCCTTCGGTGAACGTCGCGTCATCCGGCAGCGGCACGAGCGAGGCGCGCGGCACCGCGACGAGCTCCGCGTACGCGGCCGCAGGAACCATCGCCATCACACGCGTCCCGTCCTCGAGTTCGCCCGCGATCTCGACCCCGAGCACCGCCGGGAACTCCGGCATCTGCGGATAGCGGCCGCGCCGGATCAGGATGTCGAGGAAGTTGATCCCCGCCGCGCGCACGCGGACGAGCGCCTCGCCTTCGGCCGGTACCGGGTCGTCGACCTCGCGCAGCTCGAGCGGCCCGTCGACCTCGCTGAGAACGGCGGCTTTCAAGCGCTCGGCGTCTGCGCAGGCTGGGACGCGAACTGCTCACGCAGCGCGATCTTGCGGAACTTGCCGACGCTCGTCTTCGGGATCTCGGCGACGAACTCCACGCGCTCCGGGATCCACCACTTCGCGAACTGCGGCGCGAGGAACTCGCGCAACTCCTCGCTCGTCGCCGAAGCGCCCTCGCGCAGCACGCACGCCGCGAGCGGCCGCTCGCCCCACTTGTCGTCGGGAACCGCGATGACGGCGGCCTCCGCGATCGCGGGGTGCGCCATCAGTGCATTCTCGAGCTCGACCGACGAGATCCACTCGCCGCCCGACTTGATCACGTCCTTCGAGCGGTCCTTGATCTGGATGAAGCCGCGCGGATGGATCGAGACGATGTCGCCGGTGCGGAACCAGCCGTCCTCGGTCCAGCGGTCGGCCGTGTCGGGGGCGTCGAAGTAGCTCGCCGCGACCCACGGCCCACGCACCTCGAGCTCGCCCATGGCCTCGCCGTCCCACGGCACCTCCTCGTCGCCCGCGCGGACGCGGATCTCGACGAACGGGAGCGGGAAGCCGACCGTCGACTGGAAGTCCCAGCGCGTCTCGGCATCGGCCTCGGCGAGGTCGTACGGGAGAGCAGCGGTGGAGGCCACCGGTGACGTCTCGGTCATGCCCCAGCCCTGGCAGATGCGCAGTCCATGCCGCCCCTCGAAGGCGGCGATCATCGCGCGCGGCACCGCGGATCCACCGACCAGCATCGCCTTCATCGCGGAGAGATCCCAGCGGTCGGGCTCGGCGTCGAGTCGCGCGAGAATCCCCATCCAGATCGTCGGCACGCCCGCCGCCCAGGAGACGCGCTCGGTCTCCATGTTTTCGAGCAGGCTGTCGGGATCGAGGTGCGGGCCGGGGTAGACGAGCTTCGCGCCTTGCATGGTCGCGAGGTACGGGTAGCCCCACGCGTTCGCGTGGAACATCGGCACCACCGGCATCACGGCGTCGTCGATGCCGAAGCCGAGCCCGAGCGGGTTGTTCGAGCCGACCCCGAGCGCATGCAAAACGGAGGAGCGGTGCGAGTAGACGACCCCGCGCGGCCTCCCGGTCGTGCCGCTCGTGTAACACATCGCAGCGGCCTCGTTCTCGTCGAGCTCCGGGTCTTCCCACTCGTCGGGATCGGCGGTCGCGAGCAGCTCTTCGTACGAGTCCTCGACCACGAAGACGTGCTCGATCGGCGTGCCTTCCCGGAACTGCTCGAGCAGCGGCAGCAGCGCGCGGTCGACGATGACCGCGCGGTCGCCGGCGTGGCTCGCGATGTAGTTCAGGTCGTTCGGGTGGAGGCGCAGGTTGAGGGTGTGCAGGACGAAGCCGCCGCAGGGAACGCCGAAGTACGCCTCGTGGTGCTGGTAATGATTCCAGCACAGGGTTGCGACGCGGTCGCCGCGCTCGAGGCCTGCCTTCTGCAACGCGACCGCCAGCTGCCGCGAGCGGCGCAGCGCGTCGCGGTGGTTCGTGCGGTGGAAGCTCTTGTCGGGGAGACGCGTGACGATCTCGCCCTCGCCGAAGAACGACTCAGCGCGGCGCATGAGGTGCGTCAGCGTGAGCGGGAAGTCCATCATCAGGCCTTCCATCAGCTCATTCTCCTACGCGAGCAGGGCGTCCGCGACTTCGAGCCGCAGCTCGGCCGGACGGGCGCCAAAACCTTCGAGCCAGATGGCGCGCTTGTAGAAGCGGTGCAGCGGGTGCTCCCAGGTGAAGCCGATGCCGCCGTGCACCTGGATCGAGCGCTCGCAGGCTGTGACGGCTGCCTCGGTCGCGAACGCCTTCGCAGCGGCAGCCGCGAGCGGCGCGCGC
>DASXOW010000056.1:0-43672 GCA_036493955.1 Gaiellaceae bacterium
AAAGTGGACCCTTATCTCCGCCCGCTCTACGACGCGCTGTTCGACATGATCGAGGGCGATCGGGTGGAGAAGCTGCTGGAGAAAAACGTCATCGAAGTGGCGCCCATCGCCTTCATGCGCGGGCGCACGCTGAACGACAGCTTCATCATCCTCGACGAGGCGCAGAACACCTCGCCCGAGCAGATGCAGATGTTCCTGACGCGACTCGGGTTCGGCTCGAAGATCGTGGTCACCGGCGACATCACGCAGATCGACCTGCCGCGCGACTCGCGCTCGGGCCTCGTGCACGTACGTGACGTGCTGACCGACGTCGAAGGTATTCAGTTCGTGGAGTTCGGCCACCAGGACGTGGTGCGCCACAAGCTCGTGCAGCGGATCGTCGAGGCGTACAAGGAGCACACGGACGAGCGCAACAGATGATCTCCGTCGAGATCGAGAACCGCAGTGCCCTGACAGTGGACGAGGCGGGCGCGGCAGAGCTCGCGGGAAGGATCCTGCGCGCAGAGGGGATCGACGACGGTGAGCTCGGGGTCGCGTTCGTCGGGGCGGACGAGATGCGCGAGCTGAAGCGCCAGCACCTCGGCATCGACGAGGCGACCGACGTCCTGTCGTTTCCGATCGACGGTCGCGACGAGCTGCCGGAGGGAGTGCCGCGTGCTCTCGGCGACGTCGTCCTGTGCCCGGAGATCGTCGGCGACGACTGGCGCTGGCCGCTCGCGCACGGCTTGCTGCATCTGCTCGGCTACGACCACGGCGCCGAGATGAGCGCGCGCGAGGAAGAGTTGTTGCGATGACGATGCGGCGCGCGCCGACGATTCTCGACTCGTTCAACTTTGCGTTCGAGGGAATCATCCACGTACTCCGCACTCAGCGGAACCTGCGCATCCACTTCGCGGTCGCGGTAGGAGTGCTGATTCTCGCGCTGATCGTCAACGTGACGAAGATGGAGCTGATCTCGCTGCTCATCTCCGTCACCTTCGTGCTGATCGCGGAGATGCTGAATACGGCGGTCGAAGCGGCGATCGACATCGCGACGACCTCCTTCGACCCGATGGCGAAACTGGCGAAGGACATCGCTGCCGGCGCCGTGCTGATCGCGGCGATCAACGCGATTGCCGTCGGGTACATCGTGTTCTCGGGCAAGGTCGCCGACCGCTCGTCGAACCTGCTCGACCGCCTCCGCCACGAGCCGGCCGAGTTGACGCTCGTCGCCCTCGTCCTGACGATCATCATCGTGATCGCGACGAAGGCCTACACCGGCCGCGGCACCCCGTTGCGCGGCGGCGTGCCGTCGGGCCACGCGGCCCTGGCCTTCGCAGGCTGGATGGCGGCGACCTACGTGGCGGGCCAGGACCATCGCTTCCTGATCTCCTCGATTGCACTGATCATGGCGATCCTCGTCGCGCAGACCCGTGTCGAGTCGGGAGTCCACTCGGCACTCGAGGTGACCTACGGGGCGCTCGTCGGCGCACTCGCGACGCTGGTGGTATTCCAGGTGTTCTCATGAGCGCAGACTCGCTGGTCGACAAGGCGATCGAGGCGGCGAGCAGGGCGTATGCGCCGTACTCGAAGTACAACGTGGGCGCGGTCCTGCGCACGACCGACGGACAAGAGTTCGTCGGCGTGAACGTCGAGAACGCGGCCTACCCGCTCGGGCAGTGCGCGGAGAAGACCGCGATTGGCGCAGCGGCCGCGGCCGGCTACCGGCCGGGCGACATCGCCGCGATCGGCATCAACGCCTCGCCGTGCGGCGGCTGTCGCCAGTGGCTGTACGAGTGGCGGATCCCCGAAGTGTCGTTCCGGCGCGATGACGGCACGATCGCGACGTACTCGGCGGCCGATCTGCTGCCCGAGACGTGGAACCTCCCCGAATGAAATCGGGGTTCGTCGCCGTCACCGGCCGGCCAAACGTCGGCAAGTCGACGCTCGTGAACGCACTGACCGGCTCGAAGGTCGCGATCGTCTCCGATAAGCCGCACACCACGCGTCACGAGATCCGCGGCGTCTACACCGACGACGACGCCCAACTCGTGATCGTCGACCTGCCCGGCTGGCAGAAGCCGATCGACACGCTCACCGAACGGATGCAGGGTCGCGTCGACGACGCGGTGACCGGCGATGTCGATGCGGTGCTGCTCGTCGTCAACGCACGTGAGCGCGTCGGCACCGGCGACCGGTTCGTGGCGCGGCGCGTGTTCGGGCTCGGCGTCCCCGTGGTGATCGTCGTGAACAAGATCGACCGGCTGAAGCCGGGGCACGTCGTCACGCAGATGAAGACGGCTGCGGAGCTCGGCGGATTCCACGCGCTGCATCCGGTGAGCGCGAAGACGGGCGACGGGATCGGCGAGTTGCGCAGCGATCTCATCTCGCTCCTCCCGGAAGGGCCGCTGTACTACCCGCCGGAGACGGACACCGACATGCCGCTCGAAGCACGGATCGCCGAGCTCGTCCGCGAGCAGGCGCTCCGCCTGACGAAGGAAGAGGTGCCGCACGCGATCACCGCCGAGGTGGTCGAGATCGAGGACAAGCACGTCCACGTGCGCCTCTACACCGAGACCGAGAGCCAGAAGCAGATCCTGATCGGCAAGGGAGGATCGATGGTGCGCGAGATCGGCCGCGGAGCGCGTCCGCACGTCGAGGCGCTGCTCGGTCATCCCATCTTTCTCCAGCTGCAGGTGAAGGCGTCCCCGAAATGGCGGCGCAATGAGACGATGCTGGAGCGCCTGGGCCTGTAGCGCGACCGTCATCTGTGCGGCCGGGTGTGGGGCGGCCCGGCCGGCTCCGCCTGTCGTGTCGGCGAGCTGGCAGGCGAACGCCGGCCAGGTCGTGCAGCAGCTCCGCGTCGACATCGCGACCGCCGCGGTCGGCGGGACGACGAGTGACGCCGCGGGCAAGGCGCTTCGTAACACGTCGGATCTCTACGCGCTGCTCGTCGCCTACTCGGATCTTGGCGGCTGCGGACAGATGGTGCGCTCGGCCGCCGCACCGGCTCGGGTCGCCCGCGCGCTCGCTCCTGCCTGCCGCCATCTCGAGCGGGCGAGCGCGCTGTTCGCGCGGGCAACGCAGCGCTCCGAACCCGCGGCGCTCGTGCGTGCGACCCACGAGATCGGCCTCGCCCAGCCCGCCCTCGTCCGGGCGATGCTGGCGATTCGTCGCGGCTCAACCTAGATTTAGCCGCGTGACCTGCGCGGCCTGTGGCAACGAGAACCCCGCGGGGAAGCGCTTCTGCGGCGACTGCGGTGCGCCGCTCGGCGCTGCCTGCCCGTCGTGCGGCGCCGAGAACCCGCCGGACAAGCGGTTCTGTGGCGACTGCGGAGCTACGCTCGATGTCGCGACGCCGGCGCCGACACCGCGTGAGGGGCCGGTCGCCGAACGCCGCCTCGTCACGGTGCTCTTCGCCGACCTCGTCGGGTTCACCCCGCTCTCCGAGTCACGCGACCCGGAAGAGGTGCGCGAGCTCCTCTCGCGGTACTTCGACACGACCCGGCGGCTGATCGAGCTGTACGGCGGGACGGTCGAGAAGTTCATCGGCGACGCCGTGATGGCGGTGTGGGGGACACCGGTCGCGACCGAGGACGACGCCGAGCGCGCAGTCCGAGCGGGCCTCGACCTGGTCGCCGCGGTCTCCGCGCTCGGCGACGAGGTCGGCGCACAGGATCTGCGCGCGCGGGCAGGAGTGCTGACGGGCGAGGCTGCCGTCACGCTAGGCGCGACGAGCCAGGGCATGGTCGCCGGCGACCTCGTCAACACGGCGGCGCGCATCCAGGCGGCAGCCGACCCGGGAACAGTTCTCGTCGGCGAAGGGACGCGCCGTGCGTCGGAGGCGACCGTCGTTTTCGAGGACGCCGGCTCGCACGAGCTGAAGGGCAAGTCTGAACCCGTGCCGCTCTGGCGTGCGCTCCGTGTCGTCGCGGGCGCGCGCGGCCAGCTGAAGTCGACGGGCCTCGAAGCGCCTTTCTCCGGACGCGATCGCGAGCTTCGGCTGATGAAACAGCTCTTCCACTCCTCTGCCGACGAGCACAAGGCGCACCTTGTCTCGGTCACCGGTATCGCCGGAATCGGCAAGTCGCGAATCGGCTGGGAGTTCTACAAGTACTTCGACGGGATCGTGGAGACCGTCTGGTGGCATCGCGGCCGTTGCCTCGCCTACGGCGAAGGCGTGACGTACTGGGCGCTCGCCGACATGGTGCGGATGCGCTGTCGCATCGCCGAGGACGAAGACGAAGCCGGCGGCACCGAGAAGCTGCGGGCGACGCTCGCCGAGCACCTGCCCGACGCCGACGACCGGGCGTTCGCCGAACCGCGGCTCCTGCAGCTGCTCGGGTGGGGCGGAGCGGAGCAAGGGGAGAAGCAGCAGCTGTTCGCCGCGTGGCGCCTGTTCTTCGAGCGAATGGCAGACACGAACCCGGTCGTGCTCGTCTTCGAGGACCTGCAGTGGGCGGACGAAAGCCTGCTCGACTTCGTCGAGTACCTGCTCGAGTGGTCGCGCAACCAGCCGATCTTCGTCGTCACGCTCGCGCGACCCGAGCTGACGGAGAAGCGGCCGACGTGGGGAGCGGGGCAGAGGGCGTTCACGTCGATCTATCTCGAGCCGCTCACCCCTGCTGCGATGGAGGAGCTCCTTGCCGGGCTCGTGCCGGGCATGCCGCCCGAAGTCGTCGAGCAGATCCTCGCGCGCGCCGAAGGAATCCCGCTGTACGCCGTCGAGACGGTACGCATGCTGCTCGACCGTGGGCTGATCGTCGAGGACGGAGCGTTCTATCGCGTCGTCGGTGAGATCGGCGCGCTCGACGTCCCCGAGACCCTGCAGGCGCTGATCGCGGCCCGGCTCGACGGCCTCGACGAGGGTGAGCGCGCGCTCGTGCAGGACGCTGCGGTCCTCGGGAAGACGTTCGGGAGCACGCTGCTCGCGCGCGTGGCGCGCCGTCCCGAGGAGGAAGTGGAGGCGTTCCTCGCCTCGCTCGTCCGCAAGGAGGTGCTCTCGCTCCAGGCAGATCCGCGCTCGCCGGAGCATGGGCAGTACGGGTTCCTGCAGGACCTCGTGCGTCGCGTCGCCTACGAGACGCTCGCGCGGCGAGACCGCAAGGCCCGTCACCTGGCCGCAGCCGACCAGATCGCGGCCGCACTCGGCGAGGAGGATGTGCCGGAAGTCGTGGCCTCTCATCTCGTCGCGGCGCTCGAGGCTGCGCCCGAGGCCGACGACGCGCCGGTGGTCAAGGAGCGAGCCGGCCGCATGTTCTTCCTCGCGGGCGAACGGGCCGAACGTCTGGCCGCCGCCGGAGAGGCTCAGCGCTTCTACGAGCAGGCGGCCGAGCTGTCGGACGAGCCATCCGCACGCGCGGCGCTCGTCGACCGCGCGGGCCGCATGGCCTGGGTCGCCGCTCGACCGGAGGACGCCCGCAGGCTCCTGGCGAGCGCGCGTGGCGCCTACGACGATCTCGGTGACGAAATCGCGAAGGCGCTCGTCGACTCGAAACTCGCGGAGATCGACTTCAACGACGGCCTCGTTCGCGAAGCGGTCGACCGCATGACGACGGCGCTGGAAGCGATCGAACGAGTCGGGACGTCGGCCGACGTCGCGTCGACCGCGGCTCAGCTCGGCCGTTTCCTCGTGTTCGCACGCGACTACGACGCCGCCACCGCCAACCTGGAGCGCGCGCTGAGCCTCGCCGAGGAGAACCTCTATCCCGAGACGATCGCGCACGCGCTGAACAGCAAGGCGGTGATGATGCTCTATCGCGACCGGCTGCACGAGGCGCGCCTACTCGTGCGCGGCGCGCTAGCGGTCGCCCTCGAGCACGATCTGCACGATGCCGCGTTGCGCGCGTACAACAACGTGATCGCCGGGTGCTGGCACGAGGCCAGGTTCCGTGAGGCCGTCACGCTCGTCGACGAGGCGCTCGAGTACGCGCGGCGGACGGGCGAGCGTACGTGGGAGGTCGTCTTCCTGATCGGCAAGATCGGGCAGCTCGCGTTTCTCGGTCGATGGGAGGAGGCACTCGAGAGCCTGGCCGCGGCTGAGCCGTACGCGACGATGGAGTTCCACCGCGGGCTCCTGCTCGCGGCGGCCGAGGTGCACCTGAGGCGCGGGGACGTCGTGCAGGCGCGCGAGCTCGTCGATCGTCACGACACGAGCAGGTCGGACAACCCCGAGTTCGCCGCGGGCTTCCACTCCGCCGACGCACAAGTGCTCGCCGCCGAGGCGCGGTACGACGATGCGTACGCAGCTGCATTGCGCGGAATGCCGGATGTCCCCGAAGCTGCCTGGTGGCTGTACTTCGACGTTGCCGAGGTCGCGTTCGAGCTTCCGGATGACGCGATGTCGCGCGATCTCCTCGGGCGCGTCGAAGCGGCCTCCCGTGGGAAGCGATGGCGAGCGGTCGAGGCGCAACTCGCGCGTCTTCGCGCTCGGTTCCCTGAGTACGATGCGATCGCCGAGCTGGAACGGTCCGAGCAGATGTTCCACGAGCTCGAAACCCCGTTCTATGTCGCCGTTGCCCGAGCCGAGCGGGCCGAGCACCTGTTCGCGGCAGGTCGTGCGGAAGAAGCGCAGCAGCTCGTCATCGAAGCGCGTGAGACGTTCGAACGGCTCGGCGCGGCGCCTGCTTTGGCCGCACTCCGGCGCGAGCGCGCAGTCGCCTAGACTGGACCGTCGTGGCGCAGGCGCCCGCCCTTCCCCGTGGTTTCGAGCTGCCGCTCAAGCAGCGGCTTCCTCGCATCGGCGCGATCGACCAGGTCGCGCTCGAGGGGCGCGCCGCTGACCTCGCGAAGCGCTCGATCAAGAAGGACGCGAAGGTCTGGGCGCTCGAGCTCGCGCTTCGCTGCTGCGACCTGACGACGCTCGAGGGACAGGACACGCCGGGGAAGGTGGCCGCGCTCGCGTCGAAGGCGATCCGTCCCGACCCGTCGGACGCGAACGTACCGTCGGTCGCTGCGATCTGCGTCTACCCGAACCTGATCCCACCCGCGAAGGAGCGGCTCGCCGGCACGGGCGTCAAAGTCGCGAGCGTCGCGACCGCGTTCCCGTCCGGGCAGAGCCCGCTCGACGTGAAGATCCGCGACGTCGAGGACGCGGTCGCAATGGGAGCCGACGAGATCGACATGGTGATCGATCGCGGCGCCTTCCTTTCCGGGCGTTACGCGAAGGTGTTCGACGAGATCGTCAAGGTGAAGGAGGCGTGCGGCGACGCGCACCTGAAGGTGATCCTCGAAGTCAGCGAGCTCGGCACGTACGACAACGTGCGTCGCGCGTCGCTGCTCGCGATGGCGGCGAACGCGGACTTCATCAAGACGTCGACGGGCAAGCTGCCGGGCGCAGCGACCCTCCCCGTGCAGCTCGTGATGCTCGAAGCCATTCGCGACGTCTATGAGGAGACGGGCCGCAAGGTCGGCATGAAGCCCGCCGGCGGGATCCGCACCGCGAAGAACGCGATCCAGTACCTCGTGCAGGTGCACGAGACGCTCGGGCCGGACTGGCTGACTCCCGACCTCTACCGCATCGGCGCATCGAGCCTCGTCAACGACATCCTGATGCAGCTCCGCAAGGAGAAGACGGGCGCCTACCAGTCGAAGGACTACTTCACGAATGACTGAGAGGCGATGACCGACATCGAGAAGCGCAGCGACCGTTCGCCGGTTCCGACCGACTGGACCTACGCGCCCGCACCCGAGTCGACCGACATCGTCCAACTGCAGCAGCGCTACGGCCTGTACGTCGGCGGCAAGTGGGTCGAGACGAAAGAGCATTTCGCGACGATCTCGCCGCGCGACGAGAGCCCGCTCGCCGAGGTGGCACAGGCTTCCGAGGCAGACGTGCAGAACGCGGTCGCCGCCGCGCGCGAGGCATTCGGCAGCTGGTCGAAGCTGCCGGGCAGCGAGCGTGCGAAGTACCTCTTCCGGATCGCGCGAATCCTCGCCGAGCGGAGCCGCGAGTTCGCGGTGCTCGAGTCGTTGAACGGCGGCAAGCCGATCAAGGAGTCGCGCGACGTCGACCTGCCGCTCGCCGCGGCGCATTTCTTCTACTACGCGGGCTGGGCGGACAAGCTCGAGTACGCCTACCCGAACCGGGCGGCGAAGCCGCTCGGCGTGGCCGGGCAGATCATCCCCTGGAACTTCCCGTTGCTGATGCTCGCGTGGAAGATCGCGCCGGCGCTCGCCGCGGGAAACACTGTCGTACTCAAGCCGGCTGAGACGACGCCGCTCACGGCACTCCTCTTCTGCGACGTCGTCCGCCAAGCCGAGCTCCCGCCCGGCGTTGTGAACATCGTCACCGGCGACGGGTCGACGGGCGCGGCGCTCGTCGAGGCCGACGTCGACAAGATTGCGTTCACCGGCTCGACGCAAGTGGGGAAGGCGATCGCGCGGCGCCTCGCCGGTACGGGCAAGAAGCTGACGCTCGAGCTCGGCGGCAAGGCGGCGAACATCGTCTTCGACGACTGTGCGCTCGACCAGGCGGTCGAGGGAATCGTCAACGGCATTTACTTCAACCAGGGCCACGTGTGCTGCGCCGGCTCGCGGCTGTTCGTGCAAGAGTCGATCTACGAGCCCGTCGTCGAGAAGCTGAAGAAGCGCATGACGACGCTGCGCGTCGGCGACCCGCTCGACAAGAACACCGATGTCGGCGCGATCAACTCGCGCATGCAGCTCGACAAGATCGAGGAGCTCGTCGCTGCCGGCAAGGAAGAAGGCGCGGAGATCTACCAGCCGCCGTGTCAGTTGCCGGAGAAGGGCTACTGGTTCGTGCCGACCGTCTTCACGAACGTCGCGCAAAGCTATCGCATCGCGCAAGAGGAGATCTTCGGGCCGGTGCTCTCCGTGCTCACGTTCCGCACGCCGGACGAGGCGGTCGAGAAGGCGAACAACACGCCGTACGGGTTGAGCGCCGGTGTGTGGACGGAGAAGGGCTCGCGCATCCTCTGGATGGCCGAGCGCCTTCGCGCTGGTGTCGTGTGGGCGAACACCTTCAACCGCTTCGACCCGACGAGCCCGTTCGGCGGCTACAAGGAATCCGGCTTCGGCCGAGAGGGCGGCCTGCACGGCATGGAGCCGTACCTGGACTTCGAATGACGCGCCTGCCCGTCAAGAAGACGTACAAGCTGTTCATCGGCGGGGCGTTCCCGCGGAGCGAGTCGGGGCGCACGTACGAGGCGCAGGATCAGAACGTCGCGCGCGCGTCGCGCAAGGACGTGCGCGACTCCGTCGTCGCAGCGCGCGGAGCGCAGGCGAAGTGGGCGGCGGCGACCGCCTACAACCGCGGCCAGGTGCTCTACCGGATCGCAGAGATGATGGAGGCGCGCGTCCCCGAGTTCGCCGAGCTGTGCAGCGGCAAGGACGAGGTGCACCGCTCGATCGACCGTTGGGTCTGGTACGCCGGCTTCGCCGACAAGCTCGCGCAGGTGCTCGGCTCGTCAAATCCGGTCGCCGGGCCGTACTTCAACTTCACGATTCCGGAGCCGACCGGCGTCGTCGCCGTCGTCGCGCCGGACGAGCCGCCGCTGCTCGGTCTCGTCTCGCGCATTGCACCGGCGCTCACCGGCGGCAACGCGGTGATCGCCGTCGCGTCCGAGACGCAGCCCCTGGCGGCGATCGAGCTCGCCGAGGCGATCGCGACCGCGGACGTGCCAGGCGGCGTCGTCAACCTGCTCACGGGGCATCGCGCCGAGCTCGCGCCTTGGCTCGCGAGCCACATGGACGTGAACGCGATCGATCTCACCGGCGCCGACGGGCTACGCGCCGACCTCGAGGTCGCGGCCGCGGAGAACGTGAAGCGCGTCGTCGTCGGCAAGCCCGACAGCCAGTCGCTCTACGAGATCTCGGCCTTCCTCGAGCTGAAGACCGTCTGGCATCCGATCGGCACTTAAAGACCGGTCGCCGACAGCAGGAGCTCGGCCGCGCGGTCGGCGCCACCGCTCGCGAGGGAGCGCCGTACCGCCGGAGGCGGTGGGCGACGTGATGGTTCTGCTCGAAATGCCCGCGGAGTGGGATGGAGACGAACGGCCGCCGGTTCGCGACGAGCTCCATCGTCGTCGTCAGTCCGCCCTGGACGACCGCAAGGTCGCAGCAGGCGAGCGTGCGGAACAGGTCGTGCACGTAGCCGACGACCCGTATGCCCTCGACCGGCTCGAGCGCAGAAGGATCGATGCGCGGGCCGCAGACGAGCAGCAGCTCTGCGTCGGGGACGTCGTTGCGCAGTTCCACGAACGCATCGGCGATCAACCGCAGGAGCGGTAGCCCAACAGCGGATCCTCCGACCGCCGCAACGACAAGCGGGCAGGTCGGGAGACCGGCCTCGCGGCGAACCCGCTCGGTGTCGGCGAAATCCGCCGGATCGAACGGCAGCACGTAGCCGGTGAAGTCGAAGTTCCGGTCGACCCAATCGGGGATGAACGGCAGATCCGGTCCGAATGCGCGAGGAAGGACGTCCGCCTGTTCGCCGATGAACAACGCCGCATCGCGCACGTAGGGGAACCGCTCGACGAGCTCGATGTCGTAGGCGTTGTAGTCCGCTGTGAGGAACGCCTCGCGTGAATCGGCGGCCTCGTCCATCGGAACCCAGCCGACGAAGTCGGTGAGGAACGCGAACGGCGACGTCTTCAGCTCCGGGTTCTCGTGCAGAAAGTGGTCGAGCTCCCACGCCTCGTCGCCGATCCACAGGTCGTAGTGCTCCGACTGCACGACGTCGTGGAAGAGCATGAAGTTCGACAAGAGGATTTCGTCGAGCTCGCGCCAGGCTTGGAATACCGGCAGCCGATGGTCGCCGCTCCGCGCCTCGAAGTGCTCCGACTCGCCCGAGAGCTGGGTCGAGGCGGGATGGATTCGCTCGCCGGCCGCTGCGAGCACCGCCGTCACCGGATGCTGTGCGAGCCAGTCGATCTCGAGGTCGGGCCGCCGTTCGCGCAGTGCCCGCGCGATCGCGAGGTCGCGCTGTACGTGTCCGAGACCGATTGGACTCGAGACGACGAGCGCGCGCGGATGCGTTCGACCGGCGGCGCGAACGAACCTCGCAGGCGGTGCCGGGCCGAAGATGAAGTCGGAGATCAGCAGGTTGACGCGCACCGGGTCGCGCCCCTGAACGACGTGGCCTCCACCCTCGATCGTCACGAGCGTGCCGCCGGTGGCCTCAGCCAGCGCGGCGCCACGCTCGACGGGACTGATGTTGTCACGGTCGCCGTGGATGACGAGTGTCGGGCATCGCACCTGTGCCGCCAGGGCGAGCGTCTCCTCGTGGTCGAGCCCGCGTCCGCCGTCACTCACGATCAGCGTCTCGGGGTCGGTCTGCAGTCCCCAGCCGACGAGGTCGTCGTGCTGCTTGGTCGAGTGCGGCTCGGGCAGGCACTGTGGTCGAAGAAGAACTCGACGAAGCCGCGGTAGTCACGGCGCCAGTAGTGCTCGTTGTACTTCGCCCAGCCCTCGTACGTCTCGAGCTCGATGGTGAACGAGTTGTCGCGATGAGGCGAGGGTGGCGTGATCGGCAGCGTCGGCCCGAGGAAGATGAGATGTGTCACGCGTTCCGGCGCGCGTACGGCCAGCGACAGCTCGCGCTGTGCACCAAGCGACAGCCCGACCACCGCCGCCCGTTCGGTTTCGGTCGCGTCGAGGACGGCGAGCGCGTCGTCGACGAACTCGTCGTTGTCGTAGGCGCTCGGATCTGACGGTCGATCCGAGCGCCCGTTGCCGCGCGGGTCGAAGACCACGACGCGGCCGCGGCGGGCGAGATGGGCGACCTGGCCCTTCCAGACGCGTGCCGGCACGATCGACCAGGACGGCAGAAGCAGGACGGCGCGTTCGCCGGAGCCGAAGAGCTCCCAGTGCACGCGTACGCCGTCGCGCTCCACGTAGCCCTCCGCTTCAGGCGGGACGGCCCATGTCTCTGTTGCTGCGTCCTGGTCGATCGTCGCTGTCACGGTCGTGCTTCGAACACGAGGTTGAACGGAGTCTCGGCCGCGCGCCGGAAACGCGTCAAGCCGCTCGACGTGACGACGTCCCGGATCCTCGCTTCGCCCGCCTGCGCGCCGAGCGCCAGCCCGACGTCCTGAGAGAGCGACGCCGGCGTGCAGAGCAGGGTCGAGAACCCGTAGTACGCGCGTCCGACCGGGTTCAGGTTGTCCTCGACCCGGTCGCCGGCAGCCGGCTCGACGATCATCCACGTGCCGTCCGCGGCGAGTGTGCTCCGGACGTGGCGGGCCGCTCCCGCGGGGTCGCCCATGTCGTGGAGGCAGTCGAACATCGTCACGAGGTCGTAGCCGGAGCCCGAGTACGACGCCGACGGGGCCACCTCGAACGTGACGCGGCCGTCGACGCCCGCCTCCTGCGCCCGCTGCCGAGCCGTCGCGATCGAGCCTTCGTGGTAGTCCGAGCCGACGAACGTCGAATTCGGGAACGCGTTGGCCATCAGGATCGTGGACGAGCCGTGCCCGCAGCCCACGTCGGCGACCTTCGCTCCCTGCTCGAGCTTCGCGACCACGCCGTCGAGCGCAGGCAGCCAGCTCGAGATCAGGTTCGCGTTGTAGCCGGGGCGGAAGAAACGCTCGCACCCGTCGAACACGTCGTGGCTGTGCTCGTGCCAGCCGACGCCGTTGCCGCTGCGTGCGGCCTCGGTGATGCGCGGCGAGTCCAGCACGGAACCCAGGGCGATCTGGAAGAAGCCCGGCAGGTACGCGGGGCTGTCCGAGTCGGTCAGTGCGATCGTCTGCTCCGGCGGCAGCGTGTACCGCCCGGTCTCCGGGTCGTAGTCGACGTACCCGCCGGCGGCCTGCTGATTCAGCCACTCGCGGACGTACCGTTCCGCCGTCATCGTGCGCTCGGCGAGCTCGGTCGGCGTGAGCGGGCCTGCCCCGGCGAGGGCCTTGTACAGGCCGAGCTTGTCGCCCATCACGACGAGCGCGGCGTTGAGGGTCGCGCCGACCTCGTCGACGGCACGGAACACGAACTGCTCGAGCTTTGCGCCGTCGATCTCGACGGGCTCTTCGATGGTCGCCATGGTGCTCCCTTCGCTGGATGACGCCCACCAAGCTAGGTCCGTCGGGAATCGGTCGCATCCGGGCCCCCACCTAGTCCTACAATTCGCCGTTCATGCTCCTCGGACGCGATCGGGAGCGGCAGCTGCTCGAGCGGCTGCTCTCCGACGCGGGAGCCGGCACGAGCTCGGTGCTTGCGATCGTGGGCGAGCCCGGGATCGGGAAGTCGGCACTGCTCGAGGAGGCACGCCGGACCGCGACCGGGTTCACGATCCTGCGCGCTCGCGGAGTCGAGTCCGAGGCACGGGTGCCGTTCGGCGGGTTGCTCGAGCTGCTGCGTCCGGCGCTCGGACGTTTGCGCTCGATCCCCGGCCCGCAGGCGGACGCTCTCGGACGGGCGCTCGCGCTCCAGCCCGGCCCGACGGGCGAGCGGTTCGCGGTCGGCGCAGCGACGTTGAGCCTGCTCGCGGCCGAGGCGGAAGAGCAGCCGGTGCTCGTGCTGCTCGACGATGCGCAGTGGTTCGACGAGTCGAGCGCTGCGGCGCTGCTGTTTGCGATCCGGCGGCTCGTCGCTGACCCGATTGCCGTGCTGATCGCGTCGCGTTCGGGCGAACCGTCGTTCCTGGACGGCGCCGATCTCGATCTCCTCGAGCTCGGCGGCCTCGAGCGGAGAGAGGCGGCCGAGCTTGCTGCGGCGGCGATCGGCAAGCCGCTTGACACCGACGCGCTCGAGCGCCTGTACGCCGCCACCGCGGGCAACCCGCTCGGGCTGGTTCAGCTCGCCCCCGAGGCGGCCGACCTCGTCGACCCGACGCGCGCCGGCCCTGTACCGGTCACGACGAGCGTTGCACGGGCGTTCGCCGCCCGCGCCGGGCGGCTCGCCGACCGCGAACGCGCCGTCTTGCTCGTCGCGGCGGCGAGCGAAGTCGACGAGCTGGCGATCGTCGGGGGAGCCGCCGCCGCACTCGGCCTCGATGTGGCCGACCTGGGCGCGGCGGAGGCGGTCGGGCTCCTGCAGCTGGGCGCCGGCCGGATCGCGTTCGCGCATCCCCTCGCGCGCTCGGCGATCTACACCGAGGCGAGCGCCAAGGACCGCCGCGCGGCTCATCGTGCGCTCGCCGACTCTCTGCCCGACCGTGACCGCGATCGGCGTGCGTGGCACCTTGCGGCCGCAGCCGCCGGGCCTGACGAACCGGCGGCCGAGGCGCTTGCGGGTGCGGGCGCGCGGGCGTCGGAGCGGGCAGCGTACGCCGTCGCAGCCTCGGCGTTCGAACGTGGAGGACGCCTGCATCCCGACGCAGGTCGTCGTGCGCAGCTCCTGTTCGATGCGTCGGATTCGGCCTGGCTCGCAGGAGCGGTCGACGAGTGTCGCCGCCTCATCGACGAGGCGGAGCCGCTGGCGACGAGCCCCGCGCTCGCGGCGCGTATCTCCCACCAGCGCGGGCGCTTGCTGGCCGGAGGCGGGCGGGCCGACGAGGCGTACGACCTGATCGCCGCCGCCGCAGACTCGATCGCGTCCGACGATCCAGTGCTGGCGGTGACGATGCTCGCCGAGGCGGTCGACGCGTGCTTCCCGTTCGGTGACGCGACGCGCATGCTCGCCGCCGCGGAGCGGGCGGTCGAGCTCGCCGCGGGGCAGGACGACGCACGTGCGTCGTTCTTCGCGTGCGTCGCGGACGGCACGGCGCTCGTGTTCGCCGGCCGCGGCGCCGAGGGTGCGAACGCGTTTCGCGAGGCGGTCGCGATCGCCGAGACCGATGCGGAACTTCGCGACGATCCCGAGAGCGCGACGTTGCTGGCGATGGGCCCGCTGTTTCTGCGCGAGACGGGCACGGGTAACGACCTGATCGACCGCGCACTCGAGGTGGTGCGAGCCAACGCGGCGATCGGCGTCCTACCGCGGCTGCTCCACCGGGTCGCACGCGGCGAGGCGGGCGACGACCGCTGGACGACCGCGCAAGCGCACTACACCGAGTCGCTCGCGCTCGCCCGCGAGACGAGGCAGCAGATCGAGCTCGCCGGTGCGCTCAGCGGGCTGGCTCGCCTGCAGGCGCGGTTCGGCCATGAAGAGCGCTGCCGTGCGACGGCTGGCGAGAGCCTTCGCCTGTGCGTCGATCTCGACCTGACGACCTACGAGATCTGGACGCATGCGGCTCTCGGCGAGCTGGAGCTCGGGCTCGGCAACGCCTCGGCCGCGGTCGAGCACTTCGAACGCCAGGCGGGCCGGCTCGCCGAGACCGGGCTCGCGGACGTTGACCTCTCCCCGGCGCCCGAGCTCGTCGAATGCCACGTGCGGCTCGGTGATGTCGAACAGGCGAAGCACGTCGCCGACCAGTACTTCGAGGCGGCGAGCGCGAAAGGGCAACCCTGGGCGCTTGCCCGCGCATATCGCTGCTCGGCGTTCGTCGCCTCCGATGCGGAGTCGCATTTCGACCGTGCGTTCGAGCTGCACGCCGCGACGCCAGACGTGTTCGAGACGGCGCGGA
This sequence comes from Gaiellaceae bacterium, assembly GCA_036493955.1. Taxonomy (GTDB): domain Bacteria; phylum Actinomycetota; class Thermoleophilia; order Gaiellales; family Gaiellaceae; genus PALSA-600. The sequence continues at coordinate 15,443 of DASXOW010000056.1, forward strand.
CCCGACTGGCGTGGGGCGCCTACCTGCGGCGTGCCCGGCGGCGGACGGACGCACGTCCCGAGCTTCGCGCCGCGATCGCGGCGTTCGACCAGCTCGGCGCTGAGCCGTGGGCGGCTCTGGCCGGCGCCGAGCTCGCCGCGACCGGGGAGACCGCCCGGCGGCGCTCGCCGGACACCCTCGGCGAGTTGACCCCGCAGGAGCTGCAGATCGCGCTGATCCTCGCCGGCGGGAAGACGACCCGCGAAGCGGCAGCGGCGCTCTTCCTCAGTCCGAAGACGATCGAGTACCACCTGCGGCACGTCTATCGCAAGCTCGAGATCGCGTCGCGCGAGGAGCTCGGCCAGGCGATGCAGCGCCGCTCGTACCGAGGCGGATAGCCTTGCGCGCATGACAGCTTTCACGAACACGAGTGATCTGAGCCCGATCAAGATCTGGAACGGAGTCGTGGCGCGCGCCGTCGAAGGCGCCGAGGCGACGTTTGCCCTGATCGAGCTGGAGCCGAACACGCACGTGCCTGAGCATCACCACGTCAACGAGCAGACGGGCATTCTGCTCCGCGGCTCGATGAGCTTCACGATCGGCGACGAGACGAAGCAGATCGAACCGGGCGAGATGTGGGTGATCCCCGCCAACGTGCCGCACTCCGTCAGCTCCGGGCCGGAAGGCGTGACGCTGGCGGAGCTGTTCGCACCGCCGCGCGCCGACTGGGCGGGACTCGAACGACTTCCCGCCACTCCGGTTACGCTTCGTTAGGAGCAGGTGCCGACCACGCGACGTCTCAGCCAGCGCATCTCCGAGGGAGATGGGATCTCGATCATCGTTTGCGTCGACGACGCGGGCGCCGCGCAGGCGGCCGAAGCGCAGGGCGCCGAGGCGGTGGCCGTCACCGTTGCGATCGACGGCATCAGAAGCGCGACCAACCTGCCGCTGCTGTGGCTCGGCACCGGAGCGCCGAGCGACGTCGACGCGGTGCGCATCAGGCCGGACGAAGTCTCCGATCACGACCATCTCGAAGCGGTCGTCGACGTGCGCGACGAGGAAGAGCTCGAGCTCGCGCTCGAGCGGCTCGATCCCGAGATCTTCCTGCTGAACGCCCACGACATCGACGAGGACGTCGATCCGCTCGACGCGGTGCTGGAGCTGCTGCCGGACGTGCCGGCGGGCAAGCTCGCGATCGCGCAGGTCGAGGTCGCGAGCCGCGACGAGGTGCTGGCGCTCGAGCGGGCAGGCGTGGACGCGGTGCTCGTCCGCTCTCAGCGCATCGGCGAACTGGTCGGCGACCAGCCGGTTTCCGTCTGAGCGGGCTACGATGGCTCGGATGAGAGGGCTGCTCGCGTTGTGCCTGCTCGTGGCGCTTTCTGGGGTGCTGACGGGCTGCGGCAGCGAAGCCAAGAAGGCCGAGGCAGCGCCGGTGATCGCGAAGGCGACGTGCCCCGACCCGGCCGCGTGGCAGAAGCTCGCGAACCGCGTCGGGGTTCCGGTGTACTGCCCCGGCTGGCTGCCCGATCCGTTGACCGGCAAGCTCGGCGCGGTCGACAACAACATCCATTCGGTGTCCGCCGACCGCAGCTACCTGCAGAGCTGGGTGTGGCAGGAGACGGGCGGCGGCGCCGCCGGCGGCGAGCTCCATGTGAACCTTCGCGCCTATCCCGGGCGGGCGAAGATCCCGACGTGCCGCACGGGCGGCTCCGACAGCCGCAACGTGCCGTGCTTCGCCTCCCCGGCTGGGCGCCTCTCGGCGAACGGCATCAGCTCGCCGGTCTACACCGTGAACCAGGACGCAGACTCGTGGCACTACCTGGTGCTGTGGCGGCGGTACGGCAACCTCTACACGCTCTCCGAGCACGTCGCGCCGCCGTTGACGGGCCAGAAGGTGCGTCAGTACCTGAAGCGCGAGCTCTCGTCGCTCGTCCTCTTCCGCCCCAGCGCGAGCTGATGAAGCTGACGCGGCGGCAGGCGGTGGTCGGCGCGGTCGCCGGCGCTGTCGGCGCGGGCGGGATCTACGAGCTCGTCGACCAGCTGACGGGCGGGACGCCGAAGCGTACGGACGCCGCGGTGACGTTCCGCGAGCAGCACCTGCTCGACGGGATCAGGGTCGTCCACTCGAACGGGATCGAGGTGCTCGTCCCGCCGCTCCACCATCAGGTGGTGACGGCGCGGCTGACGGCGTCGGCAAGCGACGTGCGTCGCGCCCAAGGCGAGCTCGAGTCGCTGCTCGTGTCGCTCGACAAGGACTACGCGCCGTCGCCGGCTGGACTCGGCGCGACGGTCGCGTGGGGGCTGCCGTACTTCGAGCGGTTCGTCCCAGGTCAGATGCGCCGCCTGCTGCCGAACGACCGTCGCGCGGGCAAGCCGGTCCTGATCGACACGCGGCGCTTCCCGAGTGATCCGCCAGACACCCGACTCGAGTCGAACGACGTCGCGATCCTGCTGCGCTCGGACGTTCGCGCACACATCCTCGACGCGGAGAAGCGCCTCCGCGACTCGAAGCTCTTCGAGTTCACGTCGATTCGACGCGGCTTCGCGGGCGGCGGTTTCGACGGTGCGCAGTCGCTGCCGAAGAAGATGGCCCTCGCGGCGCAGATCCCGGGCGCGGATCTCATCCCTGAGACCTCCGAGCTCTTTCTCGGCTTCACGTCCACGCAAAAGGCCGGGATGGGGCCGGGGCCGATCGCGAACTTCGAGACGCTCGGGTACGTCGACTTCCGCGGCTCGGACTACTTCCGGCACGGGACGCATATGCACCTGTCGCACATCCACGAGGACGTGGAGGCGTGGTACATCAACTTCGAGTTCGACGAGCGCGTCGCGACGGCGTTCCGGCCGAACCTCCAGGTGAAGCAGGACACGCAGACGGTGCGGCAAGGGCCGAAGGACGTGTCGTCGGCCGCCGCGGTGCGCCGTGACTACCGGAGCTCGGGCCGGATCGGGCACAGCGCGGCGATCCAGACGACGTCGCGCCTCCTGCACGACGTCGTCGCGGCCGACGGCACGGTGTTCCCGAAAGGCACGGCGATCCCGGTGCGCGCGGACTTCAATACGCTCGACAATCCGTTCGCGTGGTCGGAGCATGCTGACGAGGTGGGGGTGACGCCGGCAGCGGGCGTGCACTTCGTCGTTTTCAACCCGACCGGCGACGATTTCCACCGCAACCGGCTCGCGATGGACGGCGTCCTTCCCGGCGGCAAGATCCCGTTCAAGCCGCGGGCGCGCGAGCAGGGGTTCAACTCGGTGCTTTCGACGACGCATCGGCAGAACTTCCTGGTGCCGCCGAGGCGTCACCGGTCGTTCCCGCTCGTGGGTGTCTGACACCCGAAGGTGTCAGACACCTGTTCGCTTTACCGCGCGGGCTGGACGATGCAGAGCGAGTTGCCGTCCGGGTCGCGCAGCCAGAACATTGGCGGGATCTCGCCGCCGTAGCGGGCGATCTCCGCGTCGACGTCGACGCCTGCATCGCGCAGCGCGGCATGGTCGGCGTCCACATCGGTCGTGTCGAGGATGATCCCCGTCTCGGCGCCGCCGACCTGCTGCCCGGGCGGGGGCGGAGCGAGCGCGACCGTCGTCGGCGTGCCGGCGATCGCGACCTCGACCCAGCGCGCGTCAGGCCCCATCGGCAGGTCGACCACCTTCTCGAAGCCGAGCGTGTTGACGTAGAAGTCGATTGCCCGGTCGGTGTCCGCGACGCTGACCGCCACGCGGCCGACCTGGGTGAGATTCAAGTGGGACATTTCAAGTCTCCTTCTCTCGCGGCTTGTCGAGAGTGAGACTCCGAACGTCCTCTCAACTCATCGCTAGAAGATCAGCTTCAGCGCGAGGACGATCACGACCACCACGACGACCAGCATCAGGATCGATGCGAATGCGATCCCGAGACCGCTGAGCGCGAGCTTCGTCGGAATCTGCGGCTCGCGGCCCGAGAACGCGTTCTCGAGCTGACGCTCGACGTAGCTCTCGATCCGCTCCTCGAACCGCGCTGCCATCTCGTCGGTCCGCGTCTTGCGCGGCGCTGCGGCCGGGTGCTCTTTCGCCTTCGTCTTGTACCCCGTCGCGCGGCCGTCGACCGTCACCTCGTAGATGTGCTCGTGCTGGATGTCCTTCAGGTGCTGCTCACCGAGGTCGAGCACGGCTACGCCGTCCGGGAGGACGTTCCCGAGGAGGGCGCGCGTCGTCTCGGAGATGAGGATCTGTGCGCCGGCGCCGGCCGACGCGATGCGAGCGGCGCGGACGACGTCGATGCCGAGGTATCCCTCGTCGGCGAGGTGCGGCTCGCCGGTGTGGAGCCCCATCCGGACGCGCACCTCGCGGCCGTCCGGCCACGCGTGCTCGCGGAGCGCCCGCTGCGCCGCGATCGCTGCATTGACCGCGTCGCGGGCTCGCGAGAACGAGAAGAAGAACGCATCGCCTTGCGTGTCGATCTCGGTGCCGCCGGCCTGGCCGAACGTCTCGCGGACGAGGCGGCGATGGTCGCGCGAGAGCGCCCCGAACGCCTCGTCGCCGAGTTCCTGCAGAAGCTTCGTCGAGCCCTCGATGTCCGTGAACGCGAAGGTGACGGTGCCGGAGTGGAGGGAGGTCATGGCGAAACCGTACTCGACTCGCGGCGGATCCGAACGTACCCTTCGAACGCAGTGCGCTGTCCCGTCTGCAACCAGGACAACCCTGCCGGCGCACGGTTCTGTCTCGCGTGCGGGACGCCGTTTGCCGATGAAGGCGCGCCGCACGAGGAGCGCAGGATCGTCTCGATCATCTTCGTCGACCTCGTCGGCTCGACCGCGCAGGCCGAGCTGCTCGATCCCGAGGACGTGCGTGCGCTGCTCACGCCGTACCACCAGACGGTTCGACGCGAGATCGAATCGTTCGGCGGGGTGGTCGAGAAGTTCATCGGCGACGCGATCATGGGTGTGTTCGGGGCGCCGGTCGCGTACGGGGACGACGCCGAGCGCGCGGTCCGTTCTGCGTTCGTCGTCCGCGACTCGGTCTGCGCCATGCCGGGCGGCGACCTGCAGATCCGGATCGCCGTCAATACGGGCGAGGCCGTCGTCTCGCTCAACGCGCGGCCGGCGTTCGGCGAGTCGATGGTCGCGGGCGACGTCGTCAACACCGCGTCGCGGCTGCAATCGCAGGCGCCGGTGAACGGGATCGTCGTCGGTGAAATGACGTACCTCGGGACACGCGACGTGATCGGCTATGAGCCGACCGAGGCGATTGTGGCCAAGGGCAAGGCGGCGCCGGTCAAGGCCTGGGTCGCCACCCACGCGCTGACGCCCGCGGGCGAGCGGCCCACGCGCGACCGCCGCCTCGTCGGGCGCAAGCCCGAGCTACGGCTGCTCGACGCGATCTGGGATCGTGTGCTCGTCGAGCGTGTGCCACACCTCGTCTCGATTTTCGGTCCTGCGGGGGTCGGCAAGTCGACGGTTGTCTCTCGCTTCGCAGAAACCGCTCGCGAACGCGGGGCGCGCGTCGTCTCCGGCCGGTCGCTGCCGTATCGCGAGAGCAGCGTCTACGGGCCGCTCTCGAGGCACGTGATGGGCATCTGCGGCATCTACGAGAGCGACTCGCCCGACGTGTTCGTCAGCAAGCTCCGGAGCCGGACCGAGGCGCTCCTCGACGGTTCGTCGGCCCCCTCGGAGACGGTGGCCGAGCACCTCGGTGCGATCGTCGGCGTCGACGGGTGGGGCGCCGAGGCGACCGATCGCGACGTTCTCTTCTCGTCGGCACGCCTCTTCATGGAGGCGGCCGCCCGCGAGCAGCCGACCGTGCTCGTCTTCGAAGACGTTCACTGGTCCGGTTCGACGCTGCTCGACCTGATCGATGCGCTTGCGGTCAGCTCGCACGGACTGCCGCTGCTGCTCGTGACGCTTGCGCGGCCGGAGTTTCTCGACGCACGTGAGAACTGGGGCGGGCGTCTGTCGAGCTACACGAGCCTGACGCTCGGGCCGCTCGCCGAGCACGACGCGCGCGAGCTCGCGATCCGCCGTCTTGGCGCACCCGATAGAGCCGACGCCGTCGTGCGGATCGCCGAAGGCAACCCGTTGTTCATCGAACAGCTCGCCGCGACGATGGAGGAGACCGCCGGCGCCCTACCGACGAGCATCCGCGGGCTCGTCGCAGCGCGCCTCGATGCACTCCCGCCGCGCGACCGCGCGCTGCTTCTCGACGCGGCCGTCGTCGGAAAGGTGTTCTGGCACGACGCTGTCCTCGCGCTGAGCCCCGATCCGGACATCGACCATGTGCTCGAGGAGCTCGAGCGGCGCGATCTGATCCGCCGTGAGGCGACGTCGCTCATCGAAGGCCAGCAACAGTGGACGTTCACGCACGTCCTCATCCGCGACGTCGCGTACGAGCTGCTGCCTCGAGCCGATCGCGCGCGGCGTCACGAAGCGGTTGCGCAGTTCTTCGAACGGTCGACGGGGTCGTCGAGCGAGGCAATCGGCGCGCTCGCCCATCACTGGCGAGACGCCGGTGACTTCGACCGCGCGATCGCCCAGCTGGTCCGCGCGGCCGAGCAGGCAGAACGTGGGTGGGCGAAGGTACACGCCGCGCTGCTCTATCGCGAGGCGCTCGGGCTCGTGCCCGAGGACGACACGGAGCAACGGAGCGCGCTGCGGCGCAAGCTCGCGGTCGCGAGCACCGCGTCGTTCCACCTGAGTGACGTCAGACGGCCGGGAAGTCTTCCGGAGTGACGTCGCCGACGATCTCGTCGATCGAGTCGATCCGGTGCTGGCCGAGCCTGCTCGAGTGCTCGCGGACGATCTCTTCGTTCGGGGCTCCGTACACGCAGAACGTGCGAACCTTCCCGGACTCGTCGACGACTACGTGGCTCATTTCCCAGGTGATCTCGGGGAGCTCGTCTTCGACGATCTCGCGCGAACGCCGGCCGACGGTCGGCATCTGGGACTCTCCGACGTCGAAGCTTCGAACGATCATGTAGCGAGGCATGGCCGCGATGATAGTGACACATGGACTCGACTGAGCTCAAGGCCGCACAGGCACCCCTGAAGGCGCGTTACCGCGAGGATCCGGCGGCGGCGCTCGTCACGCTCCGCGCCCAAGGGACGCTGGGCGACGAGAGCGTCGCGTGCAGCGTTTCGACGGGCCGTGCGCTCGTCGAGGCGGGCCTGCACCCGGCAACCGGCGGGACCGGCCTGCTCGCCTGCTCCGGCGACATGCTGCTGGAGGCGCTGGTCGCGTGCGCCGGGGTGACCCTGCGCGCCGTCGCGACCTCGCTCGGACTTGCTGTCCGCGGGACGGTGCGCGCGGAAGGCGATCTCGACTTCCGCGGCACGCTCGGTGTCGCGAAGGACGAAGAGGTGCCGGTGGGCTTCACGGCGATCAGGCTGCGCTTCGAGCTCGAGCACGAAGAGAGCGACGAGGCGATCGCGAAGCTCGTCGAGCTCACGGAGCGCTACTGCGTCGTCTTCCAGACGCTCACCGGCGGCGTCCCGGTCACGCTGACGAATCAGACCTGAACCGGGTTCTTCAGTCCGACGAACCTGGTTCCCCGCAGGGAACCAGGTTCATGACTTGACGCTCGTCACCAGGGAGCGACCGCCACGCCGCCCCATTCCTCGGGGTCGACGTCGCGCACGGTCTGGGTCAGCTCCCAGCGGTGACCGGCGAGATCCTCGACGACGCACGAGCGCTCGCCGTAGACATGCGTCTGCGGCTCTTCGAGCACACGCGCGCCCGCGTCGCGTGCGCGCGCGAACGCAGCGTCCACGTCGGGGACACGGAACTTGATCAGCTGCGTCACGACCCCACCCGACGGTGCGACTTGCGTGTGGCGTACGTCGGCGATGACGAAGGATCCGTCGTCGCCTGCACGCATCTGCGCGCGGTGGTCGTCGCCGATCCGGACGCGTTCGCTGAAGCCGAACGCTGCTTCCAGGAACGCGACCGCGGCGCGAACGTCCGGGTAAATGAGGACGGGCGAGATCGTGGCGGGCGGTGCGGAGCGATTCGTCTGCATTACCCGAAGAACGTCCTGGCGACGTCGTACCACTCGAGCGGAACGGTCTTCAGCTCAGCCGTCGCCTCGGCGAGCGGGACCCCGATCACCGCGTCGCCGCGGAGCGCAGCCATCTGGCCGAAGCTGCCTTCGACGACGAGGTCGGCGGCCTTGAGGCCGAAGCGCGTCGCGAGGATGCGGTCGCGCGCGGTGGGGGAGCCGCCGCGCTGGATGTGCCCGAGCACCGTCACGCGCGTCTCGTACCCCGTCCGGCTCTCGATCTCCTCGCCGAGCCGCTCGCCGACGCCACGCTTGGCGAGCAGGCGGTGGCCGAACTGGTCGACCTCTCCCTTGTCCTCGGCGCCCGGCAGTTCGCAGCCCTCGCTGACGACCACGATCGAGAAATTCTTGCCGCTGGCGTGCCGGCTCGCGATCTCGGTGCAGACCTCGTCGAAGTCGACCGGCCGCTCGGGGATCAGGATGACGTCGGCGCCGCCCGCGATGCCGCTGTGCACTGCGATCCAGCCGGTATGGCGGCCCATCACCTCGACGACCATGACGCGGTTGTGCGACTCGGCGGTCGTGTGCAGGCGGTCGATCGCCTCGGTGCAGATCGCGACGGCCGTGTCGAAGCCGAACGTGTAGTCCGTGCCCGAGAGGTCGTTGTCGATCGTTTTCGGCACGCCGACGACCGGAGCCCCGAAGTCCGCGTGGAGGCGCGAAGCGACGCCGAGCGTATCCTCGCCGCCGATCGCGACGAGCGCGTCGATCTGCGTAAAGGCGTCGCGGACTGCGTCGGCGCCGCCGTCGAGCTTGTACGGGTTCGTGCGCGAGGTGCCTACGATCGTGCCCCCGCGCGGGAGGATCCCCGAGATCTGCGACCGGCCGAGCGGCTCGAACAGCTGCTCGACCATGCCCCGCCAGCCCTCGCGCACCCCGATCACCTCGTGACCGTACGCCCACGAGCGCCGCGCGACCGCGCGGATGACCGCGTTCAGGCCGGGGCAGTCGCCTCCGCCGGTGAGCACTCCGATCTTCATTTCGCGTAGCCGAGTTTACGGACGCTCAACACGCGCTCAATCACTACCCCCGCAGAATCGCGGCGTGGCGTTCCTCGTCCTGGCGCTCGGGCTGCTCCTGCACTCCCACGCGAGCGGACCGTCGCTGCGCGACTCGACCCCGTGTGTCGGTGTCACCGGCTACACGTGCTCGACGCTCGACGTGCCGCTCGATCGCACCGGCCGGCACAAGGGGACGCTCCACCTCCGCGTCGGCGCCGCCGACAACGTGAAGGCGCCGAAGGGCGTGCTGGTTGTGCTTTCGGGCGGTCCGGGCCAGCCGGGCGTGTTCCTCCTGAACAAGTTCGTCGACAATGCGCTCGCGGCCGAGAGAGGGACGTATCGGGTCGTCGCCTTCGACCAGCGTGGGACCGGGAGTGGGGCGCTCGACTGCGAGGCGATGCAGCAGGAGATGGGCGCGTCCGATCTCTATCCGCCGACTGCGGCGGCTGTGCGCGCCTGCGCGGCGAAGCTCGGCGACCGCCGGCAGTTCTACGGGACGGACGACGTCGTCGCCGACATCGATGCCCTGCGCCGGGCGCTCGGCGTCGACAAGATCGCGCTCGACGGAATCTCCTACGGGACGTACGTCGGCGAGCGATACGCGCTCGCGCATCCCGACCACGTCTCGAAGCTCGTGCTCGACTCGGTCGTCCCGCACGTGGGGCTGAGCGATCTCGGCGTCGTGGAGTTCCGCGGCACAGCGCGTGTCCTCCGCAACGTGTGCGGGAACGCGTGTGTGAACGACCTGGCGGCGGTGATCAAGCGCTATCACAACGGCGTCGAGATCCTCGACGCGCTCACGACCGACAGCATCGTCGACCCGACCTACACGACAGCGTTCGACATCCCGCAGGCGCTGCGCGCGGCGCGCAACGGAGCTCCCGGGTCCCTCGAGTCGTTCATCGCGAGCATGCACGGAGGTGACCAGACGCCCGCCGACGCGCTCGACCAGGGACTGCACGCGAGCACCCTGTGCGCAGACTGGCGCTACCCGTGGGGCACGTCTGCGGCGCCGCTCGCCGGCCGTGAGGCCGCGCTGACCCGGGCGGTCGCGAAGCTGCCCGCGAGTGCGCTGTTCCCGTTCGACCGCAAGACCGCGACCGGCAACGGGTTCATCCGCCAGTGCCTCCCGTGGGCACCGGCCGCGCCGACACCGCTCAACCGCGGGAAGATCACCGTCCCGACGCTGCTCGTGAACGGCGATCACGACCTCTCGACCCCGCTCGAATGGGCGAGGCAGGAGCTGGCGCGGACGACGCACGGCAAGCTCGTCGTCGTGCCGGGCGCCGGGCACTCGACGCAGTCGCGCTCGCTCAGCGACGTGTCACGCCGCGCGGTTGCGGCCTTCCTGAACGGGTAGCTGAAGATCATGATTCCCGAGGCGCCACTCGAGGACGACGGGCACGGGCTCGTGCCGCGCGGCGAAGGCTGGTTCGTGGTGAACAGCCGTGAGGCGCGCTGGCGGTACGGACCGAGCCGCGGCGCGCTGTGCTTCTACGAGGGCGACGTCGGCTTCCCGCAGCTCGGGATCAACGTCCAGGTGCTGGGGCCCGGCCAGGTCATGTCGCTCTACCACTGGGAGGCCGACCAGGAGGACTTCCTCGTCGTCTCGGGTGACGCCCTGCTGCTCATCGAGGGCGAAGAGCGTCCGCTCCGGGCGTGGGACTTCGTCCATTGCCCGCCCGGCACCAAGCACACGCTCGTCGGAGCGGGGTCGGGGCCGTGCGTGATCGTGTCGGTCGGCGCGCGCGTGCTCTCGATCACCGACGACTGGGGCGGGTACGTGCCCGACGAGGCGTCGGCGCGTCATCGGGCGAGCGTCGCGGAGGCGTCCACCGATGCCGAGACGGCCTACGACGAGCTCGGCCACCGCGCGCCGGCGCGCTACGACGGCTGGCTGCCGGGGTAGCCGGCGACGAGCTCCGCTTCGACCTCGTCGACGACGACGGCGGGGTCGCCGTCGCGCTCCCCGAGCTCGCGCCACTCCCACTGCTCCAGGTACGCGTCGCTGCCGAGCAGACCCTGGTCCATCGCGACGCGGTCGATCTCCTGCTGGAACCATTCGGGCAGCTGTCGCTTCGCGTCGCCGACGCGGACGACGGAAGGGATCTCCTGCCAGTAGAGAACCTGTACGCGCGCCACCGAAGAGGGAGGTTAACCCGACCCGCCGACACCGGGACGTCCCATGTCGCTGGGCTGCGCGCCGCGGCATGCTTGGCGGCATGAAGAGCTTGTTGCGCTCACTCGCCTACCTCGCCTCGGCCCTCGTTACCGGCACGCTCGGCTTCGGGCTGCTGCTGGCCGGTTGGCTCGCCGTGGGGTTGCTCGCCTTCACGCCGCTCAGCGTCCCGGCGCTCGTCGCGTTTCGCTGGGGCGTGGGCGCGCTCGCAGGGCTCGAGGCACGCCTCGCTCGCCTCCTCGGGGTCGACGTCGCTCCGCAGAAACGGTCGTCGGGCGGTACCGGTTACTGGGGCCGCGGCACGGCCGTCCTCACCGACCGCACCTTCTGGCGGCAGCACGGCGTCATCCTCGCGCGCACGATCCCCGGTTGGCCGCTCGCGGTCGCAGCGGTCTCGCTCGTCGGCTCAGGCGTCTATTTCATCTTTCTGCCGGTCTACTACCCCTGGGTCGACTTCCACATCGGATCCTTCGACGTCGACACGTTCGGCAGGGCGCTGATCGGGATCCCGTTCGGCATCGCCGGGACGATCGTGGCGCTCGCCCTCGTGCACTGGACGGCCCGGGGGTGGGCGCGCGTCGCGGTCCCGTACCTCGGCCCGCCGCGCGGCCCCGCGAAGAGCTTTTTCGTGCCGCACGCGGTGATCGTCGCGATCGCGGATCTCGTCGTCCTGATCGTCTGGGCATCGGTCGGTGGCCCGTTCTGGCCGAAGTGGGTGCTCGCGGCGACGACGTTGACGATCTCGCTGCACGCCTGGCTGCTTCGTGCGCCGAGCGCCCTGGCGCGCGTCGCCGGAGTCGCGGCGTTCCTCGAGGCATTCCAGATCGCGCTCTGGGCGTTCGGCGGCGGTGGCTACTTCTGGCCCGTCTGGACGGCGATCGGTTTCGCCGCAGCGGTCGGGGTCGCGGTCCTCGTGCTGCGCCGCGGCCGTCTGGAGCAGAGGATCGAGGTTCTCGAGACGTCGCGCGCCGGCGCGGTCGACGTCCAGGAGACGGAGTTGCGGCGCATCGAGCGCGACCTGCACGACGGCGCCCAGGCGCGGCTCGTCGCGCTCGGCATGAACCTCGGCCTGGCCGAGCAGAAGCTCGCCGGCGATCCGGAGGCCGCACGCGACCTCGTCGCCGAGGCGCGGGCCGGGGTGGAGCAGGCGCTTCGCGAGCTGCGTGACCTCGCTCGCGGTGTGCACCCGCCTGTTCTCACCGACCGCGGTCTCGGTGCCGCGGTGTCGTCGCTTGCGCATGCGAGCGCGATCCCCGTCGTCGTCGAGGAGAACGTTTCCGACCGGCCGTCGGCGGTGATCGAGACGGCCGCCTACTTCGTCGTCGCGGAGGCGATGGCGAATGCGGCGAAGCACGCCGAGGCGACGCAGATCACGGTGCGGATCGTGCGTGAAGCCCGTCGCCTCGTCGTCGAGGTGGCCGACGACGGCCGCGGCGGCGCCGATCCGACCGGTTCCGGGCTGGTCGGGCTGCGCCGTCGGGTCGAGGCGCTCGACGGTACGCTCGGCATCACGAGCCCGTCCGGTGGTGGGACGGTGCTGCGTGCCGAGCTGCCATGCGCGTCCTGATCGCCGAAGACCTTGCGCTCCTCCGTGACGGCCTGACTCGTCTGCTTCGCGACAACGGATTCGAGGTGGTCGGCGCGGTCGACAACGCGGACGCGCTCGTCCATGCGGCGCGGGCGGAGAAGCCGGACATCGCGATCGTCGACGTCCGGCTGCCACCGTCGTTCCGTGACGAGGGGATCCGCGCAGCGCTCGAGCTGCGCGCGACCGTCCCGGAGACGGCGATCCTCGTCGTCTCGCAGTACGTGGAGCACGAGTACGCGACGGAGCTGCTCGCCAGCGGCGGCGGCGGAATCGGGTACCTACTGAAGGACCGGATCATGCACGTCGACGACTTCGTCGACGCGGTGCGCCGTGTCGCGGGCGGCGGGACCGCGCTCGACCCCGAGGTGGTCGCCCAGCTCTTCTCCCGGCGCGGCCCGCTCGAGGGCCTCTCACCGCGGGAGCGCGAGGTGCTCGGCCTGATGGCGGAGGGCCGCTCGAACGCCGCGATCGCGTCGGCGCTGTACCTGAGCGTCGGTGCCGTCGAGAAGCACATCGCGAGCATCTTCACGAAGCTCGGGCTCCGCCAGACCGCGGAGGATCATCGAAGGGTGCTGGCGGTCCTCGCGTTCATGCAGTCGTCGGACTAGCCGTAGCGGATCGGGCGTATCGTCCGCTCATGAAACGCCGGGCTTTCTCCTCTCCTGCGTAGGGGCCGTAGAGGTGCTCGTTCCGGTTCGGCGCGAGCAGATGATCGGCGGTGGAGTCTTCGTTGCGTGGCTCCTCGCCGACCTCGCCGTGGTGCGTCCGTCGCTCCGCAATTCGTGGTGCGGGCGCAGCGCAGTCTGCGGCCACGAGCAGTCGAAGACGCGCGGGCCGTGGTGATGCGTGACGAGAGCCGCCTCGACGAGCTCGTGCGTGCAGGGATCGTCACCGAGGCGCACACGCCAGACGCTGCGTGACGTACCGTGCAGGTGTGGGCGAGGAGCACGTCGTCACGAGAGAACCGACCGAAGTGATGCTTGTCCGCGTCCCCGATCAGCTGTCGGAGATCCAGCGTGCCTGGGCGGAGTTCGAGGCGGCGGTCGGGCTACGCGGCCGGAAGTTCTACGGGGCGTTCGACCCGGTATCGGACACCTACAGCGTCTGCACCGTGCTTCGCGCCGATGACGATCCAGCAGCGTTCGGCGCCGAGCGCGACACGCTTCCCGGCGGGCGGTATGCGTGCGTTCGGCTGCAAGGTGAGCCTCCCGCGGTCTACGAGCAGATCGGCCCGACTGCGGAACGCCTCGCGCAGCGGCCGGACGCCGATCGCACCCGGCCGACACTCGAGTACTACCGTCGCCACGACGTCATCGACGTTCTCGTTCCAGTCTCTTGAACGATCGGCGTTAGTCTCCTCGATGGACGCATCGGTAGTGGTGACCGCGATCGAGAGCCCGACCGGCGACCAGATTGCGCAGCTCGCGGTTCTGTTCGACGACTACCGCGTGCACCACGGCGAGCTACCCGACATCGCGCAGTCGTCGGCATGGCTACAGGAGAACATCGGCGGCGGTGCCCTCAACGTCTTCGTCGCCAAGATCGACGGCGACCTGGTCGGCTTTGCGACCATCGTGCGCACCCCCGCGTCGCTACGTCTCGGTCACTACTGGCAGATCCGGGACCTGTTTGTGCCCCCTCGCTGGCGGCGGACAGGCATTGCACGAGCGTTGCTGGCGCGCGTGCGTCAAGAAGCCGAGGCGGCTGGTGCCCTTCGCCTCGCGTTGCAGACCGAGGAGGACAACGCAGCTGCTCTACGTCTTTATCGAACGAGCGGGTTCGTCGAGGTCGAGGGACTCAACTCGTTGGTCATGTCGCTGCCCCCGGCGACTTAGCGCGATTCGACGAAGCGGTAGCCGAAGCGTCCCTTGATGCAAAGGTTGCCGCTCGTCACATCGTGGTCGTCCGGCGACGTGACGTTCACGATCGCGCCTTCCTGGACGTGCAGCTCCAGGTTGCAGCCAACGCCGCAGTACGCGCACACGGTCGTCACGACCTCCTGTTTCGACTCGTCCCAGGTGCCGGCCTGCCGCATGTCGTACTCGCGCTTCGACATCAACGCTCCCGTGGGGCAGACGGCGATGCAGTTGCCGCAGTACACGCAAGCCGACTCCGGCAGCGTCACGTCGAGCTCGGTCGAGATGTGCGCGTCGAAGCCGCGGCCGGCAACGGCGATCGCAAACGTGTTCTGGTGGTCCACACCGCACGCCTCGACGCACCGGTAACAGAGGATGCACTTCGAGTAGTCACGCACGTAGAGGTCGTTGTCGACCTTCACCTCGTGTTCGACCCGAGCTGCGTCCGCGCCGAAGCGGTCGGGCTTCGCGTCGTACTCCTCGATGTACGCGAGTGCCTCTGGTGCCGTCGACAGGTCGACCGAAGAGCCGAGCAGCTCCAGCACGAGCCGGCGCGACGTCCGCACGCGTTCCGAGTCGGTATGCACGACCATCCCGGCTTCCGCCTTGCGCGAGCACGCAGGCACGAGCGTCCGTGCGCCTTCGAGCTCGACGACGCAGACGCGACACACGTTCACGGGCGTGAGCGTGTCGCCGTAGCAGAGGGTCGGCGTCTCGATCTCGAGCTGTCGACACGCGTCGAGGATCGTCGAGCCGTCGAAGACGCGCACCGGTTGCCCGTCGACGGTCAGCTCGATCATCTTCTTCGCGGTCAGCAATGTGCTCATGAGAAAACCTTCAAGTTGGCGATCGCGGACTCGACCGCGTTGGCGGCAGTCTGGCCGAGACCGCAGATGGACGCGTCCCGCATCACCTGTGCCACCTCCCCGAGCGTGTGCAGCTCGCCATCGTGTGGCCGTCCCGCCGCGAGCCGCTTGAGTGCCTCCTCCTGCCGCACCGTGCCGACGCGGCACGGAACGCACTGTCCGCACGACTCGTCGCGGAAGAACTCTGCGATCCGCAGCAGCGCGGGCACCAGCTCCGCCTCGTCGTCGTAGACGATCACGACGCCCGAGCCCAGGGTCACCCCCGCCGCGCGCGTGTCCTCGTGCGTGAGCTTCAGGTCGAGCAGATCGGGGCCGACGAACGCGCCCGCCGCGCCGCCGAGCAGCACGGCCTTGACCGCCCCGGCTCCGGCGAGCTCCAGCAGCTCGCGCAGCGTCGCGCCGAACGGCAGCTCGTAGAGCCCCGGCCGCTCGACGCAGCCGGAGAGGCAGAAGAGCCGAGTCCCAGCGGATCCCTCGGTGCCCGTCTGCGCGTACTCGGCGCCGCCGATGCGGAGCACTTCGAGCACGTTGAACAGCGTCTCGACGTTGTTGACCGCGGTCGGCTTGCCGAAGAGCCCGACCTCGACGGGGAACGGCGGCTTGTTGCGGGGCTCGCCGCGCTTGCCTTCGATCGATTGGAAGAGCGCGGTCTCCTCGCCGCACACGTACGCGCCCGCGCCGATCCGCAGCTCGATCTTGAAGCCGTCGAGCTGCGCCGCCGACGCGTCGATCGCGTTCTGGACGCGCTCGTGGGCGAGCGGGTACTCGGCGCGGATGTACGCGTAGCCCTTCTGCGCGCCCGTCGCGAAGCCGGCGATCGTCAGCGCCTCGACAAGCGCAAACGGATCGCTCTCCATCAGTACCCGGTCCTTGAACGTCCCCGGCTCCGATTCGTCCGCGTTACAGACGACGTACCGCGTCTCCTCCGCTTGCTCGCGGACGGCGCGCCACTTGACGCCGGTCGGGAACGCCGCGCCGCCGCGCCCGAGCAGCTTCGACTCCGTGACCTGCTCGATCACCGCGTCCGGGCCGAGCTCGCGCGCCTGTGCGAGCGCCTCAAAGCCGCCGGCGGCGACATACGCGTCGAGCGATGTGGGATCGACGCCGTCGGCAATCCGCCGCAGCAGGCGCAGGCCTTCTCGCTGTGGCAGCGGCGGCGAATCGGCCGGGAGCTGTTCCTCGAAGGGCGTTTCGCCGGCGACGGTCCGGTACTTCGCCGGTGCGCGCTCGCACAGGCCGAGGCATGGGCTTGGGTGCTCGCCGACGCCGACGGTCGCGCCTTTCAACGCGCAGGAGAGATCGGTGCACGCGTGCGTCACGTCGGCGGGCTGCTCCTCGAGCGACAGCAGCGCGTAGAAGGTCGCGACGCCGTACGCCTCCGCCGGCGGGACCGACAGCCTCCGTGACGCATACCCGAGCGCTCCCTCGCTGACCCAGCCGACGCGGCGCTGCGCAGCACGGAGAGCGGGGAGGAGGAGGTGTCGGCTCGCGCGATCCGAGCGTGCCGTTCGGTGGCCATTCGTCTCGGGCGGCGTGCCGAGGACCGCGTCGATCGCTGCGCGCTCGGCGTTGGACGGCGGCGTGTCGAGCAGCTTCAGGTCAGGCAACGGGCGTGACCTTGATGGCGGTCGCCTTGAACTCCGCCGTGCCCGAGAGCGGATCGGTCGCGTCGATCGTGAGCACGTTCGTGTCGACGAGCTCCGGGAAGTGCAGGTTCATGAATGCAAGACCGGGCCGCAGCGTTGTGTCGAAGGCGACCGGTGCCTCGATCTCGCCGCGCCGCGAAGCGACGACGGCACGTCCGCCGTCGACGAGCCCGTAGCGCGCGCCGTCCTCGGGTGAGACGCGCAGCGCCTCGCCGTTCACGTGCAGCGGTGAGGAGTACCCGCCTGTCTGGACGCCCGTATTGAACGACTCGAGCCGGCGGCCGGTCGTGAGCCGCAACGGGAAGTCGTCGTCGAGCACGTCGACCGGGGGCGAGTGCTCGACGGCCATGAACGGCGCCGGCTCGACGACGACGTCGTGCCACAGCCGGCCGTGGATGAACTGCTCGCCCGGATGCTCGTCGTGCCAGCACGGCCACTGGATCCCGCGCAGCTCTTCGAGCCGTGCGTAGCTCATGCCCGCGTGCATCGGCGACAGCGAGCGCACCTCGTTCCAGATGTCCTCCGCCTTCGTGCTGCCCAGGTCGTGCCCGAGCCGGCGCGCGAGCTCGTACACGATCTCGATGTCGTCGCGCGCCTCGCCGGGCGGATCGAGCGCCTTGCGGACACGCTGCACCCGGCGCTCGCTCGACGTCACCGTTCCCTCCGACTCGGCCCAGCCGGCGCAGCCCGGGAGCACGACGTCAGCGAGCTCGGCCGTCCGCGTCAGGAAAAGATCCTGCACGACGAGATGGTCGAGTCCCTTCAGCAGCTCGACCGTGTGCTGCTTGTCCGCCTCCGATTGGGCGGGATTCTCGCCGACGACGTACACGGCCTTCAACGTCCCGTGCTCCATCGCCTCGAACATCCCGGTCAGGTGCAGGCCGGCGATCGGTGAGATCCGGGCGCCCCAGGCCCGCTCGAACTTCTCGCGCGCGATGTCGTCGCTGACGTCCTGGAACCCGGGCAGCTTGTTCGGGATCGCACCCATGTCGCCGCCGCCCTGCACGTTGTTCTGCCCGCGCAGCGGCTGCAGCCCGGCGCCGTAACGGCCGACGCCGCCGACGAGCAGCGCCAGGTTGATCAGCGCGAACACGTTGTCGACCGCGTTGTGGTGCTCGGTGATCCCGAGCGTCCAGCAGAGCTGCGGATTCGCCGCGTTCCCGAACGCATGCGCGAGCTCGCGAATCGCCTCCGCGGGCACGCCCGTGACCCGCTCGCCCTCCTCGAGCGTCCACGGCTCGATCGACTCGCGGAACGCGTCGTAGTGGGTGGTCGCGCGCGCAATGAACTCCTCGTTCGCGAGCCCCGACACGACGATCTCACGCGCGACCGCGTTGGCGAGCGGGATGTCGGTGCCGACGTCGAGGCCGAGCCACAGGTCGGCCCACTGCGCCGACGTCGTGCGGCGCGGGTCGACGACCATGAGCTTCGCCCCGCGGTTCATCGCCTTCAGCACGTGGTGGAAGAAGATCGGGTGCGCCTCGCGCGCGTTCGAGCCCCAGAGCACGATCAGGTCCGCGACCTCTCGCACCTCCTCGTAGGAGCTGGTACCACCGCCTGCACCGAACACCGTCGCCAGACCGACGACGCTAGGAGCGTGTCAGGTGCGGTTGCAGCTGTCGACGTTGTTGGATTGCAGCGCGACCCGGCTGAACTTCTGCGTGGCGAAGTTCAACTCGTTCGTGGTCTTGGAGCAGCTGAAGAGGCCCGTCATGGCGCCGTCGTCGATCGCCTTGCGGAAGCCGGCGGCGGCGCGGTCGAGCGCCTCGTCCCAGCTCGCGGCTCTCAGCTCTCCCTGGTCACGGACGAGCGGCTGGGTGAGCCGCGTCAACCTTGGAGCCATCTGGAGAACCTAGCGAACCCGCGAGCCAGCCGGTTGTCCGGCGCCGGATCACATCCTCCTCCCGGATCGCGAGCTCGCGCTCCCGCGCCCACGCGTCCTGCGCGCGCAGGTCGGGGCGGCCGGGGACGAGCGGCTCGAGCAGTGAGGGGTCCTCGATCGCAGGGCGCACTACGTCGGCGGCGCGCGACCCGTACAGGTGGAGTAGATGGCTGCGCCTCGCGGCGTCGAGCTCGACCGGCCAGACGACGTTTGCAAGGCCGAGCGCGCCCGGCAGCGGGCGCGGCGCACGGTTCAGGTTCTTCACGCCGAGTTGACCGAGCGTGTCCAGTGCGATACGCCGGTACGTCGTGAGCTTGCCGCCGGCGACGCTGAGCATTCCGGTCGTGCCGCGGGTGTAGACCGTCTCGCGGCGCGCGTTCGCGGTCGCCCCGGGGCCACCCGGTAGGACGCGAAGACCGAAGAAGGACGCGCGCGGCGCGCCGATCCCGTCGATCGCGCTCGCCGCCTCGTCCAGGATCGCACGCACGTCGTCGTCGGTCACACGCGCGTCGTCGGGCTCGCCCTCGTGCAGGGTGTCGGTCGTCCCGAGCAGCAGCATCCCTTCCCACGGGATCGCGAAGCTCACGCGCACCTTGCTCTGCGGGATCGTGACCGCGGCGCCCCAGTCCTCGCCGCCGTCGACCACGACGTGCACGCCTTTCGACAGCCGGATCGACGGCTCGGCGCCGGGATCCTCGAGCTTCCGGAGGTGGTCCAGCCACGGCCCGGTCGCGTTGACGATCATCGAGGCGCGCACCGTGACGTCGTGCCCGTCGACGTGCACGTCCGCTCCGCCGGGGCGGATCGCGGTCACCGTTGCGTAATTGAGCGCGACCGCCCCTCGCTCCACGGCAGCGACGACGTTCTCGATGGTCAGGCGCCCGTCGTTCGTGCGTGCGTCCGCGTAGAGCGCCAAGGAGTGCAGTCGCTCGGTGCGCAGCTGCGGAACGAGCCGCAATGCACGCTCCTCGCTGATGCGGCCGTTCAGCCGCGCGCGTGCGAGGGTGGAGTAGAGGAGCACGCCCGTGCGCACGACGATCGGCCGGTGCGGCCCGCCCGCGTACAACGGGAACAGGAACGGCAGCCGCTCGACGAGGTGCGGCGCGACGACATTCATCAGGTACCGGCGCTCCTGGTGGGCTTCGCGCACGAGCGCGATGTCGCCCATCTGCAGGTAGCGGAGGCCACCGTGGATCAGCTTCGACGAGCCGGACGACGTGGCGGACGCGAAGTCGGCGCGGTCGACGAGCGCGACGTCGAGCCCGTGCGCGGTCGCAGCCTCGGCGATGCCGGCGCCGATGATCCCGCCCCCGACGACGAGCAGGTCGAACTGCCGCGCCGCGAGCTGCTCGATCGCCGCTACGCGGTCCACAGCGGATTCGTCCAGGCTCTCGTGCCGTCTGCTGCCTTCACCTCGACGCGGCCGTACCTGCCGCCGTCCCACGGGCGCTGCAGGGAGACCCGCGTGATCAGCCCGTCGTCGTTCTGCTCGAGGATGCGGCTCAGGTTCGGGTAGCCGAGCCGGCCGGCGTTCGCGCGTGCGCCGCGCGTGCGGCCGCAGTACAGCGTGACCGACGCGGCGGGGCTGCAGCGCACGGTTACCTCTTCGTCCGACACCTCGACGCCGTGCACCGCGGGACCGGTCGACCCGTAGAACAGCCCCTGACGAAGCGCGTCGATCACCGCTGCCTGGGTGCGCTCCGTGGCGCGCACCCAGGTCCAGGCGAAGCCGCTGTCGTAGCCGGGGTGATGGGAGTCGTCCGTCGCGAGTGCCTGCAACGGCCGTCCGAGCTCGAGCGCCTCGTCCCAGTGGATCGACGAGTCGCCGCGGCCGAGCTCGAGCTCGCACCCGGAGTTCCACACCTCCAGCCCGAGCAGGCCGGGGCAGTCCACCCATTGCTCGGTTCGCAGGCCGCTCCAGTAGGTGTGCGCGATGTACGGGAGCCCGCCGTTCGCCGCGATCCACGCGACGACGTCCGCGAGGGGCTCGAAATCACCCGTCGGCGCCACCGGGTCGCTTTCGACGCCGAGTGCGAGCACGTGCACGTCCTCGCCGTCCCCGACCAGCCCGTCGAGCTCGGTCGACGGGATGACGAGGAGCGACTTGGTGGACGCTTCGACCGTGCGGAACCAGTGGTCGGTGATCGCCAGGACGTCATATCCCGCCCAGTCGTAGTGCCGAACGAGGAACTCCGGCCCGAGCTCGCCGTCCGAGTTCGTCGTATGCGCGTGCAGGGCGCACCGGAGCCAGTCGCCAGGAGTGTCGAACGGTGACATCCGTGGCGACCATATCCATTCGCCTGCCGACCGGAAATCGGTGTCGATCTGGTGGCGATTTTGTGAACCCGCCGATCTTCCCTATTGAAATAGGGGGGCGATCCATGATCTTCTTGTCAGGTCAACTGACGCTTGGAGGGCACGCATGGAGGACTACGAGGCCCAAGAAATCGAGTTCTGGGCCAAGCTGGAAGAGGAGGGGATGAGCCGGTCGTCGATGCTGCGCCGTAGCGCGGCCGCCGCATTCGGCCTCACGCTCGTGGGCAGCGCGTCGACTGCGTTCGCGGCCAACAAGGCGGCGATGGCGGCACCGACGCACATGACGAAGGAAGGCCTGAAGGCTCTCGCCGCTGCGGCGAAGAAGGAAGGCCACCTGAACACGATCGCGCTCCCGCCCGACTGGGCGAACTACAAGGAGGCGCTTCACAACTTCCCGCGCAAGTACGGGATCTCGATCACGAACGACAACCCCGACGGCAGCTCTGCGCAGGAGAACGAGGCGATCCGCTCGCTCAAGGGCGACAAGCGGGCCCCGGACGCCGTCGACGTCGGCATCTCGTTCGCGATCGCAGGCGCGAACGAAGGCCTGTACGCGAAGTACTTCAACTCCAACTACAAGACGATCCCGCGCAGCCTCAAGGACACGCGCGGCTTCTGGATGGGCGACTACTGGGGCGCCGTTTCGATCGGCTATAACAAGTCGCTCATCTCAAACCCCCCGAAGACGTTCGCCGACTTGAAGAAGCCGGAGTACAAGGGCAAGGTCGCGATCAACGGCAGTCCGCTCGCGTCGAACTCTGCCGTGTCGGTCGTGATCGCCTCGGCGCTCGCGAACGGCGGCTCGCTGTCGAACGTGCAGGCCGGCATCGACTACTGGGCGGCGTTGAAGAAGAGCGGGAACTACATCCCGGTCCAGACGACCCCGCAGACGGTCGCGTCCGGTCAGACGCCGATCTCCCTCGACTGGGACTACAACAACATCGCCTACGTGACGGAGTTCCCCGCCGCGAACTGGGGCTTCACCGTCCCGGCCGACGGTGTGTACGGCGGTCCCTACGCACAGGCGGTCAACGCCACCGCCCCGCATCCCAACGCGGCTCGTCTCTGGCAGGAGTTCCTCTACTCCGATCAGGGGCAGATCATCTGGCTGAAGGGCGGTGCGCACCCGGCACGGTTCGCCGACCTGGTCGCCCGCAAGGTGATCCCGGCGGCGGTCCTCGCCAAGCTCCCGGCCTCCGCGATCTACAACAAGGTGAAGTTCGCATCGATCGGCCAGCAGACTGCGGCGAAGAACCTGATCGCCCAGAAGTGGCCGACGCAGGTCGGCGGGTAGGCATCTCGACCGAAGCTGCATCGCAGGCACTCCGGCCGGACCTCGCGTCCGGCCGGAGGCGCCTGTCCCTGGCGTGGGTCGCGACCCTGCCGTTCTTCGCGTACACGATCGCGTTCCTGTTCCTGCCTGCCGCGTCGGTGATGGTCGGTGCGTTCCAGGACAAGAACGACCACGCGACGTTCTCGAACATCCACCTCCTCTTCCAGCACCCGTACATCGACGCGTATTGGGGGAGCCTGCGGATCAGCCTCGTCACAGCCACGCTCGGGTGCGTCGTTGGCCTGTTCGTCGCCTATGCGGCGATCCGGGAAGGCACGCCGCGCTGGATTCGCTCGGTCTTGACGACCTTCTCAGGAGTCGCGGCGAACTTCGGCGGCATCCCGCTCGCGTTCGCGTTCATCGCGACCCTCGGCCCGCTCGGCGTCGTCACGACCTGGTTCCGCAACGCGGGCTACGACACGAGCGTCCGCTGGCCGCACTTCCAGCTCTTCTCCGAGCGTGGAGTCGAGGTCGCATACCTCTATTTCCAGTTGCCGCTGATGATCCTCGTGATCGCGCCGGCGATCGACGGCCTCAAACGCGAGTGGCGCGAGGCCGCGTCGAACCTCGGCGCGAAGCAGTGGCAGTTCTGGCGTCACGTCGGCATTCCGGTGCTGATGCCGTCGTTCCTCGGCGCGTTCATCCTGCTCTTCGGGAACGCGTTTGCGGCGTATGCGACGGCGTACAGCATCAACCAGGGCCAGAACATCGTCCCGATCGTGATCGGCAACTACTACACCGGCAACGTGCTCGACAACCCGCACCTCGCACAGGCGCTCGCGTTCGGGATGTTCGTCGTGCTCGCCGCGATGATGATCGTCTACATCCCGCTCCAGCGGCGGGCCGCAAAGTGGGCGAAATGAGGCTCCGTCGCCCTCGCATCGCGCCGAGTGCCGTCGTCTGGCTGCTGATCGCCGGTGTGTACTTCTTCCTGCCGCTCTATGCGACGTTCGACTTCAGCCTGAAGAAAAACGCGGTCGGCGCGCCGTGCTGCACGCTGCACAACTACGGCTGGGTGATCCACAACGGCGACTTCTGGCACACGATCAAGATCTCGTTCATCCTCGCGATCGAGACGATCGCGATCAGCCTGCTGTTGTTCGTGCCGACGATCTACTGGGTGCACCTGAAGGTTCCGAAGCTCCGGCCGGTGCTCGCGTTCATGGCGCTTGTCCCGTTCGTCGTGCCGCCGATCGTCATGGTCGTCGGCCTGCTCAAGACGTTCAAGGGGACGCCGTCATGGTTCTACGGCACGCCGTGGGGGTTCCTCGCGACTGCGTACGTCATCCTGGCGTTCCCCTACACCTTCTTCTCGCTCGACGCAGGCTTCCGTGCGATCGATGTGCACACGCTGACCGAGGCGTCGCAGAGCCTCGGCGCGACGACGATGACGACACTCGTCAAGGTGATCCTCCCGAACATCCGCACGGCCGCCCTCGGCGCTGCGTTCCTCACGCTGGCGGTCGTTATGGGCGAGTTCACGATCGCGAACCTCGCCGCGTTCCACACCTTCCCGATTTTCTTGCAGTACGTGAACGAGTCGCAGGGCTTCCCGGCCGGCGCCCTGACGCTGCTGTCGTTCATGATCACCTGGGGCGCGATGCTGTCGCTGCTGCTCGTCGGCCGTAAACGAGGCGCCCGCGGCGCCGTGATCGCGGGAGCACGCTAGGTGTCTTACCTCCAGCTCGAGAACCTCCATCGCCAGTTCGGCAGTTTCCAGGCGCTGAAAGGGATCGACATCTCCCTCGGCGAGGGCGAGTTCCTGTCTCTTCTCGGACCGTCCGGCTGCGGCAAGACGACGGCGCTGCGCCTCGTCGCCGGCTTCGATCGTCCGAACGCCGGGCGGATCGTCATCGAGGGCAAGGACCTCGCAGGGGTACCGCCCAACAAGCGCGACATGGGAATGGTCTTCCAGGCGTATTCGCTGTTCCCGAACATGACAGCTCGCCAGAACGTCGACTTCGGACTGAAGATTCGCGGCCGCGAGAAGGCCGATCGGTCGAAGCGCGTGAGCGACCTCATCGAGCTTGTCGGGCTTGCGCACGCTTCCGACCGCTACCCACATCAGCTGTCCGGCGGCATGCAGCAGCGTGTCGCGCTGGCGCGCGCGCTTGCGATCGAGCCGCGTGTGCTGCTGCTCGACGAGCCGCTGTCGGCGCTCGACGCGAAGGTGCGCGTGCAGCTCCGCGAGGAGATCCGCCGCATCCAGCTCGAGCTCGGGATCACGACGCTCTACGTGACGCACGACCAGGAGGAGGCGCTCGCGATCTCCGACCACGTCGCCGTCATGTACGGCGGAGTGATCGAGCAGATGGGGACGCCCTCCGAGATGTACACGGCGCCGAAGACGCCGTTCGTCGCGGAGTTCATCGGGACGATGAACCGGCTCGAGGCACACATCGTCGACGGTGCCGCCGGCGAGGTCGAGCATGCGGGGAATCGCCTGCGGATCGATGCGGCGCGCGGCCGGTCAAACGGCGAGCGCGTGCTGATCCTGATCCGGCCGGAGACGCTCGACCTCCAGGCAGCGGGGAACGGGACCACCGCGAACGGCAACTCGCTCATCGCGGAGGTGTTGACCCAGACGTTCCTCGGCCCCGTGACGCGGCTGAAGATGACCGGCGGCCTGATCGCGGACATGTCGACCGCGCGCGCCTCGGCGCTCCCGGTGGGCGCGAACGTCGTCGCGCAGGTTCCGACCGAAGGCGTCCAGCTCCTCACGCTCGCCGACGACGAGGCCCTGCCCGACATCGGCGAGGGAACCTAAGGCAGTTCGTCCAGAGGCAGACGAACCCGGTTGCCGCCGAAGGCGGGAACCGGGTTCAAGTCTTTCGGAGTGCCGCAAGCGCTGCTCTAGGATCGTCCGTGAACACTCCGGTGACGCCGAGCTCGCGTAGCTCGACCATGCGCGCCGTGTTGTTGACCGTGTAAACCGCCGTCGCGAGCCCAAGCGCCTGTGCCGTCGCGATGCCGCGCCGGGTCACCCGCTGGTTCTGGAACCCGACAGCCCAGCCGCCCTGCGCCGCGCGGATCGAGACCCCGAAACCGACATGCTGCACCGTTCGCATCTTCGGCCGGAGCTTGTGTGCCTCGATGATCGCCCGCCGCTGGAACGAGACGAGGACGTCATCGTCGTCGAGCAGCCGGAGCGCCCGTGCGACCGTGTCCACGCGGGGGCGCTTCAGCTCGACCATCAAGCCGATACGCCCGCGGCACAGCTCGATCACGTCCGCGAGCGTCGGGTACGCGGCGTCCTGCGCTGGCGGCGCATGCGTCACCTCGAGCCCGTTCCAGACATCGAACTCGACGTAATCCGCCGCAAGCTCGATCGCGCGCGCGAACGCCGGCAACGTGTTCTCGGGTAGCTCGGCCGACGCGCCCCGATGGGCGATTACGAGCACAGCCGCTCGAGCAGCGGTACGTCGATGCGCTCGATCAGTTCGTCGGCATCCGCGAGCCGTGCGGCACCGACCGTCCGGGTCAGTGCGATCACGTACGCGCCGGCTGCCTTCGCCGACTCGACACCGGCATCGGTGTCCTCGAAGACGATCAGATCTGCCGGCGGGACGCTGAGCAGCTCCGCGACGCGCAGGTAGGGCTCCGGATGTGGCTTGCCGTTCGTGACGTCGTCGAGCGAGACCACGGCGGTGAACGCCGCGCGCAGGCCGGTCACCTCGAGCACCGGATCGACCTCCGACCTGTAGGCGCTCGTCACGAGCCCGACGGGACCGCGTTCCGCCGCGTAGCGGACTGCTGCTCGCGTCTCCCCGTCGACCGTCGACCCATCCGCGACGATCGCCTGATAGCGGCGGATCCGCTCTTCCATCAACTCGGGGTCGGCAACGCCGAGCCAGCGCCTGAACATCTCGGGGTCGGTGTGGCCCGCGAGCTGCTCGACATACTCGTCTGCCGTGATCGGCCGGCCGATCTCTTCGAACAGCTCCTGATACACCCGCATGAGGACGGGCTCGTCGTCCGAGATCGTCCCGTTGAAGTCGAAGACCAGCGCCTGCATCTGACGGCGAGGATAGCGTCGGAACATGCCGGCGACAGCTCTCGCCTTCGCGCTCACGGCGGCGGTGCTCCACGCCTTGTGGAACCTGCTGCTCGCCCGTGCACCCGACATCGAGGCGGCGACCGTCGTCGCACTGCTCACGTCGGAGATCGTGTTCGCGCCGCTCGCCGTCGTCGTGTGGCACGTCGAGCCGGCTGTGTGGCCGTGGCTCCTCGGGAGCGGCCTGCTCGAGCTCGCGTACTTCGCGCTCCTCGCCGCGGCCTACCGGCGGGCGCCGCTCTCGGTCGTCTATCCGATCGCGAGGGGAGGCGCGCCGGTCCTCGTGCTCCTCGTCTCCGTCGCCGTCCTGGGGCACGCCACCAGCGTGCAGCAGGCGGGCGGCGTCGCGCTCGTGGTCTTCGGGATCTTGCTCGTCCGCGGTCTTGCGCACCCGGACCCGATCGGGCTTGCGTTCGGCGTCGCGATCGCATGCTGCATCGCCGGCTACACGCTGATCGACAAGCAAGGGATCCGGCACGCGTCGCCGATCCCGTACCTCGAGCTGTCGATGATCCTCCCGAGCCTTGCGTACGCGTGCATCGTCGTCCGCGTGCGATCGGCAGCGGCGGTGCGCGCTGCCTTCGGCCCCGCCCCCGTCGTGGCCGGGATCGCCACGTTCGTCGCGTACGGTTGCGTCCTCGCCGCGCTCTCGCGCGCTCCGGCCGCCAGCGTTGCGGCGGTGCGGGAGACGAGCGTCGTCGTCGCCGCGGCGCTCGCAGCCGTCGTGCTGAAAGAGCGCGTGACGCCATGGCGCCTGGCCGGCGCGTGCGCCGTGGTCGCGGGAATCGCGCTGTTGGCCTAATCAGTGCGGCGGACGTCGTCGAGCAGTCGCTCGAAGTCGGGGCCGTCGAACTCGGCCACGGCGCGCTCGTACTTCTCCATCGCCCAGCCCCAGAAGTCGAAGTCGAGGTGGGAGATCCCGTCCTGGATCGACCCCCAGAGCGTCCAGCCGTACTTCGACATCAGACCCCAGGCGCGGCACCGGGCGACCCTGTTCACGAGTGGGGCGCCGTAGTACTCGGCCACGAGACGTTCGAGGTGCTCGAACGTGAGACCGGACTCGCTCCACACGTTCCCGAGCTCGAACGACGGCTCGTTGTTGCCGGAGTACTCGTAGTCGATCAGCTTTAGCTCGCCGCCGCAGTCGATGAAGTTCTCGGCGAGCAAGTCGTTGTTGCAGGGGACGGCCGGTTCCGGCTGCGCGCGCATCGCCGTCTCGAGGGCGCGGACGTGTGGCTCGAACTCGAGGTAGCGGTCAGGCAGGCGAAAGCTGCGTTCCTGAACGACGCGCAGGTACCGGCGCTGAATCTCGAACATGTCGAAGCCGTGGAGGAAGAGAGCGCCGCCGTGCAGCTGTCGGCACGCGCGGGCGACTGCGGGAAGCCGGTCGCCGCGCCGGAGCTTCTCAGCGCTCATCACCTCGCCGTCGACAAACTCGAGCACGAGTGCATCGTGCTCGGGGAGCCAGGCGACGAACGGAGCGCCGACGCCGGCGTCGCCTGCG
>DASXOW010000057.1:0-27156 GCA_036493955.1 Gaiellaceae bacterium
GCGCGAGCTCGCACGTCGCTTCCTGCACGTCTTCGGGCCGACCGAATCCGGTGCGTTTGCCGCGTGGGCGCAAATCAGTGAGGACAAAGCCGCGCGGGTGTTCGCCGAGCTCGAATCGGAGCTCGTTCCGGTTAGAACGCCGCTCGGCGAGGCTCGCCTGCTCGCGGCCGACGAGGCGTCAGTCCGGGAGCCGGGCGCGTCGAGTGTCGGGGTGCGTCTGCTGCCGAGCGGC
This sequence comes from Gaiellaceae bacterium, assembly GCA_036493955.1. Classification (GTDB taxonomy): domain Bacteria; phylum Actinomycetota; class Thermoleophilia; order Gaiellales; family Gaiellaceae; genus PALSA-600. The sequence continues at coordinate 233 of DASXOW010000057.1, forward strand.
GATGCCTACACGCTCGGAGTCACGCCAGCCGAGCGCGCGCTCCTCGTGCCGAACGAGCGGCAACGCAACGAGCTCTGGACCCCGCGCGTCTGGCCGGGGGCGCTGCTCGTCGATGGCGAGATCGTCGGGACGTGGCGGCGCGCGAAACGCGTGCTCACGATCGACACGTGGAAGAAGCTCTCGACGGCCGCACGCGACGTCGTGGCCGCAGAGGCAGACACGCTGCCTCTGCCGGATCCCGGCGAGGGCATGGCCGTACACTGGACCTGATGGAAGCCCCTGCCGAGAACTACGTCGACATGCTTGCGCGGCTCGCGCTCTTCGCCGACCTGACGCGCCCGCAACTCGAGGTGGTCGCGCACTCGTTCGACGAGGAGGTCTTCGCGGCCGGCCAGCGCGTCATCCGCCAGGACGTGACCGGCGGCGGCTTCTACGTGATCCTCGACGGCGAGGCGCACGTCGTCATCGACGGCACCGAGCGCTCACGGCTGATGCGCGGCGACTTCTTCGGCGAGATCTCGCTCCTGACCGACGCGCGGCCGACGGCCGACGTGATCGCCGCCACCATGCTGCGCTGCCTGATCATCCCCGACACCGAGCTGAAGCCGTTCCTGCTCAAGCAGCCGACGGTGATGTACCGAATGCTGCAGATCGAAGCGCAACGGTTGCGCGCGGCGAACGCTTGGGACGGGTAGACGAAAGACCATTCCGGCCGGGCGAGTACGACGTCGTCGTTGTCGGCAGCGGCCCCGGCGGCCTGCAGACCGCGTACAGCCTCGCCCGCGCCGGAGTCACGCGCTGCGCCGTGCTCTCGCGCGACCCCGCGCCGGGCGGCATGTTCCGGCGCTGGCCGATCTACCAGCGGCTGATCAGCTGGACGAAGCCGGACGCGCCGTTCGAGCCCGGGACGCGGGAGTACGAGTGGTATGACCACAACAGCCTCGTCGGAGACGAGCCCGAACACCAGGCGCTCGTGCGCAAGTTCATGGACCGCGCGTACGACGTGCCCGCGCGCGGCGAGATAGAGGCCGGACTGGCCGCCTTCGCCGAGAACGTCGAGGTGCGTTACGAGTGCGAATGGCTCTCGACCTCCAGAGACGACAGCGGCTTCACGCTCGGTACTTCGGACGGCGAGTACCGCTGCAAGGTCTGCGTGTTCGCGATCGGCGTGACCGAGCCGTGGACCGCGCCGATCCCCGGCCTCGAGGCTGCGCCGCACTACGCGGACACGCGCACGCAGGAGCACTACCGCGGCAAGAGCGTGTTCATCGTCGGCAAGCGCAACTCGGCGTTCGAGCTGGCGCAGGGACTGCTGCCGTGGGCGAGCCGAGTCGTGCTCGCCTCGCCGCGCCCGGTGCAGACAGCGGTGCTCGCGTTCTCGCCGCTCAGCATCCGCTACCTCTCGCCGTACATGCAACACGTCCGCGGCGGTTCCGGCAGCTTCGTCGTCGACGCGTCGATCGAGCGCGTCGAACGGCACGCGGACGGCTATCGGATCCGCGCGAACGGGACGACGTGGGAGGGAGAGCTCGAGCTCGAAGCGGACGAGGTGATCGCGGCGACCGGGTTCCGCGCGCCGGTGCGCGACCTGCCGGGCATCGGCGTCGCAATGCTGAACGACGGCCGAATGCCGGCGCAGACGCCGTACTGGGAGAGCGTCTCCGTCCCGGGGATCTACTTCGCGGGCAACGTGATGGGAGCATCGGCCGGCCTACGCAAGCACGGCGCGACGTCGAGCACGGCCTCCGTGAACGGTTTCCGGTACAACGCGCGCGTGCTCGCCCAGCACATTGCGAGCAAGCACTTCGGCGTACGGCGCGAGCAGCAGCAGTTCGTGCGCGCGGGGGCTGTTGCGTTCCTGCTCCACGAGCTCGCGCATGCACCCGAGCTCTGGATCCAGAAGGGCTACCTCGCGCGCGTCGTCGAGACCGGGGACGGGTACCGCGACGGCGGGATCGTCCCGCTCGCGGACTACGTCGACCGGGACAGCGGCGACTCATGCGCGGTGACGGTCGAGTACGCCGCCGACGGAGCGGTCACGCCGGTTGTCTACCTGCGTCGGAATGGGCGCCTCGCCGAGCACACACTGCCGGCCGACCCACTGCACCGGTTCGACACGCGCGAACACCGGCGAATGCTCGACGCGTTTATTTCATGACGGGCAGACGCATTCTCGGGACATGAAGACACGCATCGACCCAGCCACCGGCAACCTCGTGTCGGGCGGCAAAGCCGTGTTTCCGCTCGGGCTGTCCGATCCGCCGCCCGTCGACGGGAAGACCCCGAGCGGGGGAGACGCCTGGGCCGAGGTCGCCGGCGCCGGCATCAACTTCGCGCGCCACTACGACCCGTGGGCGGCGAGCTCTGCGGCGGAGCAGATGGTCAACGTGCGGCACAAGCTCGACGTGGCGCACCAGCACGGGATGCAGCTGTGGCTCGCGCTCGCCGGCGTCGACAACACGCTCGCGAACAAGGCGCTGCTCACAGAGATCGTGAACACGGTCAAGGGACATCCGGGACTCGGCGTGTGGAAGGGAGCGGACGAGCCTGCGCATGGCCACCTTGCGGCGAAGGGACTCGTCGCCGTCCTGAACCACGTGCACTCGCTCGACCCCGATCACCCGCTCGCGATCATCGAGGCACCGCGCGACCCGTCGGTCGAGAAGGGCGGCAGCGATCGCGTGCTCACGGCCGAGGCGATGCGGCCGTACGCCGCGGCCTGCGACATCCATGGCGTCGACATCTATCCCGTCTCCGTGCCGCCCGGCAAGCACGCCGGCCGCGCGAACAAGGACATCAGCGTCGTCGGCGACGTCACGCGGATCCTGCAGGCTGCGAAGCCGACCCAGACGATCTGGACGACGCTGCAGATTGCGTGGAGTGGCGTGCTGCCGCCGCGCAACCAGGACGTCTTCCCGACGCTGCAGCAGGCGCGGTTCATGGCGTACGACGCGATCGTCGCCGGCGCGCGCGGGCTCTTCTTCTTCGGCGGCCACCTGCGCCAGGTGATGACGCCGCAGGACCGTGTCCGCGGCTTCAACTGGACGTACTGGCGGAACGTGCAGAAGCCGCTGACCCAGGAACTCGCCGGGCCGCAGCACGTGGCCGCCCTGCTCGCGCCCGACGCGCCGTTCGCCGTGACGGCGACCGCGTCGGACATCGAGTTGAGCGCACGCCAGACTGCCGACTCGGTCTACCTGATCGTCGCCCGCCGCAGCCCGAGCGGGACGAGGCGCGTCACGTTCGAGGGTCTACCGGCCGGCGTGACCCAGGGAACCGTGCTTGCGCACGGCCGGAGCAACCCGCCACGCAAGCTTACGGTCAAGGCCGGGGCGTTCACCGACGCGAGCCCGTACGGCCCGCACCACGCACGCGTGTACCGCTTCCCTCGGACCTAGACGCACCTGTTTGACGCGCGGCACCGTTGTGCCTCGTGTCGGCGCGGCTCTCGGTGTTGATCCTGTGTGTCGTCTTGCTGGCGGCCTGCAACGGCGGGACCGTCGACAGGCACGCGCTCACGAACGACTCGGCGACGATCGACTCGGTCGCGTGCGAGGGCGCGCTGCTCGCTCACAACGTGAGTGCCGGTCGCACGACGGCGAACTTCGCCCGCGAGCAGGCGGACGCCCTGCGGATCCAGGCCTCGAACTTCGCCGACGCGCTCGCGAGCCGTCCGACCTCCGCGTCGCTCGAGCGGCGAGTTCGCGCGAAGGGAGCCGAAGCAGGGCGGCTCGCGCAGACACTCACGCGTCTCCATGACGATCCGTCGAACAAGCAGCTTGCGTCGACGATCGCGACGCAGCTCGCGCACCTCGGCGGCTGCGCGTGAACAAGATCCTCGGCCTCGCGCTCGGCATCCTCGCTGCGATCGGTGGGTTCGTCGACATCGGCGACCTCGTCTTCAACACGGCGGCCGGAGCGACGTTCGGCTACCAGCTGATGTGGGTGATCCCGATCGGCGTGGTCGGGATCATCGTGTACTCGGAGATGTGCGGCCGCGTCGCCGCCGTCTCCGGCAAGGCGGTCTTCGACGCCGTGCGCGAGCGGGTTGGGTTCAAGGCGGCGCTCGGCGCGCTCGTCTCATCGGAGATCGTCAACCTGATGACGCTCGCGTGCGAGCTCGGTGGCGTCGCAATCGTGCTGCAGCTGCTGTCGGGTGTGCCGTACCGCTGGCTGATCGTCGCGGCGGCGGTGTCGTTCGCGATCGTCATCTGGGTGACGTCGTTCGAGTGGATCGAGCGGCTGTTCGGCTACGGCGGGCTCTGCATGCTCGTCTTCGCCGTCGCCGCCGTGAAGGTCGGCCCCTCGTGGGGCAAGGTCGGCCACGGATTCGAGCCGCACATCAGCCACAACAACCCGATGCTCTATCTCTACTTCGTGATCGGGCTGCTGGGTGCGGCGATGACGCCCTACGAGGTCTACTTCTACTCCTCAGGCGGTGTCGAGGAGCAATGGAAGCCGAAGGACATCGGCATGAACCGAGCCAACGCGATCGTGGGCTACGGGCTCGGCGGAACCCTGTCGCTTGCACTGATGATGGTCGGAGCGACGGTGTTCCTCGGTCACGGCATCGAGCCGGAGCATCTCGGCACGATCGCGCTTGGTGTCGGTGACACGCTCGGGAAGTTCGGCTTGCTGCTCGCCCTGGTCGGGATTCTCTTCGCGGTCGGCGGAGCGTCGATCGACACCGTCTTCGCCGGCGCGTACAACCTCGCGCAGTTCTGCGGGTGGGAGTGGGGCCGCTACCGCCACCCGGCCGGCGCGCCGCGCTTCGCCCTCACGTGGATCGTCCTGCTCGTCGCGGCCACACTGATCGTCATGACCGGCGTCGACCCGGTGGTGCTCACCGAGTACGCGGTGATCTTCTCGGTCGTCGCGCTCCCGCTCACCTACATACCGATCCTCCTCGTCGCGAACGACCGGTCGTACATGGGCCGCTACGGCAACGGCCGGCTCGCGAACACGCTTGGCCTTCTGTACCTGCTCGTGATCCTCGCCGTCTCGCTCACGGCCATCCCGCTGATGATCCTCACGAACGCCGGCCAGAACTGATGCGCGGCGAGTTCGACATCGGGCTGCACCTGATGGACCGCCAGCTGCTCGACAAGGACGGGCGACGCTGCGGCAACGTCGACGACCTCGCGATCGAGGGCGGCCCCGGTGAGGTGCCGGAGGTGGTCGCGCTCCTCGTCGGGCCGGGCCACTGGGGGCGGCGAGCGGGCTGGGCCGGCCGCCTTGCCGGCTGGATCGGCGGTGGCGGCAAGGCGCGGATCGACTGGCGTGAGGTAGACGACGTCGACTCAGCCGTTCACCTCAAGCGCGACGCGACCACCCTCGGGCTCGGCAGCGGCGACGATCGCCTGCGTCCCTATCTGGAGCGCATTCCCGGAGCACGCCGGTGAGGACGTTCTCGTCGTTCCAGAAGCGGAAGGTCGTCACGACGTCCGGTCGCGCGCTTGGGCGCTGCCACGACCTGCGAGGCGAACAAACGGCGACAGCCGTCCGCATCACCGGCCTGTGCGTCGGACGCGGCGGCTGGCTCGCGCATTTTGGCGTCCGGCGTCACGAGCGACACGGCGTCATCCCGTGGGACGCTGTCGTCAGGATCGAAGGCAAGCGGATCATCGTCCGGGACGACGCCGCGGGCTGAGCCTTCCCCGCTAGGTTGACTCGCGGGCATGGCAGACCTGACCGTCGAACAGGTATCGGCGACCGAGGCCGACAACCGCGGCGCGATCGTCGCTGCGCTGATGCTCGCGATCGGGCTCGCGGCGATCGACGCCACGATCGTCGCGACGGCCGTGCCGCAGATCGTCGCCGACCTCGGAGGCTTCTCGCTCTTCCCGTGGATCTTCTCGATCTACCTGCTCACGCAGGCGGTGACGGTGCCGATCTACGGCCGCCTGTCGGATGTCTTCGGCCGCAAGCCGGTCCTGCTCTTCGGCGTTGCGGGCTTCCTCGTCGGATCGATCCTCTGCGCCGTCGCGTGGAGCATGGTCACGCTGATCATCTTCCGCGGCCTGCAAGGGCTTGCTGCCGGCGCGATCCTGCCGACCACGACGACGATCGTCGGCGACCTCTACGAGCCGGCGGAGCGCGGCAAGGTGCAGGGCTGGATCTCGTCGGTGTGGGGCGTCTCGGCGATTCTCGGCCCGACGCTCGGCGGCTTCTTCGCCGAGTACTGGACGTGGCGCGGCATCTTCTGGCTCAACCTGCCGATCGGTGTCGGTGCCGCATGGTTGATCCAGCGTCACCTGCACGAGCGGGTCGAGCGCCGCAGGCATCGGATCGATTACGCCGGCGCCGCCACGCTGACGGCGGCGTGCTCGCTCCTGATCCTGGCGCTCCTCGAAGGCGGTGTCAGCTGGGCGTGGAGCTCGACGACGAGTCTCGCGCTCTTCGCTGCGTCTGCGCTGCTACTCGTCGCATTCATCTGGATAGAGCAGACGGTCGCCGAGCCGATCCTGCCGCTCTGGGTCTTCCGCCATCGGATCCTCGTCGCCGGCAACGTCTCCGGGCTCGCGATCGGCGCGATCCTGATCGGGCAGACGACCTACGTCCCGACGTACGCGCAGCGCGTCGTGGGTGTCGGCGCCGTCGTCGCCGGGCTCGCGATGGCGACGATGACGATCGGCTGGCCGATCGCCGCGACGCTCGCTCCGCGCATCTATCTCCGCGTCGGCTACCGGCCGACCGGGCTCGCCGGCTCAGTGATCATGGTCGCCGGCTGCCTGCTGTTCGCGCTCTTCGTCGGCGCCGACTCCGGGATCTGGCACGTCGGCGTCGCCGGGTTCGTGCTCGGCGTCGGGCTCGGCCTGATCTCCGTGTCGACCGTCGTCGCGGTTCAGTCGACGGTCGGGTGGGCGCAACGCGGTGTCGTCACGGGAACGAACATGTTCATCCGAACGCTCGGCAGCGCCGTCGGCGTCGCGGTCTTCGGCTCGATCGCGAACGGCCGGCTTGCACATCGGCCCCACACGGCGCCGGCGATCTTCCATGCCGTGCACGGCGTGTTCTGGGCGCTCGTCGTCGTGGCGCTGCTCGGCGTCGTCGGACTCGTGCTGTTCCCACGCCGCGTGCCGACGCTCGACTGACGAGCCTCAAGTCGTCCGTGTTTGTGCTGAAGAACCTGGTTCCCCGTAGGGAACCAGGTTCGTGACTTTCCGTTACTCGTGCCCGGAGATCGCGTGCGGGACGTACGGCTCTTCGAGCCGGGCGATCTCATCCGCCGACAGCGCCAGCTGCTCCGCGGCAAGGGCGTCCTCGAGGTGGTCGAGCTTCGTCGCGCCGACGATCGGTGCGGTCACGCCCGGCTTGTGCAGCAGCCACGAGAGGCCGACCTGCGGCGCCGAGACGCCGCGCGCGGCAGCAACCTCGCCGAGCCGGTCGATCACCGGGAAGTCGAGCTCCGGGACGTAGAGCGAGTCGCCGAACTGGTCGGTCTGCGCGCGTGTCGTCAGCTTGTCGCCGGACGCAGTGCGGTTCCCGGCGAGGAGACCGCGTGCAAGCGGGCTCCAGGGCAGGATCCCGACGCCCTGGTCGATGCACTGCGGGATCATCTCCCGCTCCTCCTCGCGGTAGACGAGGTTGTAGTGGTTCTGCATCGACACGAACCTCGTCGGCGCGACCTGCTGTGCCTTCGCGAACTGCCAGGCATACATGCTGCTCGCGCCGATGTACCGCGCCTTCCCCGCACGCACGACCTCGTGCAGCGCGTCCATCGTCTCCTCGATCGGCGTGCGCGGATCGAAACGATGCGTCTGGTAGAGGTCGACGTAGTCGAGACCGAGCCGCCCGAGCGACGCGTCGATCGATGCGAGGACGTGCTTGCGCGAGAGGCCCGCGCCGTTCTCGCCGGGCATCGTCCGGCCGTGCACCTTCGTCGCGACTACGTACTCCTCGCGCGTCCCGAACAGCTTCGAGAGGAGCCGGCCGGTGACGACCTCGCTCTGGCCGCCGTTGTAGACGTCTGCGGTGTCGAAGAAGATGACGCCGCCCTCGACGGCGCGGCGGACGATCGGCTCGGCGGCAGCCTCGTCGAGCGCCCACGGGCGAGACTCGTGCGCGCCGTAGCTCATCATCCCGAGGCAGACGCGTGAGACGCGCAGGCCGGTCGCGCCGAGGTTCACGTACTCCATGGGTTCACGCTACCGCCCAGGCACAGGGTGAAGCCGGAGGACGTTCACGAGTTTCTTCACCAGGTCTTCAGAAACTGCGTCTACGGTGTGAGTGAATGATCGAGGCCGTAGCGTTGACGAAGTACTACGGCAGGAAGCGCGCGGTGGACGGTCTCTCGTTCACGGTGCGCCCTGGGATCGTCACCGGCTTTCTCGGCCCCAACGGGTCGGGAAAGTCGACCACGATGCGCTTGGTCCTCGGTCTCGATCGCCCGTCGAAGGGCGACGTCACGGTCAACGGCAAGCATTACCGCGACCATGCGGCGCCGCTCCATGAGGTCGGTGCGCTGCTCGAGGCACGCTCGGTGCATTCCGGGCGCTCGGCGCGGAATCACCTGCTCGCACTCGCCCAGACCCACGGCATCTCGCGCCGCCGCGTCGACGAGCTGATCGACCTCGTCGGCCTGCACGACGTCGCCAAGAAGCGCGTCGGCCAGTTCTCGCTCGGCATGGGGCAGCGGCTCGGCATTGCGACAGCACTGCTCGGCGACCCGTCCACCGTGATGCTCGACGAGCCCGTCAACGGCCTCGACCCCGAAGGCATCCACTGGATGCGGAACCTCCTCAGGCAACTCGCCGCGGAAGGACGGACGGTCTTCGTCTCGTCGCATCTGATGAGCGAGATGGCCGTCACGGCCGACCATCTGATCGTGATCGGCCGTGGCCGGTTGATCGCAGACGTTCCCGTCGATGAGTTCATCAAGGGTGCCGGGCGCAATGTCGTGCGCGTGCGCTCGCCGCAGGCGACCGAGCTTCGCGACCTGCTCGTCGGGCCTAACGTGACGGTGGTCGTGTTGGACGACGGCGCGCTCGAGGTCAGCGGGCTCACCGCCGAGCAGGTCGGCGATCTCGCCGCCGACCACAACCTGCGGCTTCATGAGCTGACGCCGCAACAGGCGTCGCTCGAAGAGGCGTTCATGGAGCTGACCCGGAGCGATCTCGAGTACCAGGCCGAGCTGCAAGGGGCGCCGGTGTGAGCGCGAGCACACTGCCAAGGCTCGCGGCCGTCGGCCGCGTCACGCAGCTCCGCGTCGCCGTGTCCGAGTGGACGAAGATCCGCTCTGTCCGCTCGACGCGCTGGTCGCTCTTCGCGGCCGTCGTACTGACGATCGGCCTGCCGATCCTGTTCGCAGCAGTGACCTCGTCGCATTGGGGCAGCCTGAGCCCGCACGAACGTGCCGACCGTCACCCGGTCGAGATCGCCACGGCCGGCGTCAACCTCTCACAACTCGCGATCGCCGTTCTGGCAGTGCTCACGATCACCGCCGAATACTCGACGGGAATGATCCGCGCGAGCTTCACAGCCACACCGAAGCGGCTGCCGGTGCTCTGGGCGAAGCTCGGCGTGTTCTCGCTGCTCACATTCGCGCTCGCTCTTCCCTCGGTGCTCGTCGCGTTCTGGGCGAGCCAGACGATCGTCCACAAGCACGCGGAGCTGCGTGTCTCGCTCTCCGATCCGGGCGTGGCGCGCACGGTGATCGGCGGCGCCGTCTACCTGATGCTGATCGGGGTCTTCGCGATGGCGCTCGGTGCGATCGTCCGCAACACCGCCGGCGGCATCTCGATCTTCGCGGCGATCTTCTTCGTCATCCCGCCGCTCCTCAACATCCTGCCGTCCAACTGGAATCAGGCGATCAGCCCGTGGCTCCCGGACTCGGCCGCGCGCGCCGTCTTCCAGCTCACCCATGACTCGGGCTCGCTGGCGCCGGGGCCGGGAGTGCTGCTCTTCGTCGGTTATTGCGCGATCGCGATTGCGATTGCGGCGGTGCTGCTCGTCCGGCGCGACACCTAAGTCCGCACGCTCTCGAGAACGCAGACGCCGACCACGACCGTGGTCGTGAGCGCCGTCACCCACACGGTCGACAGGTCGCCGCCGAGCGCGTAGACGGCGAGCATCCCGAGGACGCCCGCGAGTTGAGCGTTCGCGACCACACCGACGAGCCGCAAGCGGAAGAACGCGTTGCCGGCGAAGTACAGCGCGAGCCCACCGCAGAGCGCGAGCCGCGCGGCGTCCGGGAAGTATCCCGCCACGTCGTGGATGGCGAGCTTCATCCCGACGGCGAAGACGATGATCCCGGCGACGATCGCGAGGTGGATGTAGCTGTAGCTGTCGGCGGCGGCGAGCACGACGTCGTCGTGACTGCGCAGCCGTTCCTCGGCGATGCCCGCGAAGCGATCGAAGTACGTCCACCACAGGCCGACGGTCGTCGCGAGGCCGAGCGCGACGGCGGCGACCAGCCGTGCGTCGATCGCGTTCGCATCCGCAGAGAGGCCGATCGCGACGATCGACTCGCCGAGGCAGATGATCACGAACAGGCTGTACCGCTCGGCGAAGTGCGCGATCGCGACCTGCTGCAGCCCGCGCAGCCGCTCGCGCGTCAGCCAGGCGGGGCCTGCGTAGTCGATCAGCAGCGCGATCGTCCACAGTGCGACCTGCACGCGCTCCGACAGGAACGAGCCGGCGATGATGAGTGCCATCCCGATCGCCATCGTGGTCGCGAAGCCGCTGATCGCCGACCAGGACGCGTTGCCGCGCCGAGATGCATGGACGTAGAGCCCGAGGTGGAGGAAGCGAACCGCCGCGTACGTCACCGCGAACAGCGTGGCTTTCCCCGAGAACGCCGACGGGAGTGCGAGCCCGGCCACGAACACGAGCAGCATCCCGAGCAACAGGATCGCCCGCAGTGCGCGCGACGCCTCGTCCTCGGCGTTCGCCGCCCACACGAACGCCGACCAGGCCCACCAGACGAGCGCGAGCACGATCATTCCGTGCCCGAACCCGCTCCAGGTCAGGTCGCGCGCGATCAGAGTGGTCACCTGCGTCACCGAGAAGACGAACACGAGATCCCACAACAGCTCGACCGGACTCGTGCGGCGCTCGCTCATGCGCCGATTATCGGGGCCGACACCTGGTTTACCGCCGTCGACCTCGCGGAAAGACGTCAGACGAAAATGATCGGATTACGAGCTACCGCTTCGGTTTCGTCGTGAGAAGCGGGCGCGAGTGGCGCTACCGTCTGGTGCTGGCGCTGCCGCTCGTGTGCCTGTCCGGCTGCGGCGGCGGGCAGTCGACGCTCTCGCCGCACAGCGGGCCGGCGAGGACGATCTCGTCGCTCTGGTGGATCATGTTCGTCGGTTCGGCGCTCGTCTTCGCGCTCGTGGTCGCGTTGATCGCGGTCGGGCTCCTGAAGCGACGCCGGACGTCGCCCGGGACGAAGTTCGTCGTCGGACTGGGTGTCGTGCTCCCTGTCGTGGTAATCGTCTCGTTGTTCGTCCTGACGCTCGACGCGTTGCCAAAGACCTCGCCGTCGAGTGCCAAGACGCGCTTCCAGGTCGACGTGGTTGGGCGCGAGTGGTTCTGGGATGTCTCCTATCCGGCGACGGGTGCGCGCACAGCCAACGAGATCCACATCCCGGTCGGAGTGCCCGTCGATGTCAGGGTCACGAGCTCAGACGTCATCCACAGCCTCTGGGTGCCGGAATTGAATCGGAAGGTCGACGCGATTCCCGGACACCCCAACGACGTCGTGTTCGATGCGCGCGAAGCCGGCGTGTTCCGTGGCCAATGCGCCGAGTTCTGCGGCCTCGAGCATGCACACATGGCGCTCGAAGTCGTTGCGGAGCCTCGCGCTGCATTCGACGATTGGCTGCATCGCGCGTCCGCGCCCGCGCCGCCCCCGGCGAACGCTCGCCTCGAGCGCGGCCAGCAAGTTCTCCTGGGGTCGGATTGCGAGTACTGCCATCGCATCGCCGGCACCAACGCCAGCGGAACGGTCGGGCCTGACCTGACGCACATCGCCAGCCGATTGTCGCTCGCGGCCGCAACGATCCCGAACAGCCGCGGGTACCTCGCCGGCTGGATCCTCGACCCTCAGCACATCAAGCCGGGCAACAAGATGCCGGCCACGAACTTGAGCGGACCTGATCTGCAAGCGCTCCTCGACTACCTCGAGAGCCTGCGCTGATGGCGGCGACCAACGTCGAGCAGCTGAGGCACGAGTGGGCAGAGCCCGGCGCGCTGATGACCGCCGTCGCGACCGTCGACCACAAACGGATCGGCGTTCGCTACCTCATCACGGCCACGCTCTTCTTCCTGCTCGCCGGGTTGGAAGCGGTAACGATGCGCACGCAGTTGGCTCGACCGAACGAGCGCCTGCTTACCCCGGAGGCGTATGACCAGCTGTTCTCGATGCACGGCATCACGATGATCTTCCTCTTCGTGACGCCGATGCTCTCCGGCTTCGGCAACTACTTCGTGCCGCTCATGGTCGGCGCGCGCGACATGGCGTTTCCGCGACTGAACGCCCTCAGCTACTGGGTCTTTCTCGCCTCGGGGATCTTCATGTACTCGGGCCTGCTCATCGGCAGTGCGCCCGACGCAGGGTGGTTCAGCTACGCGCCGCTGTCCTCGACATCGCCGGGCAGCAACCTCGACTTCTACGGCCTCGGATTGATCTTCCTCGGAATTTCGTCGACCGCGGGCGCGGTCAACTTCATCGTGACGATCATTCGCCTGCGGGCGCCGGGGATGTCCCTGAACCGGATGCCCTTGTTCTGCTGGGCGATCCTCGCGACGTCGCTATCGCTCGTCTTCGCAATCCCGTCACTCACCGCGGACTGCTTGTTCCTCGAGTTGTCGCGCAAGTGGGGCTATCACTTCTTCGACGCGGCGCATGGCGGGGATGCGCTCCTCTGGCAGCACCTCTTCTGGATCTTCGGCCATCCGGACGTCTACATCATCTTCCTGCCCGCGGTCGGGATCGTCTCGACGATTATTCCGGTCTTCTCACGCCGCCCGATGGTCGCATATCACCTCGTGGCGCTGGCGACGATGGCCACTGCGTTTCTCGGCTTCGGCGTCTGGGTGCACCACATGTTCGCCGTCGGGTTGCCGCAGATCACCATGACCGTCTTCGCCGCGGCGAGCATGGTGATCGCCATCCCGAGTGGCATCCAGGTCTTCGCCTGGATCGCGACGCTCATGCGGGGACGACCGGTCATGAGGACGCCGTTTCTCTTCGTCGTCGGCTTCATCGTGACCTTCGTGATCGGCGGCCTGTCGGGCGTCATGTTCGCGGTGATCCCGTTCGACCAGCAGGTGACCGACTCGTACTTCGTCGTCGCTCACTTCCACTACGTCCTCTTCGGGGGAGCGGTGTTCCCCATCCTTGCCGCGATCCACTACTGGCTGCCGAAGATCAGCGGGCGAATGCTCGACGAGCGGCTGGGCGCGGCGAGCTTCTGGTCGATCTTCCTCGGCTTCAATCTGACCTTTTTCCCGATGCACATCGCAGGGCTGCTCGGGATGCCGCGCCGCGTCTACACCTATCCGAGTGGGATGGGCTGGGACGCGCTCAACCTGCTCTCGACGATCGGTTCCTACGTGCTCGCGATCGGCATCTTGATGGTCGTCGTCAACGTGCTCTGGAGCCTCGTGCGTGGACGGCCGGCCGGGAACGACCCCTGGGAGGCGAACACACTCGAGTGGTCGACGACGTCGCCGCCGCCGAACTACAACTTCGCGACGATCCCGGTCGTTCGCAGCCCAGATCCGAACTGGGACGAGCCTCAGCGGAGTGATCTGCTCCTGGCACACGGCCACGAGACGGTCGCCACGAGCGAGCTCGAAGGCGAGCTCGACGGCGTCTTGCGTATGCCCGAAGAATCCGTCTGGCCGTTGATCCTTGCCGTCTCGCTCGCCGTCTTCTTCGTCGGCCTGATCGCGAGCTCGAACACGGCCGCGTGGACAGGCATAGGCATGATCGTCGTATCCCTCGCCGGCTGGCACCTTCCGACGGCGCGTGGGGATGAGCGGAGTGACCCACCACCCGCTGAGCGGACAGGCGGATGGTGGGGGATGGTGCTCCTCATCGCAACGGAAGCGACCCTGTTCGCCGTCCTGCTCGCGACCTACTTCTACTTGCGCTTCGAGCCGAAGGGCGCCTGGCCGCCGGACGGGCTGCGCGATCCGAAGCTCCTCAAGCCGTTGGTCGCGACCCTGATCCTCGTCGCGTCGAGTGCATCCATCGTGCTTTCGACGCTGGCGGCTCGACGCGGACAGCTTGTGCGCGTTCGAGTCGGACTGCTCGTCACGATTGCGCTTGGCGTCGTGTTCCTGATCCTTCAGCGCCAGATCATCGACGCGTCACTGCGTGCGTTCCATCCGGGCACGGACGCGTACGGCTCGATCTTCTACACGTTGCTCGGGCTCCACGCGGCGCACGTCGTGCTAGGCGTGCTGCTCGCAGCCTGGGCGGTGCTTCGGACGATTCGCTTCGACCGTAGCGCGGTCGTGACGGTTCGGGTCGTCTCGTTCTACGTGCATTTCGTGAACGTCGTCGCCGCGGTCGTGTTCCTCGCCCTCTACGTCTCGCCGCGCGGATGACCGGACGCGTCTGGTTCGGCGTGCTCGCACCGCCGCTTGCGTGGGCAGCTCAGCTCGTCACGGCGTACGCCTTCGAGGAGGCGGGGTGCGGACGCCCAGACTCCTCGCTGTGGGGAGCCGGTCTCGGCGGTCTCACCGGAATCGTCGTGATCGCCTGCGGCGTACTCGCCGTCGCGGGAGGGGCTGCGTCCTTCACGGTGTTGCGCGTGGCTCGACCCTCGGACGGAACGGGCCTCGCGGCGTTCCTCGCGGCCTGGGGAGTCTCCGCAAGCTTCATCTTCCTGCTCGCGATAGTCCTCACCGGGATCTCGCTCGTGCCACTCGACGCATGTACTCCCGGATGAGCGTTCGCGTGCAGCTGGGGGTTGCGCTCGTCGCAGCGGTTGCGGTCTGCGTCGCCTGCGGCGCAGCTTCGCCACACGTGACCGTGGGCGGAGGCGCTCGTGCATCGCGCGCGCCGGCGGAGATTTCGCGCTACGGCTGCGGTGCCTGTCACACGATCAGCGGCATCTCGGGCGCAGACGGCGACGTCGGTCCAAGCCTCGCACGCTTCGCGCGGCGCAGATACATCGCGGGGCGACTCGCCAACACGCCGGCCGATCTGGTCGCGTGGATTCGCGATCCGCAGAAGATCGATCCCGGCAACGTCATGCCCGAGCTCGGCGTCACGCCGCGGGACGCCCGCGACATCGCCGCGTATCTCTACGACCACTGACCGAAGGGGGCCGAATGGATCTGAACGAGAGACAGGAGTCGAAGCGAACGCTGACCCGGAAACGGCTGCTGCAGCGGGCCGGCGTCGTCGCGGCCTCCGTCGGCGTCGGTGGCGCCCTTGCCGCGTGCGGCGAGGACGAGCGGACGACGGCGCAGGTCGCGACGAACGTCGACGCGACGAATCTCCCGGCGCCGCCTCCGACGCAGCAGCCGATCAACTGTGTCGTCACCGCATTCTTCACGCACGACGAAGCCGTGACGATGGATGCGATTGTCGCGCGGCTGATCCCCGGAACGTCCGACGACCCGGGCGCGCGCGAAGCGTGCGTCCCCGCCTACATCGATCACAAGCTGGCGTCGTTCGAATCCTTCTCGACTCCCACCTACTTCAAGGCGCCGTTCGCGAAGCCGGTCAGGCATTCGACCGGCCCCCAGCCCGGTGCGAACGGAGCGATCCTCGTCGAGGCGAAGGAGCTGCCGCGGTACGGGTTCCAGGGCTCGACGACTCCGCAAGACGCGTACCGAACAGGCCTCGCGACGCTGGACAAGGTCGCGAAGAAATTGCACGGGAACCACTTCAGCAAGCTCGACGAGGCCACGCAAACCAAGCTGCTTGCCGATCTGGAGGACGGGAAGGTGGCGGCGTTCAAGAAGTCCAAGGACTTCTTCCAGATGGTGCTCGAGGACGTCTACGAAGGGATGTTCTCCGACCCCGTCTACGGCGGCAACCGCGACCTGGCGGGCTGGAAGCTCGTCGGCTACCCAGGCGCGCAGAGGGCGTACACCGCCTTCGAGCTGATGAACGGCCCGCAACACAAGCGCGTTCAGGGCCTGCGCGACATGCCGGCGATGAATCCCGGCGTGCCACAGCCGCACGCCGTCCTCCCGCTGTCCGGTACGCGCCAGACGGAAGGACATTGAGATGGCGATCAACCATACGAAGGTCGACGTCGTGACGGTCGGCGCAGGCTGGACCGCTGCGATCCTCGCTGCCAAGCTCTGCCCGGGCGGGACGAGCATGGTGTCGCTCGAGCAAGGGGGAGCGCGCTGGACGTTCCCGCACTTCGCGCACGACCACGACAGCCTCCGATACTCGGTGCGCTACGCGATGATGGTCGACCTGCAGCGCGAGACGTGGACGTGGCGGCCGAATCCGAACGCTCCTGCTCTTCCGATGCGGCAGTACGGTTCGTTCAACCCCGGTCAGGGGCTCGGCGGCGCAGCAGTCCACTGGTCGGGTCAACTGTGGCGGTATCTCGAGACCGACTTCCGCTACCGCTCCCACGTGATCGAGCGGTACGGCGCGAAGAAGATCCCGGATGGGTGCACGGCCCAGGACTGGGGGATCACCTACGACGACCTCGAGTCGTACTACGACGCGTTCGAGTGGGACATCGGGGCGTCGGGCCAGGCCGGGAACATCCAGGGACGCAAGATTCCCGGTGGGAACCCGTTCGAGGCGCCGCGTAGCCGCGGCTTCCCGAATCCTCCGCTCGATGTGACCCCGCACGGCGCCAATTTCGCTTCGGCGTGCACCGAACTCGGGTTGCATCCGTTCACGCAGCCGTCCGCGATCACCTCGCGCGCCTGGACCGACCCGTACGGGAACCACCGCGGTGGATGTCTGTACTGCGGCTTCTGCACGAGGTTCGGCTGCGAGGTCGACGCGAAAGCGAGCCCGCTGAACACGCATCTCCCTGTGGCGCTGAACTCGAAGAACTACGAAGTGCGGACGCACGCAAAAGTGCTGCGGATCGAGACGGGGAAAGGCGGCCTCGCGACCGGGGTCACGTATGTCGACGTCCACGGCAAGGAGCACTTCCAGCCGGCCGACGTGGTCATCGTGTCGGCTTTCACGCTGGAGAACAATCGTCTCCTGCTGCTCTCACGGAGCAAGGCGCACCCTGAGGGGATCGGCAACGACCGCGGGCGCGTCGGGAAGAACTACACGTACCAGATCTACCCGGCGCCGGTGACCGGGCTCTGGGAGGGCAAGAAGCTGAACATGTACATGGGGAACACCTGCACGATCAAGATCATCTACGACTACAACGCGGACACCTTCGACCACTCCGACCTGCCGTTCATCGGCGGCTCACAGCTCTACTCCGAGCCGTGTGAGCGCGAGCCCGTCAACTCGGTCGGCGACACGAAGGACAAGCAAGGCCGCTCGTGGGGCGCAGAGTGGAAAGGCGAGGTCAGGAAAGGCTGGGACTCGCAGGCCTCGATCGTCACCGAAGGCGAGAGCCTCCCGTACCTCGACCAGTTCGTCGACCTCGATCCGAACTACACGGACAAGTGGGGCCAGCCGCTTCTTCGCATCAGCTTCGACTGGCATCAAAATCAGCGTGACCTCTGGCGGTTCGTCGCGCAGCGGGCACTCGAGATCATGCAGGCGATGAACCCGTCGAAGATCGTCGACTTCAAGCCGGAGATCCCGGCGTACAACATCGAGAAGTACCAGTCGACTCACCCGACCGGCGGGTGCATCATGGGCACGAGCCCGGAAACATCGGTCACGAACACCTACGGTCAGGTGTGGGATACGCCAAACGTGTTCGTCACCGGAGCGGCGCTCTTCCCGCAGAACCCGGGTGCGAATCCGACGGGCACGATCGGCGCCGTGACGTACCGGACGGCAGAGGCGATGTCGGAACGGTATTTCGATCATCCGGACGAGCTGCTCGCCTAGCGGCGTTTCGCGCCGCGATGCAGCCGGTACGACCCATGCTGTGGAGATCGGCTACTGGCTATCGTCCGAGGAGCACGCCCCCCGCGATCTCGTGGCGAACGCGCAGCGAGCCGAGGACGCTGGCTTCTCGTTCGTCCTCATCTCCGACCATTTCCATCCGTGGGTCGGCGCGCAGGGGCACAGCCCGTTCGTGTGGAGCGTCATCGGTGCAATCGGCCAGGCCACCGACCGTCTCCGTGTCGGAACCGCGGTCACGTGCCCGCTGATCCGCATCCATCCTGCGATTGTCGCGCAGGCTGCGGCGACGTCGGCGCTGTTGTCGGAGGGCAGGTTCTTCCTCGGCGTCGGGTCGGGCGAGCTCCTGAACGAGCACATTCTCGGGAACCGGTGGCCGCGTCCCGATGAGCGTCTCGAGATGCTCGACGAGGCGCTCGAGCTCATCCGCAAGCTGTGGCAGGGCGAGCACGAGACGTACCGCGGACGCCATTTCGTCGTCGAGCAGGCGAGGCTGTACGACGTCCCGGACGAGCCGCCGCAATTGATCGTCGCCGCGGCGGCGCCGGACGCCGCCAAGCTCGCCGCCAAGTGGGGAGACGGGCTGATCAGCACCGCCCCGGACGCGAAGGTGGTCGACGAATACCGCCGGTCGGGCGGGCAGGAGCCGATCTACGGCAAGGTAACCGGGTGTTTCGCGGGGTCGGCGGACGAAGCACGGCGGATCGCGAAGGAGCGTTCGCCGAACAGTGCGATCGGCGGGACGATCTCTCAGGATCTGGCTCTGCCGCGCGATTTCGAAGCGGTCTCCGAACTCGTGCGCGAGGACGATCTGGCGGAGGTGTTCGCACTCGGGCGCGACCCCGCCGCGTGGCGCGAACGACTTGCCGCCTTCGAGAAGCTCGGCTTTACCCATCTGTGTCTGCATGACGTCTCGGAGGACCAAGTCGGGTTCATCGAGTTCGCCAGGCAGTTCATCGGCGTTTGACGCCGGACATCCTTCGGTTCACGATCGGGCGGAGCATGATCGATCGGCGTACGTTCACCTTCTGCGATCTCGAGCATCCGGCCTACGAGGCGCGGGGGGCGCGCGACGGCCCGCACGTCGCGCTGATCGGCGGCATCCATGGGTGCGAGTACTCGTCGATCGCCGCGGTCACGCGCTTCATGAGCGAGCTCGACACCAACGAGCTCGCCGGTTCGATCACGGCGGTGCCGATCGTGAGCATGGAGTCGTTCTGGCAGCGGTCGGCGTTTGTCGTCCCGGCCGACGGCAAGAACCTGAACCGCAGCTTCCCCGGGTCCTACGACGGCACGTACACCGACGTTCTCGCGCGCTCGATCTTCGACCAGGTGATCCAGGCCGCCGACGTTCTCCTCGATCTGCACGGCGGCGACCTGGTCGAGGCGCTCGAGCCGTTCGCGATCTACGACGCGTCGCCGCACGAGGAGCGCGCGCACGAGATCGCGCTCGCGTTCGGTCTGCCGTACGTCGTGCGGCAGGAGCCTGACGAGAGTGGGCTAGGCGGGATGACGTCGACCGCCGCGGCGCACGCCGGGATCCCGGCCGTGATCGCCGAGGCCGGCGGCTGCGGCCAGTTGGAGGAAGCCGCGACGACCCTGCTCGTCGACGGTGTGCGCAACGTGCTGCGGCACCTCGAGATGCTGCCGGGCGAGCCGGCACCGCCGCGGTCGCGCTTCGTCGGGAAGTTCGTGTGGTTTCGTGCCTCGCAGGACGGCTGGTGGCAGCCGGCGGTCGCGGCCGGCGACGAGGTGGCGGAGGGCCAGCTCGTCGGGACGCTGCGCACGCTCTACGGCGACGTGCTCGAAGAGCTCTACGCCTCGCGCGGCGGCGTCGTGCTGTTCTTGACGACGAGCCCGGCGGTCAGCACCGGCGGGCCGCTGCTCGGGCTCGGCGCGGAGCTCGGGCCCGCGGCCTAAGACATGAACCCGTCCGGCTATGCCGGAAACCGGGTTCGACCAGGACCGCCCGGTTAGCGATTCGGCGAATGACTTGCCGTTGCGCGACGTCCGATTTTCCTCGCGCTAGCTCGCTGCTTGTGGAAGAACCGTCACGGATTCGGCACAGAGGCGTCACTGACACGGCACGCCTGCCCCGGTTGAATGCTGTGCATTGACGACGCCGCGTCGAACTTGCTCGATGAAGAGGACGAAGACTTCGTCTTCGAGCCCACGCCGTGGGATCTCGCATCTGCGATCGGCATTCGCGTCGATGCCCGAACCGACCGGTGCGCTCTCGAGGAGCTCGCCGACGCGATGCTCATCTGGATGGACGATGGGCCGGAGCTCGAACGCCTGACGTCCACGGCGATGACGGCCCTCTGGTCGGACGACCTCGAAGCGACGATCGTGAGCGGTCTCGAACGTCTGCGCTGCGAAGACGAGTGCGGGGAGCCGCGCAGGCGTCGCTCGCCGACCTCGAGCGCGACGTGCGGGCCGCCGAGGTCTCCAAGGAAATCGTGCGACACCTTGCGCTCCAGCTCGCGAGCGACGACGCACCGTTCTCGTTCTGTGTCCTCTGTCTCGAGGAGCACATCGGCCGCGTCCCGCCTGCAGAGCGACGAGGGCTCGCTCTACAGGCCGCGATCCTCGCCCGCCGTGACGCCGCGGTTCCGCGGAACCTCCTCCAGCTCCGGCTCGCGGCTCTCGGCGGTCGCGACGAGCTCGGAACTAAGGCGCGGCGGCTCGCTGTGCGACGTCGGCTCGGCCGGATCGCGGCGTTCGGTCGAGCGTCTCTCCCCGTGCTCGCTGCCGAGCTTCGTGCGATCGCCGACGAGCCCCTGCCCGACGACCCGGCGGCAGACGACGTCTGGCAGGCGGTGCTCACCCAGCTACTCGCGGAGGTCGCGATGCCCGAGTGGAACTGACGCGACCGTGAGAGCTATGTCGCAGGGCGGGCGTTGCGCTCGAACTTGTGCCAGCCCTGGTCGCCGCGCAGGTACCGCCACGTGCCCTTGAGCCGCGCCCAGACGATGAACGGACGGTAGATCACGAGGTCGAGCGGGCCGAGGACGATCAGGCGCACGAGATCCCGGAGTGGGTAGGCACGCGACGTGCGGTCCTCGAGTAGCACCGCCGCCGATGTCATCAGGCCGTTCATCAGTGCGAGTGCAACGAGCGTGAGCAGCGCCTGTTCGATCTCGAGCGTGTGCAGGGCGACGCTCGCGATGAGTGCTGCCAGAGCGAGCAGCTCGAAGACGGGGGCAATCACCTCCGAGAGGACGAAGAATGGGACGCCGATGAACCCGACCGTCCCGTAGCGACGACGGAACACCATCCGCCGGTACGACACCACTGTCTCGAGGATCACGCGCTGCCACCGCTCGCGCTGCGCGACCAGTTTGCGGACGGTGTCCGGTCCTTCCGTCACACCGACTGTGTCGGCGAGGGCGACGATCTCGTACGGCCGACCTGTACGGCGGAAATGCTCGTGCACGCGGAACGTCAGCTCGATGTCCTCGCACGTGAACGTGGTGGAGAAGCCGCCGATCTCCTCGATCACGTCGCTGCGCCAGATCTGGAACGCGCCGACCGCGCAGAGCATCGTGTTCAGCCGTGTCCAGCCGAGACGGTTGTTGAAGAACGCGCGGAGGTAGTCGCAGTGCTGGAACACGAGGAGCGGCCGTGAATCGAGCTTCGCCGGCTCGCCGTCCTTCGCGAGCGCGTCCTCCGGCCGGCTACTGATCGCGATGTGGCCGGTGACTCCGACGATCCGCTGAGGGTCGACGAGCGCGAGCCGCATCCCGTTCAGCAGGCATGACCGCGAAAGGATCGTGTCGCCGTCGACGCCGCACACGTAACGGTAGCGCGCGAGATTGAGACCGCAGTTGAGTGAGTCGGCCTTCCCGCCGTTCACCTTGTCGATCACGATCAGGTTCGGATGCATCCGGCTGCGGTAGAGGCCGCGGATCGGACCGGACTCGTAGCGGCGACGGTAGAAGTGCTCGATTGGCTCGAGATCGAACTCGTTCTGTAGCACCGAGAGTGTGTCGTCGGTCGAGCCGTCGTTGACCACGATCACTTCGTATTCCGGGTAGTCGATCTCGAGGAACGAGCGCGTCGACGCCGCGACGACAGGCGCCTCGTTGTAGACGGGCGCGATGATGCTGACGGGGATGGTCAGCGGCGAGGCACGGACGCGGTCGAGACTTTCGATCGTCCGGCGCCGGCGGCGTAGCCGCTCCTCGAGCATCGAGTACGCGATCATCACCCCGTAGGCGCCGTATACGGCAACGACGTACCCGACGCAGACGGTCACCGTCCATTGCAGCACGTCGCGGACGGCACTCATCCGACGAGCTCCAGCGGCCTCGCCTCGCGCCGGAACGCGGAGACGACCTCGCGGGCGCCGTCGCGCGCGAACCCGTCGGCGTCCTGCAGCATCTCGGTGGCGGCCTCCAGGCCATTGTCACCGAGGAGCAGCAGGCTCTCCTTCGCCGCCGCGCGCACCCACCAACTGGTGTCGGCGAGCAATGCGGCGACGTCGCCGGCGAGGTTCTCGGCGTCGATCTCGCCGACTGCACGTGCGGCGTGCGAGCGTACGAAGAAGATCTCGTCCGTGAGGAGCGGTCGCAGGACGTGTTGGACGTCGGCGACGCGGGTCGCGCCGAGGAGACGTGCGGCAGCCGAGCGGACGGTGCCCGACGGGTCCGTCGAGCAACGGACCGCGGCCGCCTTCGCGCCCGGCTTGTCGGATGCGTCCCGGAGGAGCATCAACGCCCAGTACCTGACCTCCGCCTCGGTGTGGTCGCTGAGGTCGATCAGGTACGGCACGAGCCGTCGCGCGCGCGGCGTCAGTTCAGTGGCGGTACGAGAGCGAGGGTGCGACCCGTCGATCAGGACCTGGAGGAGCAGCTCGTCGGCCGAGGGCGTGTGCTGCTCGGTCGCGATCGCGACAATCGCTGCGCGAACGTCTGCGTCGCCGTTGTCGAGTGCTGTGCGGAGCAGCCTGAACGCGAACGGCGACCCGCCCCGCGTCAGGACGCGAAGCGCATGCGACCGGCGGTGGTCTTGCCGGTTGGCCAGCCGTCGTAGGCGGCGCCCGTCGCGGGAGACAAGTTCACGCGCCGCTGCCGCAGCGCCCGGCGCCCAATCACCGTCGGCCGTCCGCCACAGCCGCCGCCGCGACCACCGCTTGGGATCCGCGCCGTCGGCGAGTTGCCCGGCGTCGCGCCGGCGGAGTCGAATGCGGCGGTCGTGCGCGAGCCGCGCGCCGACGACCCAGGCTGCAAGTGCGAGCCAGAGACCGAGGAGCACTGCGGTCGCGCTGAGGATGAGCCAGGTGGGAACCATCTTGGGGAGAGCCTCGAGATGGTCATCGGCTCGACTGCCGGAGACCTTGAAACTAGTCGGGGCTCGGCTCGTCCTCGGCCGCTGCACGGTGCAGCGCAGGAGCCCGTTTCGCGCCGTTGGCGGCGCCGAGCGCCTCCCGTGTTTCGCTCCACTCGCCGATCGAGACGCGGTCGCGGCCTGATGCCTTCGAGAGATACAGCCCGACGTCGGCGAGCTGAATCAGCTCCTGCAGCGACGGAGCCGCTGTCGAGTCGGTGATGCCGAAGCTTGCCGTGAAGCGAACCTGGCCCCCGTCGAGCGTCCGTGCGAGGTTGCCGCGGATCCGCTCCATGACCTCGACGGCCGCGACGGCGTCGGCGTCCGGCAGAGCGATCAGGAATTCCTCGCCGCCCCAGCGGGCGACGAAGTCGTCGTCGCGCAGTACCTGGCGCACCACATGTGAAAAGAGCCGCAGCGAGCGGTCGCCCTCTTCGTGACCGTGCGTGTCGTTCAGGCGCTTGAAGTGGTCGAGGTCGGCGAGCGCAAGTGCGAACGGCCGACCTGTGCGCATCAGGTCGCGCAGCTCCGTCTCGAGTGTCCGGCGGTTGATCAACCCGGTGAGCCCGTCGGTCTGCGCCTGCAGCTGCGTCTTCTCGAATGCACGCACGGTGCCGATGCGGGCGCCCGACTGGGTGGCGAGCGTCGTCAGCTGCGCGACCTGTTCCTTGGTCGGTGGCGCGCCCTCAGGCCCGGTCGCGTGGAGGACGCCGAGCGACCGTCCCATGAAGCTGATCGGGACGCAGACGGCTGAGCACGGCCCCTGCTCGCGGTCGCGCAACTTCGGGCAGGCGTTGAGCGCCTCGCTGGTCTCGAACACGACGGGATGACCACGGCGCACCGCGACGCAGGAGTACGGGGAGTCGACGGGGCACGACGGAGCGCCGGCGTACGGGTGGACGGCGGTCTGGTCGAGGTGGGCGCGGCTCGAGTCGGAGAGCAGCAGCTCCATCGGCGTCTGCTCGTCGATCTCGACCATCGCGCGCCGTACGACGTCGTAGGCGGACCCTTCGTCATCTGCCATCTCGAGCGCCTCGACGAGCTGCGAGCCGAAGTTGTCGCGCTGCGCTTGCCTGGTCAGCTCCTGCTCGAGGCGGACGCGCTCGGTGATGTCGCGCGAGTTCAGGACGATGCCGCGCACGTGCCTGTCGGCGCGCAGATCGGTCAGGTGCGCCTCCAGGTGCCGCCAATCGCCGGCTGCGTTGCGCATCCGGAACACGAGCTCCTTGGCGTCGCCCTGCTGGGCCGCCTGGAAGCGCTCGCGGTCGTCCTCGTGGATCACGCGCAGGATGCCCCTGCCCGTCAGCTGCGAATACGGCTGACCGGTCAGCCGTTCGACAGCACTGCTCGCGTAGCGGCAACTGTTTCCGGATAGGACGAGGACGAGGTCGGTCGACGACGTGACGAGGCTTCGGAAGTGCGCGGTCTGGCGACGCGTCGTCGCGATGAGCGCCCAGGCGAGCAGCAGCGAGACGAGAACGCCGATCCCCCCGAGCGCGATCTGCAGTTTGACGGTGTTACTCACGTTCTCGTCGGTCTTCGCGGCGATCTCGCGTGCCGAGCTCAGCGATACGTTCGAGGTGAGTGCCGAGAGGACGCGCAGACGCAGGAGCGAGTCGCGTGTCTGAATGTGTTCGCCCGCCGTCTGCTTGACGGTCGCGGTGCGCCGGTGCGCCAGGAGCGCCGTGCCGGTCGCGAGGAGATCGTTGATGAGCTTCCGCTGCTCGACGATCTCCGCGCGGATCTTCGGGTCTGTCTCGCTTTGGACGACGACCTCGTCGTCGTCGCCTTCGACTGCGGGAACTTGGCCGCCGTTGAGGAGGGCATTGACGCTCTGGGTCAGGAGGACGCCCGTGCGGTCCGGGCTCGCCTGGGCTCCCGCGCGGACGAGCAGGATCTGGGTGACGTACCGCTCGGCGAGCGTGCGCTGGCGACCCGCGATCTCGACGACCGCAGCCCGGTTTCGCGACTTACCGGTCGACCAGATCGAGACAGCGGCGCTCGCTGCCAGCACGAGTGCCGACGTGGCGACGATCGCCACGATGGTGGTGCGGGCACGAGGCGCGAACGGGCGGAACTCGCGTGCGGCCCGTGTCATCGCACGACCAGCGGCGCGTGCATCCCGCCCATGTAGTGGCCGAACATGTTGCACACGAGCGCGTAGCGACCGCTCTTCAGAGTGACGCGGAGCGTGTTCGTCTGTCCGGCCGGCGCGGGCTCGATCGAACCGGCGATGTTCTTCTCGAGCGCATGCTCGTCGAGGGTGATCCCGTCCGGTCGCATCGGCAGTCCGTGGTCCGCGCGCACGACGATGAACTCGTGCTCGTCGGGGCCGCGGTTCGTGACGCGGAAGACCACCGTGCCAGCGGTGAGGTGACCGTGAACGACGGAGATGTGGAAGTCGCGCTCGACGACGCGCACGACCGACGGCGTTTTCGTGGTCGCTCGAGCCGCGCCTGCGCTCGGGCGCGAGAACAGCGCTGCGACGATCAGCGCGAGCCCGAACAAGACTGCGCAGGCGATGACGGGGGGTTTCCGCACCCCGCCGATATCGGTCATGCTGGGGCCCGGCTTGAGCGTTCAGGCACATGAGCTGAAGCCCGAAACACGGCTTTTCCGGGGGTCGGAGGACGTTCAGGGCTGGGCGGCAAGGGGCGTCAGGACCCCGGCGTAGACTGACCCTCCGCGATGGCCCAGGCCGATTTCGTCCACCTCCACGTCCACTCCGAGTACTCGATTCTCGACGGGGCGTGCCGCATCTCCGACCTGGTCGCTCGCGCGGCCGAGCTCGAGATGCCGTCGGTCAGCCTGACCGATCACGGCTCCATGGCAGGCGCCGTCCAACTGTGGAAGGCGACGCGCGACACAGGCGTCAAGCCGGTGATCGGCTGCGAGGTCTACGTCGCCGACGACCGCAGGGCGAGCACGAAGGGCAACGCCCACCTCACGCTCCTCGCCGCCGACAACGCCGGCTACTCGAACCTGATCCAGCTCTCGAGCCTGGGCTTCCTGGAGGGCTACTACTACAAGCCGCGGGTTGACTGGGAGCTGCTCGAGCGCCATTCGAACGGGCTGATCGCGCTGTCGGGATGTCTGTCCGGGCGCGTCTGCAAGGCACTCGAGGAGAACCGGCCGATCGACGCGGAGGCCGAGCTCGACAGGCTCGCTCAGACCTTCGGCAAGGACAACGTCTACGTCGAGCTGCAGAACGCGCACCTCGACGTGCAGGCACGCATCCTGCCCCAGCTCGCGTCGCTCGCCGGCAAGGTCGGGCTGCCGACGGTCGCGACGGGCGACGTGCACTACCTCCGCGACACCGATGCGCGCGCACACGAGGCACTGCTCTGCATCCAGTCGGGCGACTCGCTGAAGAACCCCGACCACTGGCGCTTCGAGACCGACCATTTCTATTTCAAGACGCCGGAGGAGATGGCGCTCGACTTCCCCGACCATCCGGACGCGATGCGACGGACGCTGGAAGTCGCCGAGCGCTGCAACGTCGAGATCGAGCTCGGCCGGATCCTGCTGCCGCGCTTCGACGTGCCGGAGGGCCGCGACTCGTTCGACTACCTCGTCGAGCTCTGCGAGAAAGGCCTGCAGAGACGGTACGGCC
>DASXOW010000058.1:0-26547 GCA_036493955.1 Gaiellaceae bacterium
TGTGGGGGTCACAGACGAACTTGTAGGTCCCCTTCTTCAGCTTCAGCTTCCAGGTGGACGTTCCCGTGCCCCCGACCGACGTCTTCTTGTCGACGCCCGGGCCGGTGAGATGGAAGTTGTGGATGCCGGACTTGTCGTTGATCTTGAAGCTGTACGTGCCGGCCTTGAGCTTGGTCACTTTCTTGCCGGCCTTCGTGAGCGTGATCGTGAAGCCGGGTCCGACCGTGCCGTTGAGCGTCGGCGTCCCGGCGAGCGCGAGCGGCACCGCCAGTACACCGAGCAGTGCGACGGCCGCGACGATTGCAGCGAGTTTCATGGTGCTCCTCTGATCGACTAGGGATCTCCGTTGGACAGGGTACGCTCGAACGGTGACCCTGGCGGACGTACTCCCGGCAGACGCGATCGTCGAGCCGAAAGGGCGTTATCTCGCCGATCTGATGGGTCGCGGCGTCCAGGGAACGGCGGACGCAGTCGTGTTGCCGTCCACGCCCGAAGAGGTCGCGGCGGTGATGCGCTGGTGCTACGAGAACGACGTTGCGTTGACCGCGCGCGGCGGCGGTACCGGACTGGCCGGTGGCGCGATCCCGGTCTCGGGCGGCGTCGTGATCGGCTTCGAGCGCCTGAACCGCGTTCGTCAGTTCGACCCGCTGCTCTGGCGCATCCACGTCGAGGCCGGCGTCACGACCAGCGACATCAAGCGGCTTGCGCGCGAGAACGGCCTCCGCTTCCCGCCCGATCCCGGCGCCGCCGAGATCAGCCAGATCGGCGGCAACATCGCCTGCAACGCAGGCGGCCCACACGCGTTCAAGTACGGCGTCACCGGGAACTGGGTGACGGGCATCGAGGCGGTCATCCCGCCCGGCGAGATCGTCACCTTCGGCGGCCCGATCAGGAAGGACGTCGCCGGCTACGACCTGAAGAGCCTCCTTGTGGGCTCCGAAGGAACACTCGGTCTTGTCACGGCCGCGTGGCTGCGGCTCGTGCCGGCGCCGGACCTCGAGCTGCCGGTGATCGGCTTGTACCGCGACGCCGAAGCCGGCATCTCCGCGATCGAGCGCGTGCTCGCGTCGGGTGTCGTGCCGGCCGCGATCGAGTACCTCGACGGCGTGACGCTCTCGTACTCCGGCGACGCCTACCCGCTCGGGCTTCCAGCCGAAGCCGCGTTCATGGTGATCACCGAAGCCGACGGTGCCGAGGCGGAGGCGCGGCGCGTCGCAGCAGAGCTGCAGGACGCGCTCAGCGAGGACGCCGTCACCGTCCACGCGCCGACCGAGCCCGGCGAGGTCGCCGAGCTCTGGCGCTGGCGCGGCGGCGCAGCCTTCGCCATCCTTGCGCAGCGCGGTGGAGCGTTCAGCGAGGACATCGCCGTTCCACTCGACCGCCTGCGCGACGTCGCGCGCGAGACGCTCGAGATCGGTGCACGCCATGACGTGCCGGCACTGTCGTTCGGGCACGCCGGCGACGGCAACATCCATTCGACGTTCCTCTTCTCACCCGAGAACCTCGACGAGGAACAACGCGCCGACGAGGCGTGCCATGAGCTGTTCGCGCTCGCGCTTCGCCTCGGCGGCACCGTCACCGGCGAGCACGGCATCGGCTGGCTGAAGCGCGGCCAGCTCGAGCACCAGCTCGGGTCGGCCGGCTACGACCTTCACCTCCGGGTAAAGCAGGCGTTCGATCCGAAGAACCTGCTGAACCCCGGCAAGAAACAGTAGCGGTGAAGGAATCGTTCGCGGCGCTGCGCGAGCGCGAGTTCCGGCTGCTCTTCACCGGCCAGCTGATCTCGCTGTTCGGCGACTCGTTCACGTCGATCGCGCTCGCGTTCGCGGTGCTGTCGATCGGGTCGGCGAGCGACCTCGGCTACGTCTTCGCCGCGAAGTCGGTACCGCTCGTGACGTTCTTGCTCGTCGGCGGCGTGTTCGCGGATCGCCTGTCGCGCCGAGCGGTGATGCTCACCGCCGACGTCGTGCGGATGGGGACGCAGGGCGCATCGGCCGCGCTCTTCCTCACCCACTCGGCGCAGGTCTGGCAAATCGCGTTGCTCCAAGCGGTGTCCGGGACCGCGACCGCGTTCTTCAATCCGGCGTCGACCGGCTTGACGCCGATGACGGTCAGCGAAGAGCGCCTGCAGCAGGCAAACGCGCTGCGAGGGCTGTCGATGTCGTCGACGGGCCTGGTCGGGCTTGCGCTCGGCGGGGCGGTCGTCACACTCGCCGGCCCGGGCTGGGCGCTCGCCGTGGATGCGGTCAGCTACGGGGTGAGCGCGTACTTCCTCGCGCAACTGCGCCTTCCAACGCACATTCCGCTGCCCCCGCAATCGTTCCTCAGGGACCTGCACGACGGCTGGCGCGAGTTCATCGCGCGAACGTGGGTCTGGCTGATCGTGCTGGCTGCGGCGTTCGGGAACATGTTCACGTCGTTCTTCGGTGTGCTCGGCGCGGTGATCTCCAAGGAGGATCTCGGCGGTGCGCTGGCCTGGACGGTGATCCTCGCCGGCCTCGCCCTCGGCTCGATCGCCGGTGGGTTCATCTCGCTCCGCGTGCACGTCCGCCGGCCGTTGCTGTTCGGATCCGCCCTGACGGCGTTTCTCGCGGTGCCCGACGCATTCCTCGCGATCCGCGCGTCGGCGTACCTGATCGCCGCGGGCGCGTTTCTCGCCGGCGTCGGCAACATGGTCTTCAACTCGTTGTGGGAGACGACGCTCCAGCGTCATGTCGCCCCGGCTGCGTTGTCACGCGTCAGTGCGTACGACTGGTTCGGCTCACTCGCATTCCAGCCACTCGGTCTCGCGATCGCAGGTCCTCTTGCTGCAGGCATCGGGACGAGCGAGACCCTGTGGCTCGCGGCAGCGGGCTCCGCCGGGATCGCCGCGATCCTCGTGGCGACGCCGTCAGTCCGTGCGGTGACCGCGTAGCAGCAGGTCGAGCACGCGTGCCTGCCCGCGCATCTCCGCGCGGCCGATCAGCGCGGGATGCTCGCCGCGGATCGCGGCGCAGAAATCGTCCAGCTCCGACCGGTAGTGGTCGCCGCCGTCGACGCGATGTTCTTCGCCGTTCAAGACGACGACGCCGGGCGCGTCCACGAAGGCGTTCGGGACGACGAGCACACCGTCGGCGCCGATCACGTGGATGGTGTTCACGAGTGGGGCGAGCAGGCTGCACTGGAACGTCGCCGTCACGTCTGCGAAATGCAGCGTCCCGGCGAACGAGCCGTCGACCTCGCCGTGCGGCTGTGCCTCGCCGTGCACGTGATCGGGCTCGCTGCCGGTGACGAGACGGGCCGCGCTGACGCAATAGCAGCCGAGGTCGAGCAACGCACCGCCGCCGAGCTCGCGCGTCCAGCGCACGTCGTCGGCGCGCGGGAGCGTGCCGGTAAACGTCCCGTGCACCGCTCGGAGCTCCCCCACGCGCGGCAGTAGCTCGCGGAGCAATGCGGTCTGCCGCGCGTGCCGCCACATATACCCCTCGGTGAGCACGAGCCCGCGGCGGTCCGCGTCGTCGTGCGCCTCGTCGACCTCTTTCGGGTGGCGTGTGTACGGCTTCTCGCAGATCACATGCTTGCCCGCCGCCAGCGCGCGCATCGTCCATTCGTGGTGGAGCGCGTTCGGAAGCGCGATGTAGACGGCGTCGACCGCGTCGTCTTCGAGCAGGGCGTCGTACGACGCGTGCGCGGTGGCGATGCCGTGCTCGTGGGCGTACGCCTGCGCACGCGCCCCGTCGCGCGAGCCGACGGCGACCACCTCGAACGGCGCGTCCTCGGCGCGCACACCGAGGATCGCCCCGTTGATGTCGGCGGTCGAAAGAAGCCCGAGGCGGACGCGTGACATCCCGCGTAGTCTCGCGCCGTGGACCAGGACGCGCTTCGCAGGCGTGCTCGGGCCGGGCTTGCGCGGGCGCCCGAGCGGGCGCCGGCACGCGCGCACTTTCGGGCGCTCGGGATCGACCCGGCGCGGCTCGACGGGCCGATCGTCGGCGTCTGCTCGACGTGGACGGGGACGATGCCGTGCAACCTGAACCAGCTCGAGCTGTCACGGAACGTCTGCGACGGCGTCACGGCTGCCGGAGGCGTGCCGCTGCCGTTCAACACGATCGCCGTCAGCGACAACCAGTCGCAGGGAACACCCGGGATGCGCGCGTCGCTCGTCTCGCGCGAGGTGATCGCGGACTCGATCGAGCTGATGGCGCACGCACACGACTTCGACGCCCTCGTTTGCCTCGTCGGGTGCGACAAGACGGTGCCCGCCGCACTGATGGCGCTCGCCCGGCTCGACAAGCCCGCCGTCGTCCTCTACAGCGGCCCGATGCGTGCCGGCCCGCGCAACGTCACGATCCAGGACGTCTGGGAAGCCGTCGGCGCCGAGGAGCGTGGCCTCCTCACGCGCGACGCGCTCGATGCACTGGAGCTCGTTGCGTGCCCCGGCGCGGGCACGTGCGCCGGGCACTTCACAGCGAACACGATGGCCGTCGCGCTCGACTGCCTCGGCATCGCGATCGTGGGCGACGGGCTCGTGTCGGCGGTCGACCTGGAGGCGAAGGCCGTCGCAGCTCGGCGCGCAGGCGCGCTCGCCGCCGGCCCTCTCCCCTCCGCCCGCTCGTTCCTCGACCGGCGCGCGCTCCTGAACGCGATGGCGGGGATCGCTGCGACGGGCGGCTCGACCAACGGCGTTCTCCATCTGCTGGCGATCGCGCGCGAGGGTGGTGTCGAACTGACGCTCGACGACCTGGCCGAGATCGCAGCGCGCACGCCGGTGATCGCGAGCCTCGCACCGTCGGGCCGCTACGTCGCCGACGACTTCCACGCCGCCGGCGGCACGCGCACACTGATCCGGGAGCTCGCACGTGCGCAGCTCCTCGACGGCGGCGCACCGACGGTCGGCGCGAGCACGCTCGCGGACGAGACCGCGAACGCGGATGCGCCGGACGGGGAGATCGTCTTCACCGTCGAGCGCCCGTTCAAGACGACGGCGGCGCTCGCCGTGCTGCGCGGGAACCTTGCGCCCGACGGCAGCCTGGTCAAGGCCGCGGGCGCCGGCCGGAGCACTCACCGCGGGCCTGCCCGCGTGTTCGACAGCGAAGAGGCGTGCGCCGACGCCGTGCGCGGCGGGCTCGCGCAGGCGGGCGACGTGCTCGTCGTCCGCTACGAAGGCCCTGCCGGAGGGCCCGGGATGCGCGAGATGCTGAGCGTCACCTCCTCCGTCGTCGGCGCCGGACTCGGCGAGACCGTCGCGTTGGTCACCGACGGGCGCTTCTCCGGTGCGACGCGGGGCCTGATGATCGGCCACGTCGCGCCGGAGGCCGCGCGCGGTGGCCCGCTCGCAGTCGTGCGCGACGGCGACACGATCTCGATCGACGTCGCCGCACGTTCACTCGACGTGGAGCTCGACGACGTCGAGCTCGCGGCGCGGCTCGCCGAGTGGGCTCCCCCCGTCCTTCCTTACGCGACGGGCGTGTTCGGCCGCTACCGCGCGCTCGTCGGTTCGGCCTCCGAAGGAGCCGTCCTTCGGAACGGCGTCGCCTGAGGCCCGGACACGCCTGCGTCGTACGCGTAGAGACGTCCGTCGCCGCGGCCGCTCGTGACGTACAGCGTCGTGCCGGCAAAGCAGCACGCGGTCGGGTTCGGAGTGGGAGTCGGCACGACGCGATCCAACGACCCGTCGGGCGCACGGCGCTCGACACGCGACCCGCCGTAGAACGCGACCCACACGAACCCTTCGTCGTCCACCGTGAGCCCGTCCGGATGACCGTCGACGTCGGCGAACGTCGCGCGTGCGCCGAGCTCGCCGTCGTACGGGTAGACGTCCACGCGTTCAGTCGGCGTGTCGACGTAGTACATCGACGCCCCGTCCGGCGACCAGCCGATCCCGTTCGCGATCGTCAGGTCGTCGAGGATCGGCGTCAGGCCGCCCGCGTCCAGGCGATACAGCGCTCCCGCGTCGGATCGGTGATCGACCGCGGTCGTGCCGACCCACAGCCGTCCCGTCGGGTCGCAGGCCCCGTCGTTGGCGCGGAGGTCCGCGCCGTGCGGGAAGCGCGCAAGCACCTCGCCGCTCGACACGAGCTGGATCCGGTCGGCCAGCGCGACGATGATGTCGCCGTCCGCGGTCGGGTTGGCGCAGCCGACCATGGCATCGAACCGCTCAACCGAGTGGGAGCCGTCGAAGCGGTGGAGCGCGCAGCCCTCGATGTCGACCCACGTGAGGACGCCGTCGTAGAAGCGCGGCCCTTCCGCGAGCAAGCACCGCACGTCAGTGACTACCTCTAGGCTCACGCGGGTATGAGAGCACTCGTGACGGGCGGAGGCTCCGGGATCGGCGCGGCGGTGGCACACCGCCTGGCCGACGACGGCTTCGACATCACCGTCGCCGACCTCGACCCGGATGCGGTCGCGACCGACCTCGGAGCGACGGCGTTGCGGCTCGACGTCCGCGACGAGGCCCAGGTCGCGCAGGCGATGGACGGTGTCGAGGTACTCGTGAACGCGGCCGGGATCGGTTCGACCGCCGACGCGCCCGGCACCTCGCTCGAGGTGTGGGAGGACGTCTTCGCCGTCAACGCCCGCGGCACGTTCCTCTGCTGCAAGCACGTGATCCCCGGCATGAAGGCGCGCGGCGGCGGCGCGATCGTCAACGTCGCGTCGGTGGCCGGTTTGATCGGGCTCAAGAACCGCGTCGCGTACTCGGCGTCGAAAGGCGCGGTGATCGCGCTCACGCGCGCGCTCGCAGTCGACCACGTCGGCGACGGGATCCGCGTCAACGCCGTGTGCCCTGGCACGATCGACACACCGTGGGTCCAGCGGCTCGTGAGCGATGCGGGCGAGTCGCTCGACGCACTGAAGGCGAGACAGCCGATGGGCCGGCTTGGGACTCCGGAGGAGGTGGCCGACGCCGTGCTCTACCTGACGACAGCCGAGTTCGCGACGGGCACGATCCTCACGGTCGACGGCGGGCTGACGGCGGCGTGAAAGCGCTCGTCGTCGACGCCGGCGTCGCCCACTCGACGCGCGTCGAAGACATCGACGAGCCGCGCGGAGACGGCGTGCTCCTGCGCGTGCTCGAGGTTGGCGTCTGCGGCACGGATCGCGAGATCTCCGAAGGACTGTTCGGCGTCGCGCCGGACGGCGAGAAGCAGCTCGTGATCGGGCACGAGTCGCTCGCCGAGGTCGTGGGTGACGGCCACGGCTTTTCGAAAGGCGACCTCGTGTGCGCAACCGTCCGCCGCTCGTGCGGTCACTGCATCGCCTGCGGCGAGGGGGCGCCCGACTCGTGCCTGACCGGGGACTACAGCGAGCGCGGTATCACGCGGCTCGACGGCTTCGCGCGCGAGCTCGTCCTCGAGGAGCCAGATCACCTCGTTCCGATCCCGCGCTCGCTTGGCCGCCTCGCCGTGCTCGCCGAGCCGACCTCGATCTGCACGCGCGGCATTCGGCACGCACTCACGATCGGGGCGCGGCAACCGTGGGAGCCGAAGCGCGCGCTCGTCACGGGCGCGGGAGCGGTCGGGCTCCTCTCGACGATGCTCCTGCGGCTCGAAGGGTTCGAGGTGTGGCTGGCGTCGCTCGAGCCGTCGAGCGCGATCGCCGACGCGCTCGGCGCACACTACCTCTCGACGAAGACCACCGACCTTGCGGACGTCGGGCCGTTCGACATCGTGGTCGAGGCGGCCGGCAGCGCACAGCTGATGCTCGACGGGCTCGGGCTGCTCGGACGAAGCGGGATCGCGTGCCTGCTCGGGATCGACGGCCGCGAAGGAAAGGCGCACATCGAGAACAAGGTGATCGGCGTCGACACGGTGCTCGAGAACCGCGTGCTGTTCGGCAGCGTCAACGCCCGCCGCGAAGACTGGGTCACCGGCGTCGAGGCGCTCGACCGGGCTCGGAAGGAGTTTCCCGGTGCGTTAGAGGAGCTGATCGGCCTGCGTGTTCCGCTCGACCGCTTCGCGGACGCCTTCGCCTTCCGCGGCGGCAAGGCGACGCTCGTCCTCGACGACTCCGCCTGACCGCGCGGGCGATGTCCGCCGGCGCCATGTCCCGGGGACTGTCCCCGGGACATGGCACTTCGAGACGGTGGCGTCGAGCCTTGAAGGGCTTCGCTCCACGCGGGCCGTACGGACGTGTCCCGGGGCCTGTCCCCGGGACACGTCGCCCATGCTCGTGTCTCTTACGAAGACCGCGTCAGGAGGAGATCGAGGTAAAGCGGCAGCTTTCCGCTCTCACCGGGGACCTCGCGCAGATCGGTGAGCACAAACCCGGCGCCGAGCAGCGTTCGCAGATAGTCCTCGATCGTTCGCCGCTCGTGATGCACCGTGTGCTCGCCGAGTGCGACGGCTTCGCGCTCGCGGTTCCAGTAGTCGGTGATCCGCAGCTCGCCGCTTTCCCCGTCGTGGGAGCCGGCGTGCCAGACCGGATGGATCGTCCCGATCAAGAACGTCCCGTCCGGCGCTAGGACGCGCGCGAGCTCGACGGCGGCGGCGTGCAGGTCGTGGACATGCGGGAGCACGTTGACGCAGACGGCGAGCTCCGCGGCGCCGTCCGCGAACGGCAGCGTGTCGATCGACGCGACCTCGTAGCGACCGGACGGGTCGACTGCGCGGGCTTCGTCGACGAGCGCCGCTGACGCGTCGATCCCGACGACGTCGTACCCGCGCTGCGACAGCTCGCGCGTGAGGCGTCCCTCGCCACAGCCGACGTCGAGCGTCAGCCCTGCCGGCGGCGGCAGCAACTCGTAGATGGAGGCGTCGTGCAGGTGCACGCGGCCGCCCATCCCCTCCCGCACGCGATGCGCCCAGTCGTGCGCCGCCGCGTTCCACGCGTCGGTCTCCATCAGCTGTCGAGCGCGTTCCGCCACTCGCTGCGCTGAAGCACGGCGAACGCCTCATTCGTGAACGGCTCGCGTCTGATCACGTCTCTGATCGCCTGCGCGCGGCCCTTGCGTGCCGGCAAGCCGGGCCGGCGTTCGATCTCGCCGACGACGCGCCAGTCGTTCTCGCCGACCTTCTGGAACACGACGTAGGTGGGCACGCTCGGGCTCATGTGCGATACGTGATCGTCTCGCGGCCGCCGGTCGCGCCCGAGCGGACGATCGCGTCGCAGATCTCGGCCGCGCGGTAGCCGTCCTCGAACGTCGCCCCGTACGGCGCCACCGACGTGTCGCCGGCGATCGCCTCGAGGAAGTGATGAAGCTCGTGCACGAAGGTGTCGCCCCAGCCGATGATGTGCCCGGGCGGCCACCAGTGCTGCCAGAACGGATGGTCGGTCTCCGAGACGAGCACGGTCTTGAAGCCGCGCGCGCGGTCGCCGTCGGCGCGGAACACCTGCAGCTCGTTCATCCGCTCCATGTCGAACGCGAGCGAGCCCTTCGTCCCGTTGATCTCCCACTGGAGCGCGTTGCGGCGGCCGTGCGCGAACCGCGTCGCCTCGAGCGTGCCGACGGAGCCGTTTGCGAACGTCACCGCAGTCTCGACCGCGTCGTCGACCTGGCGGTTCGGCAGGAAGGTATGCGTGAAGCCGTGCACGGTCTCCGGCTCGCCGTTCAGGAACCGCGCAAGGTCGACGACATGCGCCATCAGGTCGCCGAGCGCGCCGGAGCCTGCCGCGTCGACGTCGAAGCGCCAGGTGTCGAGCGACGCGTCGTCGCCCCAGTCCTGGAGGTAGCGGCCGCGGAAGTGGCGCACCTCCCCCAGCTCGCCCGCTTCGACCATCTCGCGTGCGAGCCGCACCGCCGGGACGAAGCGGTAGTTGAAGGCACACATGTGCTTGACGCCCGTCGCGTCGACCGCGCGCCAGATGTCGTAGCTCTCGTTCGCGTCGCGCCCGAGCGGCTTCTCGCACACGACGTGCTTCCCGGCCTGGGCGGCCGCGATCGTCGGTTCCGCGTGGAGCGCGTTCGGGCCGCCGTTGTCGAACAGGCCGATCGTCTCGTCCTCGACGAGGCGCCGCCAGTCATCGGTCGCGTATTCGAAGCCGTAGCGCCGCGCCGCCTCCTCGACCGCCTCGGTGTTCCGCCCCGCGATGCCGACGAGCCTCGGCTCGAGCGGCGGCGGCCACGTCACGTACGCGATCTTCTTGAACGCATTCGAATGGGCTTTGCCCATGAACGCATAGCCGAGCATGCCGATGCCGATCGTCGTCACCTGCGCGATAGTAGACACCTCGACTCCAAGGAGGCTGGCATGGCCGTGAAGCTTCATCGCTGTCCGAGCACGTGGGCGAAGCTCGGTGGGCACCCTTGCTGGAAGGTGCAGAAGGCGCTCGACGAACAGGGCATCGAGTACGAGATCGTCAAAGGCCCGTGGCCGAGCCGGAAAAGCCGCACCGCCGTGATCGAAGGTACGGGCCAGAACTTGTACCCCGCGATCCAGTTCGAGAACGGCACGTGGTACCGCGAGCAGTCGAAGGACATGGTGCAGACGATCAGCGAAGGAAGGCTGATGGAGAAGCAGGGCGCGAGTGCCTGACGACACTCCGGTCCGCTGGGGGATCGTCTCGACAGCGGACATCAACCGAAAGGTCATCCCGGGCGCGAAGGCGTCGCCGAAGGTCGAACTGGTCGGCGTGGCGAGCCGCACCCAGGAACGGGCCGAGCAGTACGCGAGCTGGTGGGAGATCCCGCGCGCTTACGGCAGTTACGAGGCGCTGCTCGCCGACGACGATATCGACGCGGTGTACATCTCCCTGCCGAACACGCTCCACTGCGAGTGGTCGATCAAGGCGCTCGAGGCGGGCAAGCACGTGCTGTGCGAGAAACCGCTTTCGCGTCATCCCGAGGAGGTCGTCGCCGCGTTCGACGCGGCGGACCGGACAGGCCGACTCCTGAGCGAGGCGTTCATGTGGCGCCACAACCCGCAGACCGCGCGGCTGAAGGAGCTCGTCGACCAGGGCGCGATCGGCGAGCTTCGGCTGGTGCGGTCGACGTTCAGCTACTCGCTCTACGACGAGAGCAACATCCGGCTCCAGCCCGAGGTCGAAGGCGGCGCGCTGATGGATGTCGGCTGTTACAACGTGTCGGCGTCACGGTTCCTCGGCGGCGAGCCTGAGCGCGTCTTCGGCGAGGCGTGGTGCGGACCGACCGGCACCGACTGGGTGTTCGTGGGGACGATGCGGTTCCCCGGCGACGTGATCGCGACCTTCGACTGCGGCACGGCGCTCACGAACCGCGACGAGCTCGAGGCGATCGGCAGCGAGGCCTCGCTGTTCATCGATGACCCGTGGCACTGCCTGCGCCCCGGGATCGAGCTGCGCCGCGACGGCGACGTCGAGCGGATCGAGCTCGAGCCGCAGGACTCGTACCGTCTCGAGCTGGAGAACATGAGCGACGCGATCCGCGGCCGGGGCGAGCTGCTGCTCGCGCGCGACGACGCCATGGGACAGGCTCGTGCACTCGAGGCGCTGCACGCCTCGGCGTCGACGAGTACGCCGGTGATGCTGTGACGACAGCCGAGGCCCGCGCCCGCGCCGCGTCGATGCTCGCGGACGCCGGCATCGTGCTGACGGCGGTCGAGCAGGACGAGATCGAGGTCGCGGACTTCGGCCTCGGCAAGCTCGACGAGGTCGGGCTTCAGGTCGTCGTCTACATCAACACGGATCGCGTGTGCGCGAAGGAGCTCGTTCTCTTCCCCGGGCAGACGTGCCCGGAGCACCGTCATCCGCCGGTCGGCGACGACCCGGGCAAGGAGGAGACGTTCCGTTGCCGCACCGGCAGCGTCGTCCTCTGGGTGGACGGCCACGGCGAGGTCGAGCTGCACCCCGGCGACCAGTTCACGATCCTGCCGGACACGTTGCACTGGTTCCGCGCCGGCGACGAGGGAGCGATCGTGTCGGAGTTCTCGACGCGTAGCCGCGACGACACCGACGTGTTCACCGATCCGCAGATCGTTCGATAGCGGCGAGCGCCAGCCGCTCGTCCTCCTCGCCCGGCAGGCCGCTCACGCCGACCGCGCCGACGCGCCGGTCGCCCTCGAAAACGGCGACACCGCCGAGGAAGAACGTGAAGAACGGGTCGAAGCTGGCGCGCTCGACTGCGTCACCTTTGACCTTCTCGGCCAGCTGGCGGGTCGAGCGGGCATCGCTCCTGGCCGCCGTATACGCCTTGCGCTGGGCGTTCAGCCGGGTGTCCGGGGCCGCGCCATCCATGGTGGCGGCTGCCACGAGCTCGCCGTGCGGATCAGCGACGTAGACCGAGACCGGGCCGGACGCGTTCGCGACCACGTCGTCGACGATGGCCTGGGCTCTGGCGAGGCGCATCCAACGAGTCTAGAACCCGCTGGGAGCCGCGCGATGCGGCTCCCAGCCACAGCGGTCTCACAGACGCCGCCCGCGGTTTCTCAGGTGATTCCCAGGATCGACCGGCATCGTGACCGCATGAGCAACGGACTCCACCAGGCGGCGGGGAAGATCCTCGTCGTCGACGACGAGCCCTCGATCGTCGACGCGGTCGCGACTGCCCTCCGCTACGAGGGATTCGACGTGCGGGAAGCCGATACGGGGAAACGCGCACTCGCAGCGGTGGTTGAGTTCGAGCCCGACCTGATCGTGCTCGACTGGATGCTGCCCGACCTGGACGGCATCGAAGTCGGCCGAACGCTGCGGGAGCGGGGCTTCCGGACCGCGATCCTGTTCCTCACGGCGAAGGACGCGGTCGAGAACAAGGTCGAGGCGCTGCGGGCGGGCGGCGACGACTACGTGACGAAGCCATTCAGCCTGGCCGAGGTGGTCGCACGGGTCCAGGCGATCCTCCGGCGAACGGGCAGCGAACTGCCGGGAGACGTGCTTCGGTTCGCAGATCTCACCCTCGACGAGGGTCGCCACGAGGTCTTCCGCGGCGAGACACGCGTCGAGCTGACAGCGACGGAGTTCTCGTTGCTTCGCTTCTTCCTGTTGAACCCACGTCGCGTGCTCTCCAAGGGACAGATCCTCCAGAACGTGTGGAGGTACGACTTCGGAGGCAACTCGAACGTCGTCGAGACGTACGTGAGCTACCTGCGCAAGAAGCTCGACGCGCTCGGTCCACCGGTGATCCGCACAGTCCGGCAGGCGGGTTACATGCTCGAAGCAGACGGGTGACCAGCCGTCTCTCGCTGCGAGCGCGGCTCCTGCTCGGCGTGTTCGTCCTCGCCGGAGCCGGCCTCGCAGTCGCCGACTTCGCGACGTATACGTCGTTGCGCTCGTTCCAGCTCAATCGTGTCGACAAGACGCTCGACACGGCGCACGTGCAGGTGGAGCGCAGTGCTCTTGGCGACGACAGCCACGGCGCACGCGACGGTCAGGGAGGGCCGCCGGCGCAGGGGATCGACTGGTACCAGGTGCGGACCCGGTCGGGTCAGATCCTGCAGAAAGGCGGGTTCCTCGTCGGCGGCGGCTCGCCGCCGGAGGTGGGATCGGTCGCGTCGCCGACGCAGACGGTCGACGCGGGCCAGGAGCGCGCTCGGTATTTCACCGTCTCGTCCGAGGACGGATCGACCAGGTACCGCGTGCGCGCATCGATCGATGCGGAGAACCCGAACGACGTGCTCCTCGTGGCGACGTCGCTCCACGACGTCTACGGAACGCTCCACCGGCTGCTTCTAATCGAACTGCTCGGCACGCTCGGCGCCCTCGCAGCCATCGCCGGGGTCGGGCTGTGGGTCGTGCACCTTGGTTTGCGCCCCCTCCGCGAGATCGAGGCGACGGCAGCGACGATCGCGGCCGGTGACCTGTCCCAGCGGGTGAGCCGCGTCGAGACGACGACCGAGGTCGGCAGGCTCGGAAGCTCCCTGAACGCGATGCTCACTCAGATCGAAACGGCGTTCCGGGCGCGCGAGGAGTCGGAGCAGAAGCTGCGTCGCTTCGTCGCGGACGCATCACATGAGTTGCGGACGCCGCTCGCGGCTGTCCGCGCGTACGCCGAACTGTTCGGCCGCGGTGCCGTGGACCGTCCCGAAGATCTCGCACGGTCGATGTCCGGCATCACCCGTGAGGCGGAGCGGATGAGCGTGCTGGTCGACGATCTGCTTTTGCTCGCACGCCTCGACGAGGGTCGCCCGCTCGACCGGCGGCCGGTGAACCTCGCAGACGTGGTGCTGGAAGCTGTCGACGCCGCTCGCGTCGTCGACTCCGAGCGTCCGATCGATGTCCACGTCGAGCCGGTCACGGTCGAAGGCGACCGCGACCGGCTTCGTCAGGTGATCGACAACCTCTTTGCCAACGTCCGCGCTCACACGGCTCCCGGGACGCATGTCACGGTCGATCTGAGCCGCGTAAACGGAAACGCGGAGCTGAGCGTTAGCGACACCGGGCCGGGCCTCACCAACGAGGAGCGCGCCCAGGTGTTCCAGCGCTTCTACCGCGTCGACACGTCGCGGTCGCGGGCGAGCGGCGGCGGCGGACTCGGCCTGTCGATCGTCGCCGCGGTCGCCGAGGCGCACGACGGGAGCGCCGACGTGCGCGAAGCGCCGGGCGGCGGAGCGACCTTCGCGGTTTCGATCCCACTCGGCGACGACGCTCGCTGACTCATCGGGAACTCCCAGAAACGCCACAGAGGGTTCCTATCTGGCGGCGGCATCGTGGATCGAAAGCGCTCATCCGGAGCGCGAAACCGAAAGGAGAACCACGATGTTCGCAACCGTCCCCAACTCGCTCCGCCGCTCGGCAGCGGTGCTCGCCATCGTCGTCGGTGTCGGTGCCGGCAGCTACGGCATCGCAAACGCGGCGTCCGGCTCGAGTTCGACGACGACCGCGACGACAACGACTCCGACGCCGCCGGCGAACGCCGCCGCCCCGTGGGGTCAACAGCGGAGCGACGAGACGCCGCTGACCGGCGATGCACTCGCGAAGGTGACCGCGATCGCCAAGGCGAGCTTCCCGGGCGGCACGATCATCCGCGTCGAGACCGACGCCGACGGAAACGCAACGTACGAAGCGCACATGACGAAGGCCGATGGCAGCCCTGTCACCGTCTACGTCGACAGCAGCTTCAACTACGTCAGCACGCAGTAGCCGTGCCGGACGGCGAGCGGCGGGTCGAATCAGGCGGCCCGCCGCTCGAGGGACGACCGCTGGCGGGCAGGGGCCGGCGAGTCTAGATTGAACCGCGATGACCGCCGTCGCGATCCGCGGGACGACGTATCCGGTGGTCTTCCCCAAGCTCCGCGACCCGCGCCTCCACCTGGCGGCGACGATCACGTCGCTGCAGGTGCTGGGCCAGGTCGCGTTCAACTTCCGGCTCTCGATCTCGCAGATCCTGCTGGCGCTCGGTACGTGCGCGGTGCTCGAGATCGCGATCACCTTCCGTACGAAGCGCGTGCTGATGTGGCCCGCGAGCGCGCTCCTGACGGGCAACGGCGTCGCGTTCGTGCTCCGTATCCCGGGAATGCCGCACGGCGCCTGGTGGAGCTTCCGCGACTGGTGGCTGTACATGGCGGTCGCAGGCGGCTCGCTGCTCTCGAAGCACGTGATCAAGTGGAAGGGCGAGCACGTCTTCAACCCGTCGAACATCGGTCTCGTCGCGTGCTTCCTCATCCTCGGTCGCGGCCGCGCCGAGCCGCTCGATTTCTGGTGGGGGCCGATGTCGTGGTGGATGGGGCTCGCGCTCGCGATCATCGTGACCGGCGGGTTCACGATCTTGCGTCGCCTGCATCTGCTGCGCGTCGCGCTCGGGTTCTGGGCGTCGTTCGCTCTCGGGATCGGAGTGCTGGCGGTGGCGGGGCACCAGATGACGGCGCGCTGGCACCTCGGCCCGATCGAGGGGTGGAACCTCTGGTGGATCCTGATCACATCGCCCGAGGTGCTCGTCTTTCTGTTCTTCATGATCACCGACCCGAAGACGGCGCCCTTGGGCGGTCGCGCGCGCGTGGTCTACGCGTTCACACTCGGGCTGCTGGCAGCGCTGTTGATCGCGCCGACGCGGACGGAGTTCGCAGCGAAGGTGGCGCTGCTCGGCGCACTTGCAATCGTGTGCGCGGCGAGACCACTCCTCGCCTACGTGCCCCGCCGCATGCTCGTGCTCGCGGCCGCGGCAGCAGCGTGCGCCTACCTCCCCGCCCTCATCGTCGCCGGCCACGGCGCCGGTGCAGCTGCGGCGGCGAAGCCACTCCGGCCCGGATCGCTGCCGCCGATCAGCATCCTCCCGTCGAAAGGCGTGCAGACGAAGCTGGACGTCCGCACTGCCGACCTGATCGCGCACGACCTCCTCAAGGTCGTACCGGCGCATGAAGGCGACCGGATCGCGCTGCACCTCGAGCCCGGCGCAGGCCAGAATCCGCCGTTCGCGGTCGCGCAGCTCGCGGGCCAGACCTACCGCCTGACGCAGAGCGGCAACGCATGGTCTCTGCAGGCCGCTCCGACCGCAAAACCGAGCACGGTGCTCGCGGGCAACGAGCTCACGGGAACGCGCCTGACGGATGTCGCTGCGGCGGTCGGGCTCGACTTCTCGCAGGGCTCGTTCCGTTACGGGATCTCGAACGAGAGCAAGGCGATGATGGGCGGCGGCGTCTGCTGGCTCGACTACAACGGCGACGGCCGGCTCGACCTGTTCGCCGTCAACTCGTATGCGAGCGACGACACGGCAAGGTGGGACGCGCACGGCGGGCTGCCGCAGAGCCGGCTCTACGAGAACGTCGGCGGCAGGTTCCGCGACGTGACGAGCTCGACCCACGCCGGACTCGCGGTGCAGGGCGACGGCTGTGTGGCAGCCGACCTGAACGGCGACGGGCGCATCGATCTCGCGGTCACGACGACCACCGGCGTCGATGTGCTGTGGAACGAGGGCGGGACGTTCCGCACGGCGACGTTGCCTGCCAACGGGTGGTACACGGGCATTGCGTCCGCGGACGTGAACGGCGACGGTCGCCCGGATCTCTTCGTCGCCGGCTACTCCGACCCGAACGATCCGGTCCCGGGCTCGTTCGCCGGCTTCCCGACGAACATCGCAGGCGTTCGCGACCTGCTGTTCCTGAACCAGGGCGGCGAGCGGTTCCGCGAGGTCGGTGTCGCCGCGGGACTCGAAGCGAGCGCGTTCCGGCACGGGCTCGGCGCGCAGTTCATGGACGTGAACGGCGACGGGCGCCCCGACCTGTACGTCGCAAACGACGAGGATCCCAACGAGCTGTACGTCAACGTCCCGTGGCCCGGCGGCATGCAGGCGGATCCCGCCGGCCTCGGCTTCCGGTTCGAGGAGCAGGCTCGTGACGCGGGCGTCGCCGATCCATTCGCGGGGATGGGCGTCGCCGCGACCAACGGGCGGCTGCTCGTCACGAACTCGCGCGGCGAGGCGTCGGCGGCGTACCGTCGAAGCGG
This sequence comes from Gaiellaceae bacterium, assembly GCA_036493955.1. Taxonomy (GTDB): domain Bacteria; phylum Actinomycetota; class Thermoleophilia; order Gaiellales; family Gaiellaceae; genus PALSA-600. The sequence goes on from DASXOW010000058.1 coordinate 17,266, forward strand.
GCCGGCAGAGTTCACCAACGACCGCACGAAGGTCGATCCCGGCCTCGGGAAGGGCTTCGCCGGCTGGGGCGCGTCGTGGGTCGACCTGCGGAACTCCGGACAGCGCGATCTGGTGCTCACCGCGGGTGCGATCCCGGTCACCAACCTCGCGCAGGACGCTGAAGCAATCCGGGTGCTCGCGCCGAACGCGCGCGGCGCACTCCGCGACAACACGACGAGCGTGGTCGGCAACCTGAAGCTGAACGGCCGCGGGCTGGCCGTGGCGGACGCCTGGAACGACGGCCGGCAGGAGATCGCGATCAACACAATCGGCGGGAAGCTCGTCCTGCTCCAGCCGTCGAAGCCGAGCGGGCACTGGATCGACGTTGCGCTCTCGCATTTCTCGCCGGGCGCGCTCGTGACGATCAGCCTGGCCGACGGCACCGAGCTGTCGAATGAGGTGACGGCGGGCAGCAGCTATCTGTCGTCCGAGGATCCGCGCGTCCACTTCGGGCTGGGATCGGCGACGCGCATCACACAGCTGACCGTGCGGTCGACGTCGGGCGAGTACACGCGGCTCGCGAACGTCCCGGTCGACCGCGTCGTCGACGTCCTCGCGCCGCGGGCTGACCGTTCTCCGATGGCCGCCGCGGCGGCAGCGCGGCTCGTGAGCTGCGCGCCGGCGGCGGACGGACGATCGGTCGCTCGCTTCTGGAACGACGTCGCCGTCGACGCGCTTCGCGCGGCCCCGGAGCCGGTGCAGGCACGTGACCTGTACGACCTCTCGACCGCGGTGCGGCAGGCGTATTCGCTTGCGGCTCCGGCCGACCGCGACGCAGCGATTAGCTACGCCGCCTATCGCGTTCTCCTCTGGCAGACGTCGCACAATGCGAACTTCGCCGAGACGTTCGACCTGCTCACACGCCAGCTGCGCGCACGTTGCTATTCGCCCGGGTTCACGAGCCGCGTCGGGAGCGGAGCAGCACTCGGCAATCGAATCGCGGCGGCGGCGATCGCCGCCGGTCGGACCGACGGCTCGAACGAGGAGCTCGCCTTCGCCGATCCGACGTACACGCCGCCGAACCAGCCGCTGATCGTTGCCCAGGCGGGCTCGACAGTCCACGACGCGTCGTTCTGGCAGCCGCTCGCGCTGTCGCAGGTGTCGCCGCGCGGTTCGGGCGCGGTGCCGGCTGCGGTGCAGTCGTTCGTCGGGTCGCAGTGGGGCGGTGTCAAGACGTTCAGCGGGAAGGTCGCGGTCGCGGCGCCGACGCTCGGCGATCCGAACGGAGCGGCGTACCGTGCGGCCGCACTCGCAGCGATCCGCGCGACGGCCGCCGCATCATCTCCGGGCGTGGTCGATCCGTCACCGGTGGGCTGGAACGCGGCCCTCGACCGTCTGCCGAACGGCGATCTGCACGCAGACGTCGAGACGGACTTCGCGCTCAACGCGGCGCTCAACGACGTGGCGGTCGCTGCGTACGGCGCGAAGCGCACCTCCCAGTCGCCGAGGCCGATCTCGATGATCCGGTACCTCGCGTTCAACGATCGCCTGCCGATCGTCGCCGGGCTGACCCGGCGTGTCGGCAAGACGACCCAGGTGCGGCTCGCAGGCCGCTGGGTCCGCGGCGACCGCTGGACGCCCCCCACTCCGACGCCCGCGTCGCCCGGCTACCCGTCGGCCGAGGCGGCGTTCGCGGCCGCGGCCGAAGCGGTGCTGGGCAAGGCCGTCGCAGCGCAAGCGGCGCGTGCCGAAACCGTCGGTGTCGACCAGGGAACCGAGCTGGCCGCGGATGTCACGGCGGGCAAGCAGCTGGGCTCGGCGGTGGCGAAGCGAGTGCTCGCTCGACTCCGCTGAGTCGGAGAGGGAGACGCTGTTTCAGCGGACGGACGAGCGAGCGACCACGTGGCCCTTCGCGTCAAGGGCGGTTAGACGGACGGGGGCCCCGAGCGTGTGCGCGAATGCACCGAGGAAGTAGCGATCCACGACAGGAATGGTCCGAACGGCACCGTGGCGTAGCCGGACGCGCACCGCATCCGCATCGGTGTCGAGGCGCCCGCTGAGGACGGTCAGTGTTCGGTGTGCGGCACTCCACTCAGATGCCCAACGAACGGTCGAGGGCGCCGCGGGCGCTCGGGAACAGGAGCCGCTGCCCGTTGGCCGGTTGTGGTCGAGCTGATCGGCCGCGAACTCAACGAACCAGCACTCGCCACCCCCCGTTGCGGGCGCAGCCCACAGGAGGAGCAGGCCGTCCTGTGTCTTCGCGGCCATGACGCCGTGCGCACGCCCCGCGTTGACACGTGGGAGAGAGTTGAGAGGGTGCCCGTGCGCCTTCTCCCACTGCCTCATCTGGGATCGCATCTGGTTTTGCTGCATGAAGGCCCTCTTGATGATCGGAGGCGCCGGCTTCCCGAAGAACAGGTCGTGAACCCGGCCGGCGAATGCGACAGCTGATCCGACCAAGAGGAGCAGCAGAAACGCGAGCGCAAGCGTGCGGCGCGTATGTCGCGCGCGCAGCCGAGGAAGCCCGGATGCGCTCTGCGTCGAGCGGACGATGACGCCCGCCCAGTCGGGCTGCTCGTCAGCGAAGCTTGGGATGAGATCGTCGAGGGCGAGTTCCAGCAAGTCGGTCATAGCGTCACCTCACGTGTGAGAGCAGCGCGCAGTTTGTTGCGCGCGTGGTTGAGCGCGGCGCCGACGGTCCCCGGCCGAACCCCGAGCACTCCAGCGATCTCGTCCTGGGAAAGATCGGCGTAGTAGCGGAGGTACGTGGCGTGCCGCTCCTGCTCGGGCAGTGCAGCAACGAGCGCTCGCAACTCCCGCCATTCCTGCGAGTGGCCGTTCGTCGACCGGTCGGGCGGCGGTTGACTACTGAAGCGCTTGCGCCGACGCTTCTCCTGTCTGCAGACGTTCAGCATCATCTGCCACAACCACGCATCGATGCTGCCCTCCCCACGGTATGAAGACGCCGTGTTCAGAGCGGTCGCGAACGTCTCTTGGACAGCATCGCGTGCCTCGTCAGCATCGCCCAGGAGTGCATACCCGAGCCGAAGGAAGCTCCTGTAGCGGGAGCGATAGACATCCTCGATCGCAGCCACGGACACCTTTGCGTGGAGTCCCATGTCTACATGGTTCCCCACCACCCGAAATCGTTTAGTCGCGAGAGGCGAGAGGCGGGACCGTCAGCGCTCCTCGCCGCTATAACGCACGTTCCCAGGCTTGGGCGGCAGTTGGCCGGCGACGATTTGCCGCCTGACCTCTGCGACAACCTCCCGGCGATGGGCGCGCGGCGTGATCCATTTGTAACTCGTGCGCACCGGATACCACGTGACTGCCTCAACCGTGCAACTGTCCGAGGCCAACGCAGCGATTCCGGCGCGGGGAAGATCCCAGAGCAGGCGGACAAGAAGACGTGGGATCAGACCGAGCAGCCAGAGGATCGCGTCCAGGACATCGAGCCCTGCCTCACCCCGGGAGTACACCCCAACAGGATCCGGACCCGCCAGGCCCGGATCGAACGTCGCACCTCGCTTCCGGAGCTCGAGTCGGTAGGCATAGATCTCCCAGTCACTTCCATCCGGTGCAGTCGCTCGTTGGCTCGGCCGAAAGACGCTCACTCGCGAATCGTCGCAAAGTCCTAGATTGATGTCTGCGATGTCAAGCTGGTACGACGCCTGGGCCGACCGATACGACGACCGGCCGACCACCGGCCACGGCGCCGACGTCGCGTTCTACATCGGGCTCGCCCGTGCTGCGGACGGGCCGCTCGTCGAGCTCGCAGTCGGCACCGGGCGCGTTGCAATCTCGGTTGCCCAGGCAACGGGCAAGTGTGTCATCGGGATCGACTCTTCAGCCGGGATGCTCGCGCAGGCTCGAGCGCGCGCGGCCGATGAGGGAGTCGAGCTCGACCTGCGCGAAGGGGATATCCGAGACCTCGAGGTCGAGGAGCCGGCCGCCTTGATCTACTGCCCTGGGCGGTCCCTGATGCATCTCCCCACGTGGGCCGATCGTCGCCGCTGCTTCGAGCAGGTCGCAGCATCGCTCCGGCCGAACGGCCGCTTCGCCTGGAACGCGTTCGCCCTCGACCATCACATCGCAGCCGCCAGCGACGGCAAGCACGCCGACCCAGGCCCGGGCCTTCCGCTGCCGCATACGACCTCCTACAGCGTCGCCGACAACCGGGTCGACATCACCTTGGACGAAGGTGGAACGGGTTCGCTCTGGTGGGCAACCAAGAACGAATGGCTCGGGCTCCTCGACGTCGCGGGCCTGCGCCTCGAGGCTCTCTATGGCGGATTCGACGGCGAGCCGCTCGACGACGACAGCCGGGAGTACGTCTTCGTAGCCTGTCGCTAACGCTCCACCGACCGAAGGGACGCATGACGGTTCAACGGATGGACAATGTCGGGATCGTCGTCGACGACCTCAAAACGACGATCGAGTTCTTTCTCGAGCTCGGCCTCGAGCTCGAAGGCCAAGGAATGGTCGAAGGAGAATGGGCTGGCCGGGTCACCGGGCTAGGTGATCAGCGCGTCGAGATTGCCATGATGCGCACGCCCGATGGTCACAGCCGGCTGGAGCTTTCGCGGTTCATCGACCCGCCGACGGTCGAGGATCACCGCACCGCCCCCGTAAACGCTCTCGGCTACCTGCGCGTCATGTTCGCCGTGGACGACATCGACGACACGCTCGCAAGGCTTCGCGAGCGCGGCGCAGAGCTCGTCGGGGACGTGGTCGATTTCCAAGACGTGTATCGCCTCTGCTACATCCGGGGGCCTGAAAAACTTCTGATCGGGCTCGCCCAGGAACTCGGCTGACTGTCGCTCGAATGCCCGAAGCGCGCCTCGACGACTCCGGATCGGGACTCACGCCCGTCGACGACGGCTGGTTCGTCGTCAACGTGCGCGACGCCGAGTGGTGGTTCGCGGAAAGCCGCGGCGCGCGCTGCGCGTTCGAGAACGAGTACGGCAACCCACCCGTCGAGTTCGGCCAGCTCGGGATCAACATCACCGTCCTCGAGCCGGGACAGATCAACCTCTACCACGCAGAAGCGAACCAAGAGGCGTTCCTCGTCCTCGCAGGGGAGTGCATCCTGCTCGTCGAGGGCGAGGAGCGACGGCTGCGCCGCTGGGACTTCTTCCACGCGCCCCCGTGGACCGAGCACGGCTTCGCCGGCGCGGGCGACGAGCCGTGCGCGATCCTGATGGTCGGCGCGCGCGTCGGCCCGGGAGTCCGCTACCCGAGGTCGGAGCTCGCGGCCGCTCACGGGGCGAGCGTCGCCGAGGAGACCTCCGACTGGCGGCAGGCGTATGCGACGGTCGAGCCGTTCCGACGTGAGCGGCCACCGAGCTGGTCTCGCCTTCCCTGGGCGTAGATTCGGCTAGGTCGAGGGATTGGCGCGGCACCCCGTGCTGCCGATGCCAGTGGTGATGCGCCTGCGGGATCTTCTGTTGCTCTGCGTCATCCTGGCCTCGATCGGTGTCGGCGTGTTCGAACTCGGGCGGCACGTGGACTCCGCGTCGACGAGCCTCGCGAACCAGGATGCGGAGTTGAACCAGCCGGTCTACCGGCCGACGCACCATTCCGGACCGTCGCGCCGCACGATCGAGCTCGCTGCGGGAGCCGTCGGCGGGACCGCCGGGTTCCTCGTCCTGTTCTCGATTGTCAGCGCACTCGCACGGCCGCGCACTCGCCGCAAGGCCACCTGGCGCGCCAGCAGCTAGCGGCCGCTACGGGCCTGCAGGCGGCGCGCGAACGTATCGAGCGTCACGGCGCCTAGTAGCACGAGGCCCGTGATGATGTAGATCCAGCCGTTCGACACGTTGAGCGTGTTGAGGCCGTTCTGGAGCGTGCCGATCAGCACGGCGCCGAGGAGCGCGCCGCGCACCTCACCGCGGCCGCCGAACAGGCTGACGCCGCCGATGACCGCGGAAGCGATCGCGTTCAGCAGCAGGTTGCCCGGCGGGAACGTGAGCGCGACGGAGTTCACCTGGGCGGCGAAGATGATGCCGCCCATCGCCGCCGTCGCGCCCGAGATCATGAACACGAGTACGCGGATCCGCGGAACGCTGATCCCGGCGCGGCGCGCCGCCTCGGCGTTCCCGCCGACCGCGTAGACGTGTCGACCGAATGTCGTCCATTTCGCGAGAAACGTCAGGACGACGAATGCGATGACGATCAGCACTCCGGCGAGCGGGAGGCCTTCGGCCGTCGTGATGATCTTCCCGTGATTTGCGATTGCGACCGTCCCGAACGCTGCGATGGCGATCCCGACGGCCTTTACGCCGACGACCGTCCAGTTCTGCTGCGCGATCTGCGTCCCGCGCGCAACGACGAGCTTGTACAGGATGCTGATCGGGTACAGCGCGGTGAGGATCGCCGCGATCAAGTACCCGGCGAAGTGCGAGAAGATGTACGCGTCGGTGTAGTTGATCCAGCGGTCCTGGATGATGATCGTGCCGCGTTGTTCGAGCTTGTTCAGGATCACGCCCTGCCAGATCAGGAAGCCGCCCAGCGTGACGACGAACGACGGCACCCCGACGAACGCCACGATCGAGCCCTGGACGCCGCCGATCAGCGCGCAGGCTGCGACGGCGATGAGCATGGCGAGGATGCCGTTCATGTGCCAGCTCGATCCGGGCAACTGGAGCTCCGCCACGATCAGTGCGCCGATGCCGGCGAGATAGCCGATCGAGAGGTCGATCTCGCCGAGCAGGAGCACGTAGACGACGCCGTAGGCGAGCATCGCGGTGCCGGCGGTCTGGGTGATCAGGTTGACGAAGTTGACCGCGGTGAAGAAGTTGGTCGCCGTGAACCCGAAGATGAGGACGACGACGATCTCGCCGACGATGATCGGGAACGGGCCGAGGTTGCCCGTCCTGAGGTTGAGCCACGCGCGCTGGTAGAGGCCGGCCACGCCGGCCGGGAGTTGCTCCTCCTCCGGCGGCGGGGGCGCGGCGCCCGGACCGACGATGTCGACGCTCGTCACGCCGGAGGCTCCGTCGACTGCGTGATGCCGGCCACTTTCGTGGGAACTCCCGCCGTGATCGCCTCGACAACCGCCTGCTGCGTCGTCGTGCGGCGGTCGAACGAGCCGACGTTCCGTCCGAGCCGCAGCACCATGATGCGATCGGCGGTTTCGAAGATGTCGTGGAGGTTGTGCGAAATCAGGATGACGGCGAGGCCCTGCTCGCCGAGGCGGCGCACGAGCGCGAGCACCTGCTCGGTCTGCGCCACGCCGAGGGCGGCGGTCGGCTCGTCCAGGATCACGAGCTTCGAGTTCCACTGAACCGCCTTCGCGACTGCGACGGACTGGCGCTGACCGCCCGAGAGCGTCGCGACGGGCTGGCGCACGGACCGGATCGTCGTCACCGCGAGAGACTTCAACGTCGCGGACGTCGTCTGCTCCATCGCCGCCTCGTTGAGGATCTGGAAGCGATTCACCTCGCGGCCGAGGTAGACGTTTTGGACGACGTCGAGGTTGTCGCACAGCGCAAGGTCCTGGTAGACCACTTCGATCCCCAGACGCGAAGCGTCCTTCGGAGTGTGGATGTGCACGCTCCGGCCTTCGAACAGGATCTCGCCGCTGTCCGGCGAGTGCGTCCCGGCGATGCACTTGATCAATGTCGACTTGCCTGCGCCGTTGTCCCCGACGAGCGCCGTCACCTCACCGCTTCTCACCTCGAGGTCGACGTCGGTCAGCGCCTGCACGGAGCCGAACGACTTGGTGAGGTTGCGTAGCTCGAGAAGTGGCGGCGAATCGCTCATCGGGGTTCAGTCGCAGTGGAGGCGCCCCGGAGGGCGCCTCCACCACTGGTCGCGCGAGATGCTACTTGCAGTACTTCGCGTAGGCCCCGATGCACACGTCGCTCTTCTTCAAGAACTTCTTCGTGAAGAGGATCTTGTAGTTGGCTTTGGTGATCCATGTGATCGGCAGCGCGACGGTCGGCTCGTTCTTCGAGCCGTTCTTGCGCGTCGTAGTCGTCTTCGGCTTCTGGCCCTTGAGGAGAGCGATGGCTGCCTTTGCGGCCCCGTTGACCTCGTCCGGCACGTACTTGAAGGTGGTACCCGACTGCCAGCCGGCGAGGATGTATTGCACACCCTGCGCCGTGGCATCCTGGCCGCTCAGCGGAACGGGCGGCAGCTTCTTCGCCTTCAGGTCGGCGATCACGGCGCCGGCGATGTTGTCGTTCGCCGCGATGATGCCCTGGATGTTGTTGTTCGTCGAGACGAGCATCTGGCTGAAGATGGTCGACGCGTTATTCGCATCCCAGTCGGGAACGAACTTCGTCGGCCCCTTCTTCAGCTTCTTGCTCTTGAAGAGCGGGTTGAGGACAGCGTCGTTGCCGCTCTTGAACCAGAACGCGTTCTGATCGGTCTGGCCACCCCAGAGCTCGGCGACGGTGCTCGTGGGCTTGTAGGTGCCCTTCGCCTTCATGGCAGCGAGGACGCCGTTCGCCTGCGCCTTTCCAACTGCCGTACCATCGAACGTGACGTAGACGGAAGCGCTGCCGCCGAGGACCAAGCGGTCGTAGTCGATCGCCTTGCCCCCCTTGGAGGTGAACAGCTTCTCGATCGACGCGGCGGAGCCGTTGTCGAGCGAGGTCTCGATGACGACCTTTGCCCCGGCAGCGAGACAGGCCTGCGCCTGTGCCTTCTGCTTCAGCGGGTCGTTGAGAGCGTTGTTGATGGACGCCTTCACACCGGCCGCGGCGAACGCCTTCTTGAAGTCAGGCGCATCTTGCGTCACCCAGCGGACCGAAGACTTCGTGTCCGGCAGCAACACGCAGACGTCAACTGTCGCGGTGCGGTGCTTCGTGCTCGCGGTCGCGGTCGCGACTACGAACACGGCAAGGCCCATCACGGCGAGACCGCTGACAGCGATCGCCGTTGACCTGCGGAAAACCTTCCTCAAGGTAAATCTCTCCTTCGTTCGCTAACGGGGGGCGCGTGAGCCCTCAAAGGTCGCGGATTCCGGGGTTCACGTCAAGTCTGTGCCACAGAAAAACCGGTGAGATAGGGTCGTCTCCATGAAAACGAGTCTCGGTATCTGGGCATTCGGAGCGATGGCGACCCGGTTCAACCCCGGCGGCTACAAGCCGGAACTCGTGGGCGTGTCGACGGCGGACAAGGTCCGCACGGCCGTCGAAGGCCTCGGGGACCTGATCGACGATTACGAGTTTCACTATCCGCAGGAGCTTTCGCGGGACAATCTCGACGCGGTGCGGGAGGCGCTCGACGGCCACGGGATCTATGCGGTCGCGACCGGCACGCACCTGAACCCGCGCTACGGGAAGGGTGGGCTC
>DASXOW010000059.1:0-6812 GCA_036493955.1 Gaiellaceae bacterium
GAAGCTGAAGAAGAAACGTTGACGTTTCGCGACGACCTCGAGCGCGCAGCCGACTGGGCGGATGCCTACCTTCAGCGGGTGGCCGAGCTTCCGGTCACGCCGACCGTCGCGCCCGGTGACGTGCGCGCGACACTGCCTGACGCCCCGCCTGAGCAGGGCGAGTCGTTCGAGGCGATGCTGCGTGACCTCGACGAGCTGATCGTTCCCGGCTTGACGCACTGGAACCACCCACGCTTCTTCGCGTGGTTCGCGAACACGGGCTCGGAGCCGGGTGTGCTCGCCGAGCTGCTGATCGCCGTCCTGAACGTCAACGCGTTCACGTGGCTTTCCTCGCCCGCCGCAACCGAGCTCGAGGTCACCGTCATGGACTGGCTCGCCCAGCTCCTGGGACTTCCGCGGGGCTGGCATGGGCATATTGAGGACACCGCCTCGACTGCGACTATTGCCGCGCTCGCCGCGGCGCGCACGCGCAGGCCTGGTGGTGTCGTGGTCGCTTCCGAGCAGGCGAACTTCAGTGTTGAGAAGGCAGCTCGGCTCGTTGGCCTCGAGTACCGTAACGCGCCGGTCGACGACGCGTACCGCATGCTTGCCGACATCGATCTAGACGGGGTGACTGCCGTCGTCGCGACCGCAGGGACGACAGCTACGACGTCGGTCGATCCGGTGCGCGACCTCGCACGTCGCTGCAACGACGCAGGCGTCTGGCTGCACGTCGACGCCGCCTACGCCGGCTCGGCGGCCGTGTGCCCCGAGTTCCGCTGGTGCCTCGACGGCGTTGACGAGGCGGACTCGGTCGTCGTCAACCCGCACAAATGGCTCTTCACGCCAATGGACACGTCCGCGCTGTGGACGCGCCGGCCAGAGGCGTTCCACGAGGCCTTCTCGTACGTGCCGGAGTACCTCGCCGCGACGCCGGAAGCGATCGACATCAAGGACTACGGGCCTGCCCTCGGCCGCCGCTTCCGCGCACTCAAGCTCTGGTTCGTCCTCCGCTGGTACGGCGCGGAGGGACTTCGCGCGCTGATCCGCGAGCACGTCCGGCTGGCGGAGCTCTTTGCGTCGCTCGTCGAGGCGGAGCCCGGCTGGGAGGTCGTCGCTCCCCATCCGTTCTCCACCGTCTGCTTCCGCCACGTCGAGACGGACAACGACGAGATCGCCCGCGCGGCGACTGCGACCGGAGAGATCTTCGTCGCGACGACGAAGCTTCGCGGCGACACGATCATCCGCCTGGCGATCGGCAACGAGCGGACGACGGAAGCCGACATCCTGAGAGCCTGGGAGGTGTTGCGCCGATCCGCGCGGTGATCTTTGACCTGTGGGAGACGTTGATCGACTGGAACCACGAGGCGAACGAACGCATGCACGCGCAGGTGCGCGAGCGGGTCGGGTTCGACTTCCGCGAGCGCTGGAGCCTCGCGACCGAGCGATACACGACGCCGGTACGTCAGGTGCTCGCAGGCGTGGGCGTCCCGGTCGATGCGGTGGACGACGTGATGTCCTACCGCGCCGAATTCGTCCGCACATGCCTCGTCCCACGCGCAGGCGCGGTCGAGACGCTTCATGAGCTGCGCGCCCGCGGCCTCAGGGTCGGGTTGATCACCGTCTGCACCGAGGACGTCGAGCTCCTCTGGCCGGAGTCGGAGTTCGCCGGCCTTTTCGATGCGGAGATCTTCTCGAACGCGATCGGGCTCTCGAAGCCGGACCCGCGCATCTACCTCGCCTGTTGCGAGCAGCTCGGCGTCGAGCCGGGCGAGGCCGTGTTCGTCGGTGACGGTGCGAACGACGAGCTCGAGGGCGCCCGGCGGGTCGGGCTGCAGCCGGTCCTCATCCACAAGGCGGGCCAGGATCCTGTGTGGCCCGAGGTGCGGAAGTGGCATGGTGCGCGCGTGACGTCCATTCCCGAGGTGCTGGAGGTGCTGGATCGATGTTGATCACGACCATGAACGACGTGCCGGGGCACGAGATCACCGAGGTGTACGGAGAGGTGTTCGGCTTGACGGTGCGGTCGCGGAACGTCGGGTCGCAGATCGGCGCGGGGCTGAAGTCGATTCTCGGCGGTGAGTTGAAGGGCATGACGAAGGCGCTCGCCGACAGCCGCACGGAGGTGATTCGGCGCATGACGGAGGAGGCGGAGTCGAAGGGTGCGACCGCGATCGTCGCCATGCGCTTCGACACGTCGGAAATGGGGAGCAACTGGACGGAGATCTGCGCGTACGGCACGGCCGTGAAGATCGCGCGGAAGTGATCAGACAGTCACGCGAGGCGGAGCTGCACTGGCAGGTTCAGCGCGCAGCGTGCCTTCCCGCCTTGGCGCACATCTTCCCGCCCGAGCTCTACCCGTTCCCGGACGGCGAGGTTCTCGCGCGGTGGCGCGGGTTCACCGGAACCGTTCTCGCGGCGGAGCGGGACGGTGCGGTGGTCGGGATCGCGGGTGTCGAGAATTGCTGGCTCCACGGTTTCTACGTGCGGCCCGACTGGTGGGGGACCGGTGTCGCCGACGAGTTGCACACGGCTGCGCTCGAGGTGATGCTGGACTGCCCGGAGCTGAAGCTGTGGGTGCTCGAGGAGAACCGGCGTGCGCGGCGGTTCTACGAGAAGCGCGGCTGGCGCCAGAACGGTGAGACGCGCGTCGTCCCGTATCCTCCGAGCCCGCTCGACGTCGGGTACTCGTACGTGCGCGAGGAGCCGTGAGGCGTCGCCGCGTTCCGGCGCTGGAGCTGCTCGACGCGACGCTGCCGGAGTTGCGGCACGGGCTGACCGAGGGTGCCGCGCGCAGCATCGCGTACGAGCTGTTCGAGAAGCTCGGCTTCGGCGCGGTCGCCGTCACCGACCTCCAGCAGGTGCTCGCGTTCGTCGGCGCCGGCGCCGACCACCACGGCGCCGGCGACCGGCCGATCCGCCCGGTGTACGAGGCGACGTCTCGGGACGTCCCGTTGCTCGCTCCGCTCGGGATCCGCACGGAGTGTGGGAACCCGGCGTGCCCGCTCGGCGCAGCCGCGGTCGTGCCGCTGCGCCTGCACGATGGCCCGGTCGGCGCGATCGTCGCGTACGCAACGTCCGGGTCGCCGCTCGACGAGGTAGCCGTCGAGACGCTCGAACAGGTCGGGCGCCACCTGTCGACGCAGCTTCAGCTGTCTGAGCTGCACAGCGCGACCACGACCGCCCTTCAGGCGCAGATGGAGCCGCACTTCGTGTTCAACGCGCTGAACACGATCGCGGCCTTCATCCGCACCGAGCCCGAGCGTGCGCGGCGCCTCGTGCTGGCGTTCGCCGATCACCTACGCAGCCGGCTCGCGCGTCCGGGAGAGTTGATCACGCTCGAGGAGGAGCTGCGGCATGTGCAGAGCTACCTCGAGCTGGAGCAGGCCCGGTTCGGTTCGCAGCTGCGCGTCACAGTCGACGCAGCGCCCGCCACGCTCGGCATCCGGCTGCCGCCGCTGCTCGTCCAGCCACTCGTCGAGAACGCGATCAAGCATGGCAAGATCGATCGACCGCTCAACCTGCTCGTCCGCGCGCGGCTGCGGCGCGGCAGGCTGCGGGTGACGGTGCGCGACGACGGCCGCGGCATTGCGCGCGATGCGATCGACCGCGTGCTCGAGCCCGGAGTGGGGGAAGGCACGGGGATCGGGCTCGCCAACGTCAACCTCCGCCTCACCGCGCATTACGGTGAGGGTGTGAAGCTCCGCTCGTTCCCGTTCGGGACCGTCGTGATGCTCGAGGTACCCGAGTGACCGTGCGCGCGCTGCTCGTCGACGACGAGGAGCCCGCACGGTCGGAGCTTCGCTACCTGCTGCAGGCGCATCCCGATGTGAAGGTCGTCGGCGAGGCAGCGAGCGCAGCAGAGGCGATCGCGCTGACGCGCGAGCTCGCCTACGACGTCGTCTTTCTCGATGTCGAGATGCCGGGCGCGACAGGGCTCGAGACAGCGCCGCACATCCACGAGCGTGGTGATCCGCCTGCGATCGTGTTCGTGACTGCGCACGCGGAGTACGCCGTCGACGCGTTCGCGGTCGAGGCGTTCGACTACCTGTTGAAGCCCGTCGAGCCCGAGCGGCTCGCGCGCGTGGTCGAGCGGCTGCACGAGCGCTCGCTCGAGAACGCCGCCCCCGTCGACAAGGTTCCCGTCGTCGCCGGCGGAAGAACCGAGTTGCTCGATCCCGACCAGATCCACTACGCGCACGCGGAAGGCGACTACAGCCGAGTGCACACCTACGACCGTGCGTACCTCTGCACGTCGTCGCTCGGCGAGCTCGAGGACCGGCTCGGCCTGCGGTTCGCGCGCATCCACCGGTCGTATCTCGTCAACCTCGCGAAGGTCAGCGGCGTGCGTCGCGCGTCGGATCGGTTCAGGCTGCAGCTCGCGGACGAGGCGCGCACCGAGCTCGACGTCTCGCGCCGCCAGTCCCGCGAGGTGCGCGAGCGTCTCGGTCTTTAAAGCCGCTTGAGGATCGTGAGGAACGCCTCGGGCGAGCCGACGACGACGTCGGCCAGGTCGCCCAGCTCGGACGGTCCCTCGGCCGACGCGATCGCGATGCGGAGCGCGACGTCCAGGCCGTCGAGCGCGCGGAAGCCGTCGAGGTCGGTGACGTCGTCGCCGGCGTACAGCGCTCTCCGCAACCCCGACTCGGTGAGCAGCGCGCGCACGGCCGATCCCTTCGACGCGTCGACCGGCGGGACGATCTCGAGCACGAAGCGGCCCCACTTCGTGCGGAAGCCGTGCCCGAGGGCTTCCGTGGCGACCGCCTCGAGCGTCTCGCGCGCGGCGTCGCGATCGTCCGCGCGACGGTAGTGGAATGCCGCCGTCAGCGGCTTCACCTCCAGATCGGCCCAGCCCGTCGCGCGCGCGAACGTGTGGATCTCCTCGGCGAACCGCGCTGCGGAAGGGTCCAGCTCGAGACCGTGCTGGCCGACGTAGCGCAGCCCTTCGACTCCGACGATCTCCCGTGCGAGCTCGCTCGTGCGGCCCGTCACGCACGCGACGAGACCGTACGAGTCTCCGAGCCGGGCGAGCGCGTCCTGGGTCTCGGGGGGCACCCGCGCGTCGTCCGGCCGTGCGACGATCGGCGCGAGCACGCCGTCGACATCGAGGAAGAGCGCCGCCTGCGTGGGCTCGGCGGCAAGCGCGGCGACCAGGTCCACGAGCCGTAGTGTGGCGGACTCGGCGGAGATCGGGAACACTTCCGGGGTCGTGGCGGAAGAAGTCTGGATCCCACTGGTCGACGAGCCGATCGGCTCGATCGTCGCCCAGCTGCAGAGGGAGAACCCCGAGATCGATGCGCTCGTCTCGAGTCCGGGCCGGATTCTCGCGTTCCGCACGTTCGCCTACATCCGCGTCGGCGTCCTGCTCGGGCAGCTGCTCGTGGACAACGACGTGCCCGAGTACGACGGCTCCGAGACCTGGATCGAGTCGCTGCTGCGTGAGGAACGACACCGTGCGGCGGTCGTCGCGGAGCTCCGTGCGGTCGCCGAGGAGATCGCTGCGGATCCGCGCTACGCCGACGTCGAGCCGATCGGGCCGGACGACGACACGCGTGCCCGATTCCGCGAATTCGCGAAGAAACAGCTCAGCTAGCAGGGCTTCTTGGCATGATCCCGGGGAGTGCGCCGCCGCCTCGCTCTGCCGCTCCTGCTCGCGCTCCTCGCGTTCGTCTCGACGAGCGCGGGTGAGAGCACCGGTTCGCCGGTTGCGAATGCGAGCGCCTACGCGGTCCGGATCGCGGTCCCGAACCAACCGGTGACCGCGACCGGGACGGCCGTGTCGCCGCCCGCGGCGGCGCCGGTCACGACCTCGTCGTTCGTGTTCCCGGCCGACGGGTCGGTCGTCAGCGCCGCTTCGACGACTGCCTCTGCGACGACGGCGGTTGCGAAGAACGCCTCCGCGAAGGCGGAGGCGGACGTGACGCAGGTCTCGCTGTTCAAGGGAGAGATCACTGCCGACGCGGTGACCGCCCGTGTCTCGGCCGGCACGGGCTACTCAGGCGCGGGCGGCAACGCGAACGGGACGACGGTCGTGAACCTGCGGGTCGAGGGTCAGCCCGTGAGTGGCGGGAAGGTCACGGTCGGCGACTGGGGTCAGCTGACCGTCGCCGCGCCGACCGTCGACACGACAGCTCCCGCCGGCGCCAAGGGCTACAAGACCGCCGTCAGCGAGCTCGACCTCAAGCTCACCGCCGACCACGGTGGGCTGCCGGCGGGGACGGAGATTCAGATCGGGACGGCGCTCGCCGCGGTCCAGACCGCCACGAAGACCACGACCACCACGACGACCACGACGACGGACACCACCCCGACCGGCTCTGACCAGAGCCCGTCGGTCGGCGACGCGCCGAACCTTCGTCCGAAGAGCGGGGGCAAGACGAAGCCGCAGCCGCTGAAGGTGCAGCCGAAGCTCACCGCGGGCCGCTACGTGTTCCCGGTCTACGGCCCGACGTCGTACATCGACACGTTTGGGGCGCACCGCGCCGACGTCACCTACCACCACGGTGACGACATCTTCGGCTCGCTCGGTCAGCCACTCGTTGCGTGCACCGACGGCATCGTCTTCTCGGTCGGTTTCAACAAGATCGGCGGTAACCGGCTCTGGATCGTCGACAAGGCGGGCAACCAGTTCTACTACGCGCACCTCTCCGCGTTTGCGATCAACGCCGTGAACGGGTCACACGTCAAGGCCGGGCAGGTGATCGGCTTCATGGGCAACACCGGCGACGCCGAAGGTACGCCGTACCACCTGCACTTCGAGGTCCATCCGGTGTCGTTCCTCTACCTCGGCTACGACGGCGCCGTCGACCCGACGCCCTACCTCAACGCGTGGC
>DASXOW010000060.1:0-43056 GCA_036493955.1 Gaiellaceae bacterium
GGGTCGAGACTCACGAACCTGGTTCGCCTCGCGAACCAGGTTCGGGCGTTGCCGTGGGCTCGCCGGTGGCCGTCGAGCTGGAGCAGCTGCAGGAGGCGTGGCGGCGGGCGATCCTTCCGGCCGTTGAGCAGCGCTCGATCCCGATCGGCAAGACGCTCGCCGAGGCGCACCCGTCCGCGCTCGCCGGAGACACGTTGACACTCGAGTTCCCGCAGACGGCGTCGTTCCACCTGAAGCTCGCCGAGGACCCGAAGAACGCCGCGATGCTCCGCGAAGCGCTCTACGAAGTGACGGGTAGAAAGCTCGCCGTCGATTTCGCGCTCGGCGAACGTGGGCATGAGCACGAGGACGACGACGACCGTCCGGCCACCGAGGAGGACGTCGTCGAGTTGATGAAGAGCACCTTCGACGCGAGGGAGGTGGACGAATGAGCTTCGACATGAACGCCTTGCTGAAGCAGGCGCAGGAGATGCAGGAGCAAATGCAGCAGCTGCAGGAGGACGCCGCCAAGGAAACGGCCGAGGCGACCGCCGGCGGCGGGATGGTCACGGTCGTCGCGAGCGCGTCGGGCGAGCTGAAGGAGCTGCGGATCGATCCGAAGGCGATCGATCCCGACGACCCGGAGATGCTCTCCGATCTGGTGCTCGCCGCCGCGAACGAGGCGCTCCGCGCCGCGCACGCCAAGGTCGAGGCGAAGATGAAGGGCATGCTCCCGCCCGATCTGGGCGGCCTGCTCCCCGGCATGTAGTCAACCCGCCGCGCGTACCCGGAGCCCGACCGGACCAGGCTCGGATGGGAAGCGCACTACACGGTGCCTGGCACCAGACGTGGCTCAACCAGGCTAGGCCGTGTAGCCGACCCGCCTGGGCACAATGACGCGGTGTTCAGCCCCTCCGTCGAGAACCTCGTCGCACAGCTGACCCGCCTGCCGGGGATCGGCGCGCGCACAGCACAGCGGCTCGCCTTCCACATCCTGCAACGGCCCGCCGACGAGGCGCTCGCGCTCTCCTCGGCGCTCCAGGAGGTGAAGGAGCGCGTGCGCTTCTGCCGCGAGTGCGGGAACCTGACCGAGGAGGAGCTCTGCGGGATCTGCCTCGACCAGCGCCGCGACCACGCGCTCATCTGCGTCGTTGAGCAGCCGGTCGACGTCGTCTCACTCGAGCGAACGCACGAGTTCCGTGGGCTCTACCACGTCCTCGGCGGCTCGCTCTCGCCGCTCGACGGCGTCGAGCCGAGCGACCTGCGCATCGACGAGCTGTTCCGGCGCGTCGACGCGAACGGCGTGCAGGAGGTCGTCCTCGCCACGAACCCGAACATGACCGGCGAAGCCACCGCGGCGTTCCTCGCCGACCGGCTACGCGGGCGCGTCCGCGTCACTCGGCTCGCGAGCGGGCTCCCGGTCGGCGGGGACCTCGAGTACGCCGACGAGGTCACCCTCGGCCGCGCGCTCTCCGGCCGGCGTGAGATGTAGCGCGCGCGAGACGAAACGCTCCGTCCGAACCGCGATCCAGAAACACACCGCGGCAGCCGGCAGCTCGAACACGACGGCAAGGAAGATCGCTGTTCCGAGCTCGTTGCCGTGACTCTCGAGGACGACGTCGAACCACGCGTCGACGACGAGCAGCGTCCCCGTGGCCGCCGCGAACACGCCGGCCCACCCGATCGCACGACGATGCGCGGCGATTGCAGTGCCGCAGAACGACGCGGCGAGCGCGACGTCGAACCCGGACCACGCGACGTCCCAATGTGCTGAGTGATGGGTCGCCGGGAGCGACGAAGAGAGCCAGAACGCCCACGGCAAAAGCCCGATCCCGACGGCGCCGTAGGCGAGCGCAACCCACTCCCGAAGCGACGAAGGACGCCGCAGCCTCATCCCTACACTGTCGCAGAATGACCACCCTCCACTTCGAGGCCGTCCCGAGCGTCCAGCTTCTCGGCCGCACCCCCGGGCTCGTGGTGATGAAATTCGGCGGCACCTCCGTCGGCGACACGGACAAGCTGAAGCGTGTCGCCGAGCGCCTCGTGGCGGCCCACAAGGCGGGCGCGAAGGTCGTCGCCGTGCTCTCGGCTATGGGTCATACGACCGACGAGCTGATCCGACTCGCCCACGAGGTGTCGCCCGCGCCGCACCCGCGCGAGTACGACATGCTCGTTTCGACGGGCGAGCGCATCTCGAATGCGCTGTGCGCGATGGCGATCCACGACCTCGGCGCCGAGGCCGTCTCGTTCACCGGCTCACAGGCGGGAATCGTCACCGACGCGACGCACACGAAGGCGAAGATCGTCGAGGTGCGCGCAACGCGCATCCACGACGCGCTCGAGCAGAACAAGATCGTGCTCGTCGCCGGCTTCCAGGGTGTCTCGACGTCGACCCATGACGTGACGACGCTCGGACGCGGCGGGTCGGACACGACGGCCGTCGCGCTCGCCGCTGCCCTCGGCGCAGACGCATGCGAGATCTTCACCGACGTGCCCGGCGTCTTCACCGCCGACCCGCGGATCGTCCCGGATGCGCTCAAGCTCGACACGATCAGCTACGAGGAGATGCTCGAGATGGCCGCGTCGGGCGCCGGCGTGATGATGGCGCGCTCGATCGAGATCGCCCGCAGCTACGGTGTCCGTCTCCGCGTCCGTTCGACGTTCGAGGATGGGAGCGGGACGTGGATCGGCGAGGAGGGCGACCTGGTGCTCGAGAAGGCGATTATCTCTGGCGTCACACACGACACCTCGGAGGCGAAGGTGTCGATCATCGGCGTGCCCGACCGTCCCGGTGTCGCGGCGCAGGTGTTCCGCGAGCTCGCCGGAGCCGGCGTGAACATCGACATGATCGTGCAGAACAGCTCGCGAAACGGCGAGGCGACCATCTCGTTCACGATGCCGAAGACCGACCTGCCGGTTGCCGGCCCGATGCTGGAACGCATCTGCGGCGACCTCGGCGGAGCCCAGGTCGAGCAGGACGCCGACATCGCGAAGGTCTCGCTGATCGGAGCGGGAATGAAGAGCCATCCGGGCGTCGCCGCCGACATGTTCGACGCCCTCGCCAAGGCGGGGATCAACATCGAGATCATCTCCACGTCGTCGATTCGCGTCTCGTGCGTCATCCGCGCCGCGGACGTCGAGCGCGCAGTCCAGGCCGTGCACGAGCGCTTCCGCGCCTACGCCGAGGAGCGCGTCGGTGCCTAAGCCGACGATCGGCGTCGTCGGCGCGACCGGCGCGGTCGGCACGGTCACGCTCGAGCTGCTCGACCGCGAGGGCTATGAGAACGTGCGTGTCTTCGCGTCCGCGCGATCCGCGGGTAAACCGCTCGGCCGGCTCACGGTCGAGGAAGCGAGTCCCGACGCCCTCTCGCGCGGCGACGTCGATCTGTTTCTCTTCTCCGTCGGCACGAGCGCGTCGCGCGAGCTCGTCCCGCACGCTGTCGCAGGCGGCGCGGTCGCGATCGACAAGTCCTCCGCCTACCGGCTCGACCCGCGATATCCGCTCGTCGTTCCGGAGGTGAACGGCGAGCGCGCGGCCGGCGAGATCATCGCCAACCCGAACTGCTGCACGATCCCCCTCACCTGCGTGTTGAAGCCGCTACACGACGCTGTCGGCCTGACGCGCGTCCGGCTCGCGACGTACCAGTCGGTCTCGGGTGCGGGTGCCCAATCGATGGAGCGGCTCCGCAACGAGCCGCAGGCCGAGCACGATCTCCGGATGGACTGGGAGTTCGACGGTGAGGAGTTCGACGAGGAGTCAAAGCTCCGCGCTGAGACGCAGAAGATCATGGAGCTGCCCGACCTGCCGATCCAAGCGACGTGCATCCGCGTGCCCGTCATGGTCGGCCACGCCGAGGCCGTGTGGATCGAGACCGAGGACGAGCTGACGCCCGAGCAGGCGAGGGGGATCCTCGGCGGCGCGCCGTCCGTCCGGCTCGACGACTTCCCGTCACCGGGGAAGGCAGCCGGCGGCGACGACGTGCTCGTCGGGCGCATCCGCCGCGACCCGACGGTGGAGCGCGGGCTGGCGCTCTTGCTCGCGTGCGACAACCTCCGCAAAGGCGCCGCGCTGAACGCGATCCAGATCGCGCAGCTCGTGCTGAATCGCGAGCGCCTCGCCGCCTAGTGGACGTCGGGATGCTGGGGCGGTTCTTCGGCCGCCTCACCGGCGGCAACTGGCGGCCGCCCGCCGAGGAGCTTGCGTTCGCGGCGTCGGCCGGCTTCGACACGGTGCAGATCCGCAGCGACCGTTCAGGGGAGATCCACGACGAGCTCGGGATCGACCCCGAGGAGCTCGGCGCGCTCTTCGACGACAACGGCCTCGAGCCCGTGCTCGAGATGCTCGTCCGCCATGACGGCGCGCCGGGGACGATCGCCCGCGCGCTGCGCGCGAACCTGGCCGCGATCGAGGCGATTGGCTTCCTGCGCGTCCACGTGCATCCGGTCGGGCCGACCGAAGCGGGGCCTCAACTCGCGCGCGACTTCGTCGAGGCGCTCGCGCTCGCGGAAGACGCCGGCCTCATCTTCGCCGTCGAGCACAACGCGCCGGGTCACCGCCTGCTCGTCGATCCGGGTGACGTGGAGGCGCTGCTCGAAGCCGTCCCGGGGCTCGGCTTCGTGTGGGACATGAATCACACCGGCACCGACGACATCGCGCGGTTCCTCGCGCTACGCGAGCGCATCACGCTCGTCCATGTGTCGGACACGCCGCTGCCCGAGACGAACCATCACCTCCCGCTTGGCCGCGGCAACGTCGACCTCACGCCGGTGCGCGAGTTCGATGTCCCGCTGATTCTCGAGATCGGCGGGTTACCGCACTCGGGCGGCCCCGGGCTCGACACGGACGCCGCGCTGCGCGATTCGTTCGCGCGGCTCTCAGGAGGCTAGGGCCGGGGCGCCGGAACCGGCTCGCGCTCCGGCACGCCGAACGCGCTGCGGACGACGGCGAGCACCTTCTCGCGTCTCCCCTCCTCGACCGGCTGCAGACCGCCGAGCTCGAGGCGCGATAGACCGACGCGGCCCGCCGCGCGCACGACCTGGAACCCGAAGTCGGCGAGGAAGTCCTGCGGGAACACGGTGCGGTGCACGCGGAAGCGCTCGTAGCTCGACTCCCGCTCGGCGTAGCGGTACGAGAACGCCTCGAGGCACGCAGCGCCCCGGTCGCCTGCCTCGCCGATCGCGGCGAGAAAGAGTGACTGCAGCACCCACGGGCTCGACGGGTCGACGAGGTACGCGCACGTGACGAGGATCGAGCCGTCCGACGGTGGCCCGCCGGGCAACTCGAACGCACGCGGGAACGCCTGCGCAGGGCCGTACTGCATCGAGCCGAGCACGCGACGGTCCGAGTCGTAGTAGACCGTGCCCCACGCGCCGAAGT
Source organism: Gaiellaceae bacterium (assembly GCA_036493955.1). GTDB lineage: Bacteria > Actinomycetota > Thermoleophilia > Gaiellales > Gaiellaceae > PALSA-600. Next base: position 5,357 of record DASXOW010000060.1, read on the forward strand.
CGAGCTCGATCTTCTCCATCCAGCGACCCTTGTCCGTTGTCCGGTGTCCGCGCGTCTGCCACCAGACGCACTCGTGACAGACCGTCGGCGCGGTCTCGAGCGTCAGCTTCGTCAGTCCGGTGAGATGCGGCATCGCGCTAGCGTTGCACGTCGTCGACGACGACATGCACTGCAGTCGGCGTCAGGTCGGCCATGCGCTGGAGATAGTCGACGACGTGATGCTGCACGTCGGCCGCGACCTGCGGGATGTCGGCGCCGTAGTCCACGACGACATGCACCTCGACCTCGCCGCCCGCGACACGCGCGCCGCGGCGCTGCTTCGTGTGGACGCCGGAGACCTCCGCGGCCGCGTCGGCCGCGTAGCGCGCCAGGACGTCGGGTGAGATGACGCTGTGCCCTTCCATGCCTGTCACCGGGATCGTAGAACCAGTTCGGTCGCCTCCGGGCGAGCGAAGAACCGGAAGGGGACGAACGTCGTCCCGAGCCCAGGCGAGATATGCATCGCCGTCGTGCCCCGGCGATACACGCCGTGCCGATAGACGGATTGCGGATGCGCCAGGAGGAGCCGGTTCCGGCGGCCGTACGGGAGGACGATCTGGCCTGCGTGCAGGTGGCCGGAGAGGATCAGGTGCCACCGGCCGTCTGCGACCCGTTCGAGCACGCGCGGGAAATGGCACAGCAACAGCCGAAAGGGCGCCTCGCTGGATCCGAGGTTGCTCGGGCGCTTTGCGAGCCACGACCGGGGATCCACACCCGCGATCTCGACCGGCACGCCGCGCACCTCCGTCTCGACGGACTCGTCCGAGAGAAGCAGCCCGCGGGCGAGCCCGACCAGTTGCGTCGGTTGTGAGAACGGATCACGCGAGATCGCGAAGTCATGGTTGCCGAACACGACGTACATCTCCTCCGGGAGCCGTTCGAGCAGCCGCCCGAGGCGCGCCTCGCCACGGCTGCGCGAGACGAGGTCGCCCGTGATGCAGACGAGGTCGGGTCGACGCTCCGCCACCCACGCGACCGCGCGTGTCGTGGCGAGCTCGCCGAGCGAGGGCAGCCCGAGGTGGAAGTCGGAGAGATGCGCGATGCGCAGTCCGTCGAGTTCCACCGGCAGACCGTCGATCGGGAGCTCGAGCGTCCGCAGGCGAACCCAGCCCGCCTCGAGCGCGCCGTACACGACGACGAGCGCGGCGAGCACGAAGACGATCCAGAGAAAGGTCAGATCTGGAGCTTCTCGATGACCGGCTTCACCGAGACGACGTGCCGCTTGAACTTCAGCTCGGCTTCCTCGACCCCGGCGGCGACGCCGACGAGCTGGGACAGGTGGAGGATCGGCATCTTGAAGTCGCGGCCGGTTGCCGCCTTCAGCTTCGACTGCCACGCGTCGAGCGAGAGGTGACAGAGGGGGCACGGCGTCACGATCGCGTCCGCGCCGGCCTCGTACGCCTGCTCGATCGGCTGGATGAGCTCGCCGAGCGCCGTCTCTTCGCGCGCCTGGATGATCGGGAAGCCGCAGCACTTGATCTTCGCGGGGTAGTCGATCGCCTCGCCGCCGCACGCCTCGATGATCCGCTCGAGCGACCACGGCCGGTCGGGATCCTCGAAGCCGTTGATCTTGGACGGGCGCAGGATCTGGCAGCCGTAGAACGGCGCGACCTTGAGGCCTTTCAGCCCACGGTGGGCGGCCGACTTGAGCAGCTCGTACCCCTCGCCCTCGGCGATCTCCCACAGGAGATGACGCACGTCGATGTCGCGCTCGTACGCGGGCACGCCGACCGAGACGAGGTTCTCGTTCACACGCGCGCGCACCTCGGAGTCGCCCATCAGGATGAAGTTCGCCTGTCGCAGGTTGAGCGTGCACACATTGCAGACCGTCAGCAGCGTGTCGACGCCCTCCGCCGCGGCGTACGAGAGGATCCGCGCGTTCAGGTGGAGGTAGTAGTCGGGCTCCGCCTCGTGGATGTCACCGGCGCCGCAGCACGTGACGGACTCGAGCTCGATCAACTCCAGACCGACCTTGGGCGCGAGCGCCTGCGTCGCGAAGTCGAGCTCCTTGGCCGAGAGCGATGCGAGGCAGCCCTTGTAGTAGGCGACCTTCTTCATGCCGCGTCGTCCGGGAGGTATGGCCGCTTGAACGAGCCGGGCCGGTCGTAGATCTCTTCGAGCGACTCGTCGCCGGAGTGCCCGTGCGCGAGCCGCGCGAGGGCGTGCTCGCCCTGCACGATGCCGTCGTAGCCGCGGCGGCCGGACTCGCGGACGGTGAGGTCGTAGAGGCGCCGCGCTTCGCGCACGTCCTTCGCGACGTGCGGCGGGAACGGCGGCGGCACCTTGCCCTTGACCGCCAGGTCGAGCGCGAACTTGGTCTGCTTGATCGCCGCGACGACTCCCTGCGTCTTCGGGACGAGCTCGGTCTCGCGCAGCCAGCCGGTGGTCTTTGCCGAGGTGACGAACCACTTCGCGTGCTTCGCGCCCATGTCGCGGTCGATGCCCTCCTTCATCGACTCCGCACCGAGCTTCGCGATCGCGTCGCGCGGGTCGACGCCCTTCGGGCAGCGCTCGTTGCAGAAGTAGCAGCGCGTGCATTCCCAGATGCCGTGCTCGCCGTTCAGCTTCTCGAGACGTGCGAGCTTCTCGCCGTCGCGCGGGTCGCCGACAAAGCGCATCGCCTTCGCGAGCGCCTGCGGGCCGAGGAACTGCGGGTTCGACTCCATCGCGTTGCACTCGGAGACACAGCACCCGCAATTGATGCAGAGCGCCTCTTTGTGAATCACGTTCATGCGCTCCTGGCGGATCAGGTGCTCGCGGCCGTCGGGCGGCTCCTGGTAGCCCGGCTGCAGGTACGGGTCGACCGACTTGAACTTGTCCCAGAACGGGTCCATGTCGACGACGAGGTCCTTCACGATCGGCAGGTTCCCCATCGCGGAGATGACGGGCACGCGCCCCTCCTGCGCGACGTCGTACATGCGCACCTTGCACGCGAGTACGGCCGCCCCGTCCATGCGCATCCCGCACGAGCCGCAGATCATCATCCGGCAGCTCTTCCGGTAGGCGAGCGAGCCGTCGTGGCGGTCCTTGACGATGTCGAGGCAGTCGAGGAGCGTTGCCTCCTCCGGCGCGTCGATCTCGAACTCCTGGAGCTCCCGCTCGCCCGAGCGGGAGTTGAAGCGCCAGATCTTGAGGCCGACCTGCATCCCGCGGCGATCCTAGCTATGGAGCCGGAGACGCCGGGACAGTTCCCTCGCCGCCCGAGTACTGCTCAGTACGTGCGCTCCATCGGCTCGTATTGCGTGAAGCGAACCTCGTCGTAGGACAGGTCCGGCCCATCGGGCGTGTAGCGCGAGATCGAATGCTTCATGAAGTTCTCGTCGTCGCGCTTCGGATAGTCGTGCGGGCGCGCGTGCGCGCCGCGGCTCTCCTTGCGGGCGATACCCGCCTGGAGCATGCAGCGTGCGAGCTCGATCATGTTGCCGAGCTCGATCGCCTGCGTGAGGTCGCTGTTGAAGACGTCGCCCTTGTCCTCGATCACGACACCGTGGTCGTAGCGCTCCTTCAGTTCCTCGAGGATCTCGATCTGCTTCGCCATCTGCTCCTCGCGGCGGAAGACGCCGAAGTTCTCGAGCATCGACGTGCCGAGGTCCTGGCGGATCTGCCACGGGCGCTCGCCGCCGGAGAAGCCGAGCATCGACTTCAGCTCGCGTTCCGCGTCGCTCTCGACGCTCGCGGGCACGTCGATCGTCGTGTGCGACAGCGCCCATTCCGCAGCGGCGCGGCCGGCGCGGCGGCCGAAGGTGATCGTCTCCATCAGCGAGTTCCCACCGAGGCGATTGGCGCCGTGCACCGACACGCACGCAACTTCGCCTGCGGCGTACAGGCCCGTCAGCTCCGTCGCGCCGTCGTTGTCGGTCTGGACGCCGCCCATGTGGTAGTGAGCGCCGGGCCGAACCGGCACCGGGTCGTAGATCGGGTCGACGCCCGCGAACGTCATCGACAGCTCGCGCGAGCCGGGCAACCGCTCGATGATCCGCTCGGCTCCGAGGTGGCGCATGTCGAGGTAGACGGAGCCGTTGATGCCGCGGCCTTCGTCGATCTCCGTCTGCTCGGACCGCGAGACGACGTCGCGCGACGCGAGCTCCATCGCGTTCGGCGCGTAGCGCTTCATGAACCGCTCGCCCTCGCTGTTGATGAGGTACGCGCCCTCACCACGGCAGCCCTCGGTCAGCAGGATCCCGGACGGGTACAGCGTCGTCGGGTGGAACTGCATGAACTCCATGTCCTTGAGTGCGACACCGAGGTAGTACGCCATCGCCGCGCCGTCGCCGGTGCACGCGTACGCGTTCGTCGTCGTGCGGTAGATGCGTCCCTGGCCGCCCGTCGCGAGCACGACCGTCTTGCCGCCAATCGTGTGCAGGCCGCCGTTGAGGAGATCCCAGCAGACGACGCCCTGGCAGCGCCCGTCGTTCTCGACGAGCTTCCACGCGAAGTACTCCTCGTAGACCTTGATGTCGCGCTTCACGAGCTGCTCGTAGAGCACCTGGATGAGCACGTGCCCGGTGATGTCCGCGGCGTAGACGGTGCGCGGCGAGCCGGCGGCGCCGAACGGCCGCTGCGCAAGCTTGCCGTCGTCGCGCCGGGAGAAGAAGGCGCCCCAGTGCTCGAGCTGCAGGATGTCGCCCGGCGCCTCGCGCGTGAAGAGCTCGATCGCGTCCTGGTCGCCGATGTAGTCCGACCCCTTGACCGTGTCGAAGGCGTGGATCTCGGGCGAGTCCTCAGCCGCGTTGCCGAGCGCCGCGTTGATGCCTCCCTCGGCTGCCCCGGAATGGCTCCGCGTCGGGTGGAGCTTGGAGATGACGGCGACGTCCGCGCCGGCGTCGTATGCCTCGATCGCGGCGCGCATCCCTGCGCAGCCGGCTCCGACGACCAGTACGTCGTGGGACGCTTCCACGAGAGCGGAAGCTAGCGGAACGACCGGAGCGGCCGCTGCATCAGGCGGGCACCGCCTCGAGGATCCACAGCGGGCCGTCGGAGCAGTCGAGCCGCTCCGCGCCGTCGACCTCGACGAGGCTCGTGCGGACGAGCCGCCGCCCGTCGAGCACCGGGCCGATCCGCTGCCGCTCAGGCATGAAGCTCCACGCGCGCACCTGCCGGTGCACGTCGGCCGCGGGCTGCGCCAGATCGACGAGGGCGTACTCCGCTTCGAACTCCTGCTGGTACTCGCCACCGACCTGCGGCTCCCCGGGGTCGTCCGCTTCCAGCTTCGCGAACACCTCCGTCAGAAGCCCCACTGCAGCAGCCTGGAAGTGCGGGATCAGCGTCTCCTCGGTGTCATCGGGACCGATCGGGATCGCCTTCTGCGCCAGGATGTTGCCGGTGTCGAAGCTCGCGTCCATGTAGTGATAGGTCATCCCGATCTCGGTCTCGCCGTTTCGGACCGCCCAGGCCCACGGATGCGGGCCGCGCCCCTTGGGAAGAAGCGTCGGATGTCCGTTGACGATGCCGTGACGTGGAGTGTCGATCGCGTCCTGAGTGATGAGCCACGGGAAACCGGTGCAGAGCCCGACGTCCGCGTCGTACGCGCGAAGCAGCGCCGCGATCGAGCGCTTGGAGGCCGCGAACACGACGTCGGCATTCCCGGCGGCGGCGAGGAACGCCTCCGGCTGCATATGAAACGGCCGTCCGATGATCACCGCGGGAACCTCGTGACCGAGCGCCGTGACGACCTCGGTGTAGCCCTCGACGACGGGGACGATCTGCGTCAGCAGAACGACGCGCATCGTCGCCGTCAGACGTTCGGGCCGGCGGCGCGAATCGACGCGTCGACGTCCGAGAAGCGCTTCGAGAAGTTGTCGGCGAACATCTCGGCGAGCTCGCGCGACTTCACGTCGTATCGCCCCGGGTCGCCCCACGTCGACCGCGGGTCGAGCAGCGAGTCCTCGACACCGCGGACGTGCAGCGGTACCTCGAACCCGAACAGCTCGTCGGTGCGGAACTCGGCGCCGTCGAGGTCGCCGGACAGGGCCTCGCGCAGCATCGTGCGCGTCGCGTTGATCGGCATGCGCTCGCCGTCTCCGAACGGCCCGCCCGTCCAGCCCGTGTTGACGAGCCAGACCTTGGCGCTGTGCTGGTCGAGCTTCTCGCCGAGCATCCGCGCATACACCGACGGCGGCTGCGGCAGGAACGGCTGGCCGAAGCACGTCGAGAATGTCGGCTGCGGCTCCGTGACCCCGATCTCAGTGCCGGCGAGCTTCGCCGTGAAGCCGGAGAGGAAGTAGTAGAGCGCCTGCTCGCGCGACAGGCGCGCGATCGGCGGGAGGATGCCGAACGCATCTGCGGTCAGGAAGACGACCGAGCGCGGATGACCGGCCTGCTTCGACGGCAGCGCGTTGCCGATCTGCTCGAGCTTGTACGCGGCGCGGGTGTTCTCGGTCTTCGAGTCGTCGTCGAGGTCGATATGGCCCTGCTCGTCGACGGCGACGTTCTCGAGGATCGTGCCCCACGTGTGCGTCGTCCGGTAGATCTCGGGCTCCGCGGTCGGCGAGAGCCGAATCGTCTTCGCGTAACAGCCACCTTCGATGTTGAAGACGCCGTTGTCGCCCCAGCCGTGCTCGTCGTCGCCGATCAGGTTGCGCTCGGGGTCGGCGGACAGCGTGGTCTTCCCGGTTCCCGACAGGCCGAAGAAGATCGCGACATCTCCGTCCTCACCGACGTTCGCCGAGCAGTGCATCGGGAACACGCCTTCGAGCGGCAGCCGGTCGTTCATCACGGTGAAGATCGACTTCTTGATCTCGCCCGCATAGAACGTCCCCAGCACGAGAAGCTCGGTCTTCCCTGGGTGGAGGACGATCGCGGTCGACGTGCGCGTGCTGTCCTCGGCGGGATCGGCTTCGAGATCCGGCGCGTGCAGGACGACCGCCCCCGGCCGGAACGAGCCGAGCTCGCTGCCGGTCGGATCGATGAACATCGTCTTCGCAAACAGCGCGTGGTACGGGTGCGCGGTGACGACGCGCACGCCGACCCGGTGCACCGGGTCCGCCCCGGCCCAGGCATCGATGACGTACAGCGCAGCGGCGGATCCGAGGTGTGAGGTGACCTTGTCGCGGAGCCCCTCGAAGCTCGACTCTGCGAGCTTCTGGTTGACGTCGCCCCACCAGATCCGATCGGTGGACGACGGCTCGTCGACGAGGAACTTGTCCTTCGGGGAACGCCCGGTGTACTTGCCGGTGTCGACGACGAGCGAGCCGCCGCCGGCGAGCCGCGCGTCGCCGCGAGCGAGCGCGTGGGAGGCGAGCAGCGCGGTCGATGGATTTCGATAGACGCGGCCTGTCGGCTCGATCCCGTGCGCCGAAAGATCCACGGAACCTGGCAGCTTGATCGTGGTCATCCGAGCGCCTCCTTCATCGTGTCGGCCAGGTCGGTCATCTCGCGTCCGCTCGCGGCGCCGTCTCCCATGGGCGGCAGGCAAACGCGTGCATGGTACGGATTCGGCGGTTCGCCGGAGAGGTCAACCGTGCGGCAAGTTTCCACGAGGGAACATGAGCCGTCCCTGGCCGGCTCTCCGACCGATCAGCCATGTCGGGTCGTGGCCCGCCTGGTGGCAGGCACCGTGAAGTGGGCTTCGCATGGAGGACACGGCCGCAACGAGCCACGCGCCCGTCACGCGGACTCACGCTCCCGGGATGACGCTCAGATCTGCCAGTCGCCGCCGCGCAGCACGGGGACGCGCTCGCCGTCGGCGGTGATTCCGTCCACGTCGACGTCGTTCGACCCGATCATGAAGTCGATGTGCTGGCTGCTCTCGTTGACGCGCGGCACGACGTCCTCGTCGACGAGGAACTTGAAGCCCGCGCCGAGCGCGATGTGACTGGCGGCATTCTCGTCGAGCAGCGTGTTGTAGAAGACCGTGCCGAGCGGACCGATGCGGCCCTGGCGATCGACGAGTGCGAGCTCGCCCAGGCGGCGCGCTCCCTCGTCGATGTCGAGCAACGCCTTGAGCGTGTCTGCGTTCGTTTCGGCCTCGATCTCGACCGCGACACCGTTCTCGAAGCGCACGCGGAGACCGCGGATGATCGTGCCGTCGCGAAGCGCGAGCGGCTTCGTCGACGTGACGTGGCCGTTCGTCCGCAGCGGGTCGGGGGTGGTGAAGACTTCCTCGGTCGGCAGGTTCGGCAGGTGACGCAGGCCGTCGGCGCGCGTGAAGTCCGCGGCCCACCAGCGGTGCGACGGCAGCATGCCGACGGACAGCTCCGTCCCCGGCCCGCGCAGCTCGATCGCGTCGAACGCGCGCCCGGTGAGCCGCTCTGCCGCGTCGCGCAGCACGGCCATGCGCTCGTCCCACGCACTCCCGGCATCGCCGTCGTCGAGGCGCAGCACATGCTCGAGCTCGTCCCAGAGGCGTTCGAACGCAGCGTCCTCGTCGAGCTCCGGATACACGAGCGTCGCCCACGCGCGGTGCGGCGCCGGGACGATGCACCAGTTCGTCGAGCGATCGCCGACGATCTTCGTCAACTCCTTCACGCGCGGGAGCATGTCGCGGCCGACGAGCGTCTTGTCCAGGTCGTCCATCAGGTTCGGTGTCGTCAGCGTCGCGAGCGTCACGCGCGCGCCCGCGTCCTCGGCGTGCTCGAGCATTCGCGTGCCGTACCAACTCGGCACGAAGTCGAGCGAATCGGGATCCGCGAACTCGATGCGTGCGTGCTTGATGTGCGGGTCGAAGTAGTCGACGTCGACGAATTTCGCCCCGCGGCGATAACCGGCGGCTGCGACGGCGCGGGCGACGTCCTCGTTGCCGATCTCGCCGGTGATCATCAGCACCTGCCCCGGCTGCACGTTCGCTCCGTGCACGGCGAGGTCCGCAAGACGTTCAAGACGATCCGCCATCGGCAGGCGATGTTACGTGCGACGGCGAACCTTGTGCCGTGAAGACCGATCGGGCGATCGAGCGGTTCCTGGAGGCGGCCGGGATCTCGGCCGGGACACGGCGCGGCTACGCGACCGATCTACGTGAATTCGCGCTCTGGTTCGGTTCTTCGCGGCCCCTCGACGAGGTCGACGTGCGGGTGCTGTCGGACTGGGTCGCCGAGCTGGGGCGCGCCCGTCCGGGCGGCAAGCTCGCGCCTGCGACGATCGGCCGGAAGCTCGTTGCCGTCCGCTCGCTCGTCCGGTTCTCGCTCGGCGCCGACCACGTTCCGACTGCGGTGCTGAGCCCGCGCCGGCCGCGGCGCCTGCCCGACGCGCCGAAACAGCGCGAGGTGGAGGAGCTCGTCGAGTCGGTCGGCGTCGACGGCCCGCTCGGTCTCCGGAACAGCGCCTTGCTCGAGCTCGTGTACTCGACCGGGCTGCGCGCCGCAGAAGCGGTGGGCCTCGACCTCGGCGACGTCGACTTCGAGCAGGAGCGCGTGCACATCCGCGAAGGCAAGGGCGGGAAGGACAGGGTCGTCCCGCTCGGCGAAGAGGCGGCGCTCCTCGTCGCGCGCTACCTCCGCGACGCACGACCCGAGCTCGCGCGCGGCGCCGAGAATGCGCTTTTCATCTCCGCGCGCGGCCGGCGCCTAGACACCTCGACGCTGCGCCGTCTCACACCGCATCCGCACCGCCTGCGGCATGCCTTCGCCACGCACTTGCTCGAGGGCGGCGCCGATCTCCGGACGATCCAGGAGCTGCTCGGTCACAGCTCGCTCTCTACGACACAGATGTACACCCACGTCGACGCCAAGCGGCTGCGCCGCGTTTACGACCATGCCCATCCTCGATCCTGACCTCGAAGGCTTCCTCGCGCTCCTCGGCGCGACTCGCGCTCCACGCACGGTGGAGGCCTACCGCCGCGACCTCACCGCGCTGTCCGACTACGTCGGCAAGCCGATCGCGCGGGCGAGCCTCGAGGAGCTCGAGCGCTACACCGCGTCGCTCCGCGCGGACGGTCTCGCGGCGACGACGATCGCACGCAGGACCGCCGCGGCACGCAGCTTCTTCCGCCACCAGCAGTTGCTCGGTGCACGTGACGACAACCCCGCGGCAGCGGTGAAGCTCCCGCGCCGCCCGAAGCCGCTGCCGAAGACGCTCTCCCCAGGTGAGGCCGAGCGCTTGATCGACGCTGCGAAAGGAACGCAGCCGCGCAACCTGCGCGACCAGGCGCTCGTCGAGCTCATGTACGGCGCCGGCCTGCGCGTCTCCGAAGCGGTCGGGCTCGACAAGAGCGGCGTCGACCTCGACGACCGATTCGTTCGCGTGACGGGCAAGGGAGGCAAGGAGCGCGTCGTGCCGATCGGGCGCCCCGCCGTGGACGCGGTCCGCCGCTACCTGTCCCGTGGCCGCCCTTACCTCGACCGACGGCACCGGCCGGAGCTGTTCCTGAACGCCAAGGGCGGGCCGCTCACGCGCGCGGGAGCCTTCCTGATCCTCCGCCGGCTGGCTGAGATCGCGGGCCTCGAGCCGACCCGCGTCCACCCCCACATCCTCCGGCACTCGTTCGCCACTCACCTGCTCGAGGGAGGGGCCGACCTCAGATCTGTTCAAGAAATGCTCGGCCACGCCGATCTCTCCACGACAGAGCTCTACACGCACGTATCCGATACGAGACGGCGTGAGTTGTATTTCCGGGCACATCCACATGCGCGCCGAAAGACGTAGTAAGGAGAGAAGTGACCATCGACCCACACATCGAGCTGTTCATGGCCGTGGCTTCGGGCGCGGCGTGGCTGATGATGAAGGCCGGGCTCGGCAAGAACATGCTCGAGCTGAAGCGGCGCCGCGTCACCTGCCCGTCCTGCGGCCGCCAGCACTGCAGCTGCAGTTCCTAGCCGACGAACAGGCGAATCCGGTCGACCAGGTGCTCGGTCTCACCGAGCGCGGCGACATGCTCCCAGTTGAGGGCCCGTAACAGGAATCGCAACTCGCGGACGATCCCCGCCTCCTCTTCGAGCTCGTCTCGCGGCGCGTAGTCGTCCCACGCCTCGACTGTCCAGCCCACCTCAACTGGCTCGGCGATGCTGAGCGTGAAGAACGGATGGGCAACCGCCGAGTCGCCCCAGTCGAGGAGCCGCACGGCCCCGTCCGCCGAGAAGACGTTTCCGTCGTGGAGGTCGCCGTGGTCGATCGTGGCCGGCAGGCGAGACAGGGCGAGCCGTTCCATCTGCTCGGCGACGCGCGGTAGCCGAGCCTCCAGCTCGGCGACGAGCTCGGCCGGCAGGTAGCGCATCAGTGCCCGCGCGCGGTCGACGACGTTCGCCGAGCGATTGTCGTATGCGCCGGCGGCCAGCAGCGCGTCGATGTGTGCCGACGAGGACTGCTGCAACGCCGCGTACTCGCGGAGCATGGCCCGCCAGTCGATCGGATGCTCGCGTGCCCTCTCTCCGGCGTCCGCGAGCAGGAGCCAACCTTCGTCGGTCGTCGCGATCAGCTCGGGCACGAAGCCCGGCGCAAGCGGATGAAGAATCTCCAGCACACGAGCCTCGTGGGCGAAGGCCGCACGGGCGGCCTTGAACCACACGACACCTTGCGGGGTCGGGACGCGTAACGCAGTTGCCCACACGCGGACATGGGGCTGCTCGATCGGGCCGACGACCGCGACATGCGACTCGATCCAGCGCCGGGCGCCGGCGAGCCACTCGGGGTCGGTGTAGGACGGCTCTACTTCGTGCCCTTGCGGCGAAGCACCTGCGCGACCTTCGCGGCGGCGTCGCGGAGCTCCCGCGGCTGTTCGTCGTCCTCGCCGAGCGCGGCGAGGATCTGGATCGTGTCGGGCCGTGCCGAGCCGTTGCGAAGCGCGACGACGGCGAGGCGTCGCACGGCTTGGTTGCCGTCGTGCGTGACGAGCTCGTGCAACAGCGGCCGCAGGTCGTTGACGTCGCCCGGATGATCACGCGAGAGCCGCTCGAGCGAGAGCAGCGCCGATCCGCGCACGGCGGGACTCTCATCGTCGAGGCCGCGTCGCAGCAGCTCCTTCTTCGTGCGGAACCGGAACTGGCCGATCGCGCGGTACGCGACGGCGCGCTCACGGAAGTCGGCTGCACGCGCGGCCATCTCCAGGTCTTCGTCCCACTGCGCGCGCAGTTGCGACACCTCGCGCTCCTTGCCCTCCTCGGCCAGAGCGTCGGCCTCGACTGCGGCGTCGGCGAGGCTCAAAGATCCGCGAGCGTGCGGGGCGGTGGCCCGATGTAGCGCGCCGACGGGCGCACCAGGCGCGCCAGGCGCTTCTGCTCGAGGATGTGCGCCGACCAGCCGGCGACACGCGCACAGCCGAACATCGCGGGAGTCAGGTCGGGCGGGATCTGCGCGTAGTCCAGCACCACCGCAGCCCAGTACTCGACGTTCGTCTCGAGCTGGCGGTCGGGCGAGCGCTCGCGGAGTACCTTCAGCGCGGCTTCCTCGAGCGCTGCCGCTACCTCGACGCGCGGAGAGCCCAGCTCCATCGCCGTGCGCTTGAGCACGGTCGCGCGCGGGTCGTACGCGCGGTACACGCGGTGGCCGAAGCCCATGATCCGCTCGCCGCGGGCCAGCATGTCGTTCAGGTACTTCTCGAGGTCGTCTGCGCCCTCGGCGCCTGCGATCATCGGGAGCACACGCGCGGGCGCGCCACCGTGCAGCGGACCGGACAACGTCCCGACCGCCGACGACATCGCCGCCGCGCAGTCGGCGCCCGTCGAGGCGGCGATCCGCGCCGTGAACGTCGAGGCGTTCAGCCCGTGCTCGGCCGCAGAGATCCAGTAGGTGTCGAGCGCCTTGACTTGCTTCGGATCGGCCTCGCCGCGCCAGCGGATCAGGAACCTCTCCGCGGCGTTCGCGCCCTTCGCGACCTCGGCTTCCGGAATCGGCGTCTGCTTGCCGCGCGCGGCCTGCGCGACGATCGTCAGGGTCGCGCCGGAGAGCTGGGCCAGATCGTCGCGGGCCTCCTTGTCGGAGATGTCGATGATCTTCTTCATCCCCCACTTCGGGCCGAGCGTCGCGAGCGCGGCCTGGAGGTCGGCGGGGACGGATCCGCTCGGGTCCTGCAGCTCGATGCCGTCGACCGGCAGCAGCGGCGAGTTGATGTCCTCGTCGACGAGGAGCCCCCACACGTTTTCGAACGGGTAGCGGCCGACGAGCTCTTCGATGTCGATGCCGCGATAGCGGAGCGCACCGCCATCCTTGTCCGGCTCGGCGATCTCCGTCTCGAACGCGATGACGCCTTCGAGCCCGGGGCGAAATTCAGTCGTGCTCATTCGGCGCGGAGGGTACACGGCGCGAAAGCGCCGCCGCACTGGCTAGCGATTCGGGTCTGACCCGCCCGGGCCAGACCCGAATTGCCGTTCACCCTCCGCTGAAGAAACCCCTGATCGGCTGTCCGTGGCCGTGGCCCTTGGCCGCAGCGACGAAGTACGCAACCGTCAGCAAGAAGAACAGCACCGAGTAGAGATCGAACTTCTTCTTCACCGAACGCACCTCCCTTTCTAGAAGTGGAAGTCCTGCAAGGTCTCGGCCGCACGGCGAAACAGCGCCGCGGCGGCCTCCGTGTCGCCAAGCTCTGCGTACGCATCGCCCTCGGCCGTCCAGGCCGCGGCGAGGTGACTCTTCGACCCCAATCTCAGGAACAGGCGCTCGGCAGCCGCGAACTCGGTCAGCGCCGTCTCCGCGTGGCCCTGCTCGAGCAGCGCGCGGCCGAGGACTAGCTGCGCGTTGCCGCGCTCCTCGGCGTAGTCGTCGCGTCCGTCGAGAATCGAAAGCGCGTGCCGGGCTTGCTCCTCCGCGAGGATCGGCGCACCGAGGCGCAGATGGATCTGCGCGAGCGACGACACTGACTGCGCGGCGTCGGCGTCGTTGCCGATCTCGAGAAACAGCGCGAACGCCTGCTTGATGTACGCGACCGCCGGGGCGGCTTCGCCCGCCAGGAAGCTGAGGCCACCGAGGTTGTTGAGGAGCCGTGCCTCCGTCTGCTGGTCGCCGCACTCCTCCGCGAGCTGCCGAGCCTCGTCCGCATAGAAGAGCGCGAGGCGCACCTTGCCGCGGCGCTCGGCGATCACCGAGCACTGCATGGTCGCGAGCGCCTGCAGACGTACGTCCTTCAGCTGCTCCGCCAGTTCGAGCGCGTGCTCCGCGTCGGATTGCGCCGCATCCCAGTCGCGCTGTGTCGCGTAGCACCGCGCACGCCACTCGAACGCACGCGCCCGGACGCGGTCGCGGCGAGCGCCACCCGCCTGCGTCAGGCGCAGCGCCTCGCTGAACAGCGAGACAGCGTTGCCGATCCGCGACGCCTTCAACCGGACGGCGCCGAGCCGGAACAGCGCTTCCGCGCGGTCGGTGTCGTCGAAGAGCTCACCTTCGGCGAGAGCCCGCGCGCGCTCGCACAACGCGTCCGCAGAGTCGATTTCGCCGAGGTACATGCGCGCCCACGCCTCGCAGTGGAGGACTCGGAGCGCAAGATCCGGGGCGGATGTCGCCGGCACGCGAACGCGCCCCAGCATGTCGACGCAGTCCTGCCATCTGCTCTCGCCGATGAACCATTCGGCGCGAACGAGCGCCGAGCGTGCTTCCTGCCGAAGCACGGTTACATCGGGTCGCCTGACAGCAGGCAGAGGAACGACGGCCGCAGTGCCTTCCACGTGTTCTGTATCGAACGATCGTCGTCGCGCCGCGATCCCTCGACCGATTGAATCGAACGAGTGGACGTGTACGCTGGCGCGCGGCATGGCACACCGCGTCACGCTCATCCCCGGCGACGGCACCGGCCCCGAGCTGACCGAAGCGACCCGCCGCGTGCTCGAGGCGACCGGTGTCGCGTTCGACTGGGACGTGCGGGAGGCGGGCGTCGACGTCATGGAATCCACGGGGACGCCGCTTCCCGACGAGACGCTTGCGTCGATCAGGGCGAACAAGATCGCGCTCAAGGGGCCGATCACGACCCCGATCGGGACGGGGTTCCGCTCCGTCAACGTCGCACTGCGCCACGAGCTCGGGCTGTACGCGTGCCTGCGGCCGTGCAAGACGTACGCCGGCGTCCGCTCGCGCTATGGCAACGTCGACCTTGTCGTCGTGCGCGAGAACACCGAGGATCTCTACGCCGGGATCGAGTACGAGGCGGGGACGCCGGAGGCCGAGCAGGTGATCGCGGAGTTGAACGGCCTGCAGAAGAAGCAGATCGCTTCCGGCTCGGGTATCTCGGTCAAGCCGATCAGCCGCGAGGGGTCTGAGCGCATCATTCGGTTCGCGTTCGAGTACGCGCGCGCTCACGGGCGTAAGCGCGTCTCGTGCGTGACGAAGGCGAACATCATGAAGTTCACCGACGGGCTCTTCCTCGACACGTTCCGCGGCGTGGCGGCGGACTATCCGGACATCGAGCCGTGGGAGAACCTCGTCGACGCGATCTGCATGGGTCTCGTGCAGCGGCCGGAAGAGTTCGACGTGCTCGTGCTGCCGAACCTGTACGGCGACATCGTCAGCGACCTGACCGCCGGCCTCGTCGGCGGCCTCGGCGTCGCGCCCGGCGGCAACATCGGGCCGGATACCGCAGTGTTCGAGGCGACGCACGGGTCCGCGCCGAAGTACAAGGGCCAGAACAAGGTCAACCCGACGGCGATGATCCTCTCCGGGAAGCTCATGCTCGAGCACCTCGGCGAGGCTGACGCTGCGCGCCGGCTCGAGGTCGCCGTCGCCGCGGTGATCGCCGCCGGCGAGCGAGTGACATACGACATGAAGCCGTCGCGCGACGACCCGACCGCAGTCGGGACGAGCGAGTACGCGGACGCGATCATCGACACGCTGGAGGCTTAGGAGATGAGCAATAGACCGAGGGTGACGATCGTCGGGGCGGGCGCGACGGGCGCAACGTGCGCCGAGGTGCTGGCGCAGCGCGACTACGCCGACATCGTCCTGACGGACATCAAGGAGGGCCTCCCGCAGGGCAAGGCGCTCGACATCAACCAGATGGGGCCGATCCTGGGTTTCGAGGCGACCGTCACCGGCACGAACGACTACGCCGACACCGCGGGCTCCGACGTCGTCGTCATCACGGCGGGGCTCCCGCGCCAGCCGGGGATGAGCCGCGACGACCTCGTCCAGACGAACGAGAAGATCGTCAAGTCGGTGACCGAGCAGATCGTCGGGTCGTCACCCGACGCGATCGTGATCATTCTCTCGAATCCGCTCGATGCGATGTGCCACGTCGCGAAGAGCGCGTCGAACTTCCCGAAGGAGCGCGTGTTCGGCCAGGCGGGGATCCTCGACACCGCCCGTTACCGCACCTTCATCGCCTGGGAGACGAACGCGTCGACCAAGGACGTGCAGGCACTCGTCCTCGGCGGCCACGGCGACCAGATGGTGCCGGTGATCTCCTCGACGACAGTCGGCGGCGTGCCGCTGCGCAAGCTCGTCTCGGCGGAGCGGATCCAGGCGATGGTCGAGCGGACGGCCGTCGGCGGCGGTGAGATCGTGAAGCTGCTCGGGACGTCAGCCTGGTACGCGCCCGGCGCAGCCTGCGCGCAGATGGTCGACTCGGTGCTCCTCGACGAGAAGCGCGTGCTGCCATGCACCGTGTACCTCGAGGGCGAATACGGCGTCGACGGCCTGTACATGGGCGTGCCGGTCAAGCTCGGCCGCGCCGGGATCGAGGAGATCTACGAGGTCGACCTCGACGACTCGGAACGCGAAGCGCTCGCTAAGTCGGCCGACGCGGTGCGCGACGTCGTCGGCGTCCTGACGGGCTAGACACACTCCTTGACGCCGTAGCCGAGGTCCTTCGGCTTCTTGCACGGGTAGATCCCGCGCTGGTCGGCGGGCGCGGCCAGCTTCGAGCGCGCGACCGCCCGTCCAGCTGCGTCGTATCCGACGAGCGCGGTGATTCGGTGTCCCAGCGGCCAGTGCGCCTCGGGGATCGGCCAGACGAGGAAGCCTTGCTTCGGGGACAGCGAGATGTGGTCGCCGTCCTGGAAACGCGCCTCGACGCGGACGATCCGGTTCGCGACGAGGCAGCACAGCGTGTCGCCGTTGAAGCCAATCTCCATCTGGAAGCGCGCCGGGAGCGACACCGGCCGGCAGCCGGAGCCGCTGTTCGTCACGTAGCACGTTCCGCCGCCGCGCTTCGGCATCGACCAGAGGCCGATGCGCGCGCCGTTCGGTGCGCGTAGGTCGAAGAGCTTGACCGCCTTCGACCAGATCCCGTCGCGGGGAAGGCCCAGCACGGGGAAACCCGCCACGTGCGCGACCCCGCCGAAGGGCGTACGGCCGACGGGTGCCGGCTCCCGGTCGAGCAACTTTCCATCCTTGTCGTACAGAGCGAGCGAGACCGCACGCGTCGCGGGTGTGCGGTGAGCGTCCGGAATCCGATACAGGTAGAAGCCGGCGGAGATCGGCGCTGTCACCCAGGTGAACGGCACATCGGCTGTCGCGCCGTCCCTGAACGTCATTCTCAATTGATCACCGTTTGGTTGAAAGAAGGACCCTTCGAGTACTTGGAGTCCGTAGGCCGCCATCACTCCGCCAGCGTCGACACGGCTCGCGTACCGGTCGTGGCGGTCAGCGCGACACCCGCCGCCGGACCCGGTCCACACGAAGCAGAAGCCGCCCTGTTTGGTCGGCGCCACGTACAGCGTGTGCACCTTGCCGTCGACGCGGACGGACGTGATCCGGCGCGTCTGGTGCGGCAGCACGCCGGGCGCCATACCGCGGGGCGCCACGACCTCCATGCTTCCGAACTCGTTGACCTGCCGCGTCCCCGCGTGCGGCGCGCTCGCGAAGTCGATCACTGGATGCCCGAGCGCATAGGCCGAGGCGACGCCGGCGACGACCACGGCGGCCACTGCGGCTGCCTGCAAGGTGCGAAGCCGGCGGGTCGCGCGGCGCGATCGGTGCAGGACGTCGGCCCAGTCGGGACCGTCGACGGTGGCACTCATGTGCGTGCTCCTTTGGGTCTCAGCTGCTCGAGTAGCTCCGTGTGCGATTGCGAGAGGGTCGCGGCGACAGTTCCCTCCGAGACGCCGCAGATCCGTGCGATCTCGCTGTACGGCAGGTCGGCGAAGTAGCGCAGGAAGACGACCAGCTTCCGCCGCGGGGGCAGCGTGCGCAGCGCATCACGGACGTCGTCGTCGCCATCGACGGCCTCCACGGCCGGACGGTCCGGGTCGAGCTCCCACTGCTCCCGCAGGTCCCGCCGCGCTTTCAGCGCGTGGTTGAGCGCGATCCGCCAGACCCAGGCCTCGAGACTGCCGTCGCCGCGGAACTTGCGCCGGTCACGCAGCGCACGCGCAAATGCCTCCTGTACGGCCTCGCGGGCAGCCTCGCGGCTCCCTCCCACGCTCGCGAGGCCGTCGCGGAAGACGTCGAACCGCTCCCGGTAGAGACGCTCGAGATCCTCGATCGAAGCGGCCATCTGACGTATCGATCCTGACGGACCGCCGATTCTTTAGTAGGAAGGCACCTGTGAGCTGGCGGATAGCGGGCGCGTACTTCGAATCGTGCAACTGCGAGGCGATCTGCCCGTGCCGGATGATCGGCACGGTTCCCGGCGGCCGGTCGACGTACGGCATCTGCCTCGGCGCACTGTCCTGGCGGATCGACGACGGCCGGTTCGGCGATGTCGACCTGTCCGGGCTCGCGACGGCCCTCGTCGTCCGCTACGACGACGACGAGGACGGCTCGCCGTGGAGCATCGTCCTGCACGTCGACGAGCGCGGAGACGACGCTCAACGCGCGGCGCTCGAGGAGATCTTCCTCGGAGAGGCAGGCGGCGACGTGATGCGGCTGCCCTGGATCCGCAAGCCGCGGAACGTGATCGATGTGCGCGTGAGCGCGATCGAGCTCGACGGCACGACGCTCCGTGTGGGCGGCGCCGTCGACGTCGCCGCGACGACGCCTTTCGAGACGCCCGAGCGGGTCGCCTGCGGCATCCCCGGGTACGACCGCGCGGGCACGGAGTACACGACCGACCGGTTCGACGTCGACGACGACCCGTTCCGGTGGCAGCTCAGCGGCAACTGCGCGTTCGCGGTCGACTTCGAGTACGCGTCCTAGGACGCCACCCGCTACCGTCCCACCGCATGGATCTCGGTCTTCGCGGCAGGACGGCGATTGTCTGCGGGGCCTCATCCGGCCTCGGCCGCGCCGCCGCGGAGGCACTCGCCGAGGAAGGCGCGAACGTGACCATGTTCGCGCGGCGGCGCGAGCAACTGGAGCGTGACGCCGACCGCATCGGTGCGCTCGCCGTCCGTGGTGACGTCACCAACGTCGCCGACCTCGATCGGCTCGTCGCGAAGACGCTCGAAGCGTTCGGCGGCATCGACATCCTCGTCTGGAACTCGGGTGGCCCACCGGCCGGTAAAGCCGGCGATGTGACCGACGACAGCCTCGAGGCAGCGTTCGAGCTCCTCCTCGCCCCCGCCGTGCGGCTCGTCCGGCTCTGCCGGCCGCACCTCGAGCAGAGCGGTGCCGGCCGCATCGTCGCGATCACCTCGCTGACCGCGAAGGAGCCGACGGCGCACCTCGCGCTCTCCAACGCGATCCGGCCCGGGCTCATCGGGTGGCTGAAGACACTGTCGCGCGAAGTCGGGCCGAACGGGGTGACCGTGAACTGCGTCGCGCCCGGACGGATCGACACGCCGCGCATGACCGAGGTGTACGGCGAAGCCGGGCCGCCGGCGGAGGAGATGGCCCAGATTCCCGCCGGGCGGCTCGGCACACCTCGGGAGTTCGGCGACGTCGTGTGCTTCCTTGCCTCAGCGCGAGCCGCGTACGTCAGCGGCACCACCGTCATTGTCGACGGCGGCATGTCCCGCGGGCTTCTGTGAAGAGGCTCTTTTCGAGCACGACGGTGTTCGTCGCCGGGCTCGTGCTCGTGGCTGTCTTCGGCGCGCTGCTGATCCTGCCGGGGAACGACTACATCTTCCTGCCCGACGAAGCGCATCCGGTCGCGCCGCTCGTGCATGTTCCCGGCGGCCACGACCCGACAGTCGGCGGGATTTACTACGTCGACATCCTGCTCCGAAAGGCAAAGCTGTACGAACAGCTGCTCGGCGGATTCCACGACGGCGCCGATCTCTATCCGGCGAGCTCGGTCCTCCCTCCCGGCGGCGGTGAGGCTGAGCGGCAGCAGATCGACATCGAGGACATGCAGAACTCGCAGCAGGTCGCCGCGGCCGTCGCGCTGCGGGCCGCGGGCAAGCCGGTGGTCACGACGCCGATCGGTGCCAAGGTCGCGGCGCTGATCGAGAAGACGCCTGCGATCGGGAAGCTCGAGCCCGACGACATCATCACCGCGATCGGCGGCACAGCTATCCGGACGCGGAGCGACGTGATCAACGCCATGCGGCAGTACAAGCCGGGTGACGTGGTTCACATCACCATCCGGCGCGCGAGATCCACGAAGCTGGTGAGTATCAAGACGATTGCGGAGCCGAAGACGAATCGCGCCATCATCGGCATCGAGCTCCAGAACGCCGTCGACATTCACCTCCCCATCGCCGTGACGATCAACGCGGGGGATGTCGGCGGCCCGTCGGCCGGCCTCGCGTTCGCGCTCGACATCCTTCAGGAGCTCGGAAGGAACATCGTGCGCGGCCACAAGATCGCCGCGACGGGTGAGATCCTCCCGGACGGCTCAGTCGGCGCGATCGGCGGGATCAAGCAGAAAACGATCGGCGCACGCGAAGCGCATGTGGACGCCTTTCTCGTGCCTGCTGGGGAGAACGCCCAGGAGGCCCGCCGCTACGCCCACGGGCTCAAGATCATTGCTGTGGAGAATTTTCCACAGGCGTTGCGCGCCCTGGCGACGCTCCGTTGACCGTGGAGAAAACAGCAGATTTCGGCAGTCTGGAACTTGCCGGAAAATGCACGTTTTCCGTTTAGACAAGCCCTTTTCGGCGGTTCGGAGCAGTCGTACCATCGCACTCCCGCCCCCGAGCCAAGCCCCCCGGAAGGACCTCCCGATGACCCGACAGACCGCTCCGACGTGTGAAGACTGCTACTTCCGCCGCCACGGTCTGTGCGCGATGACCCCGGAGCGCCCCTGTCCCACCTTCCGCGCGGCGACGCGCACCCTCCAGCCGCCTCGACAACCTCGTCTCGTCCCGCTCGCCGTGTCCGCCGCGGCGGTCGCGTAACCGATGGCCGACGAACAGGCCAAGCACGAACGCACGCCGTGGCTGCAGATCGGGGCGATCGGGCTGGTCGCGCTCTACGCGATCCTCTTCATCGTCCTGAACACGCATCGCGCGAAGGTGAGCTTCGTCTTCGCGTCCACGAAGATCTCCGTGATCTGGGTGATCCTGTTGTCGCTCGTCGTCGGCTTCGTGCTGGGGGTACTCGGGACGCGCCTAAACCGCCGCCGGAAGCGCCGCGGCTAGCCGCGCAACGCCTTCGCCGATCTCGTCCGGAGATACGAAGCTGTAGGCGAGGCGCAACGAGTCGGGCCCGCCGCCGAAGTCGACGCCCTTCACGAACGTCACTCCCGCCGCTTCGGCACGGGCGAGCAACTCGGACGCATCGACTCCGTCGAGCTCGGCCCAGATGAAGTAGCCACCTTCGGGGTGCGACGTGCGGACGTCGGGAAGCTCGCGCGCGAACGCGGCGAGCATCGCATCGCGCCGTGCGCCGAGCAGCCCGCGAACCCGCTGCAGGTTCGGCTCGAACAGGCCGCGCTGCAGGAACTCGTAGACCGTCGCCTGCCCGAGCAGGACGGGCGTGATGTACGTGCCCGTGGCCGTCGCCTCGAGCGCGCGCGCGAGCGTGTCGGGAAGCACGAACCAGCCGACCCGCAGCCCCGGCGAGATCGTCTTCGAGAACGAGGAGCTGTACGCAGTGGTACCGCCGGAGAGCTCGTGGAGCGACGGCAGCGCGTCACCCTCGAAGCGGACGAGCCCGTACGGATCGTCCTCCAGGACGAGCAGGTCGTGCTCGGCCGCGAGCTCGACGACACGTCGACGACGTTCCTCGGGCAGCGTGCGACCGCTCGGGTTCTGGAAGGTCGGAAGCACGTACAAAAACGCCGGGCGCTCGCCGGCCGCGAGCGCCGACTCGAGCGCGTCGGGGTCGAGGCCTTCGTCGTCGCAGTCGAGCGCGACGATCTCGGCGCCGAGCGCGGAGAGGATCTTCAGCGGCCGGTCGTAGGTCGGTCGCTCGACGAGCACGCGGCGGCCGGGCGCAAGCAGCTGCGCGAGGAACACGAATCCCTGCAAGGAGCCGTTCGTGAGGAACACGCGCGAGGGATCGACTCCGTGCCGTTCGGCAGCCCATTCCCGCAACGGTCCGTAGCCGCTCGAGAGCCCGTACGAGAGGATCGTCGTCCCATCCCGCTCGAGCGCACTGCGAGCGCAGTCCGCGAGCTCGGCGACGGGAAGGCATTCCGGCGCGGGCCAGCCGCGCGCCAGGGAGATCGTGGCGGCCATGCCGGAAACCTAGCGGGCGTCCTAGACGACGGGTAGGTCGACCACGAAGCGTGCGCCGGTCGGGTTGCCGCGCTCGTAACGGAGGTCGCCGTGGTGCGCGCGGGCGTATGCCCGCGCGATCGCCAGGCCGAGCCCGGCGCCGGCGACCCGGTCGCGCGCGACGCCCGCGCGCGTGAAGCGGTCGAAGAGCGTCTCCTCGATCTCGCGCGCGACGCCCGGGCCGGAGTCCTCGACGGCGACCCGGAGCGTGCCGTTGTCGGCCGTCGCGGTCACACGGACCGGAGAACGGCCGTAGCGAAACGCGTTCGTGACGAGGTTCGTCACGACGTGATCCAGGATCTGAGGGTCGACCTGCGCGTTTGGGTTCCCGAGCACGTCGACCTCGATCTCGTCGGCGCGTCCAGGCGCGGCGACCGCGACGACCTGGCGGAGTCGGGCCTCGAGCTCCACGACCTGCGGCCGGACGTCGACCGCTTCGGCGTCGAGCCGCGACAGGTCGAGCAGCTGCTCGACGAGCGCCGCCATGCGGTGGGTCTGCTGCTCGAGCGCTTCACGAAGCTCGACCTTCTGTGCATCCGACAAGCGGTCGCTGACGTGGTTGAGCGTCTGGACGAACCCGTGGATCGTCGTCACGGGAGTCCGCAGCTCGTGCGCGGCCAGCGCGACGAAGTTCGTCATCAGCTCGTTCGCGCGCTCGAGCGCGAGGCGCGTCTCGTGCTCCTGTTCGAAGAGCCGCACACGGTCCAGCGCGGTCGCTGTCAGACCCGCGATCGTGTGCAGTGTCCGCAGTTCGTCCTGCCCGAAGAACGGCGCGTACGGAGACGTCGACGCCACGAACGTCACACCCTCCTCCTCGATCACAACCCGGTCCCTGTCGACCGTTCCCCACGAGGCAAGTTCGTTCCCGGCGCCATCGATGACCAGCAAGCCTCGCGCGCCGACCAACTCGGCGGCGGGCGCGGCGATTCGCGAGGCGACCTCCTGCCGGTCGACGGCGAGGCTCACGAGGCCACGCCAGGCCTCCTGCAGACGAAGCTGCTCGGGCATCCGCCAGTACGCGCGCACGATGCGCGGCGGGTTGATCCCCAGGTAGAAGCCGAGGATCGCGACGAAGCCGATCAGCTGGACGACGAGCGCCCCCGGGCTCGACTGGTCGCTTGCGAACGTCGTCCCGAGCAGCGCGATCGTGAGTGTGGCTGCAGCGAACGCAAGCATGTGCATCCGCTTCGCAGAAACCGAGGGCTGACCGCGGCCCGCGAACAGCAATCGCACGGTCACCGAGATCGAGAGCATCGTCCAGTGCACGAAGAACGCAATCACGTACAAGGCGAACCCGGGCGACCACTTCTCTCCCGCGGCCGGGATGCGCGGCAGCGCGAACGTGAAAACCGTCAGGGCGACCGTCAGCGCCGGTACGAGGCGGCGAAGGAGCAGACCCGGCGGCACGAAGGTGGTCGCGAACCGGTACACGAGGAACGGGAAGAGCACGAGAAGCTCGATGTCGAGGCGCTGGCCCAGGTACTCCCAGACGCCGTGTGGATGAGACGGCACGAGCCGGCCGACCGTGACGAGGAGCCCGATCGCCGTGAATGCCAGCGCGAGCCACCCTGCGGCGCGCGATCGGTGCGTGCTCCAGAGCCGAACGGCGACCACAGCAAGCACGGCAAGGCTTACCGAGTTCAGAACCCCGACGGCGATGACAAGCGCGTGCACATTCCCCCCGGTTGCGTGGCGGCGGAATCGTACGCTTAACACGGTCTTAGGAGCGCGAGTCACAATTCGGCCATGACCGCCCGCGTCCTCGTCGTCGACGACGATCCCGCCGTCCGCTCAGCTGTCTCACGTGCCTTGCGCGTCGACTACGACGTCTCCGAGGCGACGGACGGATCCGAGGCGCTCGCCCAGCAGGCGTCGTCGCCCGCCGACGTGATCGTGCTCGACCTACTGATGCCTGAAGTGGGCGGGATCGAGGTGTGCCGGTCACTCCGCCGCCGCGAAGACGCGGTGCCGATCCTCGTCGTCACCGCGCGCGACGCCGTCGACGACCGGGTCGAAGGGCTCGACGCCGGCGCGGACGACTACCTGGTGAAACCGTTCGCGATCGAGGAGCTCCGAGCGCGTGTCCGTGCCCTGCTGCGCCGAACCGGCGCCGGTGACGGAGCGCTTCGGTTCGACGACGTGCAACTCGACCCGGCGACGCGCGAGGCGCACCGCGGCGAGCGCCGGATGCAGTTGACGCGCACCGAGTTCAACCTGCTCGAGCTGTTCATGCGCAACCCGCGACAGGTGTTGACGCGATCGCAGATCTACGAGCGCGTGTGGGGATACGACTTCGGCGCGACGTCGAACGCGCTCTGGGTGTACATCGGCTACCTGCGGCGCAAGCTCGAAGAAGGCGGCGAGCCGCGCCTCCTGCACACGGTGCGTGGCGTCGGCTACGCGTTGCGCGAAGAGCCGTGAGCTTCAGAGCGCGTGTCACGCTGCTGGTTGCGGTTGCGATCGCCTTGACGGTTGCGGCAGCGTCGACGGCGGTCTGGTTCGTGGCGAAACACGAGCTGTACGACCAACTCGACAGCACGCTCGGAACACAGGCAGCCTCGGGTGGCCCGTTCGGGCACGGAAGCGTTCTGACGATCGTCACCGACCCGACCGGCGAGGTGAACGGCAATCCGCAGCTCGTCCAACTGATCCCCATCACGACTCGCGCGCGCAGCGTCATCAACGGCAAGGTCGGCGGTGGGTATTACACGAGCACCGATACGACCAGCGACATTCCGATTCGCGAGCTCGTTTATCACCGTCCCGATGGTTCGACGGTGATCTCCGTGCAGCCCCTGCAGCCGACGTTGCACGCGCTCCACCGAATTCGCTTCTGGGCGCTACTCATTGGCGCGCTCGGCATCGCCGTCGCGGCTGCGATCGCCGCATTCGTCGCGACCGCGGTGCTACGACCCGTGCGACGCCTGACCACCGCGGCGGAAACGGTGACCGCAACCGGCAACCTCACGCAACGCGTCGTCGTCGGTGGCGACGACGAACTCGGACGCCTTGCGACACGCTTCAACGGCATGCTCGCAGCGCTCGAGGAATCCGTCGGTCGTCAGCGGCGCCTCGTCGCCGACGCGTCGCACGAGCTGCGCACGCCATTGACTGCGGCTCGTGCCAACGTCGACCTCGTCCGTGAGGGAAAGCTGCCGGAAGAGGAGGTCCGGCGCGCGCTGGACGAGGCCTCGGTCGAGCTCGACTCGCTGACGTCGCTCGTCTCCGACCTCGTCGAGCTCGCACGCGGCGAGGAGCGGAAGCTGCGGCTCGAGGACGTCGCGCTGGACGATCTGGTCGCGTCGGCAGTCGAGCGGGCGAAGTCCCGGGCGCCCGCCGCGACCTTCGTCGTGTCGCTGACCCCCGTGCACGTCCGCGTCGACCCGGTGCTCGTCGAGCGCGCGGTCGGGAACCTGCTCGACAACGCCGTCAAGTACAGCCCGCCAGGCGCGCCTATCGAGGTGTCGGTGAGAGAGGGCGAGGTCGTCGTCGCCGACCACGGGCCTGGGATCGCGGAGGAAGACCTGCCCCGGATCTTCGACCGCTTCTACCGCGCTGCCGCAGCACGCGCGAAGCCCGGCGCCGGACTGGGGCTCGCGATCGTCCGCGAAGCCGCGGAGGCCCACGGCGGCCAGGCGACCGCCGAGAGCAGCACCGACGGCGCCCGCTTCCGGTTGACGCTGCCCGCTGCGACGTAGGCCAGGTACGAATCGCGTGTGCGTCTGAGCCGCAACCGCGACTTCATCCTCTTCCAGGCGGGCCAGCTGCTGTCGACGGCGGGCAGCTCGCTGTCGACGATCGCGTATCCGCTGCTCGTCCTCGCGCTGACCGGCTCCCCGGCACAGGCCGGCCTCGTCTCGTTCGCGCGCCTCCTTCCTTCACCGCTGCTCGCGCTGCCGGCCGGCGTGCTCGCCGACCGCCTCGACCGGCGCCGGATCATGCTGAGTAGCGACGCGGTGCGCGCGGTCGCGATGGCGGCGCTCGCGATCGTCGTCTGGCGGACGAACGCGTTCTGGCCGATCCCGCTGCTCGCGTTCGTCGAAGGTTCCGGCGACACGTTCTTCTACGCCTCCCTCGGCGGCGTGCTTCGCTCGGTCGTGCCGGCGGCGGAACTGCCGACCGCTGTCTCGGTGCAGCAGGGCCGAGTTGCCGTCGTCGGGATCGCGGGGCCGCCCGTCGGTGGCGTGCTGTTCCACCTCGCGCGCGCCCTGCCGTTCGGCGTCGACGCGCTGTCGTATGCCTTCTCCTTCGCCGCGATCTCCGCGATGCGCACGCCGTTCCAACAGCCGCGCGAGCGGCGGCCGCTCCACATCCGCACCGACCTCGCAGAGGGCTTCCGGTTTCTGTGGACGCAGCCCTTCCTCCGCGCGAGCTCGTTCTTCTACGCCGTCGGGAACTTCACGATCCCGGCGTTCCTCTTCATCGTGCTCGTCGTCGCCCGTCGCCACGGCCTGACGGGAGGCGAAATCGGCATTCTCCTCGCGCTCTTCAGCGTGTGCATCCTCGTCGGCTCACTGCTCGGCGGCGCGGTGCGGCGCAGGCTGAGTCTTCGGGCGGTCGTGCTCCTCGAGGCCTACACCGGTCTCCTCGCGGTGCTCTTCCTTGTCGTGCCGAACGTGTACCTCCTCCTCGGCGCGCTCCTCCCGCAGGCGTTCGTCCTCCCGATCACCGACTCGTACGTGATCGCCCATCGGTTGGCAGCGACGCCGGACCGCCTGCTCGGCCGCGCTGAGGCCGCGCGACTGACGATCGTCCGAACGGCGGCGCCGCTCGGCTCACTGGTCGCAGGCGTGCTGCTCAGCGCAACGTCGGCGCGGGTCGCGGTCGGCGTGCTCGTCGCGATTACCCTCGGCGAGGCCGTCTACGCAACCGCGGCAAGCGCACTGAGGTCGCCGCCGCCGCTCGAGGACCTCGCCTAACATCCGGCGCGATGCTTCCCGAGGGCGTGTACCACTGGACCGCGACGCATTCCGAGTGGGAAGGGCCTGTGTCGGCCTACGCCATCGACGATGGCGCGCGGCTAGTCCTGATCGACCCGATCGCCGTTCCGGACGGTGTGCGCGCGCTGTTCGGATCGCGCGAGGTGGTCACGGTGCTCACCTGCACGTGGCATGAGCGCGACGCTTCGACGCTCGGCTTTCCCGTGTGGGCGCCTGCGCCCGATCGCCCCGAGGATCAGCTCGTCCCCGCGACGCGCTATGCGATCGGCGACTCACTGTTCGGGATGCAGGCCTATCCCGGCCGCGAAGGCGAGCTCGACCTCGTGCTCTGGAACGAGCGGATTCGCGCGGTGATCGCAGGCGACACGCTGATCGACCTCGGCAACGGGCTCGAGATCGCCGCGAGCTGGCTGCCCGAAGGCGTCACGGTCGAGCAGGTCGCGAGCGGGCTGAGGCCGCTGCTCGACAAGCCGGTCGAGTTCGTCCTGCCGACACATGGCGAGCCGGCCGACCGCGCCGCGCTGGAACGGGCACTCACCGCCTGAGCGGCCGACAGCGCGCTACGACGCGGCAGCGACGACGAGCTCGGCGACCTCGGTCGGCGTCGTGCCGACCTGGATCCCGACCGCCTCGAGCGCATCCTTCTTGGCCTGCGCCGTGCCCGAAGAGCCGCTGATGATCGCGCCGGCGTGGCCCATCGCCTTCCCCGGCGGCGCCGAGAAGCCCGCGATGTACGAGAAGACCGGCGTCGACATGTGCTCGGAGACCCACGTGGCGGCCTTCTCCTCTTCGTCGCCGCCGATCTCGCCGACGAGGACCACATACTTCGTCTCGGGATCCACCTCGAACTTCTCGAGGATGTCGATGAAGCTCGAGCCGACGACCGGGTCGCCGCCGATGCCGACGATCGTCGAGTTGCCGTGGCCGCGCTGCGCCAGCTCGTTTCCGATCTGGTACGTCAACGTCCCCGAGCGCGAGACGAGCCCGATCGAGCCCGGCCGGAACACCTCGGCCGGGATGATCCCGACATTCGCCTTGCCGGGCGACAGCACGCCGGGGCAGTTCGGCCCGATCAGCGTGACGCCCTTCGGGCGCGCGTAGGTGTACACGCGCAGCATGTCGTGCGCCGGGATGTGCTCGGTGATGCAGATCACCGTGCCGATGCCTGCGTCGACGGCCTCGTAGATCGCGTCCGGCGCGAAGCGCGCGGGCACGAAGATGAGCGACGTGTTCGCATCGGCCTCCCGCACCGAGTCGGCGACCGTGTCGAACACCGGCACTCCTTCGACGTCCTGCCCACCCTTGCCGGGCGTGACGCCGGCGACGAGGTTCGTGCCGTACGCACGGTTGCGGAGACCGTGGAACCGCCCCTCGGAACCGGTCAGACCCTGGACGACGAGCCGCGTGCCGTTGTCGACGATGATCGCCATCAGGTCTGGGACTTCCTCGCTCTGAGAATCAGCTTCGTGTCGTGCCACGTCCGGCCGCCGTCGTCGGACAGCGGCGCGAGCAGCTTGCGAACACGCTCTGCCGTCTCGCCGGTGCAGTCGGTGCGCGCGAGCCATTCGTCGGTCTCGTGCGTCTTCTCGAAGTACTCGACACGCTCGATCTCGAGGCCGGCATCTACGAGCATGTCGCGCCACTCCTCCTCGGAGTAGCTGCGAACATGCGACGGGTCGCGGAGCTTCTCCGCCTGCTCGTGCTCCTCCGACATGTAGAGCGTGTCCTCGATCACGACCTCGGCGTTCGTGACGCGGACGATCTCGCCGATCGCCTCGCCGATCTCGCTGAAGTGATGTGGCGCGATGCGCGTGACGACGCAGTCGAACGAGCCGTCAGCGAACGGAATGTGCTCCGCGGGAGCGAGAACGTCGGCATGCATGCCGGGGGACGGGTCGAGGGAGACGACCTCGGCCCCGCGCTCGCGCAACCGGCGCGTCACGTGACCCCCGCCGGATGCGACATCGAGGATCTTCTTTCCTTCCCGCGGCTCGCACATCTCGACGACGAGGTCAAGATCGGGATCGCCCGCGTGTGTCGGCGACGTGCGGTAGGCGTCCGCCCGCGAGCTCCACACGTCGGTCACGCCGCGAGCTCCACCGCGCGCCGCGCCGCGTCGAGCATGGTCGGCTCGACGTGCAGATTCGAAGCTGACGCGTCCTGCAGGATCTTGCGCCCCTCGTCCGCGTTCGTCCCATCCAGCCTGACGACGATTGGCGTCTCGATCTTCATCCGGTCGAGCGCCTCGAGAATCCCGCGCGCGACCTCGTCGCAGCGCGTGATGCCGCCAAAGATGTTGAAGAAGATCGAGCGCACCTGTGCGTCGCGCGTGATCACCTCGAGCGCATCGACGACGCCCTGCGCGTTGCCGCCGCCGCCGAGGTCGCAGAAGTTGGCGGGCGTCCCGCCTGCGGTCACGACGACGTCGACCGTCGACATCGAGAGGCCGGCGCCGTTGCCGAGGATCCCGACCGCGCCGTCGAGCTTCACGTAGGTGACACCTTTCTCGCGCGCGAGCGCTTCGAGCGGATCGGCAGCACTCGTGTCGCGGAGCTCCGCGATCGCCGCGTGACGGAACAGTGCGCTGTCGTCGACGGTGAACTTCGAGTCGAGTGCCTTCACCTCACCGTCGGGCGTGACGATCAGCGGGTTGATCTCGGCCAGCATCGCGTCGGTCTCGACGAAGCCGCGGTAGAGCTTCTCGATGATCGCGGCGATCTGCTTTTGCTCGCTGGGATCGTCGACGCCGGCGCCGTAGATAAGGCGGCGCGCGACCCACGGCTGGAAGCCCTCGAGCGGATCGACGTGCAGGCGAATGAGCGCGTCGGGGTCGTTCGCAGCGACCTCCTCGATCTCGACCCCGCCCTGTGTCGTGAACATGAAGAGCGGCTTCTTCGCGCCGCGGTCGAACGTGACCGAGAGGTAGTACTCCTTCGCGATATCGGACGCCTTCTCGATCCAGAGCGTCTCGACGACATGGCCGTTGATGTCGAGGCCGATGATGTCCTTCGCCTTCTGCTCGGCGTCCGCGGGATCCTCGGCGAGCTTGACGCCGCCCGCCTTGCCACGGCCTCCGGTCAGCACCTGGGCCTTCACGACCACCTGGCCGCCGATCTCCTCCGCCGCCGCGCGCGCCTCTCCGGGCGTCCGCGCCACGCGCCCCTCCGAAACCGGGATTCCGAACTGTGCGAAGAGCTGCTTGCCCTGATACTCGAAGAGGTCCATGGGCCGCGCGGCAGATTACCGACGTGGCCCTAGGCGTCGTCGCAACAAGGGACGCGGCTCGTGGTCAGACCAGCGTGACAGGAACGCAACAGATGTTCCACAGCCTGAGGTTTGGTAGTCGCAGAACGGATCGCGGGCGGTGGCAGCAGTACCGGTTGTGGTCAGACCAGAGTCACGACACAGTCACGAAACGTCCACAGCCGTGGGCTCGATCGTGACGATCGGGTCGCCGACCGAGATCGGCTGCAGCGGCGAGACGGCCAGTTCCACGACCGTGCCGGCGACGACCGCCGTCACCTCGTTCTCCATCTTCATCGCCTCGATCACGCAGATCACCTGACCGACTTCGACTGTGTCGCCGGCGGCGACTTTCACGTCGAGCACCGTCCCCTGCATCGGGCTGACGACCGCGCCCGACCCCGCACCCGCGCCGCGCGCCGCGCGTTCGCGCCGCCGCCGGCCGAGCTCGCGATAGCCGGGCTCCGGCACGTGCACCTTCACCTCGACGCGCCGCCCGTCGACTTCCGCCCACGTGACCCGCTCAACGGTCTGCGCAGCGTCGGTCACGACGCCGTCGGCGACGACTTCGCCGCCCAGCTCGTCCGCACGCGCGGCGAGCTCCGGCGACTCGACGACGCCGTGGCAAGTCTCGCCGGCCCGGAAGCACGGATGTGAAAGGAGTGCCTTGTGGAACCCGATCAGCGTCTTCACGCCGCCGATCCGGTACTCGCCGAGCGCGCGCAGCATCTTCCCGATTGCGTCGTCGCGATCGGCTCCGTGCACGATCAGCTTCGCGATCATCGGGTCGTAGAGCGGCGAGATCACCGAACCCTCCGTCACGCCGGAGTCGACGCGCACACCAGGCCCGGACGGCTCGCGGTACACGGTGATCCTCCCCGGTGACGGCAGGAACCCGGCCGACGGGTCCTCGGCGTTGATGCGGCACTCGATCGCGTGGCCGCGCAGACGCACGTCGTCCTGCGCGAGCTCGAGCGGCGCCCCGAGGGCGATTCGGATCTGCGCGCGCACGAGATCGATCCCCGCGACGAGCTCAGTCACCGTGTGCTCCACCTGGATGCGCGTGTTCATCTCCATGAAGTAGTACGAGCCATCCGGTGCCAACAGCCCTTCGATCGTCCCGGCGGAGCGGTACCCCGCGGCGCGGGCCGCGTCGACCGCGATCTGCCCGATCCGCGCACGTAACTCCTCGGACACCGCCGGCGACGGCGTCTCCTCGACGAGCTTCTGGTGGCGCCGCTGGATCGTGCAGTCGCGCTCGCCGAGGTGGATGACGTTCCCGAACGAGTCGGCAAGCACTTGCACCTCGACGTGCCGAGGGTCCTCGAGGTAGCGCTCGACGTATACCGAGGAGTCGGCGAAGTACGAGCGCCCTTCGCGCTGGGCCGACTCGAAGGCCTGCGTCGCCTCGTCGGCGGAGTAGACCGTCTTCATCCCCTTACCCCCGCCACCCGCGGCCGCCTTGATCAACAGCGGGTACCCGAGGTCCTCGCCGAGCGCGACGACCTCCTCGGCCGAGCCGACCGGGTCGGTCGTGCCCGGGATGATCGGGACTCCGACCGCCTGCATCGCCTGCCGCGCGCGCGTCTTCGACCCCATCAGCTCGATCGCCGCCGGGGGCGGCCCGATCCAGACGAGGCCCGCTTCCTCCACCGCCCGGGCGAAACCGGCGTTCTCGGCGAGGAACCCATAGCCGGGATGCACAGCCCCGGCCCCGGTCGCCTCGGCCGCCGCCAGCAGCTTCTCGACGACCAGGTAGCTCTCCGCCGAGGTGGCGCCGCCGAGGGCAAACGCCTCGTCGGCGTAGCCGGGATGGAGCGCCGAACGGTCGACATCCGAGTAGACCGCGACCGACCCGATCCCCAGATCGCGGAGGGAGCGAAAGATCCGGACGGCGATCTCGCCCCTGTTGGCGACGAGGACCTTGTTGAACATCGCCGTATTCTCCCGGATATGGGCTTGGCAGATCAGCTGACGATCGGACGCGCAGTCTCGGTGCCGATCGTGGTTGCGCTGTTCGCGGTCTCGTTCACGCACCACAACTACTGGGCGACCGCGGTGTTCTGCGTCGCGATGGCCACCGACTGGTTCGACGGCCGGATCGCGCGGCGCAGCGGCCGCTCGTCGCCTCTCGGCTCGCTACTCGATCCGGTCGCCGACAAGCTGCTCGTCCTCGCAACATTGATCGTGCTCATCGACCAGGGTGTGTTCCCCGCGTGGATGGTCGCTGCGATCGTCGCGCGCGAGCTGCTCGTCTCGGGCCTGCGGCAGGCGGCGATCGAGCGGGGCGTCGTGATCGCGGCGCGTGACCTCGCCAAGTTGAAGACGTGGTCGCAGGCGATCGCCGCCGCGGTCGGCGGGCTCGCTGCGGCCGGCGTGTGGGGGGATCACGTCGCGTGGTGGGCGTTGCTCGTCGCGCTCGTTCTGACGTGGGTCTCCGGGCTCGACTATGCGCGCGCGGCGCCGAGCCTGCTACGCGGCCGCAGCGCGACCGTGTGACGAGCACCAGCTGTCGAAGGCGGCCCAGGCGCGCAGGTAACCCTCGAGCTGGCGCAGCCCCTCGTCCACCTCGGCCCGCACGGCGAACACACAGTGGATGCAGTAGGGACGTCCCGGCGGGACGTCGTGCTCACCGCAGCGGATGCACATGACGGGAATGCAACGCGCGACCGCGGCGGTTCGTTACTCCTCCAGCGACTCCTCGATTCCCGCTTGCCACCACGGGTCAGGATTCGCCGTGTCCTCGGCCAGCACGTCCGCGATCGCCCCGCCCACGTCGTCCGGTTGAGGCGGGCTCGTCTCGGGATGCACACGAAAAGGGTACCGAGCCATCACTCGATCGAGTGATTCACGCACGAGCAGACGGCTCCTTACCCCGTTCGGGTGATTCCCGCCTCCGAGACCGCGACAAACAATGCGGTGCGTTTGCGGCACCCATCACGGAGGACTTCTCAGATGCTCCAGTGGAACACGAAGGTGACGGCGATTCTGGCAGTGGTGGCGCTGCTCGCGCTGTCCTCGGATCTCGCCAATTTCACCTGGCGGGCGCTCAACTTCACCTGGTAAGTTCGCGACGGGGATGAGAGGCCGGGCGCACCCTCCCGCGAGGCTGCTCGCGGTCGTGGCGCCGGTCTCCCTCGTCGGCCTCACGGCCTACGCCGTGGCGACGGTTGCGTTCGCGCGCGATCCGGGCTCCGGGACGACGATCGCGGGCGTCGGTGCCTTCCTGCTTGCCTCGACGCTCGCCGAGCGCTTCCCCGTCCCGGTCGAGGGCGCGGATGCAAACGGCGTCTCGCTGGGCTTCGTCTTCGCGCTCGCCGCGCTCGTGCTGTTCGGATGGGCGCCGGCGACCTTCGTCTATGCGACCGCACCGACGCTCGTCGCGATCAGCCGGCGGAACCCGTTCATCCGCACGATCTTCAACGCCGGTGTCTTCGGGCTGACGGGCGCCCTGGCCGGCTGGGTCCTGACGCAGTTCCACAAAGACACATCGTCAGTGGGCGTCTTGTGGCACGTCGCGGTGACGGCGGTGATTCTCTTCACCGTCAATCTCCTGCTGGTCAGCGCGGCAATCGCAGCGTCCGGCTCGGCCATCCGTTACTCGAAGCTCGTCGTCTCGAACGCGCGCTCGCTCGCCCTCCCGTTCTCACTGATGGCGTCGACCGCGCTGATGCTCGTCGTGCTGTGGCAGCGCACGCCGTACCTGGTCGCGGCCCTGGTTGGACCGCTCGCGGCGATCTCGCTCTACCAGCGATCGACGCATCGCGCGCTGAAGGCAATGCGGCTCGCGCTGACCGATCCGTTGACCGGGCTCGGCAACCATCGCAACTTCCAAGAACGTCTGCAGCGCGAGCTGGGACGCGCCGAGGAGCAGGACGGGCTCGTGTCCGTCTGCCTGCTCGACGTCGACGACTTCAAGCGAATCAACGACCAGCACGGGCACCCGGCCGGCGACCGCGTGCTCGCCCAGGTGTCGACGCGGCTACGCCAAGGTGGTGAGGCGTTTCGGCTCGGCGGCGACGAGTTCGCCGTCCTCCTCCCCGGCCTCGACGAAGCCGCTGCGCTCGCGGTCGCGCGGTCCGTCGTCAAGCGGATCGGCGATTGGGGCGCCGGCCAGTACGGCGCGATCACTGTTAGCGCCGGCGTCGCGACGTTCCCGCAGCACGGGCGCGAGCGCGACTCCCTGATCCGGCTCGCCGACGGCGCGCTCTACTGGGCGAAGGAGCACGGCAAGAACCAGGTGCGACTGGCGGGGAGCGTCGAGCCCGAGGAGCTCGAGATCCTGACCGGTATCGGTGACCGGCTCGCGCGCTTCCGCGCAGCGGCCGCCCTCGCGCGCGCCGTCGACTCGCGCGATGTCTATACCGGCAGCCACTCGGAGCGCGTCGCCGCGATCGCCGGCGCGATCGCGGAGCAACTCAGCCTGTCGGCGGCGGACATCGAGCTGACGCGGCTCGCGGGCAGCCTGCACGACCTCGGCAAGCTTGCGATCCCCGAGGAGATCCTCCGGAAGCCTGGCGTTCTGTCCAGCGCAGAGTGGCTGGTCGTCCAGCGGCACCCGCAGATCGCCCACCGGATGCTCGAGAGTCTCGGTGTGGACCCGGTGGCCGAGTGGGTGCTGCACCATCACGAGCGGTGGGACGGCTCGGGGTATCCGGACGGGCTCGCCGGCGAGGACATCCCGCTCGGCTCGCGGATCGTCTACGTCGCCGAGGTCTACGACGCAATGACGTTCGGACGCCTGTACCGCTCGCCGCGGACGCGCGAAGCGGCACTCGACGAGATCGACCGCTGCTCCGGCGTGCAGTTCGACCCGCAGGTCGTCCGCGCGTTCTTCAGCGCGGTCGGCGCACAGGCTGCCTAGCTACAGCGGGATGTTCCCGTGCTTGCGCGGCGGGCGGCGCTCGCGCTTGGTGATCGACGTCTTCAGCGCGTCGATCAGCACCGGCCTCGTCCGACGCGGCTCGATCACTTCATCGACGTAGCCGCGCTCGGCCGCCGCGTACGGGTTCGCGAACGCCTCGCGGTACTCGCCGATCAGCTCGGCCCGGCGCGCATCAGGATCGTCGGCGGCCGCCAGCTCGTGGCGGAAGATGATGTTGACCGCACCGTCCGGCCCCATCACCGCGACCTCGGCGGTCGGCCACGCGAAGTTGAAGTCCGCGCGGACGTGCTTCGAGCTCATGACGTCGTACGCACCGCCGTACGCCTTGCGCGTGATCACGGTCAGCTTCGGCACGGTCGCCTCGCAGTACGCATAGAGGAGCTTCGCGCCGTGGCGGATGATGCCGCCCCACTCCTGCGCTGTTCCCGGCAGGAAGCCAGGGACGTCGACGAACGTGACGAGCGGGATGTTGAATGCGTCGCACGTCCGTACAAACCGCGCCGCCTTCTCGGACGAGCTGATGTCGAGCACGCCGGCGAGCGAGCGCGGCTGGTTGCCGACGATGCCGACGCTGTAGCCGCCGAGCCGCGCGAAGCCGCAGACGATGTTGTCCGCATAGAGCGGCTGGATCTCGAGGAAGTCCCCATCGTCGACGACCGCCGAGATGACCGTTTTGATGTCGTACGGCTTCGTCGCCTCGTCGGGAATGAGCGTGTCGAGCTCCGGCGACTCGCGGTCGACCGGATCCGACGGGGCGTCGTACGGCGTCGGCTCGGTGTTGTTCTGCGGCAGAAAGCTGAGGAGATAGCGAGCGTCCTCGAGCGCGGCCTCTTCGTCCGGCGAGACGAGGTGCGCGACGCCCGACTTCGACGCGTGCGTCATCGCCCCGCCGAGCTCCTCGAACGTGACCTCCTCGCCCGTGACGGTCTTCACGACGTCGGGGCCGGTGATGAACATGTACGACGTCCCCTCGACCATGAGCACGAAGTCGGTCATCGCGGGCGAGTAGACAGCGCCGCCCGCGCACGGCCCCATCACGAGTGAGATCTGCGGGATCACACCGGACGACTGCACGTTGCGCCAGAAGATCTCGGCGTAGCCGGCGAGCGACACGACGCCTTCCTGGATACGCGCGCCGCCCGAGTCGTTGATGCCGACGACCGGACAGCCGTACTTCGCCGCCAGGTCCATCACCTTGCAGATCTTCTCGGCGAACACCTCGCTCAGCGAGCCGCCGAAGACGGTGAAGTCCTGGCTGAAGACGAAGACGCGGCGGCCGAAGATCGTCCCGTAGCCGGTGACGACGGCGTCGCCGTATGGGCGCCGCTCGAGCATCCCGAAGTTCGACTCGCGGTGGCGGACGTAGCGATCGAGCTCGACGAACGAACCGGGGTCGCACAGCTTCTCGGCGCGCTCCCGCGCGAGCAGCTTGCCAGCCTCGCGCTGCTTCGCGACCGATTTCTCCGAGCCGGCGTGGCGCGCTTCGCGGCGAAGCTCGTCGAGCCACTCGAGCCTCTCGGCAGTCGTTTCGTGCGTCCGCTTCTCCGTCTCCGCCACCCGGCGGAGCGTACATAGGGTTCACCTCGATGATCGACGTCGAACGGGTCCGGGCCGACACGCCCGGCGTCGCCCACGTGGCGCACCTCAACAACGCCGGCTCGGCCCTCCCACCCCGCCAGGTGCACGACGCCGTCGTCGACCATCTGCAACGGGAAGCGGAGATCGGGGGCTACGAGGCGGCGCGCGAGCGAAAGGACCGCTGGGAGCACACCTACGACGCACTCGCGCGCCTCCTGAATGCGGAGCGCGAGGAGATCGCCGTGATCGAGAACGCGACCCGCGCGTGGGACATGGCGTTCTACGCCTTTCCGTTCGAGCCCGGCGACCGCATCCTCACCGGCCGCGCCGAGTACGCGTCGAACTGGATCGCGCTCAAGCAGGTCGCCGACCGGACGGGCGCGCGCATCGACGTCGTGCCCGACGACGAGCACGGGCAGATCGACGTCACTGCGCTCGAATCGATGCTCGACGACGACGTGCGCCTCGTCTCGCTGGTGCACGTCCCGACGCAGAGCGGACTCGTCAACCCCGCAGCGGCGGTCGGCCGCCTGACGCGCGCAGCAGGCGTGCCGCTTCTGCTCGACGCCTGCCAGTCGGTAGGCCAGCTGCCGGTCGACGTCGAGGAGCTCGGCTGCGACATC
Organism: Gaiellaceae bacterium; assembly: GCA_036493955.1. GTDB lineage: Bacteria > Actinomycetota > Thermoleophilia > Gaiellales > Gaiellaceae > PALSA-600. Next base: position 42,999 of record DASXOW010000060.1, read on the forward strand.
CTCTCCGGTACGGGCCGCAAGTTCCTGCGCGGCCCACGCGGCACCGGGTTCCTATACG
>DASXOW010000061.1:0-1560 GCA_036493955.1 Gaiellaceae bacterium
CCGGCGCCGAGCTGACGTTGCCGGCCGACGAAGCACTTGGCGACCTCGAGGACGTCGAGGTCTCCGACAAGCAGGAAGCCAAGGAGGACGCCGACGCAGAGGTCGGCCCGCTCGGCGAGAAGGATCTTGTGGATCTGGAAATCGAAGACTGATAGGCGAGGGAGAGACTTGATCGACATCAACGATTTCGACGCAATTCGGATCGGCCTCGCCTCGTCGAAGCAGATCCGCGACTGGTCGTCCGGCGAGGTAACGAAGCCCGAGACGATCAACTACCGCACGCTCAAGCCCGAGCGCGACGGCCTGTTCTGCGAGCGCATCTTCGGGCCGACGCGTGACTGGGAGTGCTACTGCGGCAAGTACAAGCGCGTCCGCTACAAGGGCATCATCTGCGAGCGCTGCGGCGTCGAGGTGACGCGGCAGAAGGTGCGGCGTGAGCGCATGGGTCACATCGACCTCGCGGCGCCCGTCTCGCACATCTGGTTCTTCAAGGGCGTGCCGAGCCGCATCGGCTACCTCCTCGACATCGCACCGCGTGAGCTCGAGAAGGTTCTCTACTTCGCAGCCTCGATCGTCACGGCCGTCGATGTCGAGAAGCGTGCCTCCGACCTGAACGGGCTCGAAGACCAGGTGCGGGCCGAGGCCGAGCGCATCGACGTCGATCGTGACGAGGCGCTCGCCGCGCTCGAGGACCGGCTGGGCCGCCGTCGCGACTACTTCGCGAAGGGCAAGGAGCGGAACTTCGACGAGGACGACGACTTCTGGGGCCGCGGGCTCTCGAACTGGGCGGAGGAGCAGGTTCTGCCGCCGCTCGAGGAGGCACGGACCCTCGTCGGCGGGCTCTTCGTCGAGCTCGTCCCGAAGATCACGACCGAGGACTCGAAAAAGATCCGGGAGCTCGTCCGCAACTCGGCGATCCGCGACGACCGTCGCCTGACGCCGCGCGAGCTCGAATTCGTCGCGTCGGCCGCCGAGCAGATCAAGGCGTCGATCTCCGGGCTCGAGAAGGAGGCCGAGAAGGCCACCGGCTCGAAGAAGGGTGCGGTCACCAAGCACATCCACCGCATGGTCGAGGGCCTCCTCACGGGCGGCGACCTCAACGAGGAGGATGCGGCGCTCACCGAGGGCGTCGACCGCAAGAACCTCGAGAAGGCGCGCGACCTTGGCAACGGCCTCCTTCGGGAGACGCTCGACGGAATCGAGGCCGACACCGACGTCCGAGAGCTGGCGAACGACCTCTGCCTCAAGACCGACGGCCGGATCCAGAAGGAGGATCTCGACGCGATCGTCCAGTGGGCGCTGAAGGTGCGCGAGATGTATCTCGACATCGAGTCGCGCCGTGAGGACGCACGCGAGGCGGCCGTCGACGCCGTGAACCGGCTCGAGGAGACGTGGCGGCTGTTCCGCGAGCTCGAGCCGAAGTTGATCGTCAACGACGAGCAGATCTTCCGCGAGCTCAAGGACCGCTTCGGCTCGCCGTACGGGTTCGGCGTCTACTTCAACGGCGGCATGGGCGCGGAGGCGATCCGCGAGCTGCTGAAGGACCTCGACCTCGCTGCC
>DASXOW010000062.1:0-4855 GCA_036493955.1 Gaiellaceae bacterium
GCCGGCGTCGATCTCGTCGAACACGAGCGTCTCGCCCCCGGCGACGGCCGCGATCGCAAGCGCGACGCGCGACAGCTCGCCGCCGGACGCTGTCTCGGCGACGGGGCCGAACGGCATGCCGGCATTCGGACGGATGAGGAAGACCGCCTCGTCCGCACCGGTCGCTGCCGTCTCGCGCTCGCGCACCTCGCACACGAACTCGCCCTCGCCCATGCCGACGTCGTGCAGCTCAGCCGCGACCGCGTCCGCGAACGCCGGCGCAGCTCCGTTCCGCTGCGCGCGCAGCTCCATGGCCAGGTCGTGCACGCGCGCCTCCGCCGCCTCGACCGCTGCCGCAGCCGCCGCGGCCGGATCGACGCCGTCGTCGAGCGCCGCCAGCTCTTCACGCGCCTCGGCAGCGCGTGTCAACAGCTCCTCGTAGGTGGCGGCCCGGAAGCGCCGTTTCGCCTCCGCGATCCGGTCGAGGCCCGCCTCGAGCTCCTCGAGCCGGCCCGGCTCCGCCTCGAGCGACGCGAGGAACGAGCTCAGCTCGGACGCCGTCTCGCGCAACCGGAGCTCGACGTCGCGCAGCTCGTCCCCGGCGCGCTGCAGCTCCGGCGCGAGCCGCTCGAGCGGCGCCACCGACCGCTCGGCCACCGCGACGAGACCTGCTGCGCCTTCTCCCTCGTCGGGCGTGAGCGCGGTCACCGCCGCGGCGGCGGCCTCAGCCAGCTCGGACACGTGCCGCAGCCGTTCGCGGTCGCCGCGCAGCTGCTCCTCGCCCCCGGCCTCCATCCCCGCCATGTCCTCGACGAGCGCGCGCAGATCCGCGAGCCGCGCCTCCGTCGCCGACGCATTCACCGTCAGCTCCTCGTGCCGTTTCCGCGCAGCCTGCAGCTCGCGCCATGCCGTCCGCATGGGCGCGCGGTCGACGACGGCGAACCGGTCGAGCAGCTCCAACTGGTACGACGGCCGGGCGAGTCGCCGCTGCTCGAACTGCCCCGACATCGCCACCACCCGCTCGACCGCCGCCGCCACATCCTCGCGCGCCGCGGCTCGCCCCCACGCGTACGCGCGCGTCCGCCCGTCCGCGAACACGCGCCGGGCGAGGAGCAGCGCGTCCTCGCCCTCGGGGCGGAGGTCGGCGAGCTCCTCCAGATCCTCGGGCACGTCGAGCTCGGCTTCGACGTACGCCTCCTCCCCGGCCGGCCCGACGAAGGACGCGTCGCCCTTGGTCCCGAGGAGCAGTCCGACGGCCTGCGCGAGGATCGTCTTCCCCGCCCCGGTCTCGCCCGTGATCGCATTCAGGCCCGGCCCGAGCTCGAGCTCGGCGGCCTGGATGAGGACGAGGTTCTCGATGCGCAGCCGGCGCAGCACTCGATCGAGTCTAGAGCGACCCCCTGACGCCGACCATTGGCCGGGCCGGACGCTACTCGGGCAGCTGCGTCACCGGCTCGAGCAGGCGGTGCCGATATCCCGCCGTGAGCGCTTCGACCCGGCTGCGCACGCCGAGCTTCTCGTAGATGTGCGCGATGTGCGTCCCGACCGTCTTCGGGCTGATGAAGAGCCGCTTGGCGATCTCGGCGTTCGGCAACCCGTCCGCGAGCAGCGCGAGCACCTCCAGCTCGCGCGGGGTGAGCGCCGGACCGTCCCCGTTCTGCGGCCGGTCTCGACGGCGGAGCAGCGACGCGACGCGCGCGAGCAGCTCGTCGGGCGCGAAGGGCTTCACGAGATAGTCGTCCCCGCCGAGCAGCAGCCCGGCGACTCGGTCGACGGAGTCGATCCGCTCGCCGGAGATGAAGAGAACAAGCACGGCGTTCCCCCAACGGGCGCGCAGGCGACGGCAGACGTCGTACCCGGAGACGTCCGGCAGGCAGACGTCGAGCACGACGAGAGCCGGCTGGTCGTCCTCGCTCGCGCGGACCGCTGCGTTGCCCGACGAGTGCGAACGGACGTCGTGACCGGCTTCGCGGAGAAGACCCGAGAGAAACTCGAGCAATGGTTCGTCGTCGTCGACGACGAGGATTGGGCCGCAGCGTGCTGCATCGGTCATGGCCCCCCTCGCTTGTCATCCTGTTCTACATGTTCCTGGGGGGCGGATACAAGTCTCTGTAAGGGGCATCCCCGATCCGAAACCAGGTCGATGCCGGATAGCGACCGCCCAACCGCGTTCGTAGCGTCAGAAGTACATCGAACTGCGGAAAAGGGGGTAACCATGCGAACACGCACACGCATCGGTGCGACCACGCTTGCCGCAGTCTCGGCGCTAGTGCTGTTCATCGGCGCGAGCGGGGCATCCGGGGCGGGCGTCGATCCGAGCTCGTACAGCGCCACGCTCACGTCAGGATCGAGCGTGACGATCACGAAGACGGTGCACACGCCGGCGATCCCGCCGCGCGCGGACATCCTGTTCCTCGCAGACACCACGGGGTCGATGGGACCGACGATCGCGAACGTCCAGGCGAACGCGTCGTCGATCATGTCCCAGGTGAGGACTGCGCAACCGGACACCGAGTTCGGAGCTGCGAACTATCGCGACTTCAACTGCTCGGATCCGTTCGCGTATCAGCTCAATCAGCCGATCACGACGAACACGGGTGACACGCAGAACGGCATCAACGCGTGGACGATCGGCGACGGCTGCGACGTGCCGGAGGCACAGGTCAACGCGCTCTACACGCTCGCAACCGACCCGGCGACCGGATTCCGCTCGGGCTCGACGCGGATCGTCGTCTGGTTCGGCGATTCGTCGGGCCACGACCCGAGCGGCGGACACACGCTGGGCGATGCCATCGCCGCGCTGACGGCCGCAAACATCATCGTGCTCGCCATCCCGGTGAACAGCGGCTTCGGAGACGGGTTGAACTCAACCGGCCAGGCCAGCGCCGTCGCGTCGGCCACCGGCGGGGAGGTTCTCCCCGCCGCCACTCCGGATCAGGTGTCGAACGCCATCCTCAGCGGGCTCTCGAACCTGCCGGTGACGGTCACGCCCTCGCCGTCGTGCGACTCGGGCCTCACCGCGTCGTACGACGCCGCGAGCAAGACCGTGACGAGCGGCCAGGACGCAACGTTCGACGAGACGCTCGCCGTCGCGCCGAACGCGCCGGACGGAGGCGTCCTCCACTGCAACGTCGACTTCCTGCTGAACGGGATCTCGACGCCCGGCTTCGAGCAGACGGTGGACATCACCGTCCCGCTGAGGCCGACCGACCTGTCGCTTGCGAAGAGCGCGACGCCGACGTTCCTCACCGAGGGCAACGACGCGACGTACACGCTCACCGCGACGAACAACGGCAGCGATCCCGACACGAACGTCGTCGCGACGGACACGTTGCCCGTGGGTGAGTCGTTCGTCTCCGGCGATGCCGGTTGCTCGGCAGTTGCAAATGCCGTGACGTGCGCATTCGGCACGATCGGGGCGGGAGCATCCGCGAGCAAGTCGTACGTCGTGAACGTCGCACTCGGCGCACCGACCACCCTTGTGAACGGCGCAAGCGTGACCGGTGACAGGCCTGATTCCAACCCGGGGAACAACGACGCCTCGGCGACGATCACGGTCAACCACAATCCGGTCTGCACCGCGCTCAAGGCCGGTCCTGCGCTGTGGCCGCCGAACCACAAGCTGAACACCGTCACCGTCGTCGGCGCCACCGACCCCGACGGAAACTCCCTCACCTCCACGATCACGGGAGTGACGCAGGACGAGCCGCTGCTCGGGCTCGGCTCGGGCGACACGTCGCCGGATGCGGTGGCAGTCGCGGGTCACGCGAACGAGGTGCAGTTGCGCGCTGAGCGCGACGGCACCGGCAACGGCCGCGTGTACCGGATCTCGACCACGGTCTCCGACGGCCTCGGCGGCACGTGCTCGGGAACCGCGATCGTGGGCGTCCCGCACGACCAGAGCGGCCCGGCGGCGGTCGACTCCGGTCTCGTCGTCAACTCCTTCGGGATCTAGCCCGTCGGAGCACGACCGGTGGGCCTGCTCCGGCGGGCCCACCGGTCACGGCGTCAGGCGAACGTCTCGCGGTACCGGCTGAAGAACGTCGTCTCCGGCAGCGTCGCGAGCAGGCTGCGTTGCGCGCCGAGCGCGATCGCGATCTCCACGCCCGGCTTCATGCTCCCGGCCTGATGGCCGTCGACGAGCACACAGACGGCGACGTCGGCGGTCGCGTTGCGCACGGTCAGCGGCGATCCGCGCGGAACGACGAGCGGGCGCGCGTGCAGCGAGTGCGGCGCAATGAAGGTGACGGCCATCGCGTCGACGCCGCGGACGAGCACCGGGCCGCCGTTCGAGAGGTTGTACGCGGTCGAGCCGGAGGGCGTGCAGCAGATCATGCCGTCGCACGGAATCGTCCCGAGATCCTCGCCGCCGATCGAATAGGTGAGCTCGACCATGCGTCCGAGCGTCGCGCTCGTCGTCACGACGTCGTTGACCGCGACGTGCGTCTTTCCGTCGAGCTGCACTTCGAGCGTCGGCAGCTCGAGCACGTTGTACTCGCCGGCGAGCACGCGCGCGAGATCGCGCTCGAGCGAGTCCGGCGCGATCGAGGCGAGGAAGCCGACGCGCCCGAAGTTGACGCCGATGACGGGCACGTCGCTGCCGAGGAGGCGCGCGAGCGTGCGCAGGATCGTCCCGTCGCCGCCGACCGCAACGGTGAGGCCGGCGCGCTCCGGATCGTCGACGACCTGCACGCCGTTCTCCTCCGCCACGCGGCGCACGCGCTCGACCGCGGGGCCGACGTCGACGCGCCCGTGCGCGACGATCGCGACGGACTCAGGCTTGGACGGCTGCGGCGATTCGCTCGTCGAGGTCATCGGGGAGGGTCGGGTGGTCGGCCTGCGCGAGATGGAGAAAGAGCTCCCGGTTGCCCTTCGG
>DASXOW010000063.1:0-16615 GCA_036493955.1 Gaiellaceae bacterium
CAGGGCGTACAGACCCTCAAGTCGAATCCTGAGCGCCTCCGCCAGGTGAACGAGGACATTGCCGAGCTCGGGTGCAAGGTGCTGCACCAGTGGGCCACGCTCGGCGAGTTCGACTTCGTCAACGTCGTCGAGGCCCCCGACGTCGCCACCGTGGCGAAGGTGTCGGTCGCGCTCGGCGCACGGGGCTCGACACGCATCCAGACGCTGCCGGCGCTCGACGTCGAAGACTTCCTCCGCGCGCTCGAGTAGGTCTTGTAGTGGTGCGCCCGCCGGGATAGAACCCCTCTGTTGCGGCGCGACCCTCGGACCGGCGAGTACGCGAGGCTGCTCGTCGAGCGCTCTCTCGACGTCCAGGCAGGCTGGCAGGTGGCCATCCGCGGCAACCATCTCGGCCGCCCGCTGATCGAGGCGATCGTGGAGCAGGTCGCCCGGAAAGGCGCCTACCCGATCCTGCAGCTGCAGTTCGAGCAGATCGGCGGCCCGTTCGCGCGTGAGGCACCGCTCGACGTGCTCCGCGTGCCGGCGCCGATCCAGCAGCACATCTGGGACACGGTCGACGGCTTGATCACGATCTACTGCCCTGAGGGCGCGCACGAAGGGGCGGACCTGTCGGACGAGCGGCAGGCCGCGCTCGAGCAGATGATCGCCCCGCTGCGGAGGCGGACGATGTCGCTCGAGATCCCGTGGGTGATCGCCGAATGGCCGACGCAGGCGCTGGCGGACGAGGCGGGCATGACGTTGGACGAGTACGCGGAGTTCATCTTCAACGCTGTGCTCCTCGACTGGGACGCCGAAGGCGAGCGGATGCGCCGGATCGCGGAGCTGTTCGACGCGGCCGACGAGGTGCGGATCGTCGGAGACGGCACCGACCTGACGCTGTCACTCTCCGGTCGCACCGGATCGGTCGATGACGGTCACGTGAACATGCCGGGAGGTGAGGTGTTCTACTCGCCGCTCGAGACCTCCGCGAACGGCGTGATCGAGTTCGGCGAGTTCCCGGCGGTGCATTTCGGCACGGAGGTCGAAGGCGTCCGGCTCGTCTTCGACGACGGCCGCGTCGTCGATGCGTCAGCGCGTGTGAACCAGGAGTTCCTGATCCAGATACTCGACACCGACGACGGCGCGCGCCGGTTAGGGGAGCTCGGCATCGGTTGCAACCCGGGCATCCAGCGGTTCATGAAGAACGTCGGCTTCGACGAGAAGATCAACGGGACGATCCATCTCGCGCTCGGCCGGTCGTACACGTTCATCGGCGGGACGAACGAGAGCTCGATCCACTGGGACATCGTCAAGGACCTTCGGACGAGCGGCCAGATGTACGTCGACGGCAGGCTCGTGCAGGAGTCGGGCTCGTGGCTACTCGAGCGCTGAGGCGATCTCGCCGGCGAGGCGCGCGTTGCCGACGATCAGGTCGCGGTTCGCGGCGAGGGTGCGGCCGCCGCTCTCGCGGTGCAGGTACGAGAGCACGAACGGCGTCACCGCCTGGCCGTGCACGCCCTGCGCGTCGGCTTCGGCGAGCGCACGCTCGATCAACGGCTCGGCGTCGTCGTAGCTCTCGTCGGGCGGCCGGCCGACCAGGAGACCGCTGCCGCCGAGCGTCCAGTGTGCGCGCGCGATTGCGGCCGCTTCCTCTGCGCTTTCGGTGCGCGCCGAGACGGGCGGCCCGCCGTGCGCCGCGTAGAACAGCGGGACGTCGTCAGTCCGGTATCCGATCACCGGAACACCGAGCGTCTCGAGCAGCTCTGCGGTGGCGGGGACGTCGAGCAGCGACTTGATCCCGGAGGAGACGACGAGGATCCGCGTCGACGCGAGCGCGCCCAGGTCAGCGGATACGTCGGGCGGCGTCGGCCAGCCGCGGTGGACTCCTCCGAGACCCCCTGTCGCCATCACGGTGATCCCGGCTGCGCGGCACACCGCGAGCGTGCCGCCGACGGTCGTCGCGCCGATTGCGCGCTGCGTCACGGCCGCGGCGAGGTCGCGCGGCCCGAGCTTCCTCGCGTCGGCACCGAAGCGGTGGAGCTCGTCGGCGGTGAGCCCGACCACGACCTCACCGTCGAGCACGCCGATCGTCGCCGGCACCGCGCCTGCGTCGCGCACCGCGGCCTCGGACGCGAGCCCGACCTCGACGCCTTCCCCGGGCGGGAACCCGTGCGCGACCAGCGTCGTCTCGAGCGCGACGACCGCGGTCGCGGTGCGAACCTCGTCTGTGACCCGGATCACGGCATCGCTCCCATCTGCGCGCAACAGCGGGCGGCGGTCGAGGCTCCGAGCGCGGCGCCGCCGACCAGGAAGCCGGCCGCGAGAGCGTCACCCGCGCCGGTCGTGTCGACGACGTCGACGTCGACCGCGGGATGGTCGTTGCCGTCGACGCTCAGCCCGCGCGCTCCGCGCTTGATCACCCAGCGGACGTCGAGCTTTCCCACTTCCTCGTGCTCTCGCTCAGTTGCGAAGACGAGCTCGGGTGCGAGCGCAGCGATCCGGTCGCGGAACGCATCGTCGACGAGCGTCCAGGCGGAGACGTCGAGCGAGACGAGAGCGCCGTGCGCGCGCGCGTGACCCGCCGCCGCAGCGGCGGCGAAGGCGATCGGCTCGCGCGCGAGCGCGTACCCGGAGACGTGAAGCACATCGCAATCGAACCACGCCGATTCGAGATCGTGCGGCGCCAGCTCGGGCGCGTTGCCGCGGTCGGAAGCCATCGTCCGGTCGCCCGAGGAGGCGATCGACACGACGACGCCGGTGCGTCCCTCGACGGGGCCGCGGTGCGTCACGCCTCCCTGCGTCAGCGCAGCCAGGACGAGCGTGCCGGCCGGGTCTGCGCCGATGCGGCCGACGAAGGTCGCCTCGGCGCCGAGCGCCGCGGCCCACGCGGCGACGTTCGCCGCCTGGCCGCCGGGGCCGGTGATCGTGTGTGCCGGCTGGTCGTCCCCGGTCACGAGCGCCGTGTCGAGGCGCACGACGACGTCGAGCAGGAGGTCGCCCAGAGTGACGATGCGCACCGCTCTAAGCTAATGGTGTGGAAGGCGACAGTCGCCGTACACGGTTGCGCTCGTTCGCGATCGGCGGGCTCGTCGGCGCTGCGGGCGTCCTGGCGACGGCTCGCCGCTCCTCGCTGCGCCGCTCGCGCCGGCCCGGCGCTGCGCCTGGCGGCTTGGCGGCCTTCGAGGACGCACCCTGCTTCCTCGAGCTCGTCGGCGAGGAGGCCCAGCGCTACCGCGAGGGCGGCGAGACGACGACCGGCATGTCGAACCCGACGTAGCGGTCGGTCATGAAATGCGCGGCGGCGGTCATGTGGGAGACCGTCGGCCGTGAGCCGTTGAACGTCACCTCGAACCAGCCACGGATCCGCCGGTCGAGGAACGTGATCGTGTTCGGGCCGACGAGATGCGCATTCGTCGGTCTCGTCCAGTACGGGCTGGTGACGTCGATCGGCGTCTGCGACGTCGGCTGCCACGGTGCATTGCCGGTGGCGCGGTCCCAACGGCGCGTGCCGATGACGATCGCGGCCGGGCCACCGTTCCGCGTCGCGTAGGCGAGGTTGTGCGGCGCGACGACGGTGAATCGAGTCGTCTGTGCGTTCGTGGGCGTCGACGCGAGCGTCTCGTCGAAGACGATCGTTCGGGAGGCGCGGTACGTCCGCGTGATGCGCTCGAGGATCGCGGCCGCGTCGGGGGCGTTCGCCGCGATGTCGAACGTGAGCTTCCGGTCGCCGACCGACACCCGGAGTGGCCCGGCCGCGGGTGAGGCTGCGCGGTAGCACCCCGATCCGCACGCCGTCGCCGTCGCGCCGTTCACGCGAACCTCGCGATCGTCGACGCCCGTTCCGTCTGGGCCGATGATCGTCACCGTGGTCCGTCGCGGCTCTCGACCGACGGCGACCGCAAGTGACCCCAGCTCGCGCGCAGCCACGACGGCGTCGACCGGCGGCAACGTCGGGGCGAGCGCTGCGGTGGGCGCCGCGGCGGCGAGCGGGCGCGCGGTCTTCCGTCCCGGTGCGAGCTCGGTGAGGATCGCGACGACGACCACGATCCCGACGATCGCGAGCACCTCCACGCGGGCGGAACGGCGGAGCCGCGCGAACACCCGCATCAGCACGGCGCGGTTCAACCACCCGACCCCGAGGAGCGGAACGAAGATCGCCGTTTTCACGAGCAGCGCCCGGCCGTAGGACGTCGACCAGAGCTGTGAGACGCTGGACAACTCGGTGTACGCGCGGACGATGCCGCTCGACCCGAGCACGATCACGGACGCAAGCGCCATGGTGGAGAAGCGCGCAACGGCGGCGCGCCGGATCACGTCGTCGTCGGTCGCGCGAGGGACGGCGTAGACGATCGCGATCAGGCCGCCGAACCAGACAGCCGCCGACGTCATGTGGGCGAGGTCGACGATCACCGAGAGGACGCGCGGCTGATCGCGGTCGAGCGCGTGCCCCGAGAGGGTCGGCGCGGCGAGGAGCGACAGCGCGGCTGCGTAGGCGACAAGTAGCAGGAGCGGCAGGGTGGGGGCGAGGGCCGCCGCCGCGCCGCCCGCCAGAGACACGGTGAGTGCGACCTTCATCACGAGCGCGAACCGCGTCCCGGGCGGAGCCGAATGGAGGATGCCGCTGCCGCCGAGAAACGCGAGGAGCAGGGCGAAGAACACGAGGTGCGCGAGCGGCCGCTGCAGTCCACGGCCGACGATGCGCCGCGTGACGAGCGCGAAGACGGCGAAGCCGCCGCCGGCGAGGACTCCGACGTAGTACAGCGAGCGGAGCAGGATGTCGCTCCAGCTGAGCGGCACCGAAGCTCCGAGGACGGAGTGCGGGCTGCCGCTCCCCTCGCCGACGGCGAATGCGAGCACGCCTTCTTCGCGGTGGCCGTCCTCCGAGACGATGCTCCACCGCACGCTGTAGGCACCGTCGCCCAGCGGCTTCAGCGGGATCCTGAGGTCGCGTCCGTGCACGAAGGCCTTGCCGGCGAGCACGGAGCGCTGTGTCTCGTTGTCGACTGCCGCGTTTCCGCTTCCGACTCGAATGCTGTCGTCGAAGACGACGGTGATCGTTTTCGGTGCCTTCGCCAGCACGGCGCCGTCCGCCGGGAGTGTCTGGAGCAGCGTGGCGTGGGCGAACGCGGTGCCCGGCAGAACGAGCGTCGCGACGACCGCGGCCAGGGTGGTGATGCGCCTCACGGGAGCGAGGCTAACGCCGTGGCCGGTGCTAGCCTTGCCGCTTCCGTGCCGCTCTACGAGTACCGCTGTCCCAATGGGCACCTCTTCGAGGTGATCCACCGGATGACAGAGGACGGGCCGGCGGCGTGCGAGGTGTGCGGTGCGGCGCCGCTGCAGCGGGTGTTGCATCCGGTCGCGGTGCACTACAAGGGCTCCGGGTTCTACTCGACCGACTACGGCCGCAAGTCGTCCAAGACGGCGAAGGACGGAGGCTCGTCCGACTCCTCGTCGGGCGGCTCGTCGGACTCGGGGTCGTCGAAGTCCGACTCCGGCTCTGGCTCCGGTTCCGGCAGCGGCGACTCGAAGAAGACGGCAGAGGCCTGATCGCATCCATGCCGGGTGGTTCGCGCGCCCGGGCGAAATGGATTCCCGCTTACTGAAGCGGGTGGCCGATCACGCACCCGGGGTCGAACTGCCCCGTGGGCGGCTGCGGCGCTGACTTCCCGAGGAACATTGCGAGCGTGGCGGGGTTGTCCTCGCTCGGCGAGCCCGTTCCCCCGCCGCCGAAGTCGCCGCCCAGCCGGCAGTGCACGGAGCTCGATCCCGAGGCGCGGAACTTCACCCAGCCGAGCTGCACGAGCTGGCTGGTCGAGAGGTCGGTGCTCAGCGGCTTCACATACGAGCCGCCCTTGAACGGCGCCTTCAGGAACGTCCCGAACGAGGCGAGCTTCGAGGTGACCGCGTCGATCACCGCCTGCTGGCGGGCGCCGCGCGTGAAATCTGTCTCGGACGGGTCGAGGACGTTCTCGCGGATGCGGGAGTAGATGAGCGCGCGCTCGCCGTTCATGTGTTGATTGCCCTTCTCGAACCGCCAGCCCGGCCACTTGTCGCAGCGCGCCTGCGTGGAGTACGGGCAGTCGAACCGATTCGACCGGATCGGCTTCGGCACGTTGATCTCGATCCCGCCGAGCGCGTCGATCAGTTCCTTGAAGTCGCCGAAGTTGACGACGATCACGTGGTTCACCGGCAGGCCCGTGAAGTCACGGATCGTCTGGATCGCGAGCTCGGTGCCGCCGTCCTGGAAGGCGGCGTTGATCTTCTGCGTCCCGTGGCCCGGGATCGGCACCTGCAAGTCGCGCGGGATCGAGAGGTAGTAGAGCCGGTGACGGGAGGGATCCGTTCGCAGCAGCAGGATCGAGTCGGAGTGCATGTCACCTGCGCGCGACGCGAGCGCCGAGTTGTCGGTGCCGAGCATCAGCACGATCGTCGAGTGCGAGATCAGAAGACCGCTCTGCGCGGCGAGCGCCGACTTCGCGTCCGGCGTCAGGCGCTTGTTCGCGTCGGAGACGCCGCCCGAGACGGAGAACCAGCCCGCGACCGCCCAGACGATCACGAGCAACAGGAGCGCGCCGAGCGTCGCGCCGATCCGCAGGCCCCAGCGTGCGCGCTTCGGCGTCGACGTGCCCGGTCCGCGGTAGTCGGTTGCTCCTCCGCCTCTGCCGTCGTCGGAGGTGCGCACGCGTGCGGGGCGGACGGTCGGCACCTTGCCCTTCGAGCGACCGCCGCGATACACGCGGTAGGGCTTCTCTTCCCGCGCCATCCGGCGGGGTAGGTTACCGGCGCATGAGGCGTAGACTCGGCGGAGCCGCTTCAACGGAGGTGCCGGCTCTGCCGGCGCCGGAGTGATGCTGCACGGGCCTCGGGTGATCGGCGTCGACCTCGGCGGAACCAAGGTTCTCGCCGGCATCGTGGATCGGGACGGGACGGTGCACGAGACGATCGAGCGCCCGACGGTGACGACCTCGCAGGCGGCCCTTCTGGACGAGCTCGCCGCGATCGTCCGCCAGCTCCCTCAGGAGGGCGTGTCCGCCCTCGGTTTCGGCATCCCGTCACGAATCGACCATGTGCACGGGTTGGCGCTCGGCGCGGTCAACATCCCGATTCGCGACGTGCGCTTCGCAGACGAGATGCACAAGCGCCTCGGGCTCCCCGTCGAGATGGAGAACGACGCCAGCTGCGCTGCCTACGCCGAGTTCAAGCTCGGCGCCGGCCGAGGCACGACGGACATGTTCGCGCTCACTCTCGGCACCGGCGTCGGTGGCGGCGTCGTGTCAGGCGGGAAGCTGTTCCGCGCCTATACCGAGCTTGGTCACATGGTGATCGTGGAGGACGGCGAGCCGTGCCAGGGGGCCTGCTCCGGGCGCGGACATGTCGAGGCGTACTGCTCCGGGACGGCGGCCGGGAAGATCGCAAAGCGCGTGCTCGGCCCCGATGCGAATGCGCACGATCTCGTCGAGGTGCAGCATCCGGTGCTCGGCGAGATCGGTCACCACCTCGGTGTCGCGATCGGGTCGCTGGTCAACATCTTCGGGTCGACGCGCGTGATCATCGGCGGGGGCTTCGGAATTGCCGCGTTCGATCTCCTCGTTCCCGCTGCGCGCAGCGCCGTGCTGCGTGAGGCGCTGGCGCCGGGCGGACAGTCGCTCGAGATCGTCCGCGCCGAGCTCGGCGGGAACGCCGGGCTGATCGGCGCTGCGTTGGTTGCGTTCGAAGGACTCTGAGATGCCGCTCGCGGTGTGCGCGACGCCGATCGGCAACCTCGACGACATCACGCTGCGCGTCCTGGAGGAGCTTCGCTCGGCCGATGTCGTGCTCGCGGAGGACACGCGGCATTCGCGCGGGCTGCTCGAGCGGCACGGCATCGCAGCCACGTTGCTCTCCTACCACGAGCACAACGAAGCGAGCCGTGTCGCGGAGCTCATCCCACGGCTCGAGGCGGGCGAGCGGGTCGCACTCGTCACGGACGCGGGGATGCCGCTCGTCTCCGATCCGGGCGCCCGCCTCGTACGAGCGGCGCTCGACGCGAACATCCCGGTTACGGTGCTCCCGGGGGCGTCGGCGGTCGAGACGGCGCTGGTCGCGAGCGGCTTCGGCGGCGGGTCGTATGCGTTCGTGGGCTTCCTGCCGCGCAAGCCGGGTGAGCTCGACGCGCTCTGGCGCGAGACGTCCTCGTGGGAATGCGCGGTCGTCGCCTTCGAGTCGCCGCAGCGGCTCGGGGCGTCGCTGCGTTCGCTCGCTGCCGTCGACGGCGCGCGGGAGGTCGCCGTGTGCCGCGAGCTGACGAAGCGCTTCGAGGAGGTCGTGCGAGGTGCTGCGGTCTCGCTCGCCGAGCAGTTCGCGGAGCCACCGAAAGGGGAGGTAACGCTCGTCGTCGCGCCCGGCGCCGCTGCCCTCGACCTCGAGGGTGCGTTGTCAGCGGTGGGAGAGCTCGTCGCCGCGGGCGCTCCGCGGGGCGTCGCGGCCGAGGTCGTCGCCCGCTTGAGCGGCGTGCCGCGCAACGACCTGTACCGCGGCACTCTGTGACAACTTTGTAAGCTCGATTGACAACACTGCGACCTCGCTCTTACTCTGGATCGACTGTTCTCGCTCCTGACAACAGAGGTGATGTCGATGCGTCGTGTGCTGCTCGTCGCGGTTCTGGCCGCGCTGCTCGTCGCGCCGGTGGCGCGTGCCTGGACGTGGCCGGTTGGTGGCCCCGTCGTTCAACCGTTCAACTTCGACCCGGCGCATCCGTATGCCGCGGGCGAGCACCGTGGTGTCGACATCGCGGCGGCGCCCGGCGAGGTGGTGCTCGCGCCTGCCGCAGGCGACGTCACGTTCAACGGCACCGTCCCGGGCTCGGGCCGGACGCTGACGATCACGACCGCCGACGGGCTTGCGGTCACGCTGACCCACCTGGGGTCGATCGAGGTCGCAGCGGGAACCGCGGTCACCGAAGGCCGGCCGGTCGGCGCCGTCGGTCCAAGCGGCGACCCCGAGGTCGCCGGGCCGTATCTCCATCTGGGCATCCGCGTCGCTGCGGAGGCGCAGGGGTACCGCGACCCGCTCTCGTACCTGCCCGTCCGCGGGGGTGTCGCGACAGCTCCGGTCGCGGCGCCGCCCGCCGCGCCCGCTCCGGCGCCGGTTCCGGTTGCAGCGCCGGCGGTGCCGAGCGCCGCGCCGACTTCGGCGTCCGCGGCAGCGCCGTCGGTTCCCGTGGCCGGGCCGAGCCCGGCGGCGGTCGCGCCCGAACCACAGCCGCCCTCGGGCGCGTCCGTCGCCGATCCGCAGCCCTCGACCGGCGCCCGCGGGCTCAGCGTTCGCTCGGCCGTGCCGGTTCGTGCTCCCGCGGCTCCGGCACACGAGACGCGCGTCGTACGGCCTCGGCCGCAGGTTGCTGCGCCGCAGGGGCCCAGCCTGCCGGCGGTGGTCGCTGCTCCCGCGGTCAGACGACCGACCGGCGCAACGCGACACGCCGTCGTTCGGTCGCAGGCTCATACCGTGCCGACCGAGCCCGCAGATCCCGTCGCGGCTGCGGGGGACGTGCTTCGCGGCGCGGCGACTGCGGCCCGAACGGTCGCAGCGCCCGCTCGACGGTCGACCGGAAGCCGGCCGCACCGCCTCGGATTGGTCTTGCTCGCCGTTCTCGCGCTCGCGGCCTGCGCCCTCGCAGCCGCGCAGAAGCTCGCTCGTATCATTGGCCGTCATGGCGACGGGCAGGAAGAAGATCCTCGTGGCGCCGGCGTGGCCCTATGCGTCGGGCTTCCGGCACCTGGGGCATGCGGCGGCGTACGTCCCGTTCGACGTCTTCGCGCGCTATCACCGGCTCAAGGGCAACGACGTGCTGGCGGTGAGCGGCACCGACGAGCACGGGACGCCGGTGATGGTGGCCGCAGACGCGGAAGGGAAGTCCTACCGTGAGGTCGCTGACTTCTACAACCAGGCGCATCGCGAGGACTTCCGCCGACTCGGCTTCACGTACGACTGCTTCACGCGGACGACGACGCCCAACCACGCGCGGGTCACCCAGGATCTCTTCAAGACGCTGTACGAGAAGGGCGCGATCGTCGAGCGAACACAGCTCGTCTCGTTCTCGCCGACGACCGGGCACACGCTCCCCGACCGGTACATCGAGGGAACCTGCCCGATCTGCGGCTTCCCGGAAGCGCGCGGCGACCAGTGCGACAACTGCGGAAACCAACTCGACCCGATCGACCTGATCAACCCCCGTTCGAAGATCGATGGGTCGACGCCGGAGTTTCGCGAGACGAACCATCTGTTCCTCGATCTGCCCGCGTTCGCAGACACGCTCAAAGCGTGGATCGAGGGTCGCCAGGGCTGGCGTCCGAACGTCCGCAACTTCTCGCTCGGGCTGGTCGACGACATCCGGCCGCGTCCGATGACGCGCGACCTCGACTGGGGCGTGCGCGTCCCGATCGCCGGGTACGCCGAGGACTCGAACAAGCGGATCTACGTGTGGTTCGACGCGGTCATTGGCTACCTGTCGGCGAGCATCGAGTGGGCGCGGGCGCGAGGCGAGCCCGAAGCCTGGCGCGACTGGTGGCAGAACGACGACGCGCTGCACGCGTACTTCCAGGGCAAGGACAACATCGTCTTCCACACGGTCATCTGGCCGGCGATCCTGCTCGCCTACGGCGAAGGCGGCGATGTCGCCGCGGGCCGGACGCTCCATCTTCCCGACGACGTCTTCGCAACCGAGTACCTGAACATGGAGGGGAAGCAGTTCTCGACGAGCCGAGGCCACTCGATCTATCTCCGCGACTTCCTCGACCGCTACGACCCGGATCCGCTGCGCTATTACCTGATCGCGGCAGGCCCGGAGACACAGGACACCGACTTCACGTGGGCGGACTTCGTGCGCCGCAACAACGACGAGTTGCTTGCGAACTGGGGCAACCTCGTCAACCGGACGCTCACGAACGCGCACCGCAACTTCGGGGCGGTGCCCGAGCCGGCTGCTCTGAAGACCGAGGACCAGGTGGTGCTCGACGGCGTCGACGCAGGCTTCGAATCGGTCGGAGCGCACGTCGAGGCTGGTCGCTTCCGCGCTGCGCTCGGTGAGGCGATGCGGATCGCGTCGACCGTCAACCAGTACATCTCCGACCAGGCGCCGTGGGCGTTGATCAAGACCGACCGGTCGCGGGCGGCCACTGTGCTGTACGTGTCGCTTCGAGCCGTCGACAGCCTGAAGACGATCCTGACGCCGTTTCTGCCGCACACCTCGCAGCAGGTGCACGAGCTGCTCGGCTACGACGGGACGCTGGCCGGCCCCGTCGAGTTCCGCCAGGTCGACGACGACGGCGAGACGCACGAGATCCTCACCGGCGACTACACCGGCTGGGTCGGTAGCTGGGAGCCGAGTGACCTGCAGCCCGGCCAGTCCCTGCGCGAACCGAAGCCGCTCTTCCGCAAGCTCGACGAGTCGATCGTCGACGAAGAGCTGAAGCGGATGCGCGACGCCGGCGCCGAGTGATCGACTCGCACGCGCACCTCGGCGCCGACGCGGCCGACGTCCTGGAACGTGCGCAGGCGGCCGGCGTGACCCGCGTGGTTGCGGTCGCGACGACAGTTTCCGGCGCGCGCCACGCCCTCGCGCTGGCCGACGAGCACGCGGGTGTATACGCGTGTCTCGGCGTGCATCCGCACGAGGCCGGTGAGCCCGGCGACCTCGACGAGCTGCGCGCGCTGCTCGCTCATCCGAAGGCGGTCGCCGTGGGGGAGACCGGGCTGGACTACTTCCGCGACTACGCCCCGTACGACGCGCAGCAGCGGTTGTTCGAACGGGAGCTCGCGATCGCGCTCGAGCTGGGTAAGCCGGTCGTCATCCACACGCGCGCGGCCGACGACGACACACGGGACCGTCTCGTCGGCCACGACGGCACGGTGATCCTCCACTGCTTCTCGTCGCCGCCGTTGCTCGAGGCTGCGCTCGCGCACGACTGGTACGTCTCGTTCGCCGGCAACGTCACCTACAAGAACGCGTATGACCTCCGCGACTGCGCGCGGCGCATCTCGTCCGAGCGTCTGCTCGTCGAGACGGACAGCCCATACCTCGCCGCCCAGGCGGTCCGCGGGCGCCGAAACGAGCCGGCCTACGTCGTGCACACCTACGACTTCCTCTCCGAGTTACGGGGCGAGGACGTGCGGACGCTCGCGGACGCGAACGCGTCGCGGGCATTCGATTTGCCATGAGGCTCGTCGCGCGCAAGGACCTCGGCCAGCACTTCCTGGTCGACGAGAACATCCTTCGCGTGATCGAGCGGCTCGCCGAGCTCGAGGCGTCGGACGTCGTGCTCGAGATCGGCCCTGGGCTCGGCGTCCTCACCCGGTATCTCGCCGATCGTGTCGCGCACGTGCACGCTGCCGAGGTCGACCGTCGCCTGGCGGATCACCTCGCCGGCATCGACCGCGCGACCGTGCACTGGGGCGACGCGCTCGAGCTCGACGTCCGCGCCCTCGAGCCGCCGCCGCAGAAGCTCGTCGCGAACCTTCCGTACAACATCGCGACGCCGATCGTCGCCGAGAGTCTCGCGCTCGAGCAGCTCGTGCTCTGGTGCGTGATGGTGCAACGCGAAGTCGCCGATCGCTTCTTCGCGAAGCCGTCGACGAAGGCGTACGGCGCCGTCTCGGTGCTCATCCAGCTTGCGACGGAGCGGACCGGCGTCCACCCGGTCTCGCGCGAGGTGTTTCGCCCGAAGCCGAACGTCGAGTCTGCGCTCGTGGCGTTCCGCCGCATCGGACCGGGAGCGACACCGGCGGTTCGACGTGTCGTCACCGCGTCGTTCGCTCACCGCCGGAAGACGCTCGCGAACGCGCTCGTGCTCGCCTGCCTCGTCTCCCGTGAGCGCGCCGTCGAGGCGCTCGACGCGATCGGCCGCCAGGCGAACGTTCGCGCGGAGGAGCTGGAGCCCATGGAGTTCGTTGCGCTCGAGAACGCGCTGCGGTGATCGCGCCGGCGAAGCTCAATCTCGCGCTCGTCGTCGGGCAGGCGCGACCCGACGGGAAGCACGAGCTCACGACCGTCTACCAGGCGCTCGAGCTCGGTGACGAGGTGGAGGTCGAGCCCGCGGAACAGACGAGCGTCACAGGCTTTAACGACACGATCGTCACGCGCGCGCTGTCTCTGCTCGGCGGAGCGTGGTACGTCCGGATCGAAAAGCGCATTCCCGTTGCGGCCGGGCTCGGCGGCGGCAGCTCCGACGCTGCCGCCGCGCTTCGTCTCGCGAATCAGCAGCTAGACCGCCCGCTGCCGGCGGACGAGCTGCATGCGCTCGCGGCGCAGGTCGGCGCGGACGTGCCGTTCTTCCTGCGCAGTGGCCCGCAGCTCGGCACCGGCGACGGGACAGTGCTCGAGCCGATCGACCTGCCGCAGGACTACGCGGTGCTGCTGCTGATGGCGGCAGGCGAGGTCAAGCAATCCACCGCGGATGTCTACTCCGCGTTCGACGCCCGCAACGGCGCCGCCGGCTACGACGCTCGCGCCGCCGGGGTACGGGCGGCTCTCTCGACGATCGAGCGGCCGCGTGACCTGGGCGAACTGCCGCCGAACGACCTTGCGAGCTCGCCGCTCGCCGAGCGGCTCCGTGCCGAGGGAGCGTTTTGCGCGGACGTCAGCGGCGCCGGGCCGATCGTCTACGGCCTCTTCGAAACGACGGCCGACGCCGAGCGCGCAGAGGCCGCTGTGCACGCCCTTGGCGAGACCTGGATCACGAGACCAGCGTGGTACGGTTGAACCGCGATGTTCGGTAGCCACGCGATCGAGCACGGGTCGACGCGCTCCGGGCGCTGGCTGCGCGAGCGCCGCTTCCGGTTCACGCTGTGGATCGCGACGGTGGAGGGGCTGCTCTACGTCCTCCATGCGCTTCATTGGTGGGCCGCTGTACTGCTTGCGGTGATCGCGGTCGGGTTCTGGTGGTACGTCGCCCGCGGCAATCGCTCCGACACGCTACGCGAGGCAGGGTGGATCTTCGCCGTCTCGCAACTGATCGTCCTCTGCGTTCCCCTTGCGCTCGGGATTCTGAAGGCGGTCGCCTTTGGGCTGATCGCCCTGCTCGCGATCGCCGCGCTGGTCTTCCTCTTCACCGAACGTCCGAAATAAGCTGTCTGCGCTCGATGGGGCGTAGCCAAGCGGTAAGGCAGCGGGTTTTGGTCCCGCGATCCCAGGTTCGAATCCTGGCGCCCCAGTAGTCTCCGCTCGAAATGGACAACCTCGCCGCAGTTCTCATGGCCGGTGGCCTCGGCACGAGGATGCACTCCGCTGTGCCGAAGCACTTCCACCCGCTTCTCGGCAAGCCGATGGTCGACTGGATCCTCGCTGCGGGGCGCGAAGCGGGCGCCGAACCGATCGTGGTCGTCGCGTCTCCGGCGACCCGTGATTGGTTCGCGGAGAGCGGCGTGACGATTGCCGTGCAGGAGGAGCCGCTCGGAACGGGCGACGCAGTGCGCTCGGCCAGGGCCGCGCTCGAGGGGTACGACGGTGACGTGCTCATCCTCTCCGGCGACACGCCGATGCTGACGGGCGGCTTGTTGGGCGAGTTCGTCGAGACGCACCGGCGCGAGGGCGCCGACGCGACAATTCTGAGCGCAGAGCCACCTGACCCGCGCCTGTACGGCCGCGTCGTGCGCGACGCCGACGGCACCGTGCTCAAGGTCGTCGAGGGAACCGACGCGAGTGAGGACGTCCAGAGGATCCGCGAGATCAACAGCTCGATCTACGTCTTCCGCTCGAGCGCGCTCTGGCCCGCACTCGAGCGGCTCGAGCCGAAAAATGTGCAGGGCGAGCTCTATCTGACCGACGCGATCGAGCTCGTGGTGTCAAGCGGCGGCCGCGTCGTCGCGCACGTCGCCGCCGACCATCGCGAGACGGACGGCGTCAACACGCGCGTTGAGCTCGCACACGCCGCCGCTGTCCTCCGCGACCGCATCAACGAAGAGCACATGCTCGGAGGCGTCACGATCGTCGATCCGCAGACGACGTGGATCGAGCCAGGAGTGGAGCTCGAGCCCGATTCGACGATTCATCCGTTCACCGTGCTGCGCGGCGCGACCCGAGTCGCGACCGGCGCCGAGGTCGGGCCGAACACGGTTGCGATCGACGCGCACATCGGAGCCCGCGCGGTCGTCGGCCCGTTCTGTTACCTTCGCCCTGGGACGGTCCTCGGCGAGTCCTCCAAGGCGGGCACCTTCGTGGAGATCAAGAACTCACGGATCGGCGACCGCACGAAGGTGCCGCATCTGTCGTACATCGGCGACGCTGACATCGGCGAAGACACGAACGTGGGAGCGGGCGCGATCACGGCCAATCTCCCGCTCGAGCCGGGCTCGCCGAAGTACCGCACGACGATCGGCAGCAACGTCAGGACCGGTATCCAGAATGGCTTCGTCGCTCCCATCGAGATCGGGGACGGAGCTTGGATTGCCGCCGGTTCGGTCATAACCAAAGATGTCCCCGCCGACGCGCTCGCGTTCGCGCGGCCGCGGCAGGAGAACAAGGAGGGGTATGCAGCGCGCGGGCGCGAGTCCTGAGCTCGTCCTTCCCGGTCTCGAACCGACGGTCGTGACGCAGCCGTCGCCGAGCCACTGGATCGAACGCGGCCCACAGAAGCGCCTGATGGTCTTCTCGGGGCGGTCCCACACTGACCTCGCCCAGCGGATCGTGCAGCAGCTGGGCGTCGAGCTCGGCGAGGCCGAGGTCAGCACGTTCCCGAACGGCGAGACCTACGTTCGGTACGACGAGTCGATTCGCGGCTCCGACGTTTTCGTCGTGCAGACGGGCTGCGAGCCCGTCGACCAGAACATCATGGAGCTCCTCTTCATGATCCAGGCCGCGAAGCTCGCGTCGGCCAAGCGCATCACGGCCGTCATCCCACTCTTCCCGTATGCGCGGCAGGATCGCAAGGCGAAGCCGCGCGAGCCGATCTCGGCGCGCCTCGTCGCCGACATGCTCCAGCTCGCCGGTGCCGACCGCATCCTCACGATGGACCTGCACGCGGGGCAGATCCAGGGCTTCTTCATGATCCCCGTCGACCACATGACGGCGATCCCGCTGTTCGCACGCCACTTCCGCGACCTCGGCCTCGTCGGAGACAACGTGGTTTCCGTGTCACCCGACGCCGGGCGCGCGAAGCAGGCGGTTCGCTTCGCCGAGATGCTCGACGCCGAGTTCGCGCTCATGCACAAGACGCGTCACTCGGCGAACGTGGTCGAGGTCACAGAGATCACCGGCCGCGTCCGCGGCAAGAAAGCGATCCTCGGCGACGACGTGATCATGACCGGCGGCACGGTGCTCGCGAACGTGAAGGCGCTCCGCGAGCACGGGGCGGAGGAGGTCTGGGTGTTCGCCACGCATGGCCTCTTCTGCGACGATGCAATCGCGAAGTTCGAGACGCCGGAGATCGCCGGGATCGTCGTCACCGACACCGTCCCGATCGATCCGCTGACGAAGCCGGACAACATGACCGTGTTGCCCGTCGCGCCGCTGCTCGCCGAGACGATCATGAACGTCTTCGCCGACGACTCCGTCAGCGCGATCTTCGGCGGCGAGAACCAATTGTTCTAGCGCGGAGCCGAAGGCTCCGTGCCCAGCTACAATCCCGCGCCGTGGCAGGAGAACGCGTCAAGCTCGTGGTCCAGA
>DASXOW010000064.1:0-6765 GCA_036493955.1 Gaiellaceae bacterium
GGCTCGTCTGCCGGACATCATCGCGAACACCGCGACGACGAGGGCCACGATCAGCAGCAGCCACAGCAAGTTGCTGACTGCGACACCGCCACCGACCGCGAGGATGATCAGCAGTAGAACGACGATCCAAAGTAGAGGCACGTTTTCTCCTTTCGCAACTACGTATGAACGGAGAACGGCCGCAAACGGTTACGCCTTCTTCTTCTCGCCGTCGTGCACCTCGCCGCGCCAGGCGCCGGTCGCCGACTGGCGTCCCTCGACAAGCTCACGGAAGCGCGCGAGGTCGCCGTGGATCCGACGGCTGTCGAGCCCCATCGCCGACCCGACCTGCTCGGCGACGCCGTCCGGCTGGTAGCTCATGTGCAAGCGGACGCGGCTGCGTTCCGGCCCCTTCGTCTCGAACGTGACGGTGCCGCGCGTGCGCTTCCCGTCCACCGACTCCCACGTGATGCGGCGATCCGGCTCCTGTTCGATGATCTGCGCGTCCCATTCGGCGCGCCGGCCGGCGATCGTCGCAGCCCAGTGCAGGAGCGTGTCGTCGAGCTGCTTGACCTCGTCGACGCCCTCCATGAACTGCGGGAACTCCTCGAATTGCGTCCATTGGTTGTAGGCGACCGTGACGGGCACGCCGACATCGACGGCGGCGTCGACGCTCGTCGGCTGCGGCATGCCGGGCACCGAGGTGCGGAGCCTCCGGCGCGCCACCACCGCACCGGTCGCCGCGACGGCGGCGGCGCCGGCGACGAACAGCATGTTCCGCAGCCTGTGGCTGCGCTTCTTCTCGACCGTCCGCTTGAGCTTTGCGGCTACGTCAGCGAGCGCATCGGTTGCGTGTTCCAGCGAGTCCTTCAAGACCCCACCTCCCGTGGTTGCAGAGATTCCTCCTCTCGTTTCGACCGAGCGGGCCGGCGACAAACACCGGAACCGACTACAACGCGTCGAAGGTTCGCGTGATACGGCGATCGGGGATGACCCAGACCAGCGCGACCGCGACGAAGATCCCGATCGAGATCCACGGGACGACCCAGGCGAGGATGAAGGCCAACACGTACAGCGCGAGTGACAGCTTCCCTTTGCGGTCGTCGCCGATCGCGCGATGAAGCTGCGACTCGGACTCGTGCAGTGCGAGCAGGGAAAGCGTGAACAGCGTGTACGCGACGGCGCAGCCGATCAGCACGAGCGCGTAGGCGGCGGCAGGCCCGCTCTTCACGCCGGTCTCGCCGAGCCAGTCAGTCGCGACCGGCGTGAGCGAGAGGCAGAAGAGGAGCCCGATGTTCGCCCAGAGCGCGCGACCGTCGATCCGGTGCACGACCTGGCTCAGGTGGTGATGGTTGACCCAGTAGATCGCGACGAACACGAAGGTCAGGAGATACGCGAGCAGGCGCCCCTTCTCGTCGAGGATGTCGCCGAAGTGCTGGCCGGCGGGCGGCCGCAGCTCGAGGACGAGGATCGTGATCAGGATCGCGATCACCCCGTCGGTGAAGGCGTTCAGCCGGTCAGGACGCACGTGTCAACTATCGCTGAGGGACCGGACCGACGTCCTGCTCCGGTGGGGCAAAGGTCCGATGTCCGGCCGGTGTGGCGGTAGGAGAGTCCGTCTATGTCGGACGGGCGGACACCCGAGCTCGATCAAGTGCGGCGGCTGCTGTTTCCGACGCTTCCGCCCGAGGAGGGCTGGTCGCGGATCGAGGGCGCGCTCGCGGGCGCGAAGGACGAGGAACGGCTCGAGGCGATCGAGGAGCTCGCAGGCAGGGACCTGACCGCCGAGTTGATCGCCGCGCTCAAGCGCCTACAGACGCCGGCGGACTAGTTCGTCTGGGGCTCGCTAGCCCATCATCATGCTGCCGCCCATGTCGCCGCTCGGGATGGTCAGTCCCGGGAGCGCATGTGGGGCGGCGAACATCATGACCGCGAGCGCGAGCAGGAGCGCCGTGATCCCGAAGGTGGCGACGCGCCGCCACGGCAGTAGCTTCTCGACCGCGATCAGCGCGGCGACGAACGCCATCCACACGAGGCTCATCACCCCGAGCGCGAAGAGCGCGGCCATCAGCGCCCAGCAGCAGCCCACGCAGTACGCGCCGTTCCGGGCGCCCATCGAGAGCGCGCCGCGGACGCCGCCGCGCCACGACCCGAGCAGTTGGCCGAGCGGGCTCCGGCACTTGCCGAGGCAGTAGTCCTTGAGCGGCGTCAACTCGTACAGCGCAGCCACGAGCAGCGTGGTGCCGGCGACCCAGCGGCCGGCCCGATTCCAATGCAGCACGCCGCCCGCGAAGCTCCCGCCCGCGGCCGCGACGCCGTAGGCGGCGAGACCGGCGAGCGCCCACGGGATCAGGTAGCCGCCGACGAACACGAGGCCGGGGATCGGCGAGCTCTTCTGCGTCATGCGCGAGTACAGCGCGACCGTCGGCGCGACCGACGGGAACATCATCGCGGCCATCATCACGACCCAGACTCCGACGAACCAGCCGAGCCCGCCGAGGCTCGTCCACGGCCCGCCGTCCATGTTGCGCATCTCGCGCGCCGTCCACCACCACGCGACGATCGCGAGCGCGACAAGCAGCGCGACGAGCCCGAGCCGCACCCGGACCGCGGTGATCTGCCACGCCGTCTTTCTCGTGTCGACTGCGACCGACGTCATGCAGCCCAGGAGAACTCGGCGGTCGAGAGCCCCGTCTTCCCTTCGTAGGAGATGCCGAACGCGTCGATGCTCGAGCGACGCGCCTCCGCGATCGTCAGGTTCGACGCGACCGGGTGGAACATGCCTTCGAAGCGAACCGGTTGGCCGGTCTCGACGCCGAACGGGACGATGTCCTCGATCTCGAAGTCGATCCCGTCGCCGATGCGCACGCTGTGGCGGACGCCGTCGTCGACGACCTCGAACGGTGCACGCTCGACGCCGAGCATCTCGCCGACGAGCGGGCTCAGCGCCGCCATCGGACCGCCCAGCTGACCGCCGAAGACGGCGACGAGCTTGTCCATCTGGTCATCCGACGCGCGCTCGTCGACAAAGACGCCGAGCTTCCAGTTCCCGTCGGTCATCACCTTCGGGGTGTCGGCGATCGCGCCAACGTGGAGACCGGACACATCGGTGCCGTCGATCTCACCGTCCTTGATCGAGAACACGAGGACGACGCGGCAGTAGTCGTAGGTCGCGCCGTGGTCGAAGGTCGCGTTGCACGGGCAGATGAGATCACACGAGCAGGTCTCGACGTAGCTGCCCTTCAGACTCCAGGCCATCAGCCCTCCTCTGGACGGTGGCCTCAATTGTCCCACTTGCGACACGGGTGTCAAACGTCGTACGTGTGTGAAACCAGGCCTAGCCGGCTTGCAAGACGGCATGGCCGTCAATCGTCGCCGCGTAGATCAGGCAGCGGCCGAAGAGCGAGCGCCGGTGGTGCTGGAGCGTGCCGTCGAACGTGCCGTTCGCCAGCTGGACATGCACGGCGTAGACCTGCGCCGTGCAGTGGGAGCCGCGGTTCGTCACCGAGACCGAGCCGCCTGTCACCGGTGAGCGGAGCGCCGTGCCGGTGCGCAGGCCGATCAAGAGCGAGCCGCCGGTGACCGCAACCGTCGGGCCGGTGTTGAGCGCCTGGTGGCGGATCGAGATGCGCCACGCGCCCACGGGTCCCTGCGACGCGCCGACGAACGTGCCGCGCGTCGACGAGATCGGCGGCACCTCTGTGCCGACGATCCGCAGATCGACCTTCGCGGAGCCGAAGGCAGCGCCCGCGACTCCGAGCACGCCAACCGTCACGAGAACAGCGAGCCGACGCATGCCCGCCACGGTACGAAACGGTTGTTAGGGAACGTTGCGGATCATGAGACGACCGGCTCGAGGGTCGGCAGCTGCTTCGCCTTCACGTCCGCGGAGCCGAGCGCGAACGCGGTGCTGAACCGCGTCTCCGCCGTCCCGGGCTTGCCGCACTTGAACGCGCGTAGCGCGTACTCGTACTGGCCCGGAGACAACTCGGCGATCGGGATCTTGACCGTCGTCAAGCCGACCGACTTGCCGCTCGCACTCGCCACCGACTTACCGGTCGTGGCGTCGAGGATCTGCAGCTGGTAGGTGCACGGCAGGTTGCACGTGAAGCCTGTCTGCAGCGTGTTCGGCGCACTGGCCGACGGCCCGCTGAAGACGACGCCGTCGACGTTCGCGGTCGTCTTCGCCTGGTCGCACTGGGCGAGTGTGCCGGTCTGCGCGGCGAGCGCCGCACCGCGCACCCTGGCCAGGCTCGTCTTCGGCCGCCCGTTGCCGTAGTAGAGGCCCGACTGCCACGCGCGCGCGTCTCGCTCGTCGACGACGTGGAAGATCAACATCCCGGCCACGGTCGGCTGGCACGCCGCCAGCGCGAACGCCTGCGCGTAGTACTTCGCTTGCAGGGACTCCGGGATCGCGTCTGCGGCGGCCTTAGTGTCGAGGTGGTTGTAGACGAAGCGCAGCGCCTGAGGGATCTGCGACTGGTACCCGAACTCGTCGTAGACGATCGGCAGCGTCTCGCCTCGCTGTGCCGTGCCGCGGAACGCAGAGGTGAGCAGCTTCACGAGCTTCGGGTAGTCGGCGACGCCGATCGTCGTCGTCAGCGGGTGCGCGAACGTTGGCGGCAGCCTCGACGGAATCAGGTACGGATGGATCGCGAACATGTCCATGATCGGGCGCGAGCGCTTCGTCGCGCGGTACGCGGCGCCGAGATCCTTGACGAACGCGGTCGGTGAGTGGGTCGGGCGGAGCGAGCCGGGCTTGTCCTGTCCGTGCGACGCAAGCGCACCGCCGATCACGTTGACATCGTCGGCGACGAGCTTCAGCGCGTCGTACGTACGGGCGAGCAGCAGCTCGTACGAACGGGCGGCCATGTCGATGCCGCCGAGCCCGAACTGCGGCATCCAGAAGAGGTTGAGGTTCGGCTCGTTGCCGACGATGAAGTCGCGAATCGACGGGAACTCTTCCGCGATCGTCGCCGCGTACGAAGCGAACTGCCCACGCGCGCGCGTCGTGAGCGGCACGGAGCGCCAGTCGCGCGGGTAGATGGAGACGATCAGACGCACGCCGTCGAGCTGTGCGGCGGCCGCTGCGTTGCGCAACACGATCTCGTCGTCGCCGCCGACCAGCTGCTCGCCGGGTTGCCACAGGACGGACATGCGTACGGTGTCGAGGCCCGCGAGCGCCGCCATGTCCATCTTCGACTTCGCGACGAGCGGACTGAGGCTCCGCACGTTGTCCTCGGTCGCGCCTACGAACATGCCGGTGCCCGCGCCGGCAGGCCCGGCGGTCACGAACGCGACGAGAAGCGCAAGCAACGCGAGCCGACGCACGCGCGGAGAGTACTCAGTCGGCAAAAGCACGGTAGGCGCGGACAAGCACCTCGACGAGTTCGCCGTCGGCGGTCGGGATCCCGCTCGCGCCGAATCGTTTCGGCACGGAGTCGGGCGGCCGGCGCGCCGGCGGCGGCAGCGGCGGCAGCTCGCCGCCACGCCACGCCTCGTCGTGGTTGACCGCCCCGGCGCCGTACCCGCGAAAGCGCAGCAGGGTCGCGGGATCGCGCTCGATCTCGGCGGCGACGGCGCCTGCAACCGCCGCGACGTCGTCCTCCGCGCCCACGCGGACGAGCTCCTCGGGGACGAGCGGCTCCTCCCAGGTGTGCTCGAGCAGCTGCGCGAGCTCGAGCGACTGCCGGTCGGGCGTCACCTGCGCGTCGATCGCCGCCCACACACCGGGGGGGATCGGGGCGGCGCTCAGGGTCACCGCGCGACCCTCGACGGTCGCGGTGATCAGACTCGGCTCGACCCGGAGCTGCGTAACCAAGGGGTCAGACCCTTCAAGGGTCCGGCCCCAGGTGTCGGCGAACAACCGCGCCCAGGGACCGCTCATGTGACCGCGTCCTCGTACGCGTCGGGCGCCAGGGCGACGGCGGCGCGGATCGCGCCGAGGTCGAGATCGCCGAGCCAGTCGTCGCTCGTTCCCGCCATCACCTTCTCGACGAGCTCGCGCTTCGACTCGAGCAGCTGGTCGATGCGGTCCTCGAGCGTCCCCGACGTGATCAGCGAGTGCACCCACACCGGCTTCTCCTGGCCGAGCCGATGGGCCCGGTCGGACGCCTGCTGCTCGACGGCCGGGTTCCACCAGCGGTCGAAATGGAAGACGTGGTTTGCGGCGGGGAGGTTGAGCCCGCGGCCACCGGCGCGCAGCGAGACGACCAGCACCGTAGGACCGCCAGGCGACGCGAACGCCGCCAGCAGTTCTTCACGCTGCGAGGCGTTCAGCGAGCCGTGGAAGAAGTCGACTTGCCGGTCGAGCCGCTCGGCGAGGTACGGGACGAGGCCCGCGAAGCTCGTGTACTGCGTGAACACGAGCACCTTGTCGTTCTGCGGCACGAGCTTGAGCAGCTCGACGAGCCGTTCGAGCTTCCCGGAACGTCCTGCTAGCGGGCCGCCCTCGTGCAACACCATCTCCGGGTGATTGCACACTTGCTTCAGCTGGCCGAGCATCGCGAGCACCGCACCGCGGCGGCCGAATCGATCCTCGTGCGCCTCGACGCGCGGCAGCCACGAGTCGATGACCTGCTGGTAGAGCACCGCCTGCTCCTGGGTCAGCAGGCAGTAGTCCTTGAGCATCGTGATCGGCGGCAGGTCGAGCTCGACCTCCGGATCGTTCTTGCGCCGACGCAGGATGAACGGCCGCACGATCGCGCGCAGCCGCTCGAGCGCCGGCTGGTCGTCGTCGACCTGGATCGGCTCGGCGAACGCGCGGTGGAACCACTCGCGCGAGCC
>DASXOW010000065.1:0-2080 GCA_036493955.1 Gaiellaceae bacterium
CGGGGCCACGATTGAACCGCGCGCGGACTCCCGGCATGCAGGCGAATTGATAGGCTTTCATATCAGTTGCTGAAGGCTGCTTCCCGGCCCGCGCTGGCCTGCTCTACTGGGCGCTACGTTTGATGAATCCGCTCAAGGGAGGACGCGCATGACCTCGAACGACGGTGCCGCGCGCGAGTTCCAGTTCACGTCCGAGTCGGTCACCGAGGGCCACCCCGACAAGATCGCCGATCAGATCTCGGACGTCGTGCTCGACGCCGTGCTCGCAGCCGATCCGCTCGGTCGCGTCGCGTGCGAGACCCTGATCACCACGGGGCTCGTCGTGGTCGCAGGCGAGATCTCTACCCACGCGACCGTCGACATCGCACGCCTGGTGCGCGAGCGGATCCGCCATATCGGCTACACCCGCGGCAAGTACGGGTTCGACGCCGACACGTGCGGCATCATCGTCACGCTCGACGAGCAGTCGCCCGACATCGCGCAGGGCGTCGACGCGTCGTTCGAGCGGCAGCAGCGCGGCACCAGCGATCCACTCGACCAGGCCGGTGCAGGTGACCAGGGAATGATGTTCGGCTACGCGGTCAACGAGACCGAGGAGCTGATGCCCCTTCCGATCGTGCTCGCACACCGGCTCGCCCGCCGCCTCGCAGAGGTGCGTAAGGACGGGACGATCGACTACCTGCGACCGGACGGGAAGACCCAGGTCACGGTGCGCTACGAGCTGGACGAGCACGGCCGACGGACGCCGGTCGAGATCGAGCGCGTCCTGATCTCGACCCAGCACAGGGACGGCGTCGACGCCGAGTCCACGATCAAGCCCGACCTGATCGAGCACGTGATCGCTCCGATCCTCAAGGGCGACTACGGGCACCTGCTCGACGAGGCGCGCATGGCGGGTCGCGATTTCGTGTACGTGAACCCGACCGGCACCTTCGTGACCGGCGGCCCGATGGGCGACACCGGCCTGACGGGCCGCAAGATCGTCGTGGACACCTACGGCGGCGCGGCGCCGCACGGCGGCGGGGCGTTCTCCGGCAAGGATCCCACGAAGGTCGACCGCTCCGCTGCCTACGCGGCACGCCACGTCGCCAAGAACGTGGTGGCCGCCGGCCTCGCGGGCCGCTGCCAGGTGCAGGTCGCCTACGCGATCGGCGTCGCGCAGCCCGTGTCGATCAACGCCGAGTGCTTCGGCACCGCCGTGATCCCCGAGGCGCAGATCGAGGAGCTCATCCGCGCCCACTTCGACCTGCGTCCGGCCGCGATCGTCGCGAACCTGGACCTGCGCCGCCCGATCTACGCTGCGACCGCCGCGTACGGCCACTTCGGGCGTCGCGACCTCGACCTCAGCTGGGAGCGGACCGATCGCGCCGACGCGCTTCGGGCCGCAGCGGGTCTCATGCCCGCGACGGCCGGAGCCCTCTAGCCATGGCCGTCACCGTCGTCGGCTCCGTCGCGTTCGACTCGCTCGAGACGCCGTTCGGCCGCCGCGAACGCATCCTCGGCGGCGCGGCGACGCACTTCTCGCTGTCGGCGAGCATGTTCACGGACGTCCGCGTCGTGGGCGTCGTCGGCCACGACTTCGGCACGGACGAGTTCGAGCGCTTCCACTGCAAGGGCATCGACACGACCGACCTCGAACGCGTGCCCGGCGAGCGGTCGTTCTTCTGGAAGGGCCGCTACGACGCCGACATGCAGGTGGCCGAGACGCTCGAAACGCAGCTCAACGTGTTCGCGGGCTTCCAGCCGAAGCTGTCGGAGGCCGCGCGCTCGTCCTCGATGGTGTTCCTCGCGAACATCCAGCCCGACCTGCAGCGAGGCGTGCGCGAGCAGTGCTCCGGCGCCCTGATCACGGGCCTCGACTCGATGAACTACTGGATCGAGTCGGCGCGCGAGTCGCTGCTCGAGACGCTCGCGGGCGTCGATGTCGTGATGCTGAACGACATGGAGGTGCGGATGCTGACGGGCGAGCCGGTGCTCAAGAAGGCCGCCGCCCAGCTCCGCGCCCACGGCCCGCGCGTGCTCGTGATCAAGCAGGGCAGCTACGGCTCGGCGATGAGCACGGACGAGGGCTTCTTCTTCG
>DASXOW010000066.1:0-55796 GCA_036493955.1 Gaiellaceae bacterium
CAGAGCTTCCCCAGATGCGCATCTCGGTCGTCCCGCGGCCCTCCCACGTCCCGGGAACGGACGAGCTCGCGCAGAGCGTCCCGATCGAGCCGTTCGCATAGCGGATCGCAACGGTCACCGAGTCCTCGATCTCCGGTGCGCGCTGCTCGGGCGAAACGAACGCGGTAACACTGTCGATCGGCAGCCCGCACAGATGGAGGACGACGTCGACGTGATGGCTGAGGTTCATGATCAGCACTCCACCGCCCGCACGATCCTTCGAAGCACGCCAATCGGAGAGCGACCGGCCGCTGTATCCACCCTGCCAGTACGCGGGCGGCTTGTCGGCAAGAAACGTCGTCAGGGTCCCGCGCAACTCGCCGAGCGCACCAAGGTCAACGAGACGACGCGCGGCGCGCACGCCCGCGTCGTACCGCTGCGGAAAGCAGACCGTTGCCGAGACGCCTGCCGCGCGAACCGCGTCCGCGGTCGCTTGCGCCGCCGCCAGCGACTGCGCAAGCGGCTTCTCGATGATCACGTGGCGGCCGGCAACCGCAGCCTGAACCGCGAGCGGCCCGTGGAGGTCGTGCGGCACGGCGAGGAACACGGCGTCGACGGCATCGTTCGCGAGCAGGCCCTCGATCGACGATGCCGTGCCGGCTCCGAACCGTCCGGCAACCTCAGAAGCGAGCGCAGGGACGGGGTCGTAACAGGCGACGAGCCTGGCGTTCGGCGCCGCGTGGATCGCGGCTGCGTTCTGTTCGCCGATGTCGCCGCAACCGAGGAGCGCAACACCAAGCATTCCCGTTGCACCCGCGAGCGGATCCTCGGCGAGGGCGTCCGCAGCCACCCGCTCGAGTGGTCGCGGATGTACGCCGGCCGCGACGCCTCGCGCACGCAGGTCCGGCGGGCGCATCGACGCGCCCCGCACGCGAGACCCCGACGGCATGCGACTCCAGTCGATCCGGGCAACGGTCACCGCGGTGTTCGACGGAAGCGAACGGTAGAACGCCGGCGTTTCGCGCGGATCGAGCACGACGTCGGTCAGATCCTCGACTCGCACCTCCTGCGCTGCGAGCTGCTCGAGAAACGCCCGCGCTTCCCGCCCACCTGCCCCGGACGCGGCGCCGCCGCGAGCGAGCATCGACACATGAGCGCCGAGAACGGTGATGCGCCGGCGGCGCATCTCGTCAATCGGGACGTCGCGCGT
The DNA here is from genome assembly GCA_036493955.1 of Gaiellaceae bacterium. Classification (GTDB taxonomy): domain Bacteria; phylum Actinomycetota; class Thermoleophilia; order Gaiellales; family Gaiellaceae; genus PALSA-600. The sequence goes on from DASXOW010000066.1 coordinate 1,190, forward strand.
GACCCCGCGTGGCGAGCCGAGCAGCACCACCCGCCCCCCGTCGGCGGCTGCCGAGACAGCGTCTCGGAACGCGCCGGGATCTCCGGTCGAGTCGATCACCACGTCGGCGCGGACGGCAGCAACATCTGCCCCCGTAGACGTGGCGAGGAACGCCGTGGCGCCGCCCATGCGCGCGATCGCCGCTCGCCGGTCGGTGCGTGCAACCGTCGTCAGCTTCGACGCTCCGGAGGCGGCCACGAGTCGAAGCGCCAGCGCTCCGATCACGCCACTGCCGATCACGCAGACGGATTCGCCGTTGCGGACGCCTGCCACGGCGACGCCGAGGCGGGCGATCACGCCGAGTTGAACGAACGCCGCAGCATCGAGCGAGAGTCCGTCAGGGACGTGGAAGGCGGCGGTCGCGTCGACGGTGACGAGCGACGCGTGCGGAGCAATGACGGCAACGCGGTCGCCGACCGCAAAGCCGGACCTGCGGCCTGCGCCGACCACAATCCCCGCCGACGAATAGCCCGGACGGAACGGAAGCCGCACGGCTGGTGTCCCGGCGGCGGCGTACGCGGCCCGCTCCGTGCCGGTGCTGACGACGCTTGCCTCGACGGCGACGGTGACCTGATCGGGGCCAGGTGCGGCGACGTCCACGGGGAGAAGCTCGCACCGCCCGCCGTGGGTCCAGACGACCGCGTGACCCCGGTAGACGCCGCGTCCGCGCCAGACCGAGTCACGCGCCTTCAGCCACCACCATGCTTCGCGCTTGGCATCTCGTGCCTCCTGATCCGTGTAGCCAAGCCGTTGAAACACGGAGGACGCGTATTCGTTCAGGCGCTCTTTCATGGCCCGACAAAGTACCCAGGATCGCTTGGGACACGCCCCGCGTCAGTGGACTACCGAGGTGATCCCGAGGACGAGCAACAGGTTCACCACGGCGGCGGCGACATATATCCCGACTCTCTTGAGACGCTCGACGTTCACCCTCCGTTCTTCGGCAATTGGGCCGTCGGACCTTAAGGGGTTCTCACCTTCGATCGGTTGACAAATCCTGGGTGGCCAGCGACGTTAGTTGGCGATGCCTCGGTCCAGGAGCGGCGCGGCGACCGTCCTGGTCGTCGGAACGACCCAGCCATCCGCACACGCAGTCGCCGGGTCGTCGGCGCGCGGGCGATACCGGGTGGTCGGCACCCGTGACTCGGGCCGGCTGTCCGGACGCACGCGCTACTGCAATCGAACGTACACCGTGCCGCCTCCCGCCGATCTCAGCGCCTTTGTCGACACGATCATCGGCCTCTGCGCCTCCGAGCGTGTCGATGCCGTCGTCCCCCTCGCCGACGAGACGCTCGGGGCACTGCTGGACGGCCGGCCGGAAGAGGCCCACTGGAAGATCGTGGGACCGCAGCAGGCCGTTTTCGACCGGATCGTCGACAAGGCACAGCTCGCGGAACTCGCCGCCCCCGAGGGAGACGCCACGGCGCTGGCGGACCGGATCGGCGGACACAGCGTCGGCCGAAGCGCGGCGATCGCGATGGAGATCTCGCTCGGAGTGCTGCTCCCACGCCGCGTGATCGAGCCGATGGACGTGTTGGATCCGCTGCCGACGGTCGCGATGTTCCGTGCCTGGCTGTCCTCGGGTCTACCTCGGGAGACGGTCGAATGACCCGGAGCTCGATCACCTTCGAGGTCCTCCAGACGAACGCTGCGCTCGCCGAGCTCGAACCAGAATGGCGGGAGCTCTTCCACCGTTCGGGTACGTCGAACCCTTTTGCCCACCCTGGTTGGCTCGGGTCGTGGTTGGAGACGTTCGTGCCTTCGCCCGACCGCAGGCGCATCCTCGCCGCCCGGCGCAATGGGGAACTGATCGGGGTCGCACCGTTCTACTATCGGCCGGTCGGTCACGGACGGACGCTTCAACTCGCAGGCGCACCGATCCAGGAGGATCCGCTCACCGAGGTGAGCGAGGTCCTCGTCCTTCCCGCGGCACGACGCCAGCTGCTCCCCGCTTTGGTGCGCGAGCTCGCCGCCGAGCATGCCGACGGCTGCGACTGGCTGGCGCTGACGCTTCCTGCGAGCCACGGCTGGTTCAACGACGACTGGATCCCGGATGCGTGGCGGCGTCGAGGAGCGTTCTCGGCCCACAAGAGCACCCGCCCGTTCTCGGTCATGCCACTCGGGCCGTCGTGGGACGAGCTTCCCCTCCACCGCAATCTCAAGAACGCAATAAACAGAGCCGAGAACCGACACGCCCGGCTCGCCGACCGCGTCGCGGTTCGAATCCTGACGGGCACGGCCGTGAGCGAAGGCGCAGAGCAGGTTCAGCGGCTCCACCGTCTCCGTGCGACTGCCCGGCGCGGAGCCATCCACCCCGACTATTTCGTCGACCCACGGATCTCGAAGCTCGGCACCATCGGCGTTCAGCGGCTCGCCGAGACCGACAACGCCTGCGTGGTGCTGTGCGAGATCGACGGCGAGCCGGTCGCCGGACGCATCGCGTTGCGCGCGGGCGGATCGGCGTTCGTCTCGTATTCAGGTCTCGATCCTCGGTTCTGGCAGCTGGGATCGCTCACGCTGCTCCTGGTGACGATCGCGCAACGCGCCATCGAGCAGGGCGATCGCATGCTGAACCTGTCGCTGAACCCCGACCCTGCCAAACAGCGGTGGACAAAGCAGATCGAGATCCACAACGAGTTCGTCGTCGTGGCGCCGTCGCGGCGGTCGCGGCTTCTCTTCTCGCTCTTCTGGCAGGCGCGCTCTGCCCGCGTCCTGCGTCAGCAGATCCAGCGCTCCGGCGCCGAGCGCTCCGACGGCTAGTCGCTGCGGACACGCCCGGCCATGCAGACGTGAAACGCGATTCGGTCGGCTCGCGGTAGTCGCCTGAGCCAGCCGAGCCCGATCGTCTTCAGGCCGGGGATTGCAAGAGCATGGCCGTCGCCTGTGACCATGTCGATGTCGATTCCCGCGGACCGCAGCTCCGCGAGAAGTGCACGCGACGATCGCGCCTGCTCGCCCGGCGCACGAACGTCGCGTCCGAGCCGCGCTTGCAGGGCACGACTGGCCCCAAGCGGGCTGCGGTAGTTCAGCACCGTCACGACGAGCCGCGCGCCGGGTCTCGCGACGCGAACGAGCTCGGCGACAACGACACGCCAGTCGTCGACGTAGTTCAGCGTCTGAAGGCACGTCACCACATCGAACGTCGAGTTCGTGAACGGCAGCCGACGCGCATCCGCCTGGATTGCCTCGCCGCCTGCGCCGAGGAGCCGCCGCGTCAGCTCGACCGCGACGCTCGAGGAGTCGACCGCCGTCACCCGGGCGCCGCGCGAGGCGAGCGTACGCGAAAAGCCGCCGCGCGCCGAGCCGCAGTCGAGCGCGGAAAGACCCGTCAGGCTTGGCGGCAGAGAGGCGAGTGCGAGCTCACGCCAGACGGACCGCTCGGGCAGCGCATGTTGCTGCTCGAGCCCGTCCCGCTGTCGATGCCAGACGTCCCACGCGGCGACGAGGTCGCCGGCGCTGCTCCGGCCCGGCTGCGTCAGCGCGACGACCCGTTCTGCTTCTTCTCGACGATGAAATCACCGATTGCGAGCGCGTCCATCCCACTGATCGCGAACGTCGCGAGTGCGTTCCGCGGGGTGCAGACGATCGGCTCGCTGTCCACGTTGAAGCTGGTGTTGAGGACGACGGGAACCCCCGTGAGCTTCCGGAACTCGTCGATCAGGTGCCAGTACTTCGGGTTCGTGTCGTTCGTGACCGTTTGGGGCCTGCCGGTGTTGTCAACGTGGAGCGCAGCGGGGATCCTGGAGCGGACTGCCTCCTCCGCTTCGAACGCGAGGATCATGAACGGCGACGGATGTTCCGTTCCGAAGTACTCGTGCATGTGCTCGCCGAGAATGGACGGAGCGAACGGCCGCCACGGCTCACGGAACTTCACGTTCTTGTTCACCGCGTCCTTCATGGCCGGGTTCGTCGGATTCGCGAGGATGCTTCTGGCGCCGAGAGCACGAGGGCCAACCTCCATGCGCCCCTGGAACCAGCCCACGATGTTGTCGTCCGCGATCAGCTTCGCAGCGTCCGCACCCACGTCGTCAGATCGGCGATAGTCGAGCTTCGACTGGTGGAGATCGGACTCGATCTCGTCGTTCGTGTACTCCGGCCCCCAGTACGGATGCGCGAAGGGCGCAGGCCTTGGCCGCTTGCCTGTCTGCTGCGTGTAGACATGCGCCGCCGCTCCCAGTGCAGTTCCGGCATCGGATGCAGCAGGCTGGACAAAGAGCCGCTCCACGTGCGGCAAAGACAGGAGACGGCCGTTGCACGAGCAGTTGAGGGCGACACCGCCCGCGAGGCAGAAGTCGGTCAGGCCGTTGCGTTGATGGAGGACCTCGGTCATCCGCCCGACGACGACCTCGAGGCTGTACTGCAGCCGCGCGGCGATGTGCTCGTGGTAGCCGTTGATCGGATCGTCGAACCGCGCGCGCGGGCGGATGGTCGCGAGATGCCGGTACATCTTGCGTCGGTCGTACGTCGGCCAGCCGTCGGGTCCGTCCAGGTCGATGAAGTCGAAGAGCTCGTCGGCATGTCCACCGTAGGCGGCGAGACCCATCACCTTTCCCTCGTCGCTGTGCTGCCGGAACCCAAGGGCGGCGGTGAAACCTTCGTAGAAAACCCCCCAGCTGGCCTCACGCTCGACCCAGGCGACGGGCTCGATCCCGGTCCCGGAGCCCACCGCGAGGAGCCCTGCGTCTTGCCCACCGCTCCCGTCGAGCGACACGATGTTGGCGCGCTCGAACGGCGACACGAGGAATGCCGACGCGGCGTGGGCAAGATGGTGTCTGACCCAGCGGACGTTCTTCGCCGCCTCCGGCCCGAGCACGCTCATCAGCTCGCCGACGTGGTAGCGGTGCCGGCGCAACATCTTTGCTTCCGACACAACATCGCGATAGACCGGGCGGCGCCTCACCTGCCTGCCCACCGTGAGGAGGGCTGCGTCGCGGAACGTCGTCGACGGGTCGCTATGGCCGACCGCCACGAAGTCGACGTCCGAGAGCGTGCAGCCCGCCTGAGCGAGACACCACTCGATCGCCTTCCGCGGCACCGTCGAGCGAGCGTGCTTCACGCGCGTGAGCCGCTCCTCTTCGACCATCGCCACGAGTTCGCCGTTGACAAGGATCGCCGCGGCGTTGTCGTCTCCGACCGGATCGGTGACCCCAAGAACGATCAAGAACTCACTCCTCTCATCAGATCAGCCGAACGCTCCCTCTCCTCAAACGTATGGGAAGCGACCCACCCAACGCTCCCCGAACGTCCAGGACCAGCCTGGCTTTGGGTCGCGGGAAGCTCGACATCGGCCGACTACAGTCCGAGAGCCAAGCATTCGACTCGGGGGAGGATCATGGACGTGAGGACGCGCAGAAACGTGCGCCGGAGGGGACTCGTCGCCGTAGCGGCGGTCCTGGCGTGCGCACTTCTTGGAATCGCGGGTGCAGCCGCTGCGCCGTCCAACGACAATTTCGCCAACGCGGATACCACGCCTGGATCGACCACCTCCGGCACGATCGCCGGCTCGAATGTTGCAGCGACGCTGGAGGCGAACGAGCCGCAGCACGCCGGCGTCGTCGGCGGCCATTCGATCTGGTACGCCTGGGTATCCCCCGGCACCGCGACATTCCAATTCAGCGCTTCCGGCCTCGGTGGGAACACGATCCTCGCCGCGTACACGAGCTCCGGCGCGCCCTCCCTCGCGAACCTCCACGAAGTCGCGAGCAACGACGCCAGTTCGCCGAGCAGCTCGATCTGCATCACGCCTGCTTCCGCAGGTCAGACGTACTACTTCGCGGTCGACGGCGAAGGCGGAGCGACCGGTACGACCTCCTTCGACTGGAGCCTCTACGGAGGAAGCCAGCCGTGCCCGACGTCGACAACGCAGCTCTCGGGACCGGGAACACCCCACCCCGGCGACACATTGACGGCCGTTCCCGGCGGTTGGCTCCCGGGCGGCGTGACGAAATCTTTCGGCTGGTACCGCTGCGTCGCATCCTCATGCAGCCCGGTTTCGGGCGCCAACGGCTCGACCTACACCGTCCAGGAAGACGACACCGGCAAGCGTCTTCGCGCGCTCGTGACTGCTGCGAACGGAGCGAACACCTACGAGGATGCAAGCGGAGTCAGCGGTCTCGTCGCCTCGGCCGTTCAGAATGCGAACGGCGCGCAGATCGCGTACACGAGCAACAGCTCGGGCACCCGCCGCATCGTCGTCTCCGCGGCTAACGGCAGCGGGTCACCGACGCAGATGACCACGGCTCTCTCCGGAGCTGGGCCCGACACGCAGCCGAACTGGTCGACGCGCGGCGATCTCTCGCAGCCCGACCGCATCGTTTTCAACCAAAACGGGACGATCGCGATCCTCGACACGAGCGCACCAGACGCCGTCACCTCACTCGGCGTGACTGGTCAATGGCCGTCAATGCGCCGCACCGGTAACCGGCTCGCATTTGACTCCGGCGGCGGGATCTCGCTCGCCAACTCGGACCCCAGCTCCCTGAATATCGCCGCAGTGACGACGACTGCGGGCGATACACATCCGAGCCTGTCGTCCGTCGGCACGAATGTCACGTTCGAGCGCACGGGCGACATCTGGGTAGCGTCGACCGTCTCCGCGTCCCCGTGCAACCCGAGCGGCGCGCACGAGTGCCAGCTGACATCCTCCGGCTCGAACTCCGAGCCTGCGTGGTCGCCCGACGGCCTGAAGATCGCCTACGTCCATGCCGGTCAGCTCTGGACGATGGACGCCGACGGCGGAGCGCAGGCGCAGCTTGCGACCGGGGGTCTTGTCGTCGCCGACCCGGCCTGGTCGCCCGACGGCACGCGGATTGTCTTCAGCGGAACGTCCGGCGGCAACGCCGACATCTACTCGATCGCGCGCGCCGGCGGGTCCACCAGCGACCTCACCCCGTCGACGCCTGCGAGCGACGAGACGCAGCCGACGTGGCAGCCGCAGGCGATTCCTCCTGCGGCGACGTTCCCACCGACCATCTCCGGCACCGCCTCGGTCGGCTCGACGCTCACCGGAGCAAGTGGCACGTACACGAGCGGAACACTTCCGGCGACGATCACAAGTAGCTTCTGGGTGCGTTGTGACGCGGGCGGTGCGAGCTGCAGCTCGACCGGCACGAGCGGGTTCTCATACCCCGTAACGTCCGCCGACGGCGGCTCGACGCTTCGCTTCCGGCAGACCGTCCAGAACGCCGCGGGTTCGACCACGGTGGACTCGGCGCAGACGGCCGTCGTCCCGACGAGTGGCGGCGGCGGTGGCGGCGGGGGCGGCGGGGGCGGCGGTGGTGGTGGCGGCGGCACGCCGAACGTCGGCCTGACGATCTCCGGCGCGAGCTCTCTTACCGTCGGACAGACGGACGACCTCACGATTGTGGTGACGAACCATGGCTCGCAGTCCGCACAGAAGCTGCATCTCCTGATCCAGGTGCCCTCCGGTCTCACGCTCGTCGGACCGCCGTCTGTGCAGAGCGGCTCGGGCTGCACCGGGACGACGTCAGTCGACTGCAACCTCGACTTTCTCGGAAACACTCTGTCGACGACGGTTCGGTTCGAGTTGAAGGCCGCGGCGACCGGGGCGCAGTCGCTCACCGCGTCCGTGTCAGCGAGCGGGGAGACCGACCTGTCCGACAACACCGCCGCGTTCGCGATTCAGATCAACGCGGCGCCGACTCCGACGCCGCCTACTCCGAAGCCCAAGCCGCACAAGGGAAAAACGCTGACGGGAACGGCACGCGCGAATCGGCTCGTCGGTACCGCCTTTGCGGACGTCCTGCTCGGGTTGGGCGGGAACGACCAGCTCTACGGTGGCGCCGGCAATGACATCCTGCGCGGAGGAAACGGCAACGACCTCCTGGTAGGCGGCGCGGGCAGCGACCTGCTCGTCGGCGGCCTCGGCCGCGACGTCATCCGTGCGGTCGACCACACGCGCGACGTGATCTCCTGCGGCCCCGGGCACGACACGGTCTACGCAGACCGCATCGACAAGATCCTCCCAGGCTGCGAGGTTATCCACCGAACGTGACGCCGAGCGGTCTTCAGTAGACGGCGTGATCGGAGCTCAACGAGGCCGCGGCGAATCTCGCCGCGGCCTCCGCACGAATGCGCTCGTGATCGACCGCCGGGAGAGGGCTCAGATGGATCCCGACCAGCATTCCGGCGCCGGCCGCGTCCGCGAGCTGGCCGCATTCGGCCCCGGATGCATGTCCGACCGGCCGCTCGACGTCGAGGGCCCACATGTCGTGAAAGAGGACCGCGACGCCGCGCGCGAACGAGGCCGTCTCGGGGTCGGCTCCGGTATCCGTGCACCACGCGTATCGATCGCCGATGCGCACTCCCAACGTCGGATCGGGATGCATGTCCTGCCGGCGCAGCTCGATCGGGATCCCGCCCGGCTCGGTTAGGCCGAGATCGACATCATGAACCTCGGAGGCGACCTCGGCGAGATCGAACGCCGCCTGTGGATGCGTGTAGACGCGTTCGAGGATCTCTCTCGTCGGCACGCCGTACAACGCGGCGCCGGCGCCGTGGATCGCGACCCGGTCGAGCCCGAGTGCAGGCAGGTAGGAGATGCCGACTGTGTGGTCGCCGTGAAAGTGCGTGAGCAGCACGCTGAGCTCGCGGCGGCCGCGGAGGAGATCAGGATCGGCGACGAGATGACGCACTCCGCTGCCCGCGTCGATCAGCAGCGCCCGGTCGCCGTCTTCGACGAGGGCGCAGCACGTCTCGCGCTCGCCTGTTGGGATCCATCCGCCGCTGCCGAGCACCGTAAGCCTCACGTCGTCCGAAGCATGCAGGATGGGTGCGATGAGTGACACATTCGACCTCGTGGTCGTCGGCGCGGGCATCGTCGGCCTCGCCACCGCATATGCGTATCTGGAGGCCGACCCCGATCGGAGTGTCCTGGTGGTCGACAAGGAACCACACATCGCGGCGCATCAGACAGGCCGCAACTCGGGCGTCATCCATGCCGGCATCTACTACGCCCCGGGATCGCTCAAGGCGGAGCTCTGCAGGGAAGGCCGCCGACGGCTCCTGGACTTCTCCGACGAGCACGGGATCGAGCACCGGCTGTGCGGAAAGCTGATCGTCGCGCTCGACGAAAGCGAGTTCCCACGACTCGAAGAGCTCGCGCGTCGCGGGCGCGCCAACGGCATCGTCGGTCTTCGCGAGTTGAGCGGCGAGGAGATTCGCGAGATCGAACCCCACGTGGCGGGAGCCCGCGCGCTCCACGTTCCCGAATCCGGCATCATCGACTACGGGGCGGTCGCGGCGGTGCTGGCCGACCAGGTGGTCTCCCGCGGGGGCCGGCTGGCGCTCGACTGGGAGCTCGCCGGCGTCGCACGGCGGAACAACGCCCGAGTGCTCCGCTCCGAGCACGGCGACGAGGTCGTGGCGCGAGCGGTCGCGGTATGTGCCGGAGTGCAATCCGACCGGCTCATGCGCTTGACCGGGCGGGGGGCGAACGACTACCGGATCGCGCCGTTCCGAGGCGACTATTTCGTTCTGTCCGACCGGGCGGCAGCGCTCGTCAACGCGCTCGTCTACCCCGTCCCGGATCCGTCGTTTCCCTTCCTCGGCGTTCATTTCACACGTCGGATCGACGGACGTGTCTGGGCAGGGCCGAACGCCGTGCCGTCGTTCGCCCGCGAGGGCTACAGCCGCTTCGCGTTCGATCCTCGCGACGCGTTCGACGTCCTATCGTTCCCGGGTACCTATCGCCTCGCGGCTCGCTACGCGCGCACGGGCGCCGCCGAGATCTGGCGGGACCATCGGAAGGCGGCGGCGGTCACCGAGATGCAGAAATACCTGCCCGAGCTCACGCTGAAGGATGTCTCGCGCGGCCCGTCCGGGATCCGGGCGCAGGTGCTCGCACGCGACGGCGGGCTGCTCGACGACTTCCTGCTCGAACGGCGCGAGGAGGTGCTTCACGTGGTGAACGCACCATCCCCCGCGGCGACCGCGTCGCTGGCCGTCGGACGGCGGATCGCCGGCCAGCTCGCCGCCTGACCCTCCAATCGTCCGGCAGACCCGTCCAGAGGTCCAGCGCGCAGGCGCAGGCGGCGGCAGACATTGAGTTCAGCCCGATGCCGACGTCACGTTTCGCCGTGACCGAACGCGTGAACACCAGGGAGGGGAGTGATGGAGGTCGTCGACCGGGAGGAGATTCCACTCGACGGGTCGCAGGTCGACCTGCCGGGCGTGGACCCGTGGCAGGGGATCGCTCTTCCGCAGCAGCCCCGGCCCCGGACGATGGTGCTCGCGTTGCTCGCGGTCGAGCTTGGTTGGCTTGCACTGCTCGGGGGCGCGATCTACGCCATCTGGAGCTGACGACCTGAACTCGTGGCGACGACGGCTTCCGTACGTACGACGCGGTTCGACGACGATGCGAACCGCGCGAACCGTTCCCGTCTCGCGCGTCGACACGAGGCCGACGTACTACGGGAGCAGCTCGGTCGCACCGGCCGGATGATCGGCCTCTTCCCGTGTGAATGCCGCCGCACGGATTGCGTGTTGACGGTGCCCTTGACAGCGCACGAATACGACTCGATCCGCCCTCGGTCGATCGAGGCGCGCGCGCATCGAGCCGTCTAGCTCGCCCGAACTGGTGCGCGCGGTTGGCAGGCGGGGGGTCGTCACCCTACGATCCGTCGACTCGAACCACGATGATGACGACCTCCGGCAAACACGTACTTGCGATCTGCGGCGGCGGCAACGCCGGGCACGCGCTCGCCGTCGTCGCGTCGGCGACATTCGACGGAGACATCGTCTGGCTGGTGCGTTCGGAGGAGCGGGCCAACCTGTACCGCGCCGCCACGGGTGAAGGTCTCCGGTCGTCGGGGGTGATCACCGGGCACGCCGACCGGTTGCGCACGGTCTCGAGCGACCCGCAGCAGGTCATTCCGGACGCGGACATCGTCGTGATCGCGGTTCCGGCGTTCGCGCACCGGCCGGTGCTGCTCCAGATCGCGCCGTACCTGAAGGACGACGTCCTCGTGGGCTGCGCGCCCGCGCGCGGCGGATTCGAGTTCGAAGCATCGAGCCTCATCGGCGGCCTTGCCCCCGCGGGGAACCGCGTCCTCTTCGGGCTGCAGACCCTGCCGTGGTCGACGCGGATCGTCGAGGCGGGGCGCCTCGTCAACTTCGGGGCGGAGAAGGCCTCCGTGCTGATGGCGACACTTCCCGCCGCAGCAGCACCCGCTACGGCGGAGCGTCTGACACAGCTATTCGGGATGGCGATCGCACCAACGTCGTCCTTCCTCGACATGACTCTTGGAAATCCCGGCCAGCACATCCACCCAGGCCTCATGTACGGCCACTTCCATGCGTGGGCGGGCGAGACATTCGCCGAGGACGCCGTCCCGATGTTCTATGCGGATGCCGACGAGGAGGTGTCTGCGTCAGTCGAGGCGCTCTCGGCGGAAACGCTCACGGTCGCGCACGCTGTCGAGGCCGCAAGCGGCGGCGGTCTCGACCTGTCGGGCGTCCTGTCGACGCTCGACTGGCTGCGCCGGTCGTACCCGACGCAGACCGGAGATCTGTCCACCGTCTCATCCTGTTTCAGGACCGGGCCGCTCCTGCACCGCAAGGCACCGATGAAACCTGCGAGCGACGGGCGCCTCCAGCCGCAGTTCGACTACCGGTACCTGACCGAGGATGTACCGTTCGGCCTCGTCGTGACGAGGGCGATCGCGGAGCTCGCAGGCGTCGCGACGCCGGCGATCGACCAGGTGATCGCCTGGACGGGCCGCGTCACCGGCGCGCGATACCTCGCCGACGGCCGAATCGGGGGTCCGGACGTTCTGCCGCTGCCGATTCCCCAGAACTACGGCGTAACGACGCTCAACGAGCTGCTGACCTGGTATGCCGGCGGGCCGGACGCGCGGCGGCCGTCACCGGTCGGCTCGTGATGATCACGACGACGCCGGTGGTCGTCCTCTACCGAGGAAACCAGGGGGCGTACGGGATCGCGCGGTCCCTCGGCCCGCTGGGCGTCCCGCTCTACCTCGTCGCACAGACCGATTCACCGACACCGCTCTCGGCGTCGCGGTGGTGGCGGGAGAAGCATCCGTGGGACTTCACGCAGCCGGAGTCCGAGACGCTCGCGTCGCTGACGGAGCTCGGCGCGACCCTGCTGGCGCGGCATGACGCGAAGCCGGTACTGCTGACCGCAACCGACTGGGCGGCGATCTTCATCGAGTCGCACGCCGACGAGCTCGGGCGGAACTTCGTCTTTCCCCGCGCCGACGTGCCCGTGGTTCGCCCGCTTGCAGACAAATGGGCAATGCATCTCGCCGCTCGCACGGCTGCGGTGCCTACGCCTGAGACGGTGTTCCCGCAGTCTCTCGACGACGTGTCTGCGTTTCTCGAATCAACCCGCTTTCCGATCGTCGCGAAGGCTGCGGACGCGTATGCGACACACAAACCGACGTCGATGATCGCCGCGAATCGCGCCGAGCTCCTCGACAAGGTCGAACGCGAGAGCACGCTTGGACCGCCGAACCTCATCCTGCAGGAGTTGATCCCGGGAGGAGTCGAGGACGTCTGGATGTGCAACGCGTACTTCGACACCAACGGCGGCTGCCGCGCCGTCTTCACCGGCCGCAAGCTCCGGCAGCTGTCGAGCACGGGCATTGCGACGCTGGCGATCTGTGAGCCCAACGATGCGGTTGCAAGCCAGACACAGCGCCTCCTCGAGAGTGTCGGCTACCGAGGCTGCGTCGGAGTCGGACACCGCTTCGACGCGCGCGACGGGCAGTACAAGCTCCTGGACGTAAACGCGCGCGTGAGCGGCGTCTTCCGGCTCTTCCGCGCTTCGACGGGCTCGGACGTCGTCCGGATCTGTTACCGCGATCTCACCGGGCAAGGGGCCGGCGAGCTCGGAGACGCGCCACTCGATGTCGGACGGAAGTGGTTGCTCGAGGACGACATCCTCGTCAGCATCCCGAGAATTCGGCGGGGCGAGCTGTCCTTTCGCGCGTGGCTCGGAAGCCTCCGCGGGGTACGGGAAGCGCAGTGGCTCTCGTCGCGCGACCCGCTCCCGTTCCTCGCCTGGCTGCGCCGATCGGTGGCGGCGGCGATCGCGAAGCGGCGTCCGCCGAGCCGTTCAGCGCGCCTCCCCGGGCAGGCGCCGTGACCCGGGCAGGGCTTCGACCTCGATCGTCTCGGGGGACGCGCTGCCCCTCGCGAATCGCTTTCTGGGAGCTCCGTCGCCAAGTGGGTCGAGCGTGTGCCGGGCGATTCGCCTCCCTGCCGCGGACCGCGGTGCCTCGCGCCGAGCCGAAACCGCTGCCGGCTCGATCGGCTCGGACGGCGGTGCGGCGACCGTCCACGGGTCGACGTCGCGTTCGCGGCGCGAGACGAAGACCGCCTCCTGCTGCTCCTCTTCGACCTCGGTGACCGAAACGCGCGGCCATTCGCCGAGCAGTTCGGCGCGAACGGCGGCGGAGGCGATCCAGGTCGGGGCGTCATCACGTCCCCCTTTCGGATACCCCTCGCCCACCTGCTCCAGCGGCTTCGCCGGCGGCAGCTCGACTGTGGGGAGGTAATAGCGCGGCGGGAGCCCGCTCCCGTAGTGCGGCTCGCGCCGCGAGGCCAGCCACTCGATCAGGGTCATGACGAGCCAGCCGAGCGCCATCGCGCTGACGATCTGGAGCGCGTCCAGATGGGCGAGCGCGAGCGCCACCGTCAGCGCGGCCAGAAACAGTGCCTCGACGACGAACCGGGATCCGCGACGCTCGGGCATGGAGCCGAGTTCAGGCCTTCGGGGGGTCTTCCTGCGGCAGGGCGCGGATGCCGCTCTCGGCGAGCACTGCGTCGGGCATCGGCGTCGGAGCGCCCGTGAGCAGGTCGGAGCCGCTCGACACCTTCGGGAACGCGACGATCTGCCGGATGTCGGGCTCGCCGGCGAGCTGCGCGACGAATCGCTCGATCCCCATCGCGAACCCGCCGTGCGGCGGCGCTCCCATCGCGAGGGCGTCGAGCAGGAAGCCGAACTTCGACTTCGCCTCGTCGTCGGTCATGCCCATCGTCTTGAAGACGCGCTCCTGCACCTCGACGTCGTGGATCCTGATCGAGCCCGAACCGAGCTCCCACCCGTTCCACACGAGGTCGTAGTGCTGGCCGCGCACGTCCTGCGGCTCGGCCGGGTCCCACGACTCGCCGTCGGTCGTCGGCGCGGTGAACGGGTGGTGCATGAACGTCCACGCGCCCGTCTCTTCGTCGTGCTTGAAGAGCGGGAAGTCGACGACCCAGTGGAACACGTCGGTGTCGGGGATCAGGTCGAGCTCGCGCGCCAGGTGGAGACGCAGGAGGCCGAGCACGTGCGCCGTCAGCTCTTCCTCGTCGGCGACGCACAGCGCCGACGAGCCTTCCGGCACGCCGAACGCCGCGAGCTCCTGCTCCGACAGGAACTTCGCGACCTGCGAGAGCAGCGCGAGCCCTTTCGCCCCCCACTCCTTCGTCAGCGCGACGAGGCGTTCGTGCTCCGCGCGCGAGAACGTCTTCGGCACGACGAGGTACCGGACGCAGGGCGCGTTGGCGAACACGCCGAACTCGGAGCTGCGGGTCACCTCGGTCGCGTCCTGGATCTCCATACCGAACCGGAGGTCAGGCTTGTCGCTGCCGTACTTCAGCATTGCCTCGTCGTACGAGATGTGCGGGAACGGCCGCGTCGGGGCCGTCCCGCCGACCGCCTCGAACGCTCCGACGACGGCAGCCTCCATCACGTCGAGCACGTCTTCACGCTCGACGAACGCCATCTCGAGGTCGAGCTGGCGGAACTCGAACTGCCGGTCGGCGCGCAGATCCTCGTCGCGCCAGCACGTGGCGATCTGGTAGTAGCGGTCGAGCCCGCCGATCATGCACAGCTGCTTGAAGAGCTGCGGCGACTGCGCGAGCGCGAAGAACTTTCCTGGCTGCAGCCGGACCGGCACGAGGAAGTCGCGCGCGCCCTCGGGCGTGCCGCGGGTCATCGCGGGCGTCCAGATGTCGACGAAGCCGAGCTCGTCCATCGTGCGGCGGATCCCGGAGACGGCGGCGTGCGACATGCGCAGGTTGCGCTGCATGCGCTCGCCGCGCATGTCCAGCCAGCGGTACCGGAGTCGCGTCGTCTCCTCGACGGTGTCGTCGCCGATCTGGAACGGCAGCGGCGTCGAACGCGACAGGATCTGCAGGCTCTCGACCTGAAGCTCGACCTCGCCCGTGGCGAGGTTCGGATTGACGGCGTCCGCTGCGCGCGCGGCGACCGACCCGACGGCCTGGACGACGAACTCGTTGCGGAGCTCGTGGCCGCCCTCGGACTCCTTGAGGACGAGCTGGATCTTGCCGGTGTGGTCGCGCAGGTCGACGAACACGAGCCCGCCGTGATCGCGGCGGGTGTCGACCCAGCCGGCAACGGTCAGGCGCTGCCCGACGTGCTCGGGACGCAGCTCTCCGCACCGGATGTCGCGCCAGCTCACGACCTGAGCGTAGCGACGACTTCTGCAGGACTGACCGTTTCGTCCTGCGCACCCGCGCGCCTGACGATCGCGTCGTCGGCACGGAGGATGACGAGGGTTGTCGCGCCCGTACGCGCTGCCTGAGTCAGCTGGCCCTTCACCGACCGCCCGGCGAAGTCGAGGTCGGCGGCGAGGCCGGCGCGGCGGAGCTCTTGCACGAGCGCGTGTGCCGCGCCGGGCTCCGCCCCGTCGGCAACGACGAAGAGGTCGAGCGGCGCGGGCTCGATGCGAACGTTCTCGTTCTCGAGCGCGAGCAGCAGCCGCTCGATCCCGGCGCCGAAACCGATGCCCGGCGTCGGAGGCCCGCCGATCTGCTCGACGAGCCCGTCGTACCGGCCGCCGCCGCAGATCACCGAGTTCGCGTTCTCCTCCGGCCCGAGGACCTCGAACGTGGTGCGCGTGTAGTAGTCGAGCCCGCGCACGAGTGCCGGATCAAGGACGTATGGCACGCCGAGCCGGTCAAGGCGAGCGAGGACCTCGGCGAAGTGCGCGCGGCAGTCGTCGCAGAGCGAGTCGCCGATCTTCGGCGCGTCGTCGAGTGCCGCACGGAGAACTGGGTCCTTCACGTCGAAGACCTGCAACGGGCTCGTCGCGCGCTTGTGCAGCGCCTCCTCGCCGAGCAGATCCTTGTGCGCGTCGAGCCATTCGTTCAGCCGTGCGACGTACGCCGGCCGGCACGCGGCGTCGCCGATCGAGTTGAGGTGCAGCTCCCACTGCGTCACGCCGACCTGGCGGAGGATCTCGGTGTACACCTCGATCACCTCAGCGTCGATCGCGGGATCGGCACTGCCGATCGCCTCAACCGACACCTGATAGTGCTCGCGGTAGCGCCCGCGGCCGGGCCGGCCGTAGCGGTACATCGGCGCGATCGTGTACGCCTTCACAGGCTGCGCCTCGTGGTGCAGCCCGTGCTCCAGGTACGCACGCGCGATCGGCGCCGTGCCTTCCGGCCGGAGCGTGAGCGACCGGTCGCTCCGATCCTGGAAGGTGTACATCTCCTTGTGCACGACGTCGGACGCGTCGCCGGACGTGCGCGCGAAGAGGCCGGTGTCCTCAAAGCCCGGCGTCTGGATGCGACGCCAGCCGTAGCGGCGGAGCGTCTCTTCCACGCGCGCAACCAGACCCCACCAGTTGGCGTCGTCCGGGAGGACGTCGTGCGTCCCGCGCGGTGCCTGGAACGACTCGGCCATCAGCTGCTCTCGGCGCGGAGGTCGCGCAGGAACGGGTTCGTCCGCAGCTCGCGCTCGAGCGTCGTCGCCGGGCCGTGGCCCGGGTGGACGACCGTGTCGCCCGGGAAGCGGTCAAGCAGTGACCGCACCGACGCGAGCAACGTGTCCCAGTCACCGCCGGCGAGATCGACGCGGCCGACCGACCCGGCAAAGAGCAGGTCACCCGAGAAGAGATGCCCGTCGGCATGGAACGCGACGTGGCCTGGGCTGTGCCCGGGCACATCGACGACGTCGAAGGTGATGCCCGCGACCGCGACCTCGTCACCGCCGCTCACGACGTGCTCAGGATCGTGCGGAGCGACACGCATTCCGCCGCGTGTCTGCCCGTTCTTCAGCGCTTCGACTTCGCCGCTCGGTGCCCACACGTCGACACCGGTTCCCTCGGCGAGCGCCGCGACTCCGCCGATGTGGTCGACGTCGGTGTGCGTGACGAGGATCGCGGCGGTTCGTGCGCGCAGTCCCGCGAGCTCGAGCCGGAGCGGCGTCGGGTCGTCGCCGGGATCGATGACGACCGCGTCCCCTGCGTCACGCGCGGAGCGGACGACGTAGCAGTTCGACTGGTACGGGCCCATCACGAAGCTGTCGACGACCAGAGACATAAAGAGCGGTTGAGTGTAGGCGTATACGCTTCGGCCGTGCAGAGCTGGGATCTTCACTCGCCCGCCGCGCCGAACGGCACTCGCGACCCGATCGTCCTGCACTCGGACGAGGCGGCCCGCGCGGTGCTGATCGTGCTGCAGCCTGGGCAAGAGCTCGGAGAGCACCAGGTGAAGGAGAACGCCTGGGTGACGGTGATCGACGGCCAGGTCGACGTCGCCTGCGACGGCGTCACCGTCACCGGCGGAGCCGGGACGTTCATGCGGTTCGACGCGGGCGAGCGGCACACGTTGCGCAGCGATACCGGTGCGCGCGTGTTGATGCTGCTCTCGCCCTGGCCCGGCGCCGGGCATTACTCGAACGACGGGAGCTAGCGCTTCTTCGCGGCGGCCGGCTGGCCGGCCTTCTTCAGCTCCATGCGGTACTTGGTGCGGTCGATCCAGAACGTCATCGGCACGAAGATCGCGCCGTAGAAGAGGCCGATGGGGACGCCCAGGGGGCCGTTCACGAAATAGAGGATGACCGCCATCGCAGCGCCCATCATCCCGCCCGTCTTGAGCGCCTTCTCCCACGAGGGCGGTCGTGCTTGGCGCGCCGCTCGCGCGGGCCTGCCGCCCTTCTGCGCCGGCTTCGGTTTCGGGGTCCGGTCCTCCTGCGAGCGCAGCTCGGAGATCGGGATCTCGTTCCCTTCCTCGTCCACCTCGTAGACGCGGACGTCGTGCCTGAAGTCCTTCGACCGGCGGCGGCGCTGCTTCCTGTTCGGCATCGTCGCGCCAGATTAGCGCCGGTAGGCAACCGATCCCGCACGAACGACCGCCGAGACGACGTCACCGGCGAGGTAGTAGGCGAGATACCGCCAGTCCGGAGCGGCAAGGATCGTGACGTCGGCGCGCATTCCGGCCGCGATTGATCCACGATCAGCGGCGCCGAGCACGTGCGCCGCGTTCACGGTCATCGCGACGAGTGCCTCCTCCGGCGCGAGGTGGAGCTGCGTGCAGGCGAGCGACGCGATCAGCGGCAGGCTCGTCGTGAACGAGCTGCCCGGGTTGAAGTCGGTAGCGAGTGCGATTGCGGCTCCCGCGTCCGCGAGTGCGCGCGCCGGCGGCATCGGCCGGTCGAGGAAGAGCGCACTCGCCGGCAGCAGGACCGCAACGACGTCGCTGTACCCGAGCTCCTGTACGCCGACGTCGCCCGTCGCCTCGAGGTGGTCGATGCTGCGGGCGCCGACGTCGATCGCGAGCGGCACCGCGCCGCTCTCCGTGAACTGGTCGCCGTGCAGCCGGAGCGCGAGCCCGGCCGCCGCGCACGACTCCAGATAGCGGCGGGCCTGAGGAGCATCGAACGCGCCGCGCTCGAGGAACACGTCGGCAGCGTCCGCCAGCTGCGCCGCCTCAGGAAGGACGTCGGCGAGCACGAAATCGAGGTACGCGCCGGCGTCGCGGTACTCCGGCGGCACCGAGTGCGCGCCGAGCCACGTCGGCGAGCCGCCGGCAGCGCGAACGGCCTGCAGCGACGCGAGCTCCGTGTCGTGGTCGAGCCCGTAGCCGGACTTTCCCTCCCACGTCGTCGTTCCCTGGGCGAGCATCCACGCCGCGTGCCGCTCGACGCGCTCGGCCAGCTCTGCCGGTGAGAGCGCCCGCGTCGCGGTGACGGTCGAGAGGATGCCTCCACCCGCCGCATGCAGCTCCTCGTAGCTCGCACCGCTCGCGCGGAGTGAGAACTCGCCGACGCGATCCCCGCCGAACGCGGGATGGGTGTGGCAGTCGACGAGCCCCGGGACTGCGCTGAGCCCCGAGCAGTCGAGCTCGTCTACCTCGCCGTTCAGCGGCCCGAGGTCGCGCATCCGTCCGACCGAGGCAATCCTCTCGTCGCGGCAGAGGACGTAGGCGTCCTCGATCACGTCGACCGCACGCAGGTCGGCACCACGCGCCGCCTGCCCCGCCATGGTCGGCGTCGCGACCTGCGCCAGGTCGCGGAGGAGTAATGCGGCCACCGTCAGCCCGACGCGTCGAACATCGGCGTCGAAAGACCATGCTCGCGCGCGGCGGCTTCCGCCTCGGGGTAGCCCGCGTCGAGATGCCGCACGACGCCCATGCCGGGGTCGCTGGTCAGCACACGCTCGAGGCGCTCGGCGGCTTCGTCGGTGCCGTCGGCGACGACGACCATGCCCGCATGGATCGAGTTGCCGATCCCGACGCCGCCGCCGTGGTGCACGCTGACCCAGCTCGCCCCCGCCGCGACGTTCACGAGGGCGTTCAGGATCGGCCAGTCGGCGATCGCGTCGGAGCCGTCGCGCATCGACTCGGTCTCGCGGTACGGCGAAGCGACGGAGCCGGCGTCGAGGTGGTCGCGCCCGATCACGACCGGAGCCTGGACGCGTCCCGTCCGCACGAGCTCGTTGATCGCAAGCCCGGCTCGCGCGCGGTCGCCGAAGCCGAGCCAGCAGATCCGGGCGGGCAGCCCCTGGAACGCGACCCGGTCGGGTGCGAGCTCGAGCCACCGCTGCAAAAGCTCGTCGTCGGGGAAGAGCGCCCGCAGCGTCTCGTCGATGGCGGCGATGTCGGCCGGGTCCCCGGACAGCACTGCCCAGCGAAACGGCCCGATGCCGCGACAGAAGAGCGGCCGGATATAGGCCGGGACGAAGCCCGGGTATGAGAAGGCGTCCGCTACTCCGGCTGCTTCGGCCTCACCTCGCAGGTTGTTGCCATAATCGAAAACGTAGCTGCCCGCCCGGACGTACTCGAGCAGGCCACGGACGTGCTCCGCAATCGCGTCGCGCGCCCGACGCAGGTACTCGTCCGGATCGGACAGGCGGAGTGCGTCGGCCTCGCCCAGCGTCATCCCGTTCGGCACGTAGCCCGTCAGCGGGTCGTGCGCCGCCGTCTGGTCGGTGACGAGATCGAAGTGCTCCTCACGCCGTGCGAGCTCGGGGACGACGTCGGCCGCGTTCCCGAGCAGCCCGACCGAGAGCGCGCGCCCGTCGCGCGCCGCGTTCCGCACGCGCGTGAGCGCGTCGTCGAGCGACTCGGTCGCCTCGTCGAGATACCTCGTCTCCAGCCGACGTTCGATCCGCGCGGGGTCGACCTCGACGCAAAGGATCGCCGCACCGGCGAGCGTCGCCGCGAGCGGCTGTGCACCCCCCATGCCGCCGAGCCCGCCGGTGAGCACCGTCCGCCCGGCGAGCGACGACGTGCCGAAGTGCTTCTGCGCGGCGGCAGCGAACGTCTGGTACGTGCCCTGCAGGATCCCTTGCGTTCCGATGTAGATCCAAGAGCCGGCGGTCATCTGGCCGAACATCGTCAAGCCCTCCGCCTCGAGCCGGCGGAACTCGTCCCACGTCGCCCACTTTGGGACGAGCAGCGAGTTGGCGATCAGGACGCGCGGCGCCGCGGGCGTCGTGCGGAAGACGGCGACGGGCTTGCCCGACTGGACGAGCAGCGTCTCGTCGCTCCCGAGCTCGAGCAGCGCGCGGACGATCGCCTTCAGTGCTTCGTGCGAGCGCGCGGCCCGGCCGCTGCCGCCGTAGACGATCAACTCTTCGGGCCGTTCAGCCACCTCGCGGTCGAGGTTGTTGAGCAGCATGCGCAGCGGCGCCTCGGTCGCCCACGAGCGCGCGTTGAGCGCGGAGCCACGCGGCGCGCGGATCGACGACAGGTCGCCGGCGAGCGACTCGACGAGCTCATCGGTCGACACGGCGACGCTCATACAGCGTCCTCCGCCTCGGCGCGGGCCGCAGCCGCTTCGCGCTGGAGGCGCTGCCGCCACCGCGCGACACTCCAGATCGTCGCGGCCACCCAGACGACGGCAGCGATCACCACCGCCTTCCCGACCGAGCCGCCCGTGATCCACGCCAACAGCACCACGAGCGCGGCGAAGAACCCGTACACCAGCATCGAGTCACGGTATGGATGCTTCGGGGTCGGTGACTCCGGCAGCCCCCAGCGAAGTTGACGCGGCTTCTCTTTTGTCATTCGAGCTCTCCTACGACGGATTCGACGGCGGCGACGAGCGACCCGTCGCGGATCGCCACCGCGACGGCTTCGATGTCGGGACCGAGGGGGCGATCGTCGCGCAGCCTTGGCGACAGCGTGCGGACGAGGTCGTGCGCGGCTCGCGCGCCGCGTCCCGGCTCGAGCGGTGCGAGGAACTCGATCGCTTGTGCGGCAGCGAGGAACTCGATCGCCAGCGCGCGCTCGGAGTTGGCGACGACCTGCCACGCCTTCAGCCCGGACGCGTTGCCCATCGACACGTGATCCTCCTGCCCCGCGCTCGTCGGGATCGAGTCGACGGACGCCGGGTGGCAAAGAACCTTGTTCTCAGAGACGAGCGAGGCCGCCACGTACTGCGGGATCATGAAGCCCGAGTTGAGCCCCCCGTCTGACGTGAGGAATGCGGGCAGCCCGTCGTTCAGGTTCGGGTTGACGAGGCGCTCGACGCGACGCTCGGAGATGTTCGCGAGCTCGGAGACCGCCATCGCGAGCGCATCGAGCGCGAATGCGAGCGGCTGCCCGTGAAAATTCCCCGCCGAGACGAGCATCTCGTCGTCGACGAGGACGAGCGGATTGTCGGTCGCCGCATTGAGCTCGGTCGTCACCGTGTACTCGACGTAGTCGAGCAGGTCGCGGGAGGCGCCGTGAACCTGCGGCGCGCAGCGAAGCGAGTAGGCGTCCTGCACCTTGTCGCACCAACGGTGCGCCTCGATCACCGCGGACCCGTCGAGCAGACGCATGACGTTGCGTGCCGACGCGAGTTGGCCGCGGAGCGGACGCAGCTCGTGCACCTGAGGGATGAACGAATTGCGTGAGCCCTGCAGCGCCTCGAGCGAGAGCGCGCACGCGCAGTCCGCGGCGTGCGCGAGCCGACGCGCCCGGACGAGAGTAAGCGCGCCCTGCGCGGCCATGAATTGCGTGCCGTTGATCAGCGAGAGCCCTTCCTTCGCCACGAGCCGCACCGGCTGAAGCCCGGCACGCTCGAGTGCCGCGCCGCCGTCGAGCAGCTCGCCGTCGTACCACGCCTGCCCCTCTCCGACGAGCGGCAGCGCGAGGTGTGCGAGCGGTGCGAGGTCGCCGGACGCGCCGACGGAGCCGCGCGCGGGAACGTGCGGCAGCACGCCGCGATTCAGGCACTCGAGCAGCAGCTCGACGGTCTCCACCCGCGCGCCGGAGTTCCCCTTCGCGAGCGCGTTCGCGCGCAGAAGCATCGCGGCCCGAACGACCGCGTCGGGATATGCCTCGCCGACGCCGCACGCGTGCGACCGGAGAAGGCGCAGCTGTAACTCCTCGGTCAGCTCTTCCGGGATCGAGCGGGACACAAAGCGGCCGAACCCTGTGTTGACCCCGTACGTGTGCTCGCTCTTGCCGTGCGCCGCGCGTTCCACGACCTCGCGCGCGGCCGTCATGCGCCGGCGAGCGTCGTCACCGAGGCCCGCTGCCGGAACGCCGTCGACGGCGACCGCCCACACATCCTGGAGCTCGAGGTCCTCGCCAGTCAGCGCGCCGGTCGAAGTCACGACCCGCATCGTAGTCCCGCGATACTCGCCGCCTCATGTCCGATCCGGTCTTCGACGTCCCGCGCGAGCTCGAGCAGGCGCCACCCGCGCCCCGGACGCTCGATCTGCTGCGCCGCGGCGACTTCCGGCGGGTCTACCTCGCGGTCGCCGCGAGCGAGCTCGGCGACTCGCTCCACTACATCGCGCTGATGTGGTTCGCGTTCGACGTCGGCGGCGCGGGCGGCGTGATCGCCGTACGCCTCGCGGACAGCATCCCCGCGTTCCTCTTCGGCCTCCACGGCGGCCTCGCCGCCGACCGATTCAGCCGGAAGCGCCTGATGGTCTCGGCCGACCTCGTCCGCGCCGTCGTGCTCGTCCCGGTCGCGATCGCAGGGCTCACAGGGAGCTTGCCGCTCTGGGGTCTCGTCGTTGCCTCGTTCGTGCTCGAGTCCGCGACCAGCTTCTTCGCACCGGCGTACGGCGCGATGATTCCGACGCTCGTCGACCGCCCGAACGTGCAGCGCGCGAACGCGCTCGTGCAGTCGACCACGCAGGCGCTCTCGATCGGCGGTTGGGCGATCGCCGCCGCGTTCCTCACATTCATGCCGCTCAGCGTGTTCTTCGGGGTCAACGCGGCGTCGTTCTTCGTCTCGGCGGCCCTGCTCGCCCGCGTGCACCACGGCGGCGAGCACGACCGCCATGGAGAAGCGCCGCAGCTCCGCGCCGGTCTCGCTGCTCTCCGGCCGCGACCGATGCTCACGGCAGCCGTCGTCGCGCTCGGTGTCGCGGTGACGATCACGTCCGGGACGTGGATCACCGGCGTGCCGAAGCTCGTGCGCGACACGCTGCACCACGGCGCGGGCGGGTTCTCGATCGTGATGGTCGGCTACGCGGCAGGGTCGATCGTCAGCGGCCTGCTGCTCACGCGACTGCCGATCCGACGCAAGGCGCGCGCCAGCCTGCTCGCGTGGGCGATGTATCTCCCGGGTTATGGGCTGGTCGCGCTCGCGGGATCGCTGCCGCTCGCGGTCGCCGGTGCGTTCTTCGCGGGGACGGGGCAGAGCACGTCGGTCGTGCTGCTGAACTCGGCGGCGCAGGAAGAAGTTCCTGACCATCTGCTCGGACGCGTGCTCGGTGTGATCTCGCTGACGCATCGCGGCGCGCACGCAACCGGGCTGATGTTCATCTCGCCGCTCTTCCTGCTCGCGTCGGCGCCTGCGGTCTTCGGCGGCGCGGCGATCACCGTTCCGCTTGTCGGGCTCATCGGTCTAGCAGCCGTAGCTCGAGCACACGGGACGCGTCGAATCCCTCGATCCTGAGGATCGCGCCCGCGGCTGCCGCGGCCGCCCCGGCGGGCATCAGCCCGACGAGCTCCGAGCCTGCAACCTCCGCCCCACGCGACTCGGCCTCTGCCGCGATCCGGTCGACGATCGCGTGGAGCGCCGCCGCCTCCCAGTCCTCGACGTTCATCGACACCTGCACGAGACCCGTCCTCGGTAGGTCGAGCCCGAGCGCGCGGACACCCGGAAAGCCGCCGCCGCGCTCCCGCACGACCGCTGCGACCTCGCGCGCGACCGAGACAGGCCCGCGGAGATTGACGTTGAACGCGATCAGCGGCGAGCGAGCGCCGAGGATCACGCCGCCTGCCGTCGCGTGCAGCGCAGGGGGCCCGAAGTCGGGTGCGAGCTCGCCCGCGGTGAGGCGGCGGTCGAGCTCGACTCGCCCGCCGCGGCGGTAGAACGCCGGCCCGCGCTCGGGCGGCGCGTACAGGAATACCGGCATGCCGAGCTCGCCGATGCGGGCGCCGATCGAGACTGCCGCGGCTCTCGCGCACTCCATCTCGTCGGGTCGCAGCGGAACGATCGGGACGACATCGGCGGCGCCGATGCAGGGATGCGCGCCGTCGTGCTCACGCAGGTCGATTCGCTCGGCTGCGACTGCGACAGCGGCAACGAGCGCGTCGCCGAGCTGATCCTCGTCTCCCACGAGGGTGTACACGGAGCGGTTGTGGTCGGCGTCGGAGTGCACGTCGAGCAGCCGCGCATGTGCTCCCAAGGCAGCACCGATTGCGTCGATCGTCGCCCGGTCGCGCCCTTCGCTGAAGTTGGGAACCGACTCGAGTGGGAGCACGGGGCCTACTCTACGAGTGGATGAAGGAGTACTACGACCTCCGTGCACCAACGTACGACGATTGGTATCTCGGCCGCGGGCGCTACGCAGCGAGAGACGCGGCGGCCTGGGAGCGAGACCTCGCAGGTCTCGTCGATGTGGTGTGCGCGCTTTCGCCGGTGAGGACGCTCGATGTCGCGTGCGGCACCGGCTTCCTCACCCGTCACCTGCGCGGCGAGGTCGTCGGTCTCGACCAGAGCGCCAACATGCTCGAGATCGCGCGTGAGCGGTCGCCCGGCGCGACCTTCGTCCAAGGCGACGGGCTCGAGCTGCCGTTCGAGGACGGCGAGTTCGATCGCGTGTTCACGGGACACTTCTACGGCCATCTCGACCCGGACGAGCGCGCCCGGTTTCTCGCCGAGGCGCGTCGCGTCGCCTCGGAGCTCGTCGTCGTCGACGCCGCTGTGCGACCGGATCACGACCTCGAAGAGATCCAACCGCGCGAGCTGGCTGACGGCAGCGTCTGGCCGGTCCTCAAGCGCTTCTTCACACCCGAGTCGCTTGCCGCAGAGCTTGGGAGTTGTCGGACGCTCTACGACGGTCCGTGGTTCGTCGTCGTGCGCAGGACGTGACGCGATACCGGTCGTTCGCCTCGCTCAAGCGGGCGGAGGGCAGCTGCCGCGCCTGCCTGGACGCCGGTTACCCGCTCGAGTCGCTGCCCGTGATCGCACCCGGCGCCGGCCAGCTCGCCTACCTGTTCGGGCAGGCGCCCGGCATCGTCGAAGGCGAGGAGCGCAGGCCGTGGCGCGGACGCGCGGGCAAGACGCTCCGCCGGTGGCTCGAGCTCGACGAGGATGAGTTCTACGCCACGTTCTACTGCGCGTCGGTGACGCGGTGCTACCCGGGCCGTGCGCGCTCGGGACGGGGCGACCGCACGCCCGCACCGGAGGAACAGCAGCTCTGCGAGCGGTGGCGCGACGCCGAGCTCCGACTCCTGCAACCGAAGCTGATCGTGACCGTCGGCGGCCTCGCGGCACGCCGCCTGCTCGGCGTGAAGAGCGTCACCGAGAGCGTTGGGAGGCGCTACGACCTCGACGGCGCAGTCGCGATCCCGCTCCCCCATCCCTCGGGCGCCTCGAGCTGGCTGAACATCCCGGCGAATCACGAGCGCGTCGCGGCTGCGGTGCGCGTGATCAAAGACGCGCTCGATACCCTCGAGTGATGGCCGACGCACCGCGTAACTCGAAGACGTTCGTGCGGCTGCTCGGATTCCTCGGCTCCTATCGGCTGTCGCTCGTCCTCTCGATCGTGCTCGCGATCGGGTACCAGGCAGCCGGGCTGATCGCGACGTACCTGACGGGCTCGGTCGCCGCCACCATCAAGGCAGGCGAGCGGCACCGGCTTTCCTGGCTCGTCGGAACCATCCTCGTCCTGGGCGTCGTGCGGGCGCTGTTGATGGCCGGACGCCGTCTCATCTCCGGCTATCAGGCACTGGGCGTCGAGATGGACATGCGGAACCGCATCTACGCGAAGCTGCTCCGCCTCTCCTTCGGCTTCTACGACCGACACCAGACGGGCCAGCTGATGAGCCGTGCGACCGTCGACTTGCAAGGCGTCCGCTTCTTCCTCGGCTACGGCCTCATCTTCTTCTTCCAGAACGCCTTCACGGTCCTCGGCGTCGGGATCTTCGTGTTCGTCATCTCGTGGAAGCTCGCTCTGGTCGCCATGGCGATCTCGCCGGTCCTGATCGCGCTGGCATATCGGTACAGCCACGTGTCACATCCGCTGCTGCGCGACGTGCAGCAGAAGATGGCCGATGTCGCGACCGTCGCGGAGGAGAACATTGTCGGCGTCCACGTCGTTAAGTCGTTCGCGCAGGAGCCCGAGGAGCAGGCGAAGTTCGAGCGGCGTTCTGAAGAGGTCTTCAACCTTTCCGTGCGCGCAAACCGCCAACGCGCCGTCTACATCCCGCTCCTCAGCTTCCTGCCGCTCGTGTCGCAGGCGGCGATCCTGCTGATCGGTGGCCGCATGGTCGCGAACGGATCGCTGTCGATCGCGAACTACGTGCGGTTCAACATCTATCTCGCGATGCTCGTCATGCCGTTGCGCGCCCTCGGCATGTGGATCGGCCAGGCGCAGCGGGCGACGGCGTCCGGCGAGCGCATCTTCCAGGTCCTCGATGAGCCAGAGGACATCGCCGACCGACCCGACGCGAGAGAACTGCCGCCGGGCGACGGGCGCGTCGTCTTCGACGACGTGACCTTCGGTTACGACCCAGCGCGGCCGGTGCTCCAAGACGTCTCGCTCGAACTCACGGCGGGCCGCGTCGTGGCACTGATCGGGCACACCGGTTCCGGGAAGACCACGCTCGCGTCGCTCGTCCCCCGCTTCTACGACGTGCAGCGCGGACGCGTGACGATCGACGACATCGACGTCCGCGACGTAGACCTGACGTCCCTGCGCGGCGCGATCGGTGTGATCGCGCAAGACCCATTTCTCTTCTCCGCCACGGTGCGCGAAAACATCGCGTTCGGTCGCGCTGACGCGACCGACGAGGAGGTCGAGCGCGCCGCGCGTCTCGCACAGGCGCACGAGTTCGTCGAGGCGCTGCCGGAGGCCTACGACACCGTGATCGGCGAACGCGGGATCACGCTCTCCGGCGGGCAGCGGCAGCGCATCGCAATCGCGCGGGCGCTCGTGCTCGACCCGCGCATCCTGATCCTCGACGATGCGACCGCCTCCGTCGACGCGACCACCGAAGCGAAGATTCGCGAAGGCCTACGGGAGGCGATGCGCAGCCGGACGACAATCATCATCGCCCATCGCCTGTCGACGATCGCGCTCGCAGACGAGATCGTCGTCCTGGACGAAGGCCGCATCGTGTTCCACGGGACGCAGGCCGAGGCCCGCGCGAACGACGTCTACCGCGAGATCGAGGAGCACGGCATGCTCGAGCGAATCTTCGTCGAGGACGTGGCCTGATGCGGGTGCATCAGCCGGGATCGCATCTGATGCGTGGCGGGCGGGCGGAGGTCGACGACTGGTCGTGGGCCCAGACGAAGCGACGCCTTGCAACCCTCTACCGCCTCGCGAAGCCGTACAAGGCGCAGACGCTCCTCGCGATCGTCTCGCTGCTCGGTGCGACCGTGGCCGGCCTCGCTCCGCCGTACCTCGTGGGCCGAACGATCGACCACGTCGACCACGGGACGACGAGCGACCTCGGCTGGCTCGTCGCGCTCTTCATCATCGCCGGCGGGCTCGCAACGGCATTCACGTACGGCCAGACGTACTTCACCGGCTGGACGGGAGAGCGCATGCTCGCCGACCTCCGCAACCACGTCTTCCGGCACCTGCAGCGGCTTTCGCTCGGCTTCTACGAACGCAACCGTGCGGGCGTGATCATCAGCCGCCTCACGAACGACGTCGAGGCACTCGACCAGCTCGTGACCGACGGCGTGACGTCGCTCGTCCAGAACACGCTGACACTCGCACTCTCCGCCGTCGTCCTCTTCTTCCTCGACTGGCGCCTCGCGCTCGCGACCCTGACGGTCGTGCCGCCGGTGGCGCTCGCAACCGCATGGTTCCGCAAGCGTTCGGGCCGCGCGTACCGCGGCGTGCGCGAGACGCTCGGCGCCGTCACGGCGACGCTTGCCGAGGACATCGCCGGTATGCGCGTGCTCCAGTCGTTCACGCGCGAGCGAGCGGCGAGCGCCAACTTCACGGCGGTCGCCGACCGCTACCGCGAGGCGAACATGCAGACGGTCGTCCTGAACGGCGTCTACTTCCCGGCGGTCGACTTCCTGTCGTCGGCAGCGACCGCGGTCGTCCTCGGGTACGGCGGCTGGCTCGCGTTCAACGGTGACGTGTCGATCGGCACGCTCGTCGCGTTCCTCGGCTACCTCTCGAACTTCTTCGACCCGGTTCAGCAGCTCTCGCAGCTCTACAACACGTTCCTCTCGGCGGTCGCTGCGCTGGACAAGATCACCGACCTGATGGACGAAGAGCCAGAGGTCGTCGACCCGCCAAGCGCCGTCGCTCTCCACACGGCGCGCGGTGACGTCGACTTCGAATCGGTGCGGTTTGCGTACGGCCGCGGGCCGGAGGTGCTGCACGGGATCGACCTGCACGTCACGGCCGGGACGACCGTGGCGCTCGTCGGCCACACCGGTGCGGGCAAGTCCACGATCGCGAAGCTGCTCGCGCGTTTCTACGACCCGACGGAGGGCCGCATCACACTCGACGGCGTCGACCTGCGCGACGTGACGCAGGAATCGCTCCGCCGCCAGCTGGGCATCGTCCCGCAAGAGGGCTTCCTCTTCGCCGGCACCCTCGCCGAGAACGTCGCGTTCGGCCGACGCGGGGCGAGTCGCGACGAGATCGTCGCGGCGATTCGCGCGGTCGGCGCCGACGAGTTCGTCGACAGGCTCGAGGACGGATACGAGACACAGCTCGGCGAGCGCGGCTCGCGACTGTCACTCGGCCAGCGCCAGCTCGTCGCATTCGCGCGAGCGCTCCTCGCCGATCCACGGATCCTGATCCTCGACGAGGCGACGAGCTCGGTCGACATCGGCACGGAGCGCAAGATCGAGCAAGCCCTCCGCCGACTCCTGCACGGCCGAACGGCGTTCATCATCGCGCACCGACTGTCGACGATCCGCGACGCCGACCTGATCGTCGTGCTCGAGCACGGGCAGATCGTCGAGCAGGGGACGCACGACGAGCTCCTCGCGAAGCGAGGCCTCTACACGTCGCTCTACGGCGACTGGGCTGTCGACGCGGCCTAGACCCGGATGGGGAGCGAACTGACGGCCTTGTCGTGCCACGTCTGTTTCCGCTTGTCCCAGATCATCCACAGGTAGCCGAGCAAGACGACGAGGGCAGAGACGATCGCGACCAGTGCCCGCCCGAACGCGCGGCCGTAACCGATCACTTCGCCGCTGTCGATGTCCACGACGCGAATGCCGAGCGCGGCATCACCCGGCGTCTGACCAGTTCTGCCGTGGAAGTACGTGAAGTACACGAACGAGGCGAGTGTGCCGAGCCCGGTGCCAGGCCCGACCCCCAGGAGTAGGCGCAGGATCCCGTTCACGATGCCGAGGAGGATCCCGTCGATCAGCGCCGCCGCGAACCTCCGCCAGAAGCCTGCTGCCTCGCCGGTCATCCACACATATGGTGGGGTCTATGTCGGACAACACGGAGCGGATCGAGCCGCAGGTCGCCCCCGAGGCTGAACGCGAGACGCGCATGACCCCGAAGGAGGCGGTCGCGGAGATGCGCATCCGCGTGCCCGTCCGCGCCAACCGGACCCTCCGCACCGTCATCGACCGGGCAAACCGTGACGACCAGCTCAAGGGGTGGTGGCACGTCGCGAACGTCAACGCGGTGGCCCGGATGGAGATCAACGACCACTCGTGGGTCCACATCCAGATCGTCACGAACATCGCGCTGAAGCTCCTCCGCCAGCTGACCAAGCACGGCGTCGAGCCGAACGTGGTCCGCGACTACGGCTATACCCGCGACGACGCCGAGGTGATCGTCGTGCTTACCGCTTTGACGCACTGCATCGGGATGTCCGTACATCGGCAGGGCCACGAGGACTTCAGTCTCTTCCTCGCTGAGCCGAAGCTACGCGAGCTGCTCGCCGGGATCTACGAGGAGCCCGACCTGACGGTCGTTGTGTCCGAGGTGCTGCAGGGGATCATCAGCCACCGCTCGGACGGCCAGCCGCTCACGCTCGAGGCCGGCATCCTCCGGGTCGCGGACGCGCTGGACATGGAGCAGGGCCGATCGCGGATCGCGTTCGAGCGCGGCCGCGTCGGCATCCACTCGCTCTCCGCGGCCGCGATCGAGGAAGTGCTGATCTCCGACGGCGAGAAGAAGCCGATCCGCATCTCGATCACGATGAACAACTCGTCCGGCATCTATCAGGTCGACGGGCTCTTGCAGGCGAAGCTCCGCGGGTCCGGGCTCGAGCCCTACGTCGAGGTGCTCGCGCACATCGATACTGAGGCCGAGAAGCGCCTCGTGCCGCTGTACGAGCTCGATCTCTAGATCTCGCGGCCTAGAACGGAAGGCCGACCACGTCGACATGGCCACTCGGCCACTCGCACGGCCGAATCGGCCGCCACATCGCCGGAATCGGCATCTCGATCCTCCCGCCTGGCTGATCGACGGTCACGCGCGCGTCGATCAGCGCGTAGCCACGGCGGCGGTGTAGCTCGACGAGCTCAGGCTCGCAGAACAACATCGCACGGTCGTGGCCGAGTTGCGATGCGCGAGAACGGGCGGCGCGTGACAACACGCCGGAGAGGTCGCGCCCGCGACTCTCTCGTCTCACGATCAGGGAGCCCATCCCGACCACGCCGAACGGCTCGTGCCCATCGATCTCGATGCCCGCGACGGTCATGCCGAGGACCGCCGCGAGCCGTCCATCGGGTGATCGCAACCCGAGATGACGATCCTTGTCGCGGTAGATGAGACTCGCAGTCGACGGCCCGAACGCTGCCGGGTCGCGCTCCGTCAGGTCGAGCCAATCGCCGAGCGACAGCCTTCCCAACTCCACGAGTTCGAGGTCGTCAGGCACCGGCAGCGTGGAATGAGGCTTGCGGGTGGGAAGCTACAATGGCAGCCCTTGCGGGATCGTCTAATGGTAGGACGCCGGACTCTGAATCCGGTAGTCTAGGTTCGAGTCCTAGTCCCGCAGCTTTCGGGATGCGCCTCCCGAAGCGGTTATGTAGGGGCAACAGACGTGACAATGTTTCGACTCGCGTCCATGCGGCAAGGAGCTGAATTTCCGCCGTATGGTGCAACACGTTCGGACACTCCCCCCTCGCTCTGTCGGGATCCGCTCCGCGGAACCCCGCCGCCGTCTGCGCGTCGCTGTCGTGTATCGCGACTTCCACCGCAACAGCTCGATCCCTGCGGCATTCGTGGCACGAAGCGAGCGGCTCGCGCACGACGAGGACGTGACGGCGGTGTGCTCGCGGACGGGCCGCGAGGAGACCGACGCGCCGATTGCCTTCGAGACAGTCGAACCGCTCGTTCGTGGGAGGGGCCGACTCAGTTACGCCTGCGAGACCGGGAGTTTCGCGGTACGCGCGCGCCGCGCACTGCGCCGGCGGCGGCACGAGTTCGACGTGGTGCACAGCATCGGGTTCGCGACGGCCGAGGCGGATCTCGTCACCGTCAACGCGGTGCGCCCCGCGGAGATCGCGCACTACTTCGATCAGGTCGAGCCGACGGCGCGGATTCGGCGTCGTCTGACGCCGCTGCTCCGGCCGCAATCCGCGGTCGTGCTGGCGATCGAGCGGCGGCTCTTCCGTTCGCCGGCGCCGTATTGCATCACTCATTCGTCGGCGATCGCCGACGAGCTCGCACGGCATTACGGCGTTCCGCGGGACGCGATCGAGGCGATCCCGGTCGGCGTCGACGCGCGCCGATTCGCAGGGCGGCCCGGCGGACGCGCAGTGATGCGTGCCCGTCTGCAACTCCCAGCCGATGCGTTCGTCGTCCTCTTCGTGGGCGACGACTTCGAGCGTAAGGGCCTCGACCGGGCGATCATGATGTTGGCGCGCCTCCGGTGCGACGCACAGCTTCTGGTCGTCGGTGGAGGCGGGCAGGCGGCGTACGAGCCGCTCGTGCGTTTGCTCCCGCCCGGCCGCGGCGTGAGGTTCCTCGGGCGTTTTCCGAACGACGAGCTTCCCGACGTCTACTCGGCGGCCGACGCGCTGGTCCTGCCGAGCAGACAGGACTCGTGGGGGCATCCGGTGCTCGAGTCCCTGGCGGCAGGAAGACCCGCCCTCGTCAGCGAGTTCGCCGGTGCGCACGAGGTGGTCACGGACGGGATCGACGGCTTCGTCCTCGACCGGGAAGGCTCACCAGAGCAGATGACACAGATCCTGGACGGTCTCGCCGCCGATCGCGACAGACGGGCGGAGATGGGCCAGCGCGGACGCGCGACCGCCGCCGCCTACGACCGCGGGCTGGTCTTCGAGCGCTTCCGGGCGGCCCACCACAAGGCGTATGCACGCCGGCTCGCCTGCGCGCGGGCCGATGAGTTCCTGCCGGCGCCGGCCTGACGCGTCAGGGCTCGAGAGTGGTCGAACGGCCGAGCACACGGCCGCTCGGGCCGAGCGCACGCACGGCGACCACCTTGGGCGGCGTCTCGAGACCGATCGTCGTCTCGAGCCCACCCCATGGCCGTGACGCGATCACGGCGAGCTGGTCGGCGTCTGCGCCGGCGAGCACCTGCCAACGCGCGATGCCTCGCTTGCCGTTCCAGCTCGCGTAGACCCGGTCGCCGACGACCGCGACGAGCGGCTTCCCGCCCGGATTGCCGGTCCACGGGAGCCGGTAGCCGCGATACGTGTCGCCGTACGGCAGCGTCAGCTCGAACAGCACGTTTCCGGCCGAGGAGAACTCGGTCAGCTTGCGGATGCCGCCCCACCCGACGAACGCGCCGCCGCCGGGCAGCAGCTCGAGGTTGCCCTCGAACGGCGAGCTCAGCTTTTTCGGGCGCAGGAACGTCTTCACGATCTTCGCGGTCTTCGCCTTCGCGTCGATCTTGAGGACGAGCGGCCGCGTGTACGGCTCTTCCTTCGGGATCGCGCCGTTGTCGAAGAGCGAGATCGTGTTCGCTCCGTGGAACCGCGCGTTGTGCTGGTAGCGGAACTTGACGGCCGCCGCCGGCCCGAAGTCACTTCGCTTCCCGCCGAGGCGCCAGACGATCGAGCCGTCGCGGCGGATCAGATAGAGCGCGCTCGTGTTCCGGCCGGAGACCAGGATCGTCCCGCCCGGCCCGTCGGCGATCGAGTTGACGTGGAAGTAGTCGAGTGGCCGCTTCTTCGTCGCGTGGTGCGCCGGCTCGCGGTTTGCCTGGATCGACTCGGCCAGCGGCACATGGTCGAGGCTGTGCCACTCGAAGACGACCTTCCCGGTGTTGATGTCGATCTCCTGGACGACGCTGTCCTCCGCATAGCCGTCCTTCGGGCCGCCGACCGACCGCAGGTCGACAGGCACCTCGTGGTAGATCGAGATGTAGGCGGTGCCGCGCGGTGTCAACTGGAACTCGTGCAGGTCGCCGTCGAGACCGTGTGCGGCTTTCACGGTCGCGATCTCGTGGTAGGACGCGTCGTAGATCTCATAGGTGCCGCGCCCGGTTCCCGCCTTCGTGATCGTCCCCTGCCACCAGGTGAGCACGGGCTTGCCGCGGTAGGTCTGCGCGCGGAAGTCGGTCGCCTCGAGCCCCTTTGGCACCTCGTGGTACCAGACGATGCGGCCCTGGTTGTCGCCGATCACCGTGCCGCTCGGCCGGTTCTTCCCGCCCTTCTCCGCGAACATCACGTACCCGGGCGCCGTCCCCTTCGCCGGATCGTCGATGCGGAGGATCGGCGGATGGAGGTCCGACAGGGTGTGGAGGGTTGCCGTCGTCGGCGGCGCCGCGGCGGTCGACGCTGATGCCTTCTTCTCGACGCCACAGCCGACGAGCAGGAACATGAAAGGAAGAAAAAGCAGGGCCGGACGCACGCCCGCGCGATGGTACTCAGTTGGCGGTTCCGCCGTCTTTGCCTATGCTCCCTCGCAATTCCCCTGACCCCCCAGACAGGAGGACGAGTGAAGAAGCGCATCTACGTGGGCGCTGGTGCGTCCGCGCTGATCGCAATCGTCGCACTCGCGACGATGGTGAGCGGTGCGATCGCACGGAGCGGCGCGACGCCGCTGCCTGCGTCGTCGTGCTCGGCGATCCAGAACGGCAGTGGTCAGATCCTGGTCGCGTCCGACCTGCCTCTCGAGGGCTCAGGCCGGACTCAGACCACGCAGATGACCAGGGCGATCAAATACATCTTCAGCCAGCATGGCTGGAAGGCGGGCAAGTACTCGATCGCCTACCAGAGCTGCGATGACGCGACCGCCCAGGCCGGCAAGTGGGACTCGGGCAAGTGCTCGGCGAACGCGAATGCGTACGCCCAGAACTCGGGCGTCGGCATGGTGATCGGGACGTTCAACTCGGGTTGTGCCGAGATCATCGTTCCGATCCTCAACCGCGCGGCCAACGGCCCCGTCGCCATGGTCAGCCCCGCGAACACCTACGTCGGCCTGACCCACCCGGGTCCGGGCACCGTCGCAGGTGAGCCGGGCAAGTACTACCCGACCGGCAAGCGCAACTACGCGCGTGTCGTGGCGGCCGACGACTACCAGGGTGCGGCCGATGCCGTGCTCACGAAGACGTTGGGCGTGAAGAGTGTCTTCATCCTCAACGACAAGGAGGCGTACGGCCTCGGCGTCGCGACGAACTACAAGAACGCGGCGAAGAAGCTCGGCCTCAAGATCGCAGGCTTCACGGCGTGGGACGGCAAAGCGTCCTCCTACGAGGCGCTTGCGGTCAAGATCAAGGCGTCCGGGGCAACAGGTGTGTTCCTCGGCGGCCTGATCTGCGAGAACGGTGGCAAGCTGATCAAGGACATCCGCGCTGGCGTTGCTTCAAGCGTCAAGCTGATGATGCCGGACGGCTTCACCCCGGTCTCCGCGACCGTCCAGCAGGCTGGCACGTCGGCCGAGGGCTCGTATGTCTCGGTCGCCGGTCTGCCGAACTCCCAGCTGAAAGGCGCCGGCGCAGCCTTCGTGAAGAACTTCACGAAGGCCGACCACAAGTCGCCGGATCCCTACGCCGTCTACGCGGCGCAGGCGGCTGAGGTCGCTGTTGCGGCGATCGCGCAGTCGAACGGCACGCGTGCCGACATCGCGAAGCAGCTCTTCAAGATCAACCTGAAGGGCTCGATCCTCGGCAACGTCTCGTTCAACGCGAACGGCGACGTGACCTCCAACCCGGTCACGATCTACAAGGTCAAGGGTGGCAAGTCGACGACCTACAAGGTCATCGTGCCCGCCAAGGCCCTGGTCAAGTCCGCGTAAGCCGGGACCCCAGAACGGCAGGTTGCGAAGGGAGGGCGAAAGCCCTCCCTTCGTCGTTTGGCCGCTCGATTCGTAGGCGCTCTACCGGATCGCGAGATGGATCCGGCTCGCCGCGATCAGCGCCTCGCAAGGGTCCCATCCACGCTCACTCAGCTTGCGCATGCGCCGGAGGAGAAGGCCGACGACCTCGTCCTCACTCAGCGCTTCGAACTCGGCCTGGGCCCACGCGGGCTCGGGCGGAGTCGAGTCTGTGCTCGCCGGGGCGAGCTCCATTGCCGCGTTCATGGCTCGCGTTATCGGCCGAGAAGCGCCGGGACTGTAGAGCGAGTTGGCCCGATGGAGGGCGGGCCGTTCGGTCAATTGAACGCACCGACGGCCGCGGAATCCGTAACGTTCGCTCAAGCGGTGCTTGCGGCCAGACCCCCCGCAAGCTCCGCGCCGCGAGGCGGCCCTAAGCGCCGCAGCCTGGGGCCGCCTCGCTTCTTCGTCAAGTGTCGACCATGATGAGAACCGTGTCGATGGAACTGCGGCAGCTGACACGCCTGCGCACGACCCTCGAGGTCGCGTCTGCGACTGCGCTCCAACCCGGGCCTGCCGGCCTGCTCGTCTACGCGAACGCGCGGAACTCGGTCCGCGCGGCGCTCGAGAACTCGCCTCCCGCCAAGGAGTTCGAGCACCTGTTTCCCCGTGCGGACGCGAGCTTCTCGCTCTCGCCCGAGTACCCGATCGTCCTCCTCGGGCAGCTGATCGTCTGGCTTCGCGAGCTGGAGCAGTCGGTCGCCGAGTCGGTCGTCTCTCCCGAGCTCATGCTCGTGGACCCCGAGTTGCGGCGCCTGGCGAGCCTGGCTGCCGAACCGCCCGCCGACCCGGAACCCGAACCTGAGCCAGAGCCGAGCGGGAGCGACCCCGAGGCACCGGCCGCGTACGCCGGCGCCGGCCGGCGCGGCGACCGGCACACCTTCCCGGCGATGGCCGGGGCCTATGTGCTGCGCGCGTCGATCAGGACGGTCGCGATTGACCTCCTGTTCTTCGTCGTGCTGGCGGCGATCGTCCTCGTGATCAGCCTCCACTGAGGCCACGGCAGGCTGCGGCGGCCGTATGTCGTACGGCCGCCACGAACGCCAATGATTCGAACGGTGCGGGTTACGCCGCGCCGACGGCCGGAACGCCGCGCCGGTGCTCCCGGCGGGCCGCCGCCCCGAGGGTGATCGCGACTGCGATCAGCACGACCGCGATGATCCACTCGGCCGACCCGTTGTGGTGGTCGGGATCCCAACCAGTCACCTCGAGCCAGTCATGCCAGAAGAACGTGAGGACACCGAGGACGCCGCTGAGGGCTGCGAGTGTCGTCTCGATCTTGTAGAGACGGCTTCCGTCTTTCAGCACCACTCCCCCTTGTTCGGACTGCAGGAAACTTCAGCAGCCCGCAGGATAGGCGAACCTCTATGACTTTGCCACGGGTACTGACTCGAGTCGAGGCCGCCAGAAGGCGGCTCCCGGCCAACGTCCGGAAGCTCGGCTGGATCTCCCTGGCCAACGACGCCGCCAGCGAGCTCGCCTACCCGATCGTCCCGCTCTTCTTAACGGTCACGCTGGGCGCTCCCGTCGCGATCGTCGGGCTGATCGAGGGAATCGCCGAGGCGATCGCCACCGGGGTCCGCCTGCTCTCGGGCTGGGTATCGGACCGGATGGGCGACCGCCGGAAGCCGTGGATCATCGGCGGCTACGGCGCGTCGACGGTGGCGCGCGCGATGTTGGCAGGCGCACCCGGCTGGGGCCTCGTGCTCGCCGGGCGGATCGTCGACCGGTTCGGCAAGGGCGCCCGCAGCACCCCACGGGACGCGCTCATCCGCGACTCGACGCCGGCGGAGCTCCTCGGCTCGAGCTTCGGCTACCACCGTGCGATGGACACGGCCGGCGCTGTGCTCGGGCCGCTGGTCGCCGTTGTCCTCCTCGAGAGCGGTGTCGCCCTCCGCGGGATCCTCTGGGTGGCGTGCGGCCTCGGGGTGATCACCCTCCTTGTCCTGCGCGGTGTCCGCGAGGCGCCGGGCCACGATCGGGCGCGCGCGACGGCGGTCGCCGCCGAACGCGAGGCGCTGCCGCCGGTGTTCTGGGGGGCGATCGTCGTGTGGGTGCTGTTCTCGCTCGGCAACTCGAGCGACGCGTTCCTGGTGCTCCGTGCACGCGACCTCGGCCTCGGCGTGGTGGTCGTCGTGCTCGCCTACGCGGTCTACAACGTCATCTACTGCTCGCTCTCGTGGCCGTTCGGTGCGCTCTCCGACCGTGTCCCCCGCTCCGTGCTGCTCGGAGGCGGGCTCGCCGTGTTCGCGCTCGTCTACTTCGGCTTCGCGGTGACGTCGCACGGCTGGACCGTCTGGCCGCTGTTCGCCGTCTACGGCGTCTACATCGCCGCGACGGAAGGCGTCGCGCGCGCGTGGATCGCGGACACACTCCCGGGCCGCGCCGCGGTCGGGACCGCGTACGGGATCTTCTTCCTGACGACCGCCACCGCGTCGCTCGTCGCGAGCGTTGTCGCAGGCGTGCTCTGGACGTACGTCAGCCCACGAGCACCGTTCGTCGTCGGCGCGGCGGGGGCGGTGCTGGCGCTCGTGTTCCTGCTGGGCTTCGAGCTCGGCTGGCAGGTCAAGGTACGCGCGATCAAGGTGGCGCTGCTCGGAGCCGGTGTGGTGGTCGTTGCCGCCGCCGCGGTCGCGATCACGTTCGAGCACCACCGGCTCGCGGAGGCATTTCGTACCGGCGAGGCGGAACCGCTGCCCGCGGCGTTCGTGCGTCCCTGCGGCGCGGCACCGGCCGCACGGGTGCACGTCACGTTCCCGACGGCCGGCTCGACGTACACGCGGCGTTCTCTCGCCGGCCCGACGACGGTCGTCGACGGGTTCCGCGGCGGCATCATCCGGGACGCGAACGCCGCGTATCGTGACGCGCTCGCGGCGGCCGGATACACGATCCTGCGGTCGGAGATCGATCCGGCGGACTCGGAGGTCGTGTTCCGGAACAGCACCACGACGGGTCAGGTGTCGATGACGCAGGAATGCAAGAGCCGCGTCAGGCTCCGCATCACGATCCGGCCGGAGTAGTCGCTACCCGCGTTGACGGATGAACGACGCCAGGTGCGAGACGACCAGGACGATCGCGATCGTCATCGGGACCCACTCGACGATCTGCCAGACCGACCCCGCGCCGACGATCCAGGAGGCAACAAGCATCATCGTGCAGATGCCGACCAGGCGCCATAGAAGCAGCCGCGTGAAGCGATGAAGTGAGGTCATCGCCATTGCGGTCCACAGGCTATGCCCGAAGTTTGCGGCGTTCAGGAAGTCGAACGCGACGCACGCGTCACGTGTCCGCGGCGTTACGCCGAGACGAGCCCCAGAAACTCGAGCGGCAGCATGAAGAGCCAGATTCCCGACGCCGCCAGCGAGAGCACGGTGCAGACGGTGAATTCGGTCGCAACCGGCTCGGCCAGCCGGAAGCTCTTGACGTCTCTCGGGACGGTGACAACCCCAGTGGTCATGGGCGCGTTATCGGCTCGAGAGGAAAACTCCTGGAGACCCGTGTGTGAACGGGAGGAAACGCCGGCTAGCCGGTCGCCGCGATGGACGCGGCAGCTCCCGCGGTTCCGCTTGCGTCGTCTGCGAGCCCGCGGACGACGAACACCGCGAAGAGGAGCAGCGCCGGGTCCAGGGGCATCGCGTCGTCGACGTCCACCCGAACGGGTTTCCGACCCCAGCCCTTGCCGTCGACCACCGCAAGCTCGTGCTCGCCGTCGGCAAGGGCGTACCGCTCGCGCCAGGCGCTCGCGGGCCGGAGCGCGAGGCGCTGGTTCCGCCAGCGAATCGTGCCCCCGCGCCGCACAGTCTTCGCTTCGAACTCCCCGACCTGCGTCCCCGCCGAATCCGCCGCCTCCGCCCGGGCGGTGAACACACCCCGCCTCGCGAATCGCCAGCTTCGTCCCCCGCCCTCGGCCGTGGCGGACCGGGAAAGGAGGCCTTCGAACCGCAGCGAGCCGATGTCGCCGAGGACGTACAGGCGGCGATCTTCGGGCGACCGCGTCAGCGTGAGCTCAGTCATGTCCGGATTATCGACAAGAGCTGCTCGGCGAGCGCCTCTATTGAGATGCCGGTGATCAGCGCGCCGAAGCTCAAGCTCCTGAACCGCCTCTCGACCTGAGCGCCGACTGCCGCGTCGCGGCGCACGGCGCCGCAGACTCTAACCCTGGAGCGTTTGATGTTCTCGTCGCAAAGTGGCTCCGTTTTGTCGTTCGGAGCTGGCGAGCGGCTCCCCGAAGCGTTTGACTGGCGCATCAGCTTGACGCCGACCTGATGGATGGGGGAGGCGTCTTGGCGGCGGCGGCTGGCCCCAACTCTCCCCGGGGTCGCCGCCGCTCGTTACGCCTAGCGTGTTGTGTACGGGTGCCGGTAAATCCGCTCCGCAAACCGTCACGGCTGGTCCAATGCGAGGAAGATGGGGGTGCGCGATGCGCCAGCCCGGTGCCCTGAAGGGGAGAGGCCGGGCTGGCGGACCGCGTTGTGTCTTTGGCGACTTGCGACTAGTCGGAATCGTCAGGCGCCGGGTCAGGCGTCGGCAACGTTCCTTCGTCGGGCGGCGGAGTCGGGAGAGTTCCCTCGTCCGGCGGCGGAGCCGGCTGTGCGAAGTCCTTGGTCATGCGCCGTTCCCTACCCACGGCCCGACTGTGTGAATCTTGATTCCAAACCGAACAGCGCCGATCTTCGAGCAGACGCCTTCGAGGCGGCCCGAACTCCCGTAGCGCGCAGAGCGGGCAGTAGAACGCGAGGGCCGGAGTCTCACCCAGCTCAGGGTCAACTGCCCGGAAGGCTCGCCATCCGTGCCAATACAGGCCGCTCGAGCTCTTGCACTCGGCGCAATGGATGGACGGGCGTTTCCTTCGGTGATCCCGGCCGCTCGCGTTCACTCTCTCCCCCGAGAAGTGCTCTCCAACGAAACGCATGTTGTTCGCTCGCCCCGCGACTCGCTACTGGCCAGAAAGCTGATCTTGTCGCCCCTTCGTCGTGCCTCGAACGAGTGACGATGGGCCGGGACCGTCGGGTCTACGCGTTGCCGATGGACGCGTCCCTCGAGAGGAATGCAGCAAGCAACACGGTCCAGCAAACGTGATGACCCCTCATCCTTCGAGCAGGGGCCACGCATGGAAAGAGCTTCGCGCTCGCGTCTCCCGCCTAAGACTCCGGCCCAGTCGAGATGCCGGTGAACGATCCGTGGCAGGTCATCTGGACCGAATCGGTCGTCACGTCTACCCGGCCGGTGCCCTTGTATACCCGCGCCCCGATCGTGCTGAAGTCAGCCCCTCCGCGGTAGAGCGTGCAACCGACCGCGTGGTGCCACGTCAGTCCGGCCGGGAATGAAAACGGCCCATCTCCTTCGCGACCACAAACGATGTTCATCCGACCGCTTGGCGTGAAAACCCCGGTGCCTGTTGCGCCGGTGAACGGCAGGAACCCGGACGGCCCCACCGGGATCAGCGGCGTGTCGGGCGCGAACACATATAGCGCGGTTGTGCCGGTGTCAGGATTCCACTCGGATGAGCAGCTGATCGGCACGTGCTCAGCGCCACCCTTCGCAGACGCTCGTCCAGCCCCAATCGCGACCACGCCCAGCACGGTCACTGCCACGACGCTTACCCCGATCGTCCAACGCCGCATCGCCGCTCCCTTCCACCACTGTCCCACCACACGTTCGGGAAAAGATCATACGCCAGACGCCACGACGCACCCACCTGAGCTCCGGCGCGGTGTACGCCCGGACGAAGTCATCCGACACCCCGAGCACCTGCCTGCATCGGCGTACATGCCCAACGGTGGCAGAACCCTCGCGCGCGCGACGCGCGGGCCCGTCCCCTGCGGCCCGGACTCACCGGGGATGCACCGCATGAGCTTCGGCGACCTTAGCGACATGCCTGACACACGGCTTCAAGCCAAATCCGTGATGCCAGGCGCGCCTTGAAGGCCCATACGGGATTCGAACCCGTGCCGCCGCCGTGAGAGGGCGGTGTCCTAGGCCACTAGACGAATGGGCCGAGCAGCGCGCGCCAGTGTAGCGAACGATTCAGGAGCCCTCACACGGCGAAGCTTGTGTCACCATGTGAGAGCTTCTAAGCGCCGATTTCGTGCAGCAGCGGCTTCGTGTCGAGCGGGTCAAAGCCGAGGCGCGCGGCGATCTCCTCGCTCGTCGGCCTCGTGCCCTCGCGGAAGAGATCGCGCAGCAGCTCGCCCGTCTTCGCGTTGCGCCACCAGTCGGCGCCGATCTCGCGGATCAGGTGGTCGCGTAGCTGCGCTGAGCGGATCCAGGCGCGCAGATAGTCCGCCGAATAGAAGCCCGCGTCCATGTCGGCGAGATAGTTGTCGCGCCGGTAGCGAATGCCGGTTGCCTCGGTCAGTAGCCGCTCGTAGACGTCCGAATCTCCACCGTCGACGGTGAACCGCGACCAGAAGTCGAGCTCGTAGCGCAGCTTCGCCTCGTAGCGGCGATAGAGCAGCGCTTCGAGGAACGTGGTCGCCTCCGCGTTCTCCTGCGCCTGCTCGGGCGTCAGCCCGAAGTGCAGCTCGTGCCATTCCGGCTCGCGGGAGATCGCCTCGACGATGTACGAGTAGATCTCCGTCAGCGCGTGGTCGCGCGAGATGCGCCGGAACACGTACGGCAGCTGCGGATCGCAGCCTGCGTAGTGCAGCGCATGGCCAGCCTCGTGCAGGAACGCCTGGTAGTCGTGGAGCCCACCCTGTGCGCGCGTGATCAGGTGTACGACCTTCGGCGGATCGCTCGCGATTACGCACGCGCGTGGAGACTTCTGCGGCCGGTCGTCGAGATCGAGCTTGATGTTCGGCTGCGCCGCAAGATCAAAGCCCAGCTCTTCGAGTGTGCGCAGGCAGACGTCCGTCGCGCGGTCGCGCGTATACGTCGCCTCGAGCGTCGAGAGTCGGCGCATCCACGCGGTGTGGAAGCTGGACGGGATGTCCTCACGCTCGTCCCCGAGAAGCCGCCCGAACCAGCGCTCACGCAGGGTCGCGTAACTTTCCGTCGCCTCGACGCTCGCCGCGTGTAGGGCACCGGAGAGCTCGCTCAGCGAGATCGCCTTCTCCTCCTCGTTGCGGGCGATCGCGTCTGCAATGCCCGACAGGTCGGCGGCCAGCTCCTCGCTTGCTTGCATCAGCTCGAGCCGATCCGGGTTGAAGCTCGCGCTGGCCTCCGCCTGGATCCGTCCGAGCTCCTCACGGTCGGCGTAACTCGGCAGCACGGCGAGCTTCGCCTGTGCGTTGCGCAGTGGCATCTCCTCGCCCTGGAACGTGACGCGCGTCGCGAGGAAGCGATTCTCGAGCTCATCCTCCCGCTCGGCGAGCTCCGCCGCAGCGAGCCCGCCTTCGCATGTCTTGCGCAGACGGTAGATCCGCTCCGCCTCATCGCCGGCCGAGCTCTCCGCGTCGCGGAGCGACTCGAGCTGCTGGCGGGTGAAGAGGTCTGCGTAGCGGCGGACGATCTCCGCCTGCTCCGACACTTCCTTCTCGCCCACGCGGACCGCGCGCCACTCCTCGGAGCGCTCGTACAGGTACTTCTCGAGCTGCTCCTCGAAGTCGGTCGGCGAGAGAACCTGAGTCGAGCTCACACGTCCACCCTAGCGAGGCGTCGCGCGACGCCGACGAGGGCTTGGGGCTGGAACGGTTTCGAGAGCACGGCGTCGGCCGCGTCGCGGTACTCGTTCACGTCGACCGAGCCGGTGACGAGCGCGACGGGCACGCCCTCGGCCCGTAGACGTGCCAGCAAGCCGAGCGT
Organism: Gaiellaceae bacterium; assembly: GCA_036493955.1. GTDB lineage: Bacteria > Actinomycetota > Thermoleophilia > Gaiellales > Gaiellaceae > PALSA-600. The sequence continues at coordinate 44,875 of DASXOW010000066.1, forward strand.
CTCGCAACCGTCGAGGTGGACGTCGAGGAGGACGACGTCGGGCCGCGAGCGCGCGAGGGCCGCCTCGGCATCTTCGAGGGTGCCTGCCTCCTCGACGACAAAGCCGTCGAGCTCGAGGTTCACGCGCACGAGCATGCGGAGCGCTGCGTCATCCTCGACGACGAGCGCAGTGGGCGTCTGCGCCTGCATTTCGGGGCCGCGATGCTACCAGCGATCACCAATGTTCTAACCTCCAGGTGTGGCGCCGAACGTGACGTCGCCTGAGCGGTACGCCGCGGAGATGGGCGAGCTCTGGACGGAGCTCTCGCATACGCTCGCCCGCCTCGACCGCTACGCCGCCACGCCTGATCGCCTGGACGACGTGCGTGCCGAGGTGTCGCTCAACCGACTCCGCTACGCACTGCACCTCGCAAGCGAGCACGCGTACGGTGTGGCGCCACCGCCCGGAGCGGAATCGGCACACGCCGAGCTTCGTTCCTCGCTCGCCGCCGCGCGCGACGCCACCGCGGAGGTGGCGGAGGCGCTCAGCGACCAGGGAGCAGAAGCCGTCGAGCCGCTGCTGCCCGAGTGGCGCGGCGCTCTCTTCCGCGTCCGGCTCGCGCGCCTTCGCCTCGCGACGCCCGCCGCACAGAAGGAAACGCTCGCCGAGGTTCGCAGCGACGGCGTGACGCGGCCGCTCGTCGCGTTCCTGCTCGCGCTCGTCGGTGCGCTCGCGTTCGTCGCGGGTGCCACGTTCGGGCTGTGGCCGGTGTGGTCGGCAGGGGCGGTCGCGGTATGCGCGTCGGTTCTCGCGTACCGCCCGTAACCGCTCACGCCGTTTCATCGTTTCCTAGTTAGAAATGGCATCGCGCATGTCGCACCCCAGGGCGCCACGCCACGGGTTGCCGCTGCCATCACCGCAGTACCGCCTCAAGGCGTGGCACGCATTCCAGCGAGCGCTCGACCCGTTCGCGCGTCCGCGGCCGCTCAGGCGGCCGCCGCCCTGAGCCGGCGGAGCGATTCGTCGCGCCCGAGCAACTCCAGGCTCTCGAACAGCCCAGGCGAGATCGTTGACCCGGTGACCGCGAGACGGATCGGCGCGAACGCGGTGCGCGGCTTCTCCCCCAGCTCGTCGACGAGCCCACGGAGGTCCTCTTCGATCGCGCTTGCCTCCCACGTCGGGAGTTGCGCGAGCCGGTCGGCGGCCGCGGCGACGACCTTGCCGTCGACGCCGTCAGGCGGTGCGACGTCCTCGAACAGGAAGCGCACGAAGTCGGGGTACTGCGAGAACTTCTCGATCTTCTCCTGCACGAGCGGAACGGTTGCGAACACGCGCTGCCGCGGCCAGTCGATCTCGTGCTCGCGGAGCCAGCGCTCGAGGAAGTGCGCGTACTCGTCGGGCTGGAGGGCTCGCAGGTACATGCCGTTCATCCAGTCGAGCTTCTTGTAGTCGAGCGTCGCCGGGCTCGGAACGACCCGTTCGAGGGAGAACCGCTCGATCAGCTCGTGACGGGACATGATCGTCGTCTTGTCGTCGTAGCTCCAGCCGAGCAGGGCGAGGAAGTTCATCAGCGCGGCCGGCAGATAGCCGGCGTCGCGGAACTCGTCGACGGAGAGCGCACCATGCCGCTTCGACAACTTCTTCCCGTCGTCGCCGTTGATGTTCGGGACGTGGGCGTACACCGGCAGGTCGGCCCCGAGCGCACGCAGGATGTTGATCTGGCTGGGCGTGTTCGACACGTGGTCCTCGGCGCGGATCACGTGCGTGATGCCGTCGATGATGTCGTCGACTGGGCTGACGAAGTTGTACGTCGGCCGGCCGTCGGAGCGGACGATCACGAGGTCGGGCAGCAGCTCGTTCCTGAACTCGATCTCGCCGCGCACGGCGTCGACCCAGGAGACGGTTCCTTCCTTCGGGTGGCGGAAGCGGATCGCTCCCTCGTCCTCGTACGCATGCCCCTTCTCGACCAGCTCGCGCGCGAGCTCGCGCGCGCGGTCCGCCGTGTCGAGCTGGAACGACACCGACCCGTCCCAGTCGATCCCGACCCAGCGCAGCGAGGCCTGAATCTGGTCGACCGCCTCGGCAACCTCGCGGCTCGTGTCGGTGTTCTCGATGCGGAGCAGGCATTCGCCGCCCTGCTGGCGCGCGAACAGCCAGTTGAACAGGAACGTGCGCACGCCGCCGATGTGGAGGAAGCCGGTCGGGCTCGGCGCCATGCGGACTCTCACTGACATGCCGCTCTCTATCGTAGGCAGCCGTGGAATTCGGGGCGCACGTCTCGGCGGCCGGCGGGATCGACACCGCGATCGACCGCATCGCCGCGATCGGCGGCGACTGCGTCCAGGTCTTCACCCAGAGCCCGCGGATGTGGCGCCCCACGAACCATTCGGACGAGGCGATCGAGGCGTTCCGCGCCAAACGCGCGGAGCACGGGATCGGCGGTGTCGTCTGCCATGCGTTGTATCTCGTCAACCTGGCGGCGCCCGACCGGACGATCCACAAGAAGTCGATCGCGGCGCTCCAGGCGACCATGGCCGCGGGGAACGCGATCGGCGCCGACGGCGTCATCTTCCACGTCGGGTCGCACCTCGGGGCGGGGCTACGGGCCGCGCTCACCCGCACGTGCCGCGCACTCGCCCAGATCCTCGAGCGCTGCGACGGAGACACCTGGTTGCTGATCGAGAACTCGGCCGGCACCGGCGGGACGATCGGGCGGTCGCTCGACGAGCTGCAGACGCTGCTCGACCGGCTCGACGGGCATCCACGGCTCGGGGTGTGCCTCGACTCGTGCCACCTGTACGCCTCGGGCTACGACGTCTCGGACCCGGAGAAGGTCGACGAGCTCGTGCGCGAGGTCGACGACCGGATCGGCCTCGATCGGCTTCGCGCGCTTCACATCAACGACTCCGCGACGCCGCTCGGCTCGAACCGCGACCGGCACGCGGATCTGCTCGAAGGCGAGATGGGAGAGAACCTCGGAGCGTTCCTCGCACAGCCACGGCTGCAACACCTGTCGGCCTATCTCGAGACGCCGGGGCCGGATCGGCAGGGCGTCACCGCGGGCGACATCCAAACGCTGCGCGAGCTCCATGCGCGCTGGACTGCGTGACAAACGGCCGCTCGGCGGCGTACAACGAGGGAGATGACATTCCAGCAGGCCGCGGAGGCGCACCTCGACGACGTGTACGGCTACCTGGCGTGGTTCACGTCGGACCGGTTCGCCGCCGAGGACCTGACCGCCGTCACGTTCGAACGCGCACTCCGGCTGTGGCACCGCTTCGACCCCGACCGCGGGTCGGTGCGCACCTGGCTCTGCCAGGTGGCGCGCACAGTCGCGCTCGACCATTTCCGTTCCGAACGGCGCCGGACACGACGCGAGGAGCTTGCGGCTCCGCCCGAGGCAGTCGACTTCCGCTTCGCCGAGGGACTGTCCCCCGACCTCGAGTCGGCTCTCGAAAGCCTGACCGCCGGTGAGCGCGAGGTCGTCGCTCTCCGCGTCCTGCTCGATCTCGACGCCGGAGCGGCGGCACGTGTTCTCGGCATCTCTCCCACCAACTGCACGACGCGCCTGAATCGGGCGTTGAAGAAACTCGAGGAGGCCCTCCATGTCGCAGCGTGATCTGGTCGCGGAGCTGCGCGCCGCGCATGTCGAAGCCCCACCCCAAGTCCGTGAGCGCATCCGGCTGATCGCGGCCGACGCGCCCGCACCGCCGCGTCGCATTACGTGGCGGCGCGCGCTCGTCGTCGTCGTCCCGGTCGCGGCTGCGGTCGCCGCCACGGTTGTCTTCACGCGACCGGCGAACCACCCCCAGGCGCAACTCGAGCTCAACCAGCCGGCGAGGCGGATCGCCCCGACCGCCGGTGCTGCGACCGACAAGGCGAAGGCCTTCGCCGTCCCGTCCGCCAAGAATCGCGTGCAGGACTACGACGCGACGCTCTCGCTTCGCGTCGAGCACGCTCGCGACGTCTCGGACGGCGTCAAACGCGCACTCCGGATCGCAGCGTCGTTCGGCGGCTACTCGCAGTCGGTGCATGCCCAGACGCACGGGAGCAGCGCCGTCGCAGACCTCAAGCTCAAGATCCCGCGCAACAACATCCAGCAAGCGATGACGCAGTTGGCGCAGCTCGGGACAATCACCGACGAGAACGTTTCGACCATCGACAAGACGGCAGGGCTAAATGCGACCGACCGCACGATCGCGCGGCTGCAGAAGCAGCTCGCCGCGCTCCGTACCAACCCACAGAGCCCAGAGAACGCGCGGCGCATCCTTGCCGTCGAGAGGCAGATCGTCCGACTGCAACGCAGCGAAGCGACAACGCGGCTGAGCGCGCACTACGCCACGGTCGACCTCCGCCTCGAGACTCCGGCAGCCACGACCGTGCTCCCACACAAGCACGGGCCGCTGCACGGGCTCGGCGTCGCGTTCAGGTGGATCGGGATCGGTGCCGTCTACGCGCTGGCACTCGGCGGACCGTTCGCCGCGCTGCTCGCAATCGTCTGGCTCGGCATGCGCGTGGTGCGCAGGCGCCGGGAGAACGCGCTCCTAGAACTCTAGGACGCGAACCGCGCGAAGACGCGGAAGGTCGGAACGCCGACGGGGAGCTCGTCGAACTCGGGGTTGATGCAGCCGAGCTCCTCGTCGAGGCGCGACTCATAGGTCCGCTCGACCTCGGCCTTGCACATCGGCAACGGACGACGCACGGCGCGGATCGCTCCGAAGCCCGGCTTCTGCGCCTCGGCCGCGCGCAGCATGTCGAGATCGATCTCGACCTCGTACACCTTCTGCATGCAACCGACGTAGGTGTGCCCCCAGGCTTCGTACGAGTAGACGAACGGGCAGCCGCGTGCAAGGCACGCGCCCGGGTGGACGACCTTGTCGCAGTGGACGTCGCAACGGCGGCACTCCATCTCGTCCTGAGGGTGGAGCGGCAGTGCCGGTGCGGCGATCTGCTGTGGCGTCATACCCGCATTGTCCGAACCGTCGCGGACACCCGCAAGACTTGACTTTCTGCCGCTACAGCGCTAGGCGGAGCACCGCGTTCAGGACGTCCATCGGCGTGAACGCCATGAAGTCCGCCTCGATCCCGGGAGTGTCGTCTGCTCTGAACCACAGTGCTTGAACCGTAGTCATGCCCACATCGGCGGCAGCCTGCACATCGGTGACGAGATTGTCTCCGACGAACATCGTGGCAGCTGCATCGACCTCCAACTGGCTGCACGCGTACAGGAAGATCTCCGGGTCGGGCTTGCGTAGCCCGACCTCCTCCGAGAAGACGAGCACGTCGAGGCGCTCGGCGAGCCCGAACAGCTCGGCGTCCCTGCGCAGCACGCGGCCCGGGTCGGGCCATGAGTTCGCGACGAGCCCCGTCTTGATGCCCCGCGACCGCAGGGCCTCGAGCAGCGCCTGGGCCGACGCGAGCACGGAATGCGTGGGACGCCAGACCTCGTGCTCTGCATCGATGAACGCATCCGGATCGGCGACTCCGAGCTCGTGCAAAACGTCCGCGTAGCGCCGGTCTTTGGTGTCGTCGCCGAGCATCGTCTCGCGCCAGCGCGCCGTGAACTCGGGGTCGTCACGCCCGAGGCCGGCGCGATGGCCGACCTCGACGAGGTCGTCGTCCCACTCGAAGTTGACGAGTGTGTTGTTCCAGTCGAAGAGGACCGCGTCGATCATCGCCCGGTCACGACCCAGGAAGCGCGCAACGTCACCGGCCACATCACGGCGCTAAGGTAGCTGCGTGGCGCGCAGGATCCTGTGGGGAAGCCTCGTCCTCACACCTGTGGCGATTCTGGGCCGGTTCGTCTTCGGCCTCGACGAGACAATGTTGTTCCTGCTGGCCGCCGTCGCGCTCGTGCCGCTCGCGTGGCTGATCGGCGAGGCGACGGAGCACGCTGCCGAGCACACCGGCCCGGGCGTCGGTGGGTTTCTGAACGCGAGCTTCGGCAACGCTCCCGAGTTGATCATCGCGCTCTTCGCCGTCGCGGATTCGTTGCCCGGCGTCGTCCGCGGCTCGTTGACCGGGTCCGTGGTCTCGAACATCCTGCTCGTGCTCGGCGCCGCGATGATCGCGGGCGGCGACGGTGACGTGGACGCGCGCTCGCTCCGCTGGCAGCTATTCGCCGTGTTCGGCGCGGTCGCGCTGCTCACCGTCCCGTCGGCACTCGCCTGGGGCGGTGGCTCGCAAGAGCGGCACTCGCTATTCATCCTGTCGATCCCGATCGCAGCCCTGCTGCTCGCCGCGTACCTCGTGATCACGGTGCGCAACCTCCGCATCCACCGCGCCGCCGAACGCAAGGCGCCCGCTGAATCAGCCTGGTCGTTCAGGCGCTCGCTCACCACGCTCACCGTCGCGACGGCTGCAACGGCACTCGTGTCGGAGATCCTCGTGCACTCGCTCGACCACTTCGGTAAGGCGGTCGGCTTGAACGAGTTCTTCATCGCCGTCGTGATCGTCGCGATCGTCGGCAACGCCGCCGAGCACGGCGGCGCGGTCGTGATCGCGCGCCGCGGGAACACGACGCTCGCCACCGAGATTGCGATCACGTCGTCCATGCAGGTCGCGGTCTTCGTCGCACCGGCGGTCTGCCTGCTCTCGTGGATCGTCGGCCGCGGCCTCCCGCTCTCGTTCCGCGTCATCGAGATCGTGACGATGGGAGCCGCGGCGCTCTTCGCCGCATTCGTCGTCGCCGACGGCAAGTCGCGGCGGTGGGAGGGCTTCCTGCTCATCGGGGTCTACGCCGTCGTGGTCATCTGGTACCTGCTCGCCTGAGAAAACCAGGTCCGTCGCGGCGCGGTATCCCCCACGTCACCTCGGAGAAAAGGAGGGAGCATGAGGTACGTGGGCTTGACGTTCCTGGCGGCACTTGTCCTCGCGACCGGCGCCACCGCTTCGCTGACGAAGGGCAATTCACTGCACGCGACCCTTGCAGGCAAGTCGGAGACGCCGAAGGGCGATCCCGACGGTCGCGGTACGGCGGAGATCAAGATCACCGGTCGTCGTGTCTGCTGGGAGATCAAGGTTTCGCGCGTCCAGACGATCGTCGCCGCGCACATCCACAAGGGCCGTCCCGGCACCGCAGGGCCGGTCGTCGTCCCGTTCGGGAAGGTGTTCAAGGCGAAGGGCTGCACCACGACCACGGCAGCACTTGCCGCCGCGATCGAAAAGACGCCTTCCGCGTACTACGTCAACGTGCACAACGCGAAGTACCCGGGCGGCGCACTGCGCGGGCAGTTGCGGAGCGACGCGTGAACTGAGCCGTCAGCCGGCCGCGAACGGCCGCTGGGTCCGCGTGAACGGGTAGCCGGCCCACACGAGCTGCTCGTCGTCGACGCGTAGGCGCTCACCCCGTTCGCGGCCGGCAGCGGCGATCCAGCCGTCGCCGTCACGCTCGAACGTCGTCTCCCCGCGCCCCGGAGCCGAACCGGTGACCTTCGCCCGCAGCGAGCCGCTCTCCCACGTGAAGACGAATTGCGTGCCCTCGGACCACCACACCCCGAGGAGCGCGCGAGCGTCCGCCGGCGGCTCTGCTTCGGGACGCCACGTCTCGATCGGCTCCGGCCAGAGCTCGATTGCCTTCTGCGCGAGCTGGATCGCGAACAGGTCCATCTCGGCGCGCGAGCCGGAGTTCGTCAGCGCGGCGGCGCCAATCTGGGTCTTGCGGTTGATGTACACGCCAGCGAGGTGGCCGGGCATCGCACCGCCGTGGCCGCCGAAGATCGTCCCGCCCTGGTTGTGGAGCATCAGCCCCAGTCCCCAGCCGAGCACCCAGTCGTCCGGGTAGTACATGACCTGCGGGAACCACATCTCCTCGACCGTCTTGGGACCGAGCACGCCGCCCTGCCCGCGCGCGAGGAAGGTCGCCCAGCGGGCGAGATCGTCGACTGTCGACCAGAGCTGCCCCATCGCAGCGACGCCGCCGAGGTCGAGCTCCGGCTCCGCCCACACGGTGCGGGCGTAGTCGTCGACGAGGTAGCCCTGTGCACGTGGCGTTACCGACTGCCACGTCGTCCGCTCGAGCCCGAGCGGCCCGATCACATGCTGATCGACGTATTGCACGTACGGCATGCCGCTCTTCGCAGCGACGACGCGGCCGAGCAAGCCGAACGCGAGGTTCGAGTAGTGGTGGGCGCGCGCCGGCTCGAGCGCGAAACCGACTTGGAGGTCGGCCTCGGTCGGGGTCGACAGGTCGACGAACATCTCGCCCACCTCGCGCTGCATCCCCGAGATATGGGCGAGCATCCGGCGGATCGTCGGCGAGCCGTCGCCGACATCGTCGAGATGTTCACCGAGCCGGTCGTCGAGATCCAACTTGCCCGCGTCGCGGAGCTGCATGATCGACGTCGCCGTGAACGTCTTCGTGATCGAGCCGATGCGGTACTGCGTCCCGGGTGTCGCGTCCTCGCCGGCGCCGTAGTCGGCGGCGCCGACCGCATTCGCCCAGACGATCTCGCCCTTGCGCACGACCGCTGCGGCGACGGAAGGGAACCGCTCGGCCTGTTGCTGCTGCAGCAGGCGATCGAGCTGTCTGGCCTTCCTAGACACGGGCTACCTCCAGTGCTCGGGGGACTGCAGTGAGCGCATGATCGATCGCGTCGTCGTCGATCTCCAGCGACGTGACAGCGCGGAGAACACCCGGCCGCGTGCGTGAGAGCAGCACGCCTTGCTCGCGGATCCGAGCGATCGCGTCTTCCTCGGAGAGCCCGAGTGACGCGATGTCGAGCCGCACGAAGTTCGTCTGCACGAGCTCGAGATCCACGGGCAAGCCGGCGGCTGCCCACCCCTCACCGAGTCGCCGTGCGCGCGCGTGGTCGTCCGCAAGCCGGTCGACGTTGTGGTCGAGGGCGTAGACGCCTGCGGCCGCGACGATGCCCGCCTGCCGCATGGCGCCGCCGAAGCGGTGCTTCTCGACCCGCGCGCGGTGCATCAGCTCGCGCGAGCCCACGATCAGTGCGCCGAGTGGGCACCCGAGCCCCTTCGAGAGGCACAGCGTCGCCGTGTCGAACAGCGACGCGATCTCCGCAGCAGGCACGCCGGAAGCGACGACGGCGTTCATCAGCCGTGCGCCGTCCAGGTGCGTCCGGAGTCCGAGCTCGCGGCCGGCCGCGACCGTCTCGCGCAGCTCGGCGAGCGGCCACACCGTGCCGCCGGAGGTGTTGTGGGTGTTCTCGAGGGCGAGCACGGACATGCGCGGCGTCCAGAACTCGCCGTCGTTCCAGAACGTCCGCCGGACCTGGTCGGCACTGATCCGGCCGCGGTAGCCCGGGAGGCCGCGCGTCTGGAGTCCCGAGTGATAGGCGGCGCCGCCAAGCTCGGAGACCATGATGTGCGCGCGCTCTTCGACGACTAGCTCACCGCCGCGCTCGCCGAGGATCGCGAGCGCGATCTGGTTCCCCATCGTCGCCGTCGGCAGATAGACCGCCTCTTCGTGCCCGAGCAGCTCGGCGGTGCGGTGCTCGAGCTCGAGGACGGTCGGGTCCTCACGCTCCTGCTCGTCCCCCACTTCCGCGGTCGCCATCGCCTCGCGCATCGCGGGCGTCGGCTTGGTCGCAGTGTCGGAGCGGAGATCGATCACGTGGTGAGACTAGCCTTCGGCGCATGACGAACTCCGACCCGTACACACTGCCGCCGGACCTGCCCGTTCCCGAGGACGACGGCGGCGCCGATCACCTCACGGGCGCGGAGCTACCGCACGTCACCCTCGAGTCGACGCAGGGGCTGGTGAACATCGCCGAGCTCGATGTCCTGTACGTCTATCCGCGCACCGGCCTGCCCGGCCTGCTGCCGTTCCCGGGCTGGGACGAGGTCCCGGGCGCCCGCGGATGTACGCCGCAGTCGTGCGGCTTCCGCGACCACGCCGCCGAGCTGGCCGAGCTCGGCGCGTCGCGGATCGCCGGCCTGTCGACGCAGACGCTCGATGAGCAGAGGGAGTTCGCCGAGCGAAACCACATGCCGTTCCCGGTGATCGCCGACCCGGAGCTACGCCTTCAGGAGGCGTTGCAGCTACCAACGTTCGAGATTCAGGGCCACACGCTGTACAAACGGCTCGCGCTGGTCGCCGTCGGCGGCTGGATCGCGAAAGTCTTCTACCCGGTGTTCCCGCCCGACCGCAGCGCGCAGGACGTGGTCGACTGGTTGCGGGCTACCGTGGACGAGTGAACCTCGACGCCGTCTCCACGCTGCTCGCCGACGAGCCTGCCTACCGCACGCGCCAGATCTGGGAATGGGCCGCGCGCGGAGCGAGCTCGTTCGACGAGATGACGAATCTGCCCTCGGGAATGCGCCTCCGTCTCGCGGACGAGGTTCCCTTCTCGACGCTCGAGCTCGTACACGAGGCGCGCTCAACGGACGGCACGGTGAAAGCGCTCTTCCACACGAGCGACGGACATCCGGTCGAGGCCGTGCTCATGCGCTATCGCGACGGTCGCCGATCGGTCTGCCTCTCGTCGCAATCTGGTTGTCCGCTCACGTGCACCTTCTGCGCGACGGGTCAGATGCGCTTTCGGCGCAACCTGACCGAGTGGGAGATCGTCGATCAGGCGCTGCATTTCCGCCGGCTGGAGCCGATCGACCACGCGGTCTTCATGGGAATGGGCGAGCCGATGCTGAACGTCGACTCCGTCCTCGCCGCGGCGCGTCGCCTCCCCGACGTCGGGGTGACACACCGGCGCACCACGATCTCGACCGTCGGGTGGCTGCCGGGACTGACGCGGTTCGTCGACGAGGTGGTAGAGCCGATTCGCCTCGCTCTCTCGCTGCATGCACCGACGGACGCGCTGCGCAGCGAGCTGATGCCCGTGAACGACCGCTACCCGCTGGAGGATGTGCTCGCCGAGTGCACACGCTACTTCGGACTGCGCCGGCGGAAGGTGTTCGTGGAGTACGTGATGCTCGACCACGTGAACGACTCCGTCGCGCACGCACACGAGCTCGCAGAGCTCCT
>DASXOW010000067.1:0-18614 GCA_036493955.1 Gaiellaceae bacterium
CGCGCACTCCGGGATTCCTGCCCGTCAGTTTGGCGGCGGGGGTGGGATTTGAACCCACGGACGACTTGCGCCGTCTACGGCTTTCAAGGCCGCCCCGTTCGACCGCTCCGGCACCCCGCCGCGCGACCTCTTCTAACAGAACGCGCTTGTAACAGTCTGTTACTTGCGTATTCGCTCGCCGTCGAGCTCCGCCGGCGCGCCGAAGTCCGTCAGCACCGCCGGAACCGTGATCGAGCCGCGCTCGTCCTGGAAGTTCTCGAGGATCGCGATCATGGCCCGCGCGGTCACGGCCGTGCCGTTCAGCGTGTGGACGTGCTCCAGTTTCCCGGCCCGGCGGTGGCGGATATCGAGTCGCCGCGCCTGGTAGTCGGTCGTGTTCGACGTCGACGTGATCTCGCGGTACCGCGCCTGGCCGGGGAACCACGCCTCGATGTCGTACTTCTTCGCGGCCGAGGCGCCGAGGTCGCCGGCGGCGATGTTCAGCACGCGATACGGCAACTCGAGCTCCTGCACGAGCTCCTCCTCGATTCCGAGCAGCCGCTCGTGCTCGTCCCGCGAGGTGTCGGGGTCGCAGAACACGAACATCTCGACCTTGTCGAACTGGTGCACCCTGAACATCCCACGCGTGTCCTTCCCGGCGGCGCCCGCCTCGCGACGGAAGCACGTCGAGAACGCCACGTAGCGGAGCGGTAGGTCGTCGAGCTGTTCCCTCGCGTGGAACGCGGCCATCGGCACCTCGGACGTGCCCACGAGATAGAGGCCGTCCTCCGGAACCGAGTAGAAATCGCCCTTGTCGGACGGGAAGAAGCCGGTTCCGTACATCGCCTCTTCGCGGACGAGCACCGGCGGCAGCACCGGGATGTGCCCCTTCGCGGCGATCCGGTCGAGTGCCCAGCGATGCAGCGCAAGCTCGAGCAGCGCGATGTCCCCGATCCGATACACGAAGCGGGAGCCCGACACCTTTCCGCCGCGCTCGACGTCGATCCACCCATGTGCCGCCGCGAGGTCGAGGTGGTCCCGCGGCTCGAAGTTGAACACCGGCGGCTCACCGACGAGCTTGACCGTGACTGCGTCGTCCTCCGAGTCGCCGTCCGGCGTGTCCTCAGCCGGCGGGTTCGGCAAACGGTCGAGCAGCGCCTGCAGCGTTTCCTCCGACTGCGCGAGCTCCGCTTCGAGCGGCTGCAGCCTCTCCTTCACGCCGCGTAGCTCCTCGAGCTGCTCGGGCGTCGGCTTGCCCTTGGGCTTCGACTGCGCGCGCAACTCCTCGACCTGCGTCTGCAGCTCGCGCTTGCGGACATCGACCGCGAGCAGCTCGTCGAATGCATCGTCCGCTCCCTTGCGCGCGAGCGCCGCGCGGAAGGCCTCCGGGTCGTGGCGGGCTGCGCGAAGGTCGATCACCTTTTTGAGTCTAGAAGCGCTTCGAGGACCTGCGCCACGCCTTCGTCCTCGGCCGACGGGCACACCCAGCGCGCCAGCGCCTTCACGCGCTCCTGCGCGTTCGCGACCGCGATCCCGTAGTCCGGCCACTCGACGAGCTCGAGGTCGTTCTCGCCGTCGCCGAATGCGATGGTCTCGGCCTTCGTAAAGCCGAGCCGACCGGCGAGGAAGTCCATACCCGCGCCCTTCGTCACGCCGGCGTTCGCGAACTCGAGGAAGTGCGGAAGTGACTTCGCGATGTGCGCGCGGTCGCTGAAGCGAGCCTTCATCACAGGCTCGAGGGCGTCGAGCACGACGGGATCGCCGACGCACACGAGCTTCGTCGGCGGCTCGTCGAGCCAGTCGAGCAACGGCCCGACGACGTGGAAGTCGATCCGGTTCAGATCCGCGTAGGCACGCGCCTCGGGCGTGTCGCTCGCGACGTACAGCTCGTCGTCGACGTAGACGTTCGGTGAGTGACCTTCGTCGTCCAGTGCGGCGACGATCTCTCGTGCGAGATCGAGCGGGATCGGCTCGTGCCGCAGCCAATTCCCGTCCTCGTCGGCGACGACCGCGCCCTGATACGCGATCACCGGTGCAGCAATGCCGGCCGGCTCGAGCGCCTGGCGCACCGACTTCACCATTCGTCCGGTCACGACGATCACCGGCACGCCGGCCGCGTGCGCACGACGCATCGCGGCGATCGTCCGGGGACGCAGCGTGACGTCTGCCCCCACGAGCGTGCGGTCGAAGTCCGTCGCGACGACGCGAACGTCGCGGGGGAAATCGTCGGGGAGGGAAAGCGCGACGCTCAGCCGTTCAGATTGCCGCCGGACTTCGTCACCACGTACGCGGTCACGTCGGCGATCTGCTTGGCCGACAGCTGGCTCGTGAAGTTGGGCATCGCACCGGCGCCGTGCGTGACCCGCTCGACGGCCAGCGAGAGCGGCGGCTTCGCCTGGTCGAGGTTCGGGCCGACGTTGCCCGTCGAGCCGGCGTCCTTCAGCGTGTGGCAGCCCGCGCAGCCGGCGGTCTGGAAGACCTGCTTCCCGGCGACCGGGTCCCCGCCCTTGTACTGGGACGGGACGGTGGCGGTCTGCTCCTTCGGCACCGTGCCCTGCACCGTCGACGGCAGCGGTGCCGCCGTCTTCTCGCCCGGCTTCGAGGTCGAGCAGCCTACGGCGATGACCAGCACGAACACGAGCGGGAGGAGGCGGCGCACGTGCGCGAGTCTATACAGGCCCCGGGCTGTTCAGTCCGGGTTAAGTAGCCGACTGCGAGTCCTGCACCATCCCTACAATCCAGGGCATGAAGCGCAGGTCATATGGACGCGACGCCGGCCTGACGATCCGGATGATCCTGACGAGCGGACTGCTCGGGTTGCTCTACCTGATCTTCGCGCTCGTTCTGATCACGCAGCTGAACTTCGGGGTCGCTCCGATGCTCGTGATCGTGCTCGGGCTCGCGATCTTCCAGTACTACACCTCCGACAAGCTCGCACTGGCGGCCGCAGGCGCGAAGGTCGTCTCGCGCGAGGACGCGCCGCAGCTGCACGACATGGTCGAGCGGCTCTGCGGAATGGCAGACCTACCGAAGCCGAGGATCGCGATCATGAACACCCCGGTGCCGAATGCGTTCGCGACTGGGCGCTCGCCCAAGCACGCGGCCGTCTGCGTGACGAGTGGTCTCTGGGAGCGCCTCGAGCCGAAGGAAGTCGAGGGTGTCCTCGCGCACGAGCTGTCGCACATCGCGAACCGAGACGTGCTCGTGATGACCGTCGCGAGCTTCTTCGCGATGCTCGCCGCCATGCTGACCCGTTTCGGTCTCTACGCCGGCATGTGGGGCGGCGGTGGGCGGCGCGACAACAACGGGCCGCCCGTCTGGCTCATCATCTTTGCGGTCTCGATCCTCGTCTACGCGATCAGCTTCGTCCTGATCCGCACGATCTCGCGCTATCGCGAATACGCGGCTGACCGCGGCTCCGCGCTGATCACCGGTGCGCCCGAGTACCTGATGAGCGCGCTGCAGAAGATCTCGTCGCAGATGACGCTGATCCCGAACCGTGACCTGCGCCAGGTCGAGGGCATGAACGCCTTCTTCATCATCCCGGCCAAGGTCAAGAGCTTCTCGTCCGAGCTGTTCATGGACCATCCGCCGATCGAGAAGCGCCTGGCGGCGCTCGCCGAGATCGCACGCGAGATGGGCCGCCCCGTCGCCTAGCTAGCCTGCCGGGGTGGGTCTCCGCGACATCCTCTCCGGCCGCAAGAAGCTCCCCGGCCCGAAGGACGACCGCCTCTTCGCGCTCACGACCGCAGCGGTGACGCTTCAGGTCGAGCTGGGACTCACATGCGCAGGCGCCGCGGCGATCACGTTCAAGCCGCAGTCGTCCGGCGAGTTCCGCAGTGCCTTCGACGACGTCGACAAGCTGCTCGACGCCGTGGCACAACAGTCCGGCTCGACGGTCGATCGAAAGTCCGACGAGTACGGCTACGACTGGATCGTCGTGCACGACCCGCAGCTCGAGGATCTGGTGGGCACAGCGCACACGCTCGCATCCGAGCTCACCGCGCAGGGGTTCGGGGAGCAGCTCCTCGCCGCGATCTTCAAGTTCGACGGCGGCGCGAACCCCGTGTACTGGATCTACGGCTTCAAACGCGGGTCGTTCTGGCCGTTCGTGCCCTCGGGTAAGGACCAGCGGGACAACGCCACCGAGCTCGAGCTGAAAGCGAAGCTCGAACACGAGCTCCCGATCGAACCTGACCTCACGCGTTGGCTCGCGCTCTTCGACGCCCCGCTCTAGGGGCGCCCGCCGCTGCGCTGACGGCGCTCGTCGCCGTCTCGACGCTGCTTCACTGGCTGACCGGCCGGCGCGTCGGTGGGCTCTGGATCATGCCGGACGAGGCGATCTACGGCGTCCGCGCGCTCGGCCTCTGGCAGCATGGCTCGCTCCCGCTCTTTGGCTCGTCAGGGGCGGGATACAGCGCGCTCTATCCGGTGTTCGCCGGTGGCCCGCTGTCGATCGGCAGCCAGGCGACCGGCTACGCGATCCTCAAAGTGGTCCAGGCGCTCGTCATGTCACTTGCGGCGTGGCCGGTGTACGCGTACACCCGCAGGCTGGCCCCCGAGGGCTATGCGCTGCTCGCAGCCGCGCTCACCCTCGCCTGCCCGCTCGTCCTCTTCTCGGGCTTCGTGATGACCGAGGTCCTCTACTACCCGCTCGCCGCAGCGGCGCTTCTCGCGTCGGCGCGCGCCCTCACCACCGCGAGGCTCACAGACCAGGCGATTGCGCTCGCTTTGATCGCGGCCGCGGTCGCGACGCGCGTGCAAGGCATCGTCCTCGTGGTCGTGCTCCTGGTCGCGCTCGGCGTCGACGCGGCGCTCGCACGCCGGTGGCCGGACGTCCGCCGGTTCTGGCCGGTGTGGTCGCTTGCCATCGCCGGCGCGCTCGTCGCGGTAGTCGTTCCCGGAGCGTTCGGCGCATACGAGTCGGCGGTCAACGGGAGCTACAGCGCCGGCCCTGCGGCGCGCCTCACGTACGACCACTTCGGTTTTCTCATCCTCACGGTCGGGGTCGTCCCCGCCGGGGCGCTCGTCGTCTCGTTCGTCGAGGCGGCACGTGAGCGAAGCATCGATCCGGCGGCACGCGCACTCGTCGCGGTGACCGCAAGCGCGGTCGTCCTCGTCACGCTCCAGGTCGGGACGTTCAGCTCACGGTTCTCGCCGCACCTGCTCGGACGCGACCTGGCGGCACTCCCGCCCGTCGTGTTCGCCGTCTTCGCGGTGTGGCTCGGGCGCGGCGGCCCGAGGCCCAGGCTCGTAACGTCGCTGAGCGCGCTCGGGTTGCTCGCCGTGCTCGCGACCGTGCCTTGGAACGACCTCGTCACTCAGGACGCGCTGCCCGACTCGCTCGGGATCGCGATTCTGCTCGACGACCCGCTCGGCTGGAAGCCGGCGACCGTCGTCTCGCTCGTCGGCGCGGTTCTGCTCCTTCTCTTCGTCCTAGCGCCTCGGCTCGAACTGCTCGCCGTCGGCGTCGTGCTGCTCCTCGGCTGGGGCACGTTCGCCGCCGCGGCGCGCGTGGACACCGCCACGGACGCCGCGCAGGTCGCGCTCGTCGGCGAACCGCACGACTGGATCGACCGCAACGTGTCGTCTGACGTCGCCTACGTCTACAACGGCGACCTCGCGGCCTGGACCGTCGTCTGGGAGCAGCGGTTCTGGAACCCACGCATCGACCGGGTCATCTCGATCATCCCCCACTTCGTGCCGGGCCCGATCGCGCAACGCGTCGTCGCTCTGCCGCGCGACGGCCGTTTGTCGATCGACGAGCGCTATGTCGTCGCCAACGACCATGTGCAGTTCTACGGCTCGCCGATCGCACACCAGGACCGAGGCCCCAACCAGTACGGCTTGACGCTCTGGGAGCTTGAGCGACCGGCGCGGCTGTCGATGCTGGTCGCCGGGCCGATTCCGAACGGCGACATCTCGGGGCGCGCCGTCGTGAACGCATTCAACTGCGCCGGCGGGACGCTTCAGCTCACGTTGCTGCCGAAGGAGACGAACAGGCTCGAGATCGACCTTGACGGAAGAGTGGCCACGGTCGAGCACATCGGCGGACGCGCGGTATGGCACGGCGAGATCCGCGTGCCGAAGTCGCACGGCCCGGCCCCGTGCACGTTCACGATCCTTCCCGACGGGCTGCTCGGATCGACGCTGATCACGTTCGTGCGTTAGTCGGGGCCGACGCGGACGAGCATCTTGCCCACGTTGGCGCCGCGGAACAACCCGGCGAACGCGGACGGCAACTGCTCGAGCCCGTTGACGATCGTTTCGCGGTACGCGATCTTCCCGTCGCGCACCCACGGCCCGACCTCGGCGAAGAACGTCGGGTACCGATCGCCGTGGTCGATGACGATGAAGCCCTGAACGCGCAGCCGCTTCGTCACGATCAGGCCCAGGTTGCGCGGCCCAGGCTGGGGGCCTTCGTCGTTGTAGCGCGAGATCGCCCCGCACGCGACCACGCGGCCGAACGGGCGAAGTGCGAACAGCGCTGCTTCGAGCTGCGACCCGCCGACGTTGTCGAAGTACACGTCGATACCGTCGGCAAGCGCCTCCTTGGCCGGGGTCTCGCGATAGTCGAACGCCTCGATCCCGAGCGCCCGCAGCCACTCGACCTTGTCGGGCGAGCCGGCGCTCCCGATCACGCGCAGTCCCTTCAGCTTTCCGATCTGCGCAGCTGCGCTTCCGACGGCGCCGGCCGCGCCGGAGACGTACAGCACGTCGCCTTCCTTGACCGCGCCGATGTCGACGAGGCCGACCCACGCGGTGAGCCCCGGCATGCCGAGCACGCCCAGTGCAGTCGACGGCGGTGCGATTTCGGGATCGAGCTTGCGCAGATGGCTCGCGCCGGTGATCCCGCGATCCCGCCAGCCGAGCCCTGACAACACCCAGTCGCCCTCGTCGAAGCCCGGATCGTTCGATGCGACGACGCGGCCGACAGCACCACCGTCGATCGGGTCGCCCACCTCGTACGGGCCGACGTAGGTGCGGATGCCGCTCATGCGGCTGCGCATGTACGGATCGACGGAGACGAAGACGTTCCGGACGAGGACCTCACCTTCGGCAGGCTCGCGTTCGTCGACGTCGCGAAACGCGAAGTCCGACTCCTGTGGCGCTCCCCGCGGCCGCGCAGCGAGCACGACCTCGCGATTCATGACGCCGGCGTCGACTCCGTCGACTCGCCTTCGATCTGCTTCGCCGGTTCGCCCCCGCCGGCGAGCTCCGCCTTCATCTTGGCGAGCTCGTCGTCAACCTGGCCGCTCTGTGAGATCTGCTGCAGCTGACGGTCGATGTCGTCGCTGGTGCCGCTGATGTCGGTCAGCGCACCCGCCGCGGTCAGCTCCTCGACCGCGCTGGCGCGTGCCTGCATCTGCTGCGTCTTGTCCTTCGCCCGCTCGACGGCGCGACCGACGTCGGCCATGTCGTCGCCGATCCCGCTCGCCGCCTCGCCGATCCGCACCTGCGCCTCGGCCGCCGAGTACTGCGCCTTGATGACTTCCTTCTGTGTGCGGAACGACTCGACCTTCGCCTGCAGCGTGCGCTCGCCCTCGATCAGCTTCTGCTGCTGCGCCTCGAGCTGCTGGCCCTGAGCCATGATGTCCTGCAGCTGTCCCTGGACGGCCGCCTTGCGCGTGAGCGCCTCGCGCGCCAGATCCTCACGGTTCGCAGTCACCGCCTCGCGCGCCTGGCCGTCGAGCTTGTCGACCTGCTGCTGCATGCTCGTGTACTGCAGCTCGAGGCGTTTCTTCGCCGTCGTCACGTCGGCGATGCCGCGCTTGACGTTCTGGAGCTGTTCGAGCTGCTTCTCGTACGAGTAGTCGAGGGTCTCGTTCGGGTTCTCGGCGCGATCGAGCGCCTTCGAGGCCTTCGATTTGAAGATGAGCATGAAGCGGGACCACAGGCCGGGCATAGCGGTTCTCCTCAGAGTGGGATGTCGGTAGGTTAGCCACGTGGACGTAATCGATCCGCGCATCGAGCGCTACGTGGAGGATCTGTCCTCTCCGCACGAGGACTTGCTTGCCGAGCTGTCGGCGGAGACCGCCACCGAGCTCGGGATGACGCAGATGCTGACCGGTCCGGTCGCCGGCCGGTTCCTCGAGCTGCTCGTGTGGTTCGGGCGGCCGCAGCGCGTACTCGAGATCGGCACGTTCAGCGGGCACTCGGCCCTCGCAATGGCAGGCGCGCTGCCCGAAGGCGGTCGGATCGACGCCTGCGAGCTCGACCCGCACCGTGCGGAATTCGCGCAGCGGTACTTCGACCGCTCGCCGCACGGATCGAAGATCACCCTCCATGTCGGCCCGGCGCTCGAGACGGTGAACCGCCTCGACGGCGAGTTCGATCTCGTCTTCATCGACGCCGAGAAAGAGGGCTACGTCGGCTACTACGAGGCTGTTCTCCCACGCCTCACCGAGCGCGGCCTGATCGTCGCCGACAACACGCTCGCGAACGGGCGCGTCGTCGAGGGCGAGCGGCCCGACATCGCAGACTTCAACGAACACGTCGCAGCCGATTCGCGGAGCGTCCAGGTCGTTCTGTCCGTACGCGACGGAATGACCGTCATCCGGCGCGCCTAGGGGTCTTTGGCGGAATGGCGTTCGTTGTCGGGGTGCGATGGAGGTTCCGTGGCTGTGTCCAGCGCGGCCCGACGGCACAACCGCTATTTCGCCAAAGACCCCTCGGGCTTGCCGCGGGTCGGCTCGGCGTCGTAGGTTCTCGTAAAGACCCGGGCAGGAGGCAGAATGCGTAGCAAGGCAGTTGTCACGGCGGTACTCGGCGTGCTGTTGATCGCGCTCGTCGCCGGGTGTGGGAGCAAGAAGTCGTCGAGCGGCACGACGACGAACGCGGCGTCGAGCCAGGGCGCAGGATCCGGTTCGGGTTCGGGTTCGGGCTCGGGTTCTGGCTCGGGATCAGGCTCAGGGTCCGGTTCCGGCTCGCCCTCGTTCGCGTCCCTGAAGAACTGCAAGGAGCTCGAGGGGCTC
This sequence comes from Gaiellaceae bacterium, assembly GCA_036493955.1. Lineage (GTDB taxonomy): Bacteria > Actinomycetota > Thermoleophilia > Gaiellales > Gaiellaceae > PALSA-600. Next base: position 8,955 of record DASXOW010000067.1, read on the forward strand.
GCCGCCAAGATCTCGCAGTCCTTCCAGCCGAACTCGAACGGAGAGATCGACCTGTCCAAGGAGGGTGACGCGCTGGACGCGCTCGCAAAGGCCGCCCCTGACGACATCAAGGGCGATTTCAAGACGTTCGCCGACGCGTTCAAGAACTTCGCAAAGGCGTACGGCGACGCCAAGCTCAAGCCCGGCGAGACTCCGAGCGCCACGCAGATCGCAAAGCTGGCGGAGGCGTCGAAGTCGTTCAACACGCCGGCGCTCCAGAAGGCAGAGCAGCACCTGTCCGCCTGGGGCGCCTCGCACTGCGGCGCGTCCTCGACCGGCTAGTCCAGGACGACCGAGACATGTCCCGGGGACAGTCCCCGGGACATGTCCGAAGCGGCCAGTAGGTTGTGCGCCCGATGAGGCTGATCATCGCGCGCTGCGAGGTGACCTACTCCGGCAGGCTGAACGCCTTCCTGCCCGAGTCCACGCGGCTCCTGATGCTGAAGGACGACGGCTCCGTGCTCGTCCACGCGGACACCGGTGGCTACAAACCCCTCAACTGGATGACGCCGCCGACCGTGATCGAGACGTCCGACGACCTCGTCGTCGTCCGCAAGCGGGCCGGCCGCAGCGAGGACCGGCTCGAGATCCGCCTCGTCGAGGTGCTCTCCGACGTGACGCACGACATGGGCGAAGCGGCCGCGCTCGAGAAGGACGGCGTCGAGCGCGACCTGCAGCTCCTGCTCGCGGCCGATCCCGAAGCGATCGAGGCCGGTCTGCGCCTCGTGAGGCGGGAGTGGCCGACCGACGTCGGCCCGGTCGACCTGATGTGCCGCGACTCCGATGACGGCTGGGTCGCCGTCGAGATCAAGCGCATCGGCACGATCGACGCGGTCGAGCAACTGACGCGCTACCTCGCCTGCATCCGCGCCGACCCGTCGCGCGCCGACTGCCGCGGCATCCTCGCGGCGCAACAGCTGAAACCGCAGGCGATCGCGCTCGCCGAGCAGCGCGGCATCGCGACGGCGGAGGTCGATCTCGGAGTTCTGCGCGGCGATCGCGAACCGGACCTGACGCTTTTCGCGCTCTAACGCAAGCCGTTAGGCTCGTGCGGTGAAGTTCAGCATCTACTCCGAGGTCCAGAGCTGGCCCGGGAAGCCGTACGACCGGCTGTACGGCGAGGTCCTCGAGCAGATCGAGAACGCCGACCGGCTCGGCTACGACGCGTACGCCGTCATCGAGCATCTCTTCTTCCCGAAGTTCTCCGCGTCGGCGAACGTCTTCGGGTTGTTCGGCATGGCCGCGCAGCGCACCCGCTCGATCAAGTTCCGGACGATGCTGCACATCCTCCCGTACCACAACCCGCTCGTCCTGGCCGCGATGATCCACGAGTTCTCGCTGCTCACGAACGGCCGCTACGAGTTCGGCGTCGGTCGCGGGCACGGCTGGATCCCGCTCGCCGCCGGTTTGCCGATGGACGAGACGTCACGCGACCGCTACGAGGAAGCGCTCGATCTCTTCGTCGCCGCGTTGCACAACGACGTCGTGTCGCACAAAGGCGAGTACTGGGAGATCGACGAGAGCCACATCATCCCGTTCAGCGGGCACACGTTCCGTGTGATCCTGGGCGGCACGTCCGACAAGACGTACGACCTCGCGGCGCAGCACGGCTGGGGCGTCGCGGTGCCCCCGCTCCTCCCCTACGCCGCGCTCAAGGACCAGCTCGACCTCTACCGCGCCAAGTGCGCCGAGTACGGGACGACGCCGGACATCATCTGGATCCACGCGTGCTACATCGACGACGACGCCGAGCTCGCGAAGCGCGAAGCAGAGAAGCACCTGCGTGGGTTCCTCGAAGGGAACGCGTCGCCGTTGACCGACTTCACACCCCCGCCGGCCGACAAGCTGAACGCGGCCGGCTACGGCTTCTACGCATCCGGGATCATGGAGCAGCTCGCGGCGACGCCGTACGACGAGATGATCGCCGGCGATATCGTCTGGGTTGGTACGCCAGACGACGTCGTCGACCGCATCCGCGAGACGATCGACGTCTGCGAAGGCCTCACCGAGATCGCAATCACGACGAACCCCGGCGGCGTCGACCACTGGAAGGCGATCAAGGCGCAGGAGCTCTTCGCCCAGCACGTGATCCCGCGCGTGCGCGAACTCACGAAGTCCTAAAGAACGACGGCGGCCTTCAGCAGGTCGGTGGGCGGCGCCTCGAAAAGCGCCGGCAGTGCGTCGAGCGAGACACGGTGGGTGACGAGACGCCCCCACGGATACGCGCCGCTCGCGAGAAACACGAGTGCGGCGCGCACGGTCTGCGGCGTGTGGTGGAACGAGCCGCGCACGGTCAGCTCCTCGTAATGCACGCGATAGGCGTCGATCGGCGGTCGCGTGTCGCGCGGCAGTCCGCCGAACATGACGACGGTCCCGCCCGGACGCACCAGCGTCACGGCATCGGACCACGCGTGCTCCGTGCCCGCGGCTTCGATCACCACGTCGGCGCCGCGTCCTTCTCCCGCTTCCGCCCCGAACTGCTCTGCCAGGGCGCGGCGCTCGTCGCGACCGCCGACGATCACCGGCCAGCCGCCGGCGTCCGAGACACACGCCGCGAGCATCAGCCCGATCGGACCGGCGCCGAGGATCGCGACCGTGTCGCCGGCAGTGATGCCCGCCCGCTCGACGCCACGAAGACAGCACGCGAGTGGCTCGACCATCGCTGCCACCTCGGGCGCGACGCCGCGCGGCACGTCGTGCAGGTTCACGGCTGCGATCCGCTCGGGCACGACGAGCCACTCGGCATACGCGCCGGAAAGGAACACCAGCTCGCGGCATTGCTCGCCGCGCGCGCAGCCGTCGCACGCGCCGCAGGGCCCGGAGTTCGCAGCGACGACACGACGACCGTCGACGAGCCCGCAGAACTCATGGCCGAACGGCGCGGGCGACTCGGTGAGCAGGAGCGGGTGGCCGCGCCGGTAGGTCTTCAGATCGGTGCCGTCGGTGAGTGCAAGCTCGATCTGGACGAGCACGTCCCCAGGCCCAGGCTCCGGGCGCGGCACGTCCTCGACGCGTAGGTCACCGGGCGCGTAGAGCAGCGCCGCCTTCACGGCGCGAAAACGACCTTGAGCGCTTCACCGCGCCGGTAGCGATCGACGCCTTCGTCGAACTGCTCCAGCGGCAGCGTCGTCACCTCCGGGAGCTCGAGCTCCGGTAGCACCGCGACCGCGGCCGCGAAGTGCGCGGGGCTCGCCGACCGCGAGCCGACGACGTGCAGCTCGCGCCGGTAGACCGCATCGAGCGAGACGGGAACCTGCTCGGGCGGCGCTGCGAACACGAGCACCGTTCCGCCGGGCTCGACACGTGCGAGCGCGGCGTTCAAGCCGCCGTGAGCGGTGACGACCGCCGCGTCGACCGCGCGCTCCACGGCAACCGCGCCGAACGCTTGCGCGGCAGCGACGCGATCCGCGCGGAGGTCGGCGACGAAGACGTCGTCGCCTCGTCGCCGGAGCACTTGCACCCACAGCTGCCCGATCGCGCCACACCCCACGACGAGGACTCGTCCACGCGGCACTCGCTCCGCCGCGCGCAGGATGCAGGCGACCGGCTCGACCCAGATCCCGTCCCCGGCGCCGATGCCGTCGAGCGAAACGACGTGGGTGGCGCACAGACGCTCCGCAAAACCGCCTGGATCGATCCGCAGCCGCCCGAACTCGACGCACGCCGACTCGTGTCCGGCGCGACAGCGGTCGCAGTCGCCGCACGGCACACGGTGCATCACGGTGACGCGCGTCCCGTCCGCGAGCACGCCTTCGACCTCGTGACCGAGCACCGTACCTGCCGGCCCGCGACCGAGCTTCTCCACGTCCGAGCCGCATAGGCCACAGGCGAGTACGCGGACGAGGTCACCGGGACCTGCAGGGTCGGGAACCTCGGCGAGCCCGGGCAACCCGTCCGCGTCGAGGACGACCGCGCGCACGCGACCATCCTAGGTCGCGTGCGCGCGGAAGCCGGGAGTTACTGGTGCAGGTTCACCTTGAAGGAGACCAAGCGGCTCGTCGAGACGCCCTGCCCCTGCGGCTCACCGGTCTTGCGGGCCCGGAGGAACACGGCGAGCAGCTGCTGCCTCGACGATGCCGGGTAGCCGCCGAGCTGCGGCTCGTTCATCGTCGCCGAGCCGTTCGCGTCCGACTGGACTTCCGGAGCGACGGTGAACTGGTTGAACGGAACGGCGGCCGCGTACACGAGCGCGCCCTGAACGGGCCGGTTGCCGCACGCGGTGATCTTCGCCGTGACGGCCAGCGTGCCGACCTGCCGCCCGAGCACCTGCGGGTTCGAGCTGAACGTGACGATGCTCAGACGCGCGGGTGCGGAGAGCTGGCTGATCTGGATCGTGCCGGTGCCCGACGGGCAGCCGGTCGGAGCCGGAGCGGCCGGCTTCGCGGTGATGACAGCCGTCGGCACCGAGGTATCGGAGCCCGAGCCGTCGGCGTTCTTCGCCGTCACACGCACACGAAGGGTGTGTCCGACGTCGGCGCCGCGAAGGTCGTACAGACGCCGATCGGCGCCGCTGATCCCGGCGCAGCTGCCGCCGTTCTTGTCGCAGCGCTGGAACTGGTAGGAGTAGGCAGTCGGGCTGCCGGTCCACGAACCATGGTCGGCGGTCAGAGTCGAGCCTTCCTGTGCCGTCCCGCTGATCGTCGGCGGTGACGTGTTGTTCGGCGCGGCGCCCGATGCCGCCTGGCCGAGGCTCGCGGTGCCGAAGACCGCACCGATGACCACGGCGGAGACTGCGATGAGCAGCGCCGTAGCCGTACGGACGAGCGGCTTCCTGGATTGGTGCATCTGAGTAACCCCCTCGGGTTCGGGTTCACAACTGGAAGTACCGCAGGCTGATTCCCGCATCCGAAGATCAACGAGTTAGGCACTCGTGAGGGTGCGGTAAATCCGGAGAGGCCCAGCGACGGCGCTAAGCTGTGCGGAAAGCGGGGCTATAGCTCAGTTGGGAGAGCGTCTGGATCGCACCCAGAAGGTCGCCGGTTCGAGTCCGGCTAGCTCCACTCCTCAGGCCCGCGTCACGCGACCTCGAGCAGCAACTTCCCGACGTTCCGCCGCTCGTGCAGCGCGCGATGCGCGTCGCTCGCGCGGTCGAGCGCGAAGCGCTCGCCGACGTGCGGGTGGATCTCGCCGCTCCGGCACATGTCGAAGAGCACCGCGAGCCACTCTGCGAGCTGAGCGGGCGGCGCACCACCCGTCACGCCGCCGACCGACCACGCGTTCTCGAACAGCGGCGAAAAGGGGATCATCAAGCCTTCGACGTCGAGGCTCTCGAAAACAGACGGTGAGGTCGAGGTCGTCATCGCGGACGTCAGGCCGAACGCCGCAAGCCGGCCGCCGAACGCGAGCGTGTGAAGGCTCTTGCGGAAGCCGTCCTCGCCGATACCGTCGACGACGACGTCGACCCCGCCGCCGGACACATCGCGAACTCGGTCGTCCCAGGCAGGGTCGTTGTAGTCGATGACCGCCTCGACTCCCGGCTGCTCCCGAAGGAAGTCGTGCTTCGGCGGTGAGGCGGTCGCCACGACGGTCGCACCCGCTGCGGCGGCGAGTTGCACCGCAGCGAGCCCGACACCACCGGCCGCGGCGTGAACGAGTACTCGTTCACCTCGACGCACCTGGGCGACTCGCGCGAGCGCGATGTACGCAGTGAGGTAGTTGACCGGCATTGCCGCCGCGAGCTCGAACGCCACGTCGTCCGGCACGGGTAGCACGTGCGTTGTCGGCACCTCGACGAACTCCGCATACCCGCCGAGCGCGAAGTACGGCAGCCCGACGACCCGATCTCCGACCGCGACGCCGTCGACATGCGCGCCGACCGCATGCGCGAAACCGGCCACCTCGATCCCGGGCACCACTCTCGGCTCCGACGTTGGATCGAGTCGGGTCCAGAGGTCGGCGAAGTTCACGCCGGCGTACTCGCTTCGGATCACGACGTTGCCCGGCCCCGGTGTCGGGATCTCGCGCTCGCCGACGACGAGAACCTCCGGACCGCCGGCACGCAACACTTCGACGACACGCATGCCGAGAGACTCGCTGTGCGAGTGGAGCTCGCGTATGAAGCTTTCCGATTGGGGGAAGCGTTATTCCGGCTCGACGGTCGCGCGACCGCCCTCGACGCGAACGCGCCACTTCCGGCCGAACGCCGGCACGCCTTCGAGCAGCAGCCCGTCGAGCCACGACGGAAGCTCGGCGTCGGTGACGCGAAGCACTCGCGCATCCGGATCGGGCTCGAGACCGAGCTCGGCGCGGAGCAGGAGCAGCGGCGTGCCGGCGGCCCACGCCTGCGGGCGCGCGGAGCTCGGAACGACGCCCGGCGCCTCGGGATCGTGCCGGTCGAACCCGGCGAAGTGCTCGGGCAGCCTGTACTCGAAGAACGGCGCGGCATCGAGGAGCGCACACACGATGTGGCTCGCCTCCGCGCGTCGCCCGGCTTGCGCGAGCCCGAGTGCGATCAGCGAATTGTCGTGTGGCCAGATCGTGCCGTTGTGGTATTCGACCGCGTCGAACGCCCCTTCGTCGGCCGCGAGCGTGCGGACCCCCCACCCCGACCACAAGGGGCCCGAGACGAGACGTTCTGCAACCTGCGCAACTCGCTCGCTCGGAACGATCCCGCTCCAGAGGAGGTGGCCCATGTTCGATGCGAGCGCGTCGAGCGGACGCTTGTCGCGGTCGAGGCCGAGGGCATACCACCCGTGCTCGTCGAGCCAGAACACCTCGTTGAACCGCTCACGCAGCTCGGACGCCTCGCGCTCGAGCCGCTCCGCGGTCGCCTCGTCTCCCCACACGTGCCGGGCGAGCTCGGCGACACGCCGCTTCGCGTCGTAGACGTAGCCCTGCACCTCGACCGGCGCGATCGGCGCCTGCGCGATCGAGCCGTCGTGGAACACCGTCGAGTTCCACGAGTCCTTCCAGTTCTGATTGTCGATGCCGTGCGGCGCGCGCCTCAGATACTCGACGAACCCGTCGCCGTCGCGATCGCCGTACGAGTCGATCCAGCCGAGTGCCTTGCGTGCCGGTGCTTCGAGCTCGCGCACGATCGCGTCGTCTCCACTCCAGCGCCACAACTCGGAGAGCAGCACGAGGAAGAGCGGCGTCGCGTCGACGCTGCCGTAGTAGCGGTCCGTCCACACGAGCGCGGTCTTGCCGCGCCGCAGCTCGTGCACGATCTTGCCCGGCTCGGCGTCGCGCTCCGGATCGTCGACCTCGGACTGAGCGTCGGCGAGTGCGCGCAGAGCAGCCGCGGCCGGTCCAGGCCCGAGCACGAGCTCCTGGAAGGACGTGATCAGCGTGTCTCGCCCGAAGAGCGTCATGAACCACGGCAGGCCCGCGGCCGGGACCATCTCGCTGCCCGCCCAGCGCAGCCGGAGCGCGGCGAGGTCGGCGAGCGAGTGCGTCCAGGTCCGCTCGAGCGCGAGCTCGTTCGGTGCCTTCAGCGTCGGCGCCGACCGCCACCAGTCGGCGAGCGACGCATCGCGCTCGCGCCGGTCCTCGCGCAGCCGTTCGGCGAACGCCGCCGCGTCGAGCTCCTGCGTGCCGTTCAGCAGCCACTGGACGGCGACGACGAGCTGCCATCGTTCACCTGGGCCGAGGCGCAGACGGCAGGTTGCGCTCGCGCCGTCGGCTGCGTCAGGCGCCGGGGCGAGATGGACAAGCGTGCGCGCGGGGAAGCCGTCGTCCGCGAACTCGACCGTCCCGGCTTCCTTCCAGTGCTCCGGGCGCGTCGGCGCGACCTCGGATGTCCCCGGTGCGCCGAGATCCTCGACGCGCTTGACGGCGAAGATGTCGGCAAAGTCGGAGGCGAGCTCGAGCGCGAGCACCGCGTCCACGTCGTGGTCGGATCGGTTCGAGACGGTGATCGTCTCTTCGAGCCCGCCGCCGACGAACAGCTCGCGCCGAACCTCGAGGCCCGACGGCCAGCGCAGGTCGAACACACCGACGTGCGGTGCGCCTTGCTCGAACGACATGGGCTCCCCGCGCTCGCCGTCGATCGTCAACACCGAGCGCGAGAGGAAACGGGTGTCGGCAGCGAAGAACCCGGACGCTGCCGCATCGGCACCGAGGTCACCCCGCTCGTCGCAGACGATGAAGCTCGAGCCGTCGAGCAGGGTCAACCTCATGCAGTGATTGTCTGGCCGCTGTCGAGATCGAAGAAGTGGAGACGTCGCGGGTCGACTGCGAGCTCGATCTGGTCGTCGGGACGTACCGTTGCGGAAGCGTCGAGCCTGGCAACGACCGTCGCGCGGCTGTCGCCCTTGAGCTCGGCGATGTCGTCGGCGGCCTCCATGTCGACGATCCCTTCGAGCACATCCTCGACGAGGACAGGCTTCGCCTCCACGTCGACGTATGCGAGCTGCTCGGGACCGAGCGCCTCGATCACGCGAACCTGCCCGCGCAGGCTGCCCGCGTCGCCGTTCCGGCGGCCGGGCTCCTCGAGCGCCTCCGGACGGATGCCGACGGCGATCGGCTTGCCGAGGTTGTTGACGAGTCCCGGGCGATCCTTTACGACCTCGGGCGGCAGCGCGAGCGTCGCCGAGCCGATGCGGCAGACGATGCCGTCGCCGTTCCGCTCGAGTGTCCCTTCGAGCATGTTCATCGCCGGGCTGCCGATGAAGCTCGCAACGAACAGGTTCGCCGGCCGCTCGTACAGGCGCTGCGGCGCCTCGAACTGCTGCAGGATGCCGCGACGAAGGACAGCCACGCGGTCGCCCATCGTCATGGCCTCGACCTGGTCGTGCGTGACGTACACGGTCGTCACCCGGAGCTGCCGCTGGATACGCGAGATCTCGGCGCGCATCTGGACGCGCAGCTTCGCGTCGAGGTTCGAGAGAGGCTCGTCCATCAGGAAGACGTGCGGCTCGCGCACGATCGCGCGACCCATCGCGACACGTTGCCGCTGCCCGCCGGAGAGCTGGCGGGGCTTGCGCCGCAGGTGCTCCTCGAGTCCGAGGATCTTCGCCGTCTCCTCGATCCGCCGTCGGGCCTCATCCTTCGGCACCTTGCGCATGCGCAAGGCGAAGCCGATGTTCTCGGCGACGGTCATGTGCGGGTAGAGCGCGTAGTTCTGGAAGACCATCGCGACATCGCGGTCGCGCGGCCGCAGGTTGTTGACGATGCGGTCGCCGATCTTGACCTCGCCTTCGCTGATCTCCTCGAGTCCCGCGATCATCCGCAGCGCCGTCGACTTGCCGCACCCCGACGGGCCGACGAAGACGACGAGCTCGCCGTCCTGCACGTCGAGGTTCAGGTCGGAGACGGCGCGCGTGCCATCGTCGTAGATCTTGCTGACGTCGGTCAGAGTGATACCTGCCATGGTCTACTCCTTCAGTGCTCCCGACTGCACGTTCATGATCCGCTTCTGGAAGAAGAAGAAGAGGACGGCGACCGGGATCGTCATCAGGCACGACGCCGCGAGCTTCAGCGGATAGCGGTTCCCGGAGCCGAGCTGGCCGGACGCGAGCTGCGCGACGCCCTTCGTCAGCGTGTTCAAGCTGCTCGACTGCGCCGAGATGATGAAGTGCGCGAGCTCGTTCCAGGAGCCCTGGAACGAGAGAATGAAGATGGTCACGAGCGCCGGCCGCGCCATTGGCAGCACGATTGACCAGTAGATCCGGAAGATGCTCG
>DASXOW010000068.1:0-31704 GCA_036493955.1 Gaiellaceae bacterium
CGATGCCGGAAGGCCCGACTCGGTGAAGAAGATGTCGGGATCGCCGAACATCGTGAAAGACGGTGTCCGCTTCGGATCCGCGGTCACCATGTGGAGAGTGTTCTCCTCGACCGTGTCGGCGAGGCGCTGTGCGATCGGAACAACCGCATTCTGGTACGGGTCGGGAGTTGTGGTCTTCCAGACGTCTTGCTCCAACTGGCGCACTGACGCGTTCGTCCGCTCCGGCTGCCCGTTGACGTAGATCGTCGGGGCGTCGTCGAAGTGGTAGTCGAACGTCGGCTCGCCCGCCGGCAGGAGCGACTTGAGGTGCGCGTTGACCTCGCCGATCTGGTTCGCTGGGCAAGGCGCCACCGACGTGAGCGACGGCTGGGCGCAGGTCGTGTGCGTGTAGGTCGCGACGCCGTTCGTGTCCGGCGACACCGTGCCGCCTGCGAAGTGGTCGCCCTCGTCGACGGTGATGACGAAGAGCGTGTTGCTCTTGTCGATGCCGTCCTTCTTCAGCCGATTGAAGAAGACACCGAACGCGTCGTTGTAGTCGGACAGCTGCTGCTTGTAGTCCGCCTCACCGGGGCCGGAGGCGCGGGCGAGAACGTGGTTGTCATGGGCATCGGAGATGTAGGCGAACGTCACAGGAACGCCGTGCTCCTGCATCTGCGCGACCTCGCCCAGTGTGTTCTTCGCGAGCGCTCCGTCGAAACCGGGGAACCCGCAGAACGTGTTCGACGGATCCTTGATGTCCATCCCATCCGTGGCCTTCACGCAGCCGTTGCCGCCGGTGATCGCCGGATTGACGTACTTGGCGCCGAGCAGTGCCAGGTAGCCGTCGTCGGAACCCGGGACAGTGGTGGCCTGGTCGGGCTTCGCGTTCGAGCCGGCCCCGCACAGGGCGGCGCCTTTCGCGCAGTGGATCGCGATGCCGACGAAGTCGGCCATGCGCTGCGCCGCGGGCTCCAGCGCCTCGGGCGAGTTGGGCCCGTACACCGTCGCCACGTCGCCGCCGGGGAACACCGAGTTGTTCTCGAGCTCGATGTTCGCGGCCGAGACCCCGCCGACGTTGCAGCCGGCGTGCGTATACGTGAGCCACGGCGCCGGAGTCGTCTGGCCACCGTCGCCGACCATGTTCGGCAGCGTGTTGTTTGTCCCGTCAGCGGTGTTCGTCCAATACTTGAACGAGCTCGTGAACTGCGGGACACCCGTCTGCTTGTAGTAGTCGTACGAGTTCGAGACCGCCTGTCCGGTCCGATCCGGGTAGAGGCCGGTCAGCGACGACAGGATCCCGCCCGCGGTATGCGAGATGAGGATCGTGTGGTCGTTCGCGACGAGCGTGCCGTTGTTCTTGAGGAAGTTCAAGAGGTTCGGCATCTGCTCGAGGTCGGACGCAATCTGCGGGTTGTCACGCCGGTAGTGCGTGTTGTCGAACTGTAGGTAGATGACGTGCTTGATCTGCCCGTCCTTGTTGCCGAGCCGGCAGTTCGTCGCAGGTGCAGCGGTCGCGTTGCCGCGATGCGCCACACCGGCGACGAGTGCTGCAGTCACGCAAAGCGCGACGACGGTCGCGCCGAGAAGCGCACGCGATGGCTTGCTCATCGATCTCCCCCTTTGTCGTTTTGGGCGACTTCGGAGGCGGAGATTAACGGGCCACGAACCCCATGCGCTCGTACATCTGGTGAAGGGTGGGCGCCGACGTTGCTTCCGCCTTTTCAGCGCCGATCCTGAGGAGCCGGCGCAGCTCGCCCTCGTCCGAGCGAAGCTCCCTGTATCGCTCCTGCATCGGGCGGAAGAGCTCGACGACGGCTTCGCCGACGTCTGTCTTCAGGTCGCCGTAGCCCTTGCCGTCGAAGTCGGCTTCAACGTCGGGAATCGGGCGGCCGGTTGCAACGGAGTGGATCTCGATCAGGTTCGAGACGCCGGGCTTCTCGTCGGGGACGTAGCGGATCTCGCGCTCCGAATCGGTCACTGCCGTCTTGAACTTCTTACGAATCGTGTCGGCGTCGTCGAGGACGAGCACCGTTCCTTGCGGTGTCCCGCCGGTGGTCGACATCTTCTTCGTCGGCTCCTGCAGGTCCATGATCCGGGCGCCGACCTCGGGGTACACGGCACGCGGCACCTTGAAGGTCTCGCCGTACCGCGAGTTGAAGCGCTCGGCGACGTCGCGCGCGAGCTCGAGGTGCTGGCGCTGGTCGTCGCCGATCGGGACGACGTCGGTCTGGTACAGCAGGATGTCGCCCGCCATCAGGACGGGGTACGTGAAGAGGCCGGCGGAGACGAACTCCTTGCTGTCGCCCTTCTCCTTGAACTGAGTCATGCGGCCGAGTTGTCCGAACCCGGTGACGGCCGAGAGCAGCCAAGCCGCCTCGGCATGCGCGGTCACGTGGCTCTGGCAGAAGAGCATGCACCGGTCAGGGTCGAGTCCGACCGCATAGAGCAGCGCCGCCAGGTCGAGCGTCCGGTCGTGCAGGTCCTGCGGGTCGTAGTCGACCGTGATCGAATGGAGGTCCACGATGCAGAAGAAGGCCTCGCCTTCGTTCTCGTTCTGCGTCGTGACGTACTGGCGCATCGCGCCGATGTAGTTGCCGATGTGTTTGGCACCCGTCGGTTGGATGCCGGAGAAGACACGCATGTCAGGTCACCTCGTAAGTCGTCTGGAGTCGCGCCGAGTCGGGTCAGCGGACGAGGCGGCCTCTAGCGCAGGGCTCCGCCTCGCCCGCGGCGCCAGAACCAACGGAACTCAGAGGCGGAAGTCACTACTGGCACGATAGTGGAAATGGCGGTCACATCGGCGACCTGGAGGCCTGACTCGTGGCGGGAGCGGCGCGCGCTCCAGCAGCCGGCGTGGCCCGATGTCGAGGCCGCGGCTGTCGCAGTAGCGCGCCTGAAGTCGTCTCCGCCGCTCGTGTTCGCGGGCGAGGCGCGGGCGCTGCGGGAGCAGCTCGCGAAGGCCATCGACCGCCGCGCGTTCCTGCTCCACGCGGGCGACTGTGTCGAGTCGTTCAACGAGCTCTCGACGATGCGGATCCGCGAGAAGCTGAAGATCATGCTCCAGATGTCCGCCGTGCTCACGTACGGCGCGACGCTGCCGGTCGTGAAGGTGGGACGGATCGCGGGTCAGTTCACCAAGCCGCGGTCGGACGAGTTCGAGGTCGTCGACGGCGAGGAGATCCCGTCGTTCCGTGGGCACATGGTGAACGGCGACGAGCCGTTGGCCGAGGCGCGCGTCCCCGATCCCCGGCGGATGATCGAGGGCTACAACCAGTCGGCGTCGACGCTGAACCTGTTGCGCGCGTTCACGAAGGGCGGGTACGCCGACCTCACGCAGGTGCATCTCTGGAACAAGGACTTCGTCGCTTCGTCACCCGAAGGTCGCCGGTACGAGGCGCTTGCCATGGACATCGAGCGGGCACTCGCGTTCATGGCGGCGTGCGGGATCGATCTCGCGGCCGAACGGCGGCTGCACGAGGTCGACGTGTTCACGTCGCACGAAGGTCTCCTGCTCGACTACGAGGAGGGCCTGACTCGGGAGGACTCGCTGACCGGAGACTGGTACGACTGCTCGGCGCACCTGCTGTGGGTGGGGGAGCGGACGCGCGGGCTCGACGACGCGCACGTCGAGTTCTTCGGCGGCGTCCACAATCCGCTCGGCGTCAAGCTCGGCCCGGCGGCGACGCCGGAGGACGTTGTCGCGTTGTGCGAGCGGCTCAATCCTCTGCGCGTTCCGGGTCGGCTTACGTTCTACGCGCGTATGGGCGCCGATCAGGTGCGTGAGCTGTTGCCGCCGCTGCTCCGCGCCGGGCGCGACGAAGGGCATCCGGTGCTGTGGGCGTCCGACCCGATGCACGCAAACACGATCCGCACGGCGGACGGCGTGAAGACGCGCCGCTTCGACACGATCATGCGCGAGCTCGAGGGGTTCTTCGCCGCGTGCTGGCAGGAGAACGTCTGGCCCGGCGGCGTGCACCTTGAGTTCACGGGCGAGAACGTGACGGAGTGCCTCGGCGGCGCCGACGACGTGGTGGAGGAGCAGCTCTCGACGCGGTACGAGACGCTGCTCGATCCGCGCCTGAACGCCCGCCAGTCACTCGACCTGGCGTTCCGCCTGGCCGAGCTCATGCGCCGCTAGCGCGGCCCCCGAGACGCGTCCAGAGGGGAGCCCTGCGGACGCGTTGTTGCTGATCTGCCGAACTTGGTCTGACCACGAGACGCGTCCCGGCAAGGCAGGTGCCCCAGCCGCTTCGCCCAGCTTTGACGCCGATTGTCCGAACGGGCTTGGCGCGGTGGGCCACGGCTGTGGACCGGCCGAACGGGCCACGCCCGCGGCGAGCCTCGCGGCGCGGCCGCCTGTGGAGAGGTTGCTGCACTTCTGACACGTCGTTTGGCGAACGGCCCCTGGTCTCCATGACGCCGGGCTCAGGTTCAATGGGCGGTCATGCGGATCGCGGTCATCGGAACCGGGCTGATGGGAACGTCCGTCGCGCTCGCTGCGCGCCGGCGCGGCGACGACGTTGCCGGCTGGGATCCCGATCCCGACGTGCTCGCGCGTGCGGCGGCCCGCGACGCGCTCGAGCCCGCCGACAACTTGGAGCGTGCAGTCCAGGGCGCCGAGCTCGTCGTTGTCGCTGCGCCGATCGGCCAGCTGCCGTCGACGGTCGCAGCCGTCCTCGCCGCGACCACCGACGCGACCGTGACCGACGTCGGCTCCACGAAAGCGTCGGTGGTGAAGGCAGCCGACGGCTCACCGCGCTTCGTCGGCGGCCACCCGATCTGCGGCTCCGAGGCGCGCGGTCCCGACCACGCGAGCGCCGCGCTCTTCGAAGGCGCCACCTGGTTCCTCACGCCGGTCGCGCACACGGAGCCGGCCAGACACCGAGCGGTGCACGCCTTCGCGACCGCAGCCGGCGCCACACCCGTGGCGATCGACGCCGATGCGCACGACCGCCTCGTCGCGATGACGAGCCATGTGCCGCACGTGCTCGCGAACATCGTCGCGAACCAGACCGGCGCCTCTCGGATCGAGGGTCACGAGCCGCTCGCGCACGCCGGCGGCTCGCTGCGGGACATGACGCGCATCGCCGGGGCCAACCCGCGCATCTGGGTCGACATCTACCTCGACAACGCCGACGCGATCCGGATCGCGCTGCAGGAGCATCGACGGCGGATCGAGCAGGTCGAAGCTGCGCTCGAGCAGGGCGATGCCGGCTTTCTCGCCCGCTGGATCGGCGAAGCGTCGCAGAGCCGCCGCCGGATGCTCGAGCGCGAGTACCCCGATCCCGGAACGCTCCAGCGTGTCCGCGTCCACGTGCCCGACCGGCCCGGCGTGCTCGCCGGTATCACCCAGGCGCTCGGCGCGGAGCGCATCAACATCGAGGACTTCGAGCTTCATCACGTCTCGCCGGAGCGCGGTGGCACGCTCACGCTGCTCGTCGCCGGTGAGGCCGAGGCGCAGCGCGCCGCCGCGCTCCTCGAGAGCCAGGGCTACAGCGTCGTCGTCTCGGCGGTGATCGATGCGGATTGAGCCGGCCGCCGCGCTCGAGGGCCACTTCGCGGTCCCCGGCGACAAATCGATCAGCCACCGCGCGCTCCTCGTCGGCGCGATCGCCGACGGCGAGACGCGCATCCGCGGGTTCGGCCGCTCGGCCGACACCGAGTCGACGCTCGCCGCGGTGCGCGCGCTCGGCGCGGAAGTGCACGACGCCGAGACCGTCACGGTGCACGGCGTCGGCCTGCGGGGCCTGCAGAGCGCCGCGGTCGACTGCGGCAACGCGGGCACGCTCGCACGGCTCGTCACGGGCGTGCTCGCGTTCCAGGAGGGCGAGTTCACGTTGACCGGTGATGAGTCGCTCTCGGGTCGGCCGATGGAACGTATCGCCGCTCCGCTGCGCAGCATGGGCGCCCAGATCGAGACCGACGACGGGCACCTGCCGCTCACGGTCACCGGCGCGACGCTCAACGCGATCGACTACGAGCTCCCGGTGGCGAGCGCCCAGGTGAAGTCTGCGGTGCTCTTCGCCGCGCTCGGAGCGGACGGTAGGACGACCGTCCTCGAGCCGAGCCCGACCCGCGACCACACCGAGCTGATGCTGCGTGAGGCCGGTGTCCGCATCACGACGCGACCGGGCTCCGTGAGTGTCGATCCGCCGGCGAACCTTCGGCTCGCTGCCGTCGACGTTCCCGGCGACTTCTCGTCCGCCGCACCATTCGTCGTCGCCGCGACGATCGTCCCCGAGTCGCGCATCACGATCCATGACGTGGGGCTCAACCCGCGCAGGACCGGGCTGCTCGACGTCCTCGACCGGATGGGTGCGCGCGTCGGGATCCTCGTCCGCCGTCGGTTCGGGCAGGAGCCGGGCGGTGACCTCGAGGTCCGCGCCGCCGAGCTCACAGCGGCCGAGATCGACGCGCGAGAGGTGCCGCTCCTGATCGACGAGCTACCACTGTTCGCGCTGCTCGCAGCGCACGCGCGCGGGACGAGCCGCGTGCGCGGCGCCGAGGAGTTGCGGCTCAAGGAGTCCGACCGGATCGAGGCTCTGGTCGACGCGCTGAGGGCGCTCGGCCTGCGCGCCAAGGCGCACGAGGACGGGTTCGAGGTCACCGGTGTTCCCACCCGGCCGAAGGGCGGCCGGATCGAGGCGCGTGGCGACCACCGGATCGCGATGCTCGGGGCTGTGGCAGGCGTCGCGAGCCGCGAAGGAGTCGAGATCGAGGGCTTCGAGAGCGTCGGAGTATCCTTCCCCGGCTTCTACGACCTCCTGGAGCAGGTAACCCGCAGATGATCGTCGCCATCGATGGACCGGCCGGAGCCGGCAAGAGCACCGTCGCCCGCAATCTCGCGGAGCGGCTCGGCTTCCGCTACCTCGACACGGGCGCCATGTACCGCGCCCTCACCTGGCTCGCGATGCGGGAAGGGCTGCCGCTCGCCGAGCCGGACCCGCTGGGAGAGCTCGCGCGCCGGAATCCGGTCGTCTTCGACGAAGCCGGCCGTGTGTCGATCGCCGGCGCCGACGTCACCGCAGCCATCCGTCAGGCGCGGATCGACCGCATGGTCTCCGTCGTCGCACGCCACCACGAGGTTCGCGAGGTGATGCGTGAGCGGCAGCGCGATCTCGGCCACCAGGGGAATGTCGTGATCGAGGGGCGCGACATCGGCACCGTCGTCGCACCGGACGCCGAGGTGAAGATCTACCTGCAGGCGGATCCCGACATCCGCGCGCGCCGCCGCCAGGCCGAGCGTCCCGACATCGGCGCGGACGCTCTCGCGACCGACCTGCGTGCACGCGACAAGTTGGATCGTGAGCGGATGCAGCCGGCCGGGGACGCGGTGCTCATCGACACGACCGATCTCGAGGTCGACGACGTCGTCACGCGGATCGAGGCGCTGATCCGTGAACGCGCACTGACGACGCAGTGAACGCCACCGACGTCGTCTGGGCGATCGGCCGTATCTACATCGGCTGGCCCGTTCGGCTGTTCACCCGTGCGCGTGCGGTCGGTCTCGACAATGTTCCGAAGACGGGCGGCGTCGTGTACGCGATCAACCACCTGCACTGGATCGACATCCCGCTCGTCGGGCTCCTCTCGCCGCGCACCGTGTGGTTCGTCGCGAAGGCAGAGGCCGCGAACTACCCCCTCGCCGGCGGGTTCCTGCGCCTGCACGGCGCGATCGCGATCCACCGCGGCGAGTCGGATCGCGAAGCGGTGCGGCGCATGCGCGACGAGGCTCGTGCGGGCCACGTCATCGGATTGTTCGTCGAAGGCACGCGGCAGCGGAACGGACGGCCCGGGGCCGCACAACCCGGTGCCGCGATGGTCGGCATGCAGGAAGACGTGCCCATCGTCCCGGTCGCGATCTACGGGACGCAGTTCTGGAAGCCCGGCAACTTCCGGCGCTGCACGGTCTCGTTCGGCGAGCCGCTTCACTTCGACGCCCTCCCGAAGAACGGCAGGGGCTATCGGGAAGCGACCGCCGTGGTCGAACGCCGGATCCACGAGCTGTTCGACGAGCTGGAACGAGCGGAGCGATGAAGCTCGCCGGAACCGTCGCGATCGTCGGCTTCCCGAACGTCGGCAAGTCGACGCTCGTCAATCGCCTCACCGCGACCCGCCAGGCCGTCGTCCACGAGACGCAAGGCACGACTCGGGATCGCAAGGACCTGCTGTGCGAGTGGAACGGGCAGCAGTTCTTGCTGATCGACACCGGCGGTGTCGACATCGCCGACACGAATCCCATCACGCGTCAGATCGCAACGCAGGCACGCGTGGCGATCCGGGAAGCAGATCTTGTGCTCTTCGTGGTCGACGCGCGCATCGGGGTGACGCCGGGCGACGAGGAGCTCGCGCAGCTCCTCCGCGAGTCGAAGAAGCCGGTGCTCCTGCTCGCGAACAAGATCGACGACCCGTCGCAGGAAGCGCTCGCGCTCGAGTTCCATCGCCTCGGCTTCGGCGAGCCATTTCCGGTTTCCGGGCTGCACGGCTCGAACACCGGCGACCTGCTCGACGAGATCCTCGCGTTGCTCCCCGGCGAGTCCACGCGCAGGGTGGCCGGCGACGAGGCGATCCGCGTCGCGATCCTCGGCCGCCCGAACGTCGGCAAGTCGTCGCTCTACAACCGTCTCGTCGGCGAGGAGCGCACGATCGTCTCGGAGAAGCCGGGCACGACGCGCGACACGATCGACACGATCATCGAGCGCGGCGACCGCACGTTTCAGCTCGTCGACACGGCGGGCCTTCGCCGCAAGCGCCGCCAGCGTCAGGGGATCGAGTACTACTCCGAGCTCCGCGCGCTCGACGCCGCGAGACGTGCCGACGTCGCGCTCGTCCTCATCGACGCGAGCCAGGGGATCGTGGAGGGCGACATCACCGCGGTCGAAGTCGCGCGCAAGGCGCACTGCGCGACACTGATCGTCCTCGCGAAGTGGGACGTCAGCGAGATCACGATCGAGGAGATTCGCCCGGAGCTCCAGCGGCGTCTGCGGCAGCGGCCCGACTTCATCACCGTCTCGTCGGTGAGCGGCCGCGGCGTGACGCGACTGCTCGACAAGGTCGCGGAGCTCTACGACCGCTACGTCCAGCGCATCTCGACGGGTGAGCTCAACCGGCTGCTCGCCGAGCTGAAGGCAGCGCGACAACCGCCGTCGAAGGGTCAGCGCCGCCTCAACCTGCTCTACGGCGCGCAAGTCGAGACGCGGCCGCCGCGCTTCCGATTCACCGTCAACGACCCGGGCCTGGTCACGCGCGACTACGGCTACTGGGTCGAGAACCAGCTGCGCGACCGGCTCGGCCTCGAAGGTGTGCCCGTCGTCATCGACTTCCGCCGGCGGTCGTAGCGATGCGCACCGTTGTCGTCGGCGCGGGGGCGTGGGGGACGGCGGTTGCGTATCTGCTCCGCGAGCGCGGGCACGACGTCGACGTCGCTCGCCGCGACATGCTCGCGGAGGCGCCGTACGAGGAAGCCGACCTGGTCGTTCTTGCGGTGCCGAGCCACGCCTTCCGCGACGCGCTCGCGCGTGTGGGGGGTGACGCGCCGATCCTCTCGCTCGCGAAGGGCCTCGACCCCGCGACCGGCGAGCGGCTCTCGACGCTCGTGCGCGACCGTCCCGTTGCCGTGCTCTCCGGGCCGAACATGGCCGAGGAGGTGCTCGCTGGTCTGCCGGGCGCGACCGTGATCGCGTCGCAGGACGAGCAGCTCGCGCTCAAGCTGCAGGACGCCTTCAACTCACTCGCGTTCCGCGTCTACGTGAACGACGACGTCGTCGGTGTCGAGCTCTGCGGCGCTGCGAAGAACGTGATCGCGCTGGCCGCGGGCGGCGTCGACGGGCTCGGCCTCGGCGACAACGCGAAGGCGGCGCTGATCACGCGCGGGCTCGTCGAGATGGCACGGCTCGGTGAAGCGTTCGGTGCGCAGCCCGAGACGTTCTCGGGGCTCGCCGGCATGGGCGACCTGATGGTCAGCTGTTTCCATCGGAGCGGGCGCAACCGCCGCGCCGGGGAGCTGATCGCCCGCGGCGCGACAGCCGACGACGCCCGCGCCGAGATCGGCCAGGCTGTCGAGGGGCTGACGACGGCGCCCGTGCTCCGCGACCTCTCGCGGCGCATCGGCGTCGAGCTCCCGATCACCGAAGGCGTCTGCTCCATCCTGGAAGGCCAGCCGCTGCACGAGCTCGCCGGGAGCCTGATGGGTCGCCGTCCGACCGAGGAGTAGGATCAGGGTGATGAGGGTCCGTCTGGCCGGGGTCGCCGTCCTCGCCGTGCTTGCAGCCGGCTGCGGCGGGGGAGGGGGTAGCAGCTCGACGAGTGGCGCCGACTCGGTCGTGCCGCGCGACGCGCTCGCGTTCGTGGCGATCGACACCGACACGTCGTCCGGCCAGGTCTCGAGCGCGCTGAAGATCCTCAAGAAGTTCCCGATCGAGCCGCGGGCCGAGCAGCAGCTGCGGTCGTCGATCACCCAGGGAGGCGTCAACTTCGACACGATCACGAAGTCGGCCGGGCCAGAGGTCGATGTGGCCGTGCTGACGGTCAACGGGAAGCCCACCCCGGTCGGATTCGCCAAGCCGAGCGACGAGAAGTCCTTCGATGCGCAGCTCGACAAGAACCAAGGGAAGCACCAGAAGATCGACGGTTGGACGGTGTTCGCCGACAAGCAGGCGACCATCGACGCGGTCTCGAACCGGAAGGGCGACCTCTCCGACGACTCGACGTTCCAATCCGCGTTCAAGTCGCTGCCTGACGACGCGATCGCTCGGTTCTACGGGTCGCCGGCCGGGGAGGACGCGGTCGTGCGCGGGGTCGAGCAGCAGGTTCCTTCCACCTCCACCGTCACGTTCCCGAAGGCGCAATGGACCGTTGGCGCGCTGACGTCGGACAACGGGGCGTTCAAGCTCGAACTGCACAGCAAGAACGCGAAGACCCAGCTCCTGTCGAAGCCCAACCCGCTCGCGAGCAAGATCCCGGCCGGGTCGATCGTCGCGCTCGCGCTCAACGGCGGCGGCGCGACGAAGACGCTGCCGGCCGCGACGCAGGAGCAGCTGTCCGCGCTCGGTCAGCAGCTAGGAGTCGACCTGGCAGGGCTCATCTCCGCGCTCAACGGGCCGGTGATCGCGTACGTCCGTCCCGGCATCCCGCTGCCTGAGGTGACGATCGCGGCGCGTCCGGCGAATCCGGCGAGCGCGTCGTCGGCGGTCGGAACCCTGCTCGCGCGCCTCGCAAACGGCGCCAAGGCCGTCCCGACGAAGGTCGACGGCGGGACGCTGAACAAGCTGGATCTCGGCCCCGTCTCGCTCTACTACGGCGTCGACGCCGGCCAGCTCGTCGTCACCGACAGCAGCAACGCGCTCGCCGAGCTCAACGGCAGCGTCGGACGTCTCAGCGGCGACGACGTCTTCAAGGAGGCGAAGGACGGCGCCGGCATGACGGACAGCGCCCAGACCTTCATCTTCCTCGACATCAAGGACGCGCTGCCCGCGCTGTCGGGGATCGCCCAGCTCGCGAACCAGACCCTGCCGCCGGAGGTCGAGAACAACCTGCGGCCGCTGCGGTCAGCGCTGCTCTATGGCTCGAGCGACAAAACGGTCGGGTCGTTCGTTGTGTACGTCAAGACGTCGTAGCCCTGCGGTACCCTGAGCCGCCAATGGGCGCGCGGACCTTCCTGTTCACGTCCGAGTCGGTGACCGAGGGTCACCCGGACAAGATCTCCGACCAAATCTCGGACGCAGTTCTCGACGCTGCCCTCACGAACGATCCCAACAGCCGCGTCGCCTGCGAGACGCTGATCACGACCGGCCTGATCGTCGTCGCCGGCGAGCTCACGACCTCCGAGTACATCGACATCCCGCGGATCGCGCGCGAGACGGTGCGCGGCATCGGGTACACGCGCGCGAAGTACGGGTTCGACGCGGAGACGTGCGGCGTGATCGTCACGCTCGACG
Organism: Gaiellaceae bacterium; assembly: GCA_036493955.1. Taxonomy (GTDB): domain Bacteria; phylum Actinomycetota; class Thermoleophilia; order Gaiellales; family Gaiellaceae; genus PALSA-600. The sequence continues at coordinate 11,916 of DASXOW010000068.1, forward strand.
AGCAGTCGCCCGACATCGCGCAGGGCGTCGACACGGCATACGAGTTGCAGCACGACCCAGGCGACGACGATCCGCTCGATCGGATCGGCGCGGGCGACCAGGGGATGATGTTCGGCTACGCGTCGAACGAGACGCGCGAGCTGATGCCGCTGCCGATCATGCTGGCGCATCGCATCGCGAAGCGCCTCTCGGAGGTGCGCAAGGCCGACGTGCTCCCGTATCTGCGCCCGGACGGCAAGGCGCAGGTGTCGGTGCGCTACGAGGTGAATGCCGAAGGGCGGCAGACTCCGGTCGAGATCGAGCGCGTCCTCATCTCGACGCAGCACCGTGAGGGGCTCGACGCGGAGACGATGATCAAGCCCGACCTGATCGAGCACGTGCTGCGGCCGATCCTGCCGCGCGACCTCTACGACGAGCGGCGCTGGGAGCAGCCCGGCTTCGTGTACGTCAATCCGACGGGCAAGTTCGTGATCGGCGGCCCGATGGGGGATACAGGCCTGACCGGGCGCAAGATCATCGTCGACACGTACGGAGGCGCGGCGCCGCACGGCGGCGGTGCGTTCTCGGGCAAGGATCCGACGAAGGTCGACCGGTCGGCGGCGTACGCGGCGCGGTATGTCGCGAAGAACATCGTCGCTGCGGGGCTCGCCGATCGCTGCCAGATCCAGGTTGCGTACGCGATCGGCGTCGCGAAGCCGTTCTCGATCCTCGTCGAGACGTTCGGGACGGAGAACGTGCCGGTGGCGACGATCGAGTCGCTCGTCACGGAGCATTTCGACCTGCGCCCGGCCGCGATCCTGCGCGACCTCGACCTGAAGCGCCCGATCTATTCGAAGACGGCCGCGTACGGCCACTTCGGCCGCGAAGAGCACGACTTCACGTGGGAGCGGACGGACAAGGCGTCCGCCCTCCGCACCGCCGCGGGTCTCGCCGGCCGCCAGCCGACCGCGGTCGACTAGCCAGCCCTACCGGGTCGTCACAGATCACCCCGGGACCGGCCTGGTTGGGCCACGTCTGGTGCCAGGCACCGTGCAGTGGACTTCGCACGGCGGACGTGTCCTGAGGCGACTAGCTAGCGCTTGACGAACAGGCCGCCGGCTGCGCGTTCGCCGATCGCCTTCTCGACGCCGCCGACCGCGACGCGGAACTGGCCCGCCGCAGGCTCCGCCGCGCGCAGCTCCACGACCTCGCCGGGGACGAGCCCCTCGTCGTAGAACCAGTGCAGGAGCTCGCCGTCGTGCTCGGCGAGCCGCACGATCGTCGCCGTCTCGCCCGGCGGCAGGTCGGACAGCGGCTCGAGCTCGCGATTCTCCGCCTGCTCGACGTCCGGGTCGACCGGCCAGCCGTGCGGGCAGCGCTCGGGATGGCCGAGCTTCTCGTCGATCCGCTCGATCATCTCGTCGGTGAAGGTCCCGCCGAGCTCGTCCGCGTGGACGTGCGCCTCGGCTGCCGTGTAGCCCATGAAGTCCGTCAGCATTCGCTCGATCACCCGGTGCTTGCGGACGACCTTGCGCGCGCGCTCGGCGCCCGCCTCGGTGAGGAGCGCTTCCTTGTGCTCGCCGCGCTCGACGAGGCCGTCGGCCTCGAGTCGCTTCAGCATCTCACCCGCCGACGCCCGCGAGACGCCGAGCATCTCGGCCACCCGCGAGGCGATCGCCTGCGTCGTCCGCGACCCGGCCGGCCGGTATTCGCCGATCGGGAACGCGAGAAAGTAGATCGTCTCGAGGTAGTCGTCGACGCCGTGGTTGGTGGCCATTGCATCGATCCTAGCTTCGGCTACGCTCTGTAAGGGCACCCTTACATGAGCACGACGCAGACCCTCCTCCTCGGCGCGATCGCCGGCCTCACAATCTATGTGGGCCTCCCGGTGGGCCGCCTGAGCAACGTCTCCCCGAAGATGCGCGCCGCCCTCTCGGCGGTCGCGACCGGGATCCTGGTGTTTCTGTTCTGGGACGTGGTTTCGCACGGCGTCGAGCCGGTCGAGTCGCATCTCGAGGACCACAAGTGGGCCGCGTTCGCCGGCTACGCGACGCTCCTGAGCCTCGGCTTCGCCGCCGGCCTGATGAGCCTCGTCTACTACGACAACTGGCTGAAGAACCGCCGCTCGACGCCGCTCGTCGGGCCCGGCGCCGCAGCGGTCGACGAGTTCGAACACCACGGCTGGCTCGACAGCCTCACACCCGGCCGCCGGCTCGCGCTCCTGATCGCGACCGGCATCGGCCTCCACAACTTCGGCGAGGGCCTCGCGATCGGCCAGTCCGCCGCCGCGGGCGAGCTCAGCCTCGCGCTCGTCCTGATCATCGGCTTCGGCCTGCACAACACGACCGAGGGCTTCGGCATCGTCGGCCCCATGTCCGGCGAGGCCGAGCGTCCGAGCTGGGGCTTCCTCGGCCTGATGGGTCTGATCGGCGGCGGCCCGACGTTCCTCGGGACGCTGATCGGCCAGGCGTGGGTCAGCCCCGCGCTCGAGGTCGTGTTCTTCGCGGTCGCGGGCGGCTCGATCCTCTACGTCGTCATCCAGCTCTTCGAGGTCTGCCGGCGCTTCTCGATGCCGACGCTCGTTGCCTGGTCGCTGCTGCTCGGGCTCTTGCTCGGGTTCGGCACGGACTGGGTCCTGGTCGCCGCCGGAGCCTGATCTACCGTAGGCGCGAGTGAGCGCCTTCTTCCACGCAGTCGGGATCTTCATCCACCACCTGCGCCAGGTGGAGTGGGCACCGCTCGGCCTCGCGCTCGCGTGCCACGTCACGAAGCTGCTGTTCCGGGCGCGGGCGTGGGAGAACATCATCCGGGCGGCGTACCCGAACGACAAGCTGCGGTACCGCTCCGCGCTCGGGGCGTACACCGCGGGCGTCGGCGTCAACTCGATCGCGCCGGCCCGCGGCGGCGACCTGATCAAGCTCTACCTGGTCAAACACCGGATGAAGGACGCGAAGTACCCGACGCTCGCGTCGACGCTGATCGTCGAGACGATGTTCGACTTCGTCGTCGCCGGCTGCCTGATGATCTGGGCGCTGTCGATCGGCGTGTTGCCGACGCACCAGGTCTACTCGCGGATCCCGACCGTCGACTGGCGGTTCTTCCTGAAGCACGAGACCGCGACCGGGATCGGGCTCATTGTCGTCGCGTTCCTGCTGCTCCTGCTCGTGCTCGCCGCGCGCCGGCGCGTCGAGGACTTCTGGGACCGCGTGCGTCTCGGGTTCGCCGTGCTCGGCAATCGGCGAACGTTCGTGCTCGGCGTGCTCCTCCCGCAGGCGATCTCGTGGGTGTTCCGGATCGCGTCGCTCTTCTTCTTCTTGCGGGCGTTCCGTGTCGATGCGACGGTGCACAACGCGCTGCTCGCGCAGGTCGTCGACTCGCTGGCGACGCTGTTCCCGGCTACACCCGGTGGTGCGGGGACGAAGCAGGGCCTGATCGTCTACCTGTTCCGCAAGTCGGCCATCTCGCGGACACTGCTGCTCGCGTTCAGCGTCGGTATGAACATCGCGATCACGATCACGAACCTCGTGCTCGGGGTGATCGCGCTCGGGCTGATGGCGCGGACGCTCTCGTTCAGCGCGCTTCGCCGTCAGGCGCGCGCCGACGAGCAGCCCGTCGAGTCGTAGTGCCCTACGCCGAGGTCTTCCCGCTCGTGACGGCACGCGCCGTCGCGCGCGCCTTCACCTACGAAGTCCCCGACGATGTCGGCGTCGGCGCGATCGTGCGCGTGCCGTTCGGCCGTTCGCGGGCGCGCGCCATCGTCACCAAGCTCGTCGACGCGCCGCCCGACGGTGTCGAGGCGCGGCCGATCGACGCAGTCGTGGGCGAGCTTCCACCGACGCTCGTCGAGCTCGCGCTCTGGCTCGCCGACTACTATGGCTCGACGCCGGCGCGCGCGCTCGCACTCGTCGCACCGGTCACGCCGAAGCGCCGCAAGGAACAGGCGCCGCCGGCGGAGCGGCAGGCGCTCGGCGGCGAGGCCGAGCCGGCCGAGCTCTCCGAGACGCAGCGTGCGGCGATCGCGCGCATCGTCGACGGTGGCCCCGGCAACGTCCTGCTCTACGGTGCGACGGGATCCGGCAAGACCGAGGTGTACCTACAGGCGTGCGCGGCGATGCTCAAGCGCGGCTTCGGGACGATTATCCTCGTCCCCGAGATCGCGCTGGCCCCGCAGACGGTCGGCCGGGTGCGCGCGCGGTTCGGCGATCGCGTCGCGATTCTCCACTCCGCGCTGACCGACGCCGAGCGCCGCGACGAGCGCGAGCGGATCGCGAGCGGCGAGGCGCGGATCGTCGTCGGTGCACGCTCTGCGGTGTTCGCTCCGATTCGCGGCCTCGGGCTGATCGTCGTCGACGAGGAGCACGACTCGTCGTACAAGCAGGACTCCGATCCGCGCTACGACGCGCGCACCGTCGCCGCGAAGCGGGCGGCGCTCGAAGGCGCGGTCGCGGTCTACGGGTCGGCGACGCCGCGGCCGGAGTCGTGGGCGGCGCTCGAGCGGATCGAGCTCGGCGGCCGCCTCGGTGCGTCGCTGCCGTCCGTGCGGGTCGTCGACCTGCGCCGCGAAGCGGGGTATCCACTCTCGGCGCCGTTGCTCGACGCACTGCGTCGCGTCGCCGAGAACCGGAGCAAGGCGATCCTCCTCTTGAACCGCCGTGGCGTCGCGCCCGCGCTGCACTGCCGCGCCTGCGGCACGACGATCCGCTGCCCGAACTGCGACGTCGCGCTCGTGCTCCACGGCGACAGCTCGCTTCGCTGCCATCACTGCGGCTTCGCGCGCGGTGCGCCCACTCACTGCCCGGCGTGCGAGTCACCGGACCTGGCGCGGCTCGGGGCCGGGACACAGAAGCTCGAGCGCGACCTCGCGCGCGAGCTGCCCGACCTCGAGCTGATCAGGCTCGACGCCGACGCGGCCGCGAAGCCCGAGCAGCTCGCCGCGTCGCTCGCACGCTTCGCCGAGGCGAAAGGTGCGGTCCTGCTCGGGACGCAGATGGTCGCCAAAGGCCATCACTTCGAAGGTGTCGAGCTCGCCGCCGTGGTCGACGTCGACACCGGGCTCGGGCTGCCCGACTTCCGCGCCGAGGAGCGGACGTTCCAGCTGATCACGCAGCTCGCAGGCCGCAGCGGCCGCGACGCGCCGGGCCGCGTGCTCGTGCAGACGTTCCAGCCCGAGGCGCGGCCGGTCGTCTACGCCGCGCGCCACGATGTCCCGCGGTTCCTCACCGAGGAGCTCGACCGCCGCCGCGCGCTCGAGTACCCGCCGTTCGCTCATCTCGTGCGGATCGTCGTGAGCGGACCGGCGATCGAGCCGGTCGTGCGCGCGCTCGACGAGCTGAAGGCGGGCGTGAAGGGCGCCGACCTGCTCGGCCCGGCTGCGCTGCTCCGGCTGCGCGGCAAGCATCGCGCACAGCTCGTCGCGAAGACGACGCAGCCCCGCCGGATCGCGTCGCAGGCGGCGCATCTGTTGTCCGCCGCCGCACCCGCGATGCGCCGCGCAGGTCTCACTGCGGTGGTCGACGTCGATCCGCAAAGCTTGTAGCGATGGCGAAACGACGTCGTCCCGAGGAGATCATCGGCGAGTGGGGGATCCGCGACGTGACGCCGCCGTCGCAGGCCGAGCGGCACGCACTCCGTGACGACGCCGAGCTCAATCCGCTGACACGCCGCGCGCTCAAACGGCGCATCCGCCGCTTCCGCCCCGAGCCCGACCGCTACCTCGCGTCGCTCGGCGGCCCGCTGCCCTTCATGCGCCGTCTGCGTCAGATCGACGACGAGATCGAGGCGCTCACGGTTCGCCTGGCGCACGCCTACGCGGAGCGGAAGGACGGACGGTCGTGGCGACGCCTCGCCGAGCGCTTCGACTTCGGCGAGGTGAACGACCTGATCGAACGTCACAACCGCTACTACCCGATCGAAGCGCGGCTGCCGATGGACCCGCGCACGCGGGACTACGTCAAGATCGGCGGCCGCTCGTACCGGCGACAGCCGCTCGACGCGCGGTGGATCCTCGACCGCTTCCCGGCGTAGCTCACTACACTGGCGCCGCTGTGGCCCACGACCACGATCACGAGCACGACCACGAGCACGACGACGTCGACGAAGTCGAGACCGAGGAGGAAGCCCAGGAGCGGGCGGAGACCGAGGCTCGAAAGCAGCTCGCGCTGGCCCAGATCCGCCAGTACGGCGACCCGGCGCTCCGTCTGAAGGCGAACGACGTCGAGGAGTTCGACGACGACCTCCGCCGCCTGGTCGAGCGGATGATCGCGCTGATGCACGACGCGCAGGGCGTCGGGCTTGCTGCGACCCAGGTCGGCGTGCTCCGCCGGCTTTTCGTCTACGAGCCGGACGAGGAAGGCCCGCGGGCGCTCGTCAACCCGGTCGTCGCGGAGCGCGGCGACGAGTCGACGTCCGACGAGGAAGGCTGCCTCTCACTGCAGGGCGTCCGCGTGCCGGTCGACCGCTCGACGCGCATCGTGCTCGAGGGCAAGGACGAGCACGGCGCCGACGTCCGAGTCGAGCTCGACGAGTACGCCGCGCGCGTGGTGCAGCATGAGCTCGACCATCTTGACGGCGTCTTGATCATCGACCGCACCGACGACGAGCACCGCAAAGGGGCTCTTTCGACGCTGCGGCCGCGCGCCGTCCTCAGGTGAGAATCGGCGTCGCTGCGACCGCGCCGCTCGGAGCCGACGTGCTCGAGCGTCTCGCCGTCACGCACGAGATCGCGTTCCTGCTCACGCGGCCGGACGCGCCGCAGGGCCGCGGACGCAGGGTCGCGCCGCCGCCGGCGAAGGGATCGGCCGAACGGCTCGGCATCGCGGTGCACCAGCCGGACAAGCCGGCTCTCCCGGAAACCGTCGAGCGCGTCGTCGTGTGCGCGTACGGGCTCTACATCCCACCGCGGCTCCTCGAGCAGTCCCTGTTCCTGAACGTCCATCCGTCGCTCCTACCGCGCTGGCGGGGCGCTGCCCCGGTCGAGCGCGCGATCCTCGCCGGCGACGCGGAGACGGGCGTGACGATTCACGAGACGGTTGCGGAGCTCGACGCAGGCCCGATCGCCGCGCAGGAACGGTTCCCGATCGGCGACGACGATGCCGGTCAGGTGTTCCTGCGAGCCGGTGAAGTCGCGGTGCGGTTGCTCGACGAGGTGCTCGCCGATCCGCAGTTCGCGCCGCAAACGGGCGAGTCGACGTACGCCGAGAAGATCACGCCCGCCGACCGCGAGCTCGATCTCGCTGATCCCCTCGACGCCTGGCGACGTATCCGTGCGCTGTCGCCGCACATCGGCGCCCGTACCGAGTTGCACGGACGCCAGGTCACGATCTGGGGTGCGCATCTCGAGGACGGGACACTCGTGCCCGACGTCGTGCAGCCAGCGGGGCGCAACCGCATGAGCTACGACGAGTTCGTCCGTGGCCTGCGGTGATCGCGCCCGCGCGTCGAGCTGCGTTCGATGTCGTCCTCCGCGTCTTCGAGCTGGACGCGTACGCCGACCGTGCGCTCGCCGGCGCCGTCGAGGGTCTCGACGAGCGCGACCGCGCACTCGCCCAGCGGCTCGCCTACGGCACGGTGCAGCGCGCGCGCACGCTCGACTTCGGGATCGAACAGCTCGGGAAGCGGCCGGTGCGCAAGCTCGACCCGCCTGTACGTGCGTCGCTCCGCCTCGGCGCCTACCAGCTCGCGTTCACCGAACAGGCACAGCACGCGGTCGTCGACGACGCCGTCGAGCTCGTCCGCGCTGCGCGGCGCGAGCGCGCCGTGCCGTTCACGAACGCCGTCATGCGGCGGCTCGCGCAGGGCCTTCGTGGCCTCGTCGCGTCGCTGCCGGAGGGTCCCGTCAAGGAGTCGTATCCCGATTGGATCGCGGAGACGTGGGCGCGCGACTTCGGCGACGAGGCGGCGCTTTCGCTGATGCGCGCCCAGAACGAGCCGCCGCAGCTCGAGGTGCGCGCCGACGAGCCCGTCGGCGCGCAGACCGACGTTCCCGGCGCCTACGTCGTCGAACGCGTCGATCCCGCGCGCATGAGGCCGATGAGCCGCTCATCGCAGCTCGCGGCACTCCTCGTCGGCTCGCAGGAGGGCGAGCGGATCCTCGACTCGTGCGCGGCACCCGGCGGCAAGACGATGATGCTGCACGGCGAAGTGACGGCCGTCGAGATCCACCCGGGTCGAGCGCAAGCGCTCGCGAAGAACGTCGGTCCGAACGTGCGCGTCGTCACTGCCGACGCGCGCGAGCTGGACGCGAGCGGTTTCGACCGAGCGATCGTCGACGCGCCGTGCTCCGGGCTCGGCGTCCTTGCCCGCCGCCCCGACCTGCGCTGGCGCGCCCGGCCGCTACCGGAGCTCCAGCTGGAGCTGTTGCGCGCCGCCGCGGAGCGGACGAAGCCCGGTGGGACAATCGTCTACTCGGTCTGCACGCTGAATGCTGACGAGAACGAGGCCGTGGTCGATGCCTCAGGGCTCGTTGTCGAACCGCTCGGAGGCGAGTGGCCCCGGTACGCACACCCGACGCGGCCCGAGTTCCTGCTCACTCGGCCCGACCGCGACCGCACGAGCGGCTTCTTCATCGCTCGGCTCCGTACGATCAACCCATGAGCTGGGCGATGTGGGCGAGGGGCCAGGAGGTTGAGCCGTCGCTGTACGGCGCGGATTTCGCCCACCTCGGCGACGAGGTCGAGTCTCTCCTCCGCGCCGGGTGCCGCGTGTTCCACTTCGACGTCGGCGACGGGCATTTCATCGAGCCAATCACGATGGGGCCGATCGTGTTGCAGTCGATCGCCCCGATCGTGCACGGCCGCCGCGGCGCGATCGACGTCCACCTGATGGTCGAGAACCCGGCGAAGTACTTCGAGCCGGTCGCGAGCGCGGGCGGTGACAGCGTCACGTTCCACTTCGAGGCGGTCGCCGATGTGCCGGCGACGATCGAGGCGGCGCGTGCGTACGGGCTCGGTGTCGGCGTCGCGCTCAATCCGGAGACGCAACCCGACGATGTCGTTGCGGTGGCGGAGACCGCGGATCTCGTGCTGTGCATGAGCATTCACCCGGGGTACTCCGGGCAGCCTTTCCAGGAGGCGGCGTTCGGCCGCGTCGCGCGGCTGCGCGAGCTGCTCTCCGACCGAGTGCACATCCAGGTCGACGGCGGCGTGGGGGCGAGCAACATCGAGCAACTCCGCGAGAACGGTGCCTCCCTCTTCGTCGCGGCGTCGTCGATCTTCGGCCACGAGCACCCGGCGGTCGCCTACGACGAGCTCGAGCGGCTGATTCGTTGACGCTCCGGCGCGCCGTCGAGCTCGCGCGCGCTGCCCGCGACCGTGCCTACCCGAAGCCGACCGTGGGCGCGGTCGTCGTCTCCGACGGTGAGGTGCTGGGTGAGGGAGCGACGGAGGCGGGCGGACGTCACGCCGAGGTCGTCGCGCTCGCAGCCGCAGGCGAGCGTGCGCGCGACGCAACGCTGTACGTGTCGCTGGAGCCGTGCAAACACCACGGAACGACGCCGCCGTGTACCGAGGCGATCATCGCCGCCGGGATCGCGCGTGTCGTCTACGGCGCGACCGACCCGAACCCCAAGGCTGCGGGCGGCGCTGCGCGGCTGCGCAGCGAGGGTGTCGACGTCGAGCTCGTCGACTCCTTCGAGGCGCGCGTGGTCAACGAGGCCTGGCGGACGTGGGTCGCGAAGCAACGGCCGTTCGTCATCTACAAGGCGGCGGTGACGCTCGACGGTCGCGTGACCGTGCCGGGGGAGCGGTGGGTGACCGGCGAGGAGAGCCGCCGCGCCGTTCACGAGCTGCGCGCCTCGGTCGACGCGGTCGCGGTCGGCGGCGGGACGGCACGAGCCGACCTGCCGCGGCTGGATGCGCGCAACGTCGAGACGCCGCGCGGCCAGCCCCGCCGGCTCGCCTTCTCCCGGGGGCCGCTGCCGGACGGGCTCGAGCTGGAGCTCCGCAGCGGGCCGCTCGAGGACGAGCTGGGCGCCCTCGGCGCTGACGGCGTCCAGTCGCTGCTCCTCGAAGGCGGGCCGACGCTGGCGGCGGCGTTCCTCGAGGCCGATCTCGTCGACAAGATCCTCCTATTCACGGCGCCCGCCCTCGCGGGGGCCGGCCCGGCCGCGATATCCGCTTCGCTATCCTCCCCGCGCACGCTCGTCCGGTTGTCCACACGGCAGGTCGGGGCAGACGTGCTTCTCGAAGCCTATGTCCACGACCCCTGACTCTCAGCGCGCCGACGACCAGATCGTCACGCACCTCAGCCACTGGCTGACGCGTCAGCTCGGCAACGACGAGCTGCGGCGCAAGGTCGCGGAGATCAGCACGGACGAGCTCGCACCCGGCGGGCGGGAGGCGGTGCGCGAGTTGCTCACGGAGCTCGAGACGACCGCCCCCGGCGAGCGTGCGCAGCTCGAAGTGCTCGTCCGCGAAGCGGTCGAGACGCTCGTCTACGGCGACTGAACGTCCGGTCGGGCCAGCGCCTCTCGGCCGGCCGTTCGGACAGATGTGGACAGTTCGGGCGCTCTTTGCGGACGTTTCTGGTCAGACCACTAGACGAGGCCCGGAACGGCTTGGCCTCGAGGGACACGGCTACGCTGGCTTCGTGTTCACAGGGTTGGTGCGCGAAATCGGGACGGTGCGCTCGATGGAGTCGGGACGACTCATTGTCGAGACGTCGATCACCGCCGAGCTGGGTGACTCGATCGCAATCGACGGCGTCTGCCTGACGGTCGTCGCGAACGACGGCGGCGCGCTCGCGTTCGATGCCGTGCCGGAGACGCTCTCCCGCACGAGCCTCGGCGACCTCCGGACCGGTGCCGGCGTCAACCTCGAGCCGGCGCTTCGCGTCGGCGACGCGCTTGGCGGCCACTACGTGCAGGGCCATGTCGACGGCGTCGGCACGCACCGCGGCGTCACCGACGGGCTGCACTGGTTCGACGCACCTCCGGAGATCGTCCGCTACGTCGTCGAGAAGGGCTCGATCGCGGTCCAGGGGACGAGCCTGACCGTCGCGGCGAATGACGACACGGGCTTCGCCGTCGCGCTGATCCCGCACACCCTCGAGGCCACGACGCTCGGCCGGCTCGAACCGGGCGCGCGTGTGAACCTCGAGGCCGACGTACTCGCGAAGTACGTCGACAAGCTGACGCGCCGCTCGTGACCGAGCTGCGCACGGATCGCCTCGTGCTGCGGCCATGGCGTGAAGAGGACCGTGCGCCGTTCGCCGCGCTGAACGCCGATCCCGTCGTGATGGAGCACTTCCCGTCGACGATGACGCGAGAGGCGAGCGACGCATTCGTCGACTTCAACATGGCGACAATCGCTGAACGTGGATGGGGTTTATGGGCGGTCGAGGCGGAGGGGGAGTTCATCGGCTTCGTCGGGTTGAACGAACCGCGTTTTCGCCCGGGCGTCGAGATCGGGTGGCGGTTGCGGCGAGAGGCGTGGGGTCACGGCTACGCGACCGAAGCTGCGCAAGCAGTGCTGGCCTTCGCGTTCGAGGAGCTCGGTCTCGACGAGGTGATCTCGTTCACGACCGTTGCCAACCAGCGGTCGCGGCGTGTGATGGAGCGGATCGGCATGACGTACGACCCAGACGGCGATTTCGACCACCCGAACGTCACCGACGAGCGCATCCGGCCGCACGTCCTCTACCGAGCGGCGCGTGGCTAGCCTTCTCGCTATGACCGTCACGACACCGTTCGCCACGATCGACGAGGCTGTCGCGGAGATCCGCGAGGGCAGGATGGTCGTCGTGGTCGACGATCCGGGCCGCGAGAACGAAGGAGACCTGACGATCGCCGCGCAGTTCGCGACGCCCGAGGCGATCAACTTCATGGCAACGCATGCGCGCGGGCTGATCTGCCTGTGTCTCACCGAGGGCCGCGCCGACGAGATGGGGCTGCGCCCGATGACCGACCACAACGAGGCGCCGCTCGGCACCGCGTTCACCGTCAGCGTCGAAGCGCGCGAGGGCGTCACGACCGGTATCTCCGCCGCCGACCGCAGCCGAACCATCCAGGTCGCGATCCATCCGTCGTCGACGCCGCACGACCTGGTGCAGCCCGGGCACGTCTTCCCGCTGCGCGCGAAGCCGGGCGGCGTCCTCGAGCGGATCGGCCAGACCGAGGCGGCGGTCGACCTCGCGCGGCTCGCCGGGCTCACGCCCGCCGGTGTCGTCTGCGAGATCATGAACGACGACGGCACGATGGCCCGCGTCGACGATCTCGTTCCGTACTGCGAGCGGCACGGGTTGAAGATGATCACCGTCGCCGATCTCGTCGAATACCGCCGCCGGCACGAGAAGCTCGTCGAGCGCGGTGCCGCCGTTCGCCTGCCGACCGATTTCGGCGAGTTCCAGGCGGTTGCGTTCCGCGAGAAGCTCAACGGGAAGACGCACGTGGCGCTCGTGAAGGGCGACGTCGACGGCGCCGAGAACGTGCTCGTTCGCGTGCACTCCGAGTGCCTCACGGGCGATGTCTTCCACTCGCTGCGCTGCGACTGCGGCGAGCAGCTCGAGCACGCGCTCGCGCAGATCGAGTCGGAAGGCAGCGGCGTGCTGCTCTACATGGCGCAGGAGGGCCGCGGGATCGGGCTGCTGAACAAGCTGCGCGCCTACGAGTTGCAGGAGCAGGGCCTCGACACAGTGGAGGCGAACATCGAGCTCGGCTTCCCGGCCGACGCGCGCGACTACGGGATCGGCAACCAGATCCTCGCCGACCTCGGCTTGACCACGATTCGCATCCTCACGAACAACCCGAAGAAGCTGACGGGCATCGACGGGTTCGGCTTGACCGTCGTCGAGCAGGTGCCGATCGAGGTCGTCCCGGGCGAGGAGAACCGGGCGTATCTGGCCACCAAGCGGGCTAAGCTCGGTCACCGTCTGCATCACCAGGACCTCAAGAACCTCGACTACGAACCGGAGCCGCCCGCATGAGTGAGATCGACGAGCAGCAGCGCGACAACGACGCGGAACCGGAAGAGCCGCAGTCCGATCCATTCGAGGGCTGGCCTGCGGCCGAGTCGTCGGCGGTGATCGAAGATCCGCCGGCGGAGGGCGTCAGCGTCGAGCACGTGCGCGGCGAGGTGCAGGTGCCGGACGGCTTCGCGATGCTCGAAGGCACTCCGCTCGGCAAGCGCCGCTCGGTCGGCGTCGTCGTGTCCCGGTTCAACGGCGGCGTCACCGACAAGCTCCTGCAGGGCGCTCTGGATGCGTTGATCGAGGCGGGTGTCTCGCAGGACGCGATCACCGTGGTGCCGGTGCCCGGCGCGTTCGAGCTGCCGCTGGCGGCAATGGCGCTGGCGAAGACGCGTCGCTACGCGTGCATCGTGGCGCTCGGTGCCGTCGTGCGCGGCGAGACGCCGCACTTCGACTACGTGGCCTCCGAGTGCGCCTCGGGCCTCCAGCTCGCCGCGATCGAGACCGGGGTCCCAGTCGCGTTCGGCGTCCTGACGGTCGACAATGTCGAGCAGGCGGAAGCGCGGGTTCACAAGGCGGCCGAGGCCGTGCGCTCGGCGCTCGAGATGGCCGATCTGTTCGCCCGGCTACGGGCAAGCGCCAGGGAGTAGTCGCTACACTGCGGCCCGCGATGAGCAAGGTCTGCGCAATCTGCGGCAAGAAGCCGGCGTTCGGGCACCATCGCTCGCACTCGATGGTCGCCACGAAGCGCCGCTTCGACCCGAACCTCCAGCGGGTACGGATCCTGCTGAAGGGCTCGCCGACCCGCGCCTACGTGTGCACCCGCTGCCTCAAGGGCGGCAAGGTCACCAAGGCCGTCTAGCTCAGCAACTGCACCAGCCAGGGCGTGTCCGGCAGCACGATGCCGAGGTGCCTCCCTGTCCGGAGATCCCACTCGTCCCAGGCGAGACCGATCTGCGCGTAGATGATGCCGTCGCTGAGTCCGACTGTGTCGATCACCCGTCCGGCGGCAAGCCGGCGGTACAGATGCAGCGAGTGGTCGAACACGGTGATGCCGTTCATGCCGTGGGCGATCACGTAGCCGTCGATCGTGTCGAGCCGCTGCGCACCGAGCGCGAGTGTTCGCTTGTGCCACGTGCGTACGTCGACGACGGTTCCGTTCAGACCGAGACGATGGTCGCCGAGCCATGAGGCCTCCCGGTAGCCGGGAACTCCCTTCGCGAGCGTCCGACGTGGCCGGTGCGAAGCGACGTGACCCGTTCGAAGGTCGATCGAGTCGACGGAACCGTCACGTCGAGCGACGAACCACTTGCCGTCTCCGACCGCGAAGCTCACGGGCCACGCGAGTGGAGCGAGGTGCGCCACGCGGATCGAGCTCCGGGACGCGCGGGTGAGGCGCCACACCGTGTGCGTCTTCGACGAGGCGGTGAGGCAGCCGGTGAGTGCGACGACCGCCGTACCGTCGAAGTCGACGGCGCACGTGCCCTTGTGTCGGAACGTGTACCGCTGTGTGACCTTGAGCGAGCCTTCGTCGATCACCTCGATCGCGTTCGGGAGGCGGACGACCAACGAGCCATTGGCGGAAGCGACGTTCTGGTACCCGTAGAACCAGCTGTAGTCGATCTTCATTGCGGCCCCGACGGGTTCCATCGTCAGCGGGGTGAAGTGCTGCAGGCGCAGTGGCTGAGCGGGCGCGTTCGGCCAGAGCAGTGCCACCAGGAGCTTCGCGGAGAATGACCGGGCTCCCATGTGCCGGACGATACGCACCGCTCGTCGCAGCAACCGTTAGGCGCGGATTAGGGTCCAATCGACCGTGGCGGACGACCTGACGCTGGAGCTCGAGCACGGCCGACTCACGATCGCACGCGAGGCCGTCGCCGAGATCGTCGCCGAGACCGCGCTCGGCTGCTACGGCGTGGTCGGACTGACTGCCGGGTCGCGGGTCGCGCGCGTGTTCCGGCGAGAGGGGATCAGCGTCGACGGGCCCGTCGACGCACTCCGCGTCGGGCTGCACGTGGTCGTCGAGCACGGGTTGAACCTCACCCAGGTCGCGTCGACGATCCGCTCGCAGGTCGCCTACGAGCTCGAGCGCCTCACGGGTCTCACCGTCGCCGCGGTCGAAGTGCACATCCAGCGCGTGAGGCAATCGGCATGAGGCAGAGGGCGCGCGAGTTGGTCAACGGCGCGCGCGTGTCGATCGAAGCGAACCGCCGCCGCATCGACGACCTGAACGTCTACCCGGTCCCCGACGGTGACACGGGCACGAACCTGACGCTGACGGTTCGCGCGATCGACGAGGCGCTCGAGCGCGACGGCCCGGACGACCGGCCCGGGCTCGCCCACGAGATATCGCGTGCTGCGCTGATGGGCGCGCGCGGCAACTCGGGCGTGATCCTGTCGCAGATCGTCCGCGGCGCGTGCGACGCGCTTGCGGAGACCGACGATCTCGCGCGCATCTTCCGCTCCGCGAGCGACGCTGCGTACCGAGCGGTGAAGAAGCCGGTCGAGGGGACGATGTTGACCGCGATCCGCGCGATGGCCGACGCGGCCGAGCACGGGGGAGACCTTGCCGCGATCGTCGCGCGCGGCGACGCGACGGTCACGGCGACGCAGGCGATGCTCCCGATCCTCACCGAGGCCGGGGTCGTCGACGCAGGCGCGGCGGGTCTCGTCGAGATCGTTCGCGGTGTCGAATCTGCACTCAGCGGCAGGGCGCTGCCGCCGCCGGCCGAGCACGACGCTGAGCTCGGTCTCGACGCGATCCACCAGGAGCTCTCGCGCTACCGCTACTGCACGGTCTTCGTGGTCGAGGGCGAGAACCTCGATTCCGACGAGCTCGAAGGCGAGCTCGAGACGATGGGCGACTCGCTACTCGTCGTCGGCGACCGCACCGCGCTGAAGGTGCACGTGCACACCGACGATCCCGGCCGCGCGCTCTCGCTCGGCACGGCCCGCGGGGTGATCGGCGGGATCGAGATCGCGAACATGCAAGCCCAGGCACGCGAGCGCGAAGAGCGCCTCCTGCACGCGGTCCCCGAGACGGAGCAGGCAGCGTGCGCGGTGGTTGTCGTCACCGCCGGTAGCGGCAACCGCGCGCTCGCCGAGAGCTTCGGGGCCGATGTGGTCGACGGCGGCTCGACCATGAACCCGTCGACGTCGGACCTCGTCGCCGCGATCGACCGTGCGAACGCCGCCGAGGTCGTCGTGCTTCCGAACAACGGGAACGTGATCATGAGCTCCGAGCAGGCGGCGGAGAATGCCGCAAAGCCGGTACGCGTCGTTCCGACGCGGTCGATTCAGGCGGGGCTCGCCGCGCTCGTCTCCTTCGATCCGACGCTGACGGCCGACGCGAATGTCGAAGCGATGCAGGAGACGCTGGCGAGCGTCGTCACGGGCGCGGTCACGATCGCGAGCCGCGACGTGCAGCTCAACGGCGTCGCGATCGAGGCAGGGAAGTGGCTGGGTCTTGCGGAAGGGGAAGCCGTGGCGGGCGGCGAGACCTTCGACGACGCGGCGCGGGCGGTGCTCGCAACGCTGCTCAGCGAGCCCCGCGGCGTGTTGACGCTCCTGACCGGAGCGGAGGCGCCCGCGGTCGACGGGCTGATCGCGGACGTGCGCGCGTCGTACCCCGACCTCGAGCTCGACGTCCACGCCGGCGGCCAGCCGCATTACGCGCTCCTGTTGGCGGCCGAGTGACGCCCGTTCGCGTCGCGATCGTCGAGGACAACGACGTCTTCCGCGAGACGCTCGAGCTCGTCTTCGGCATGCGCGACGAAGTGGTTGTAGTCGGCAGCGCGTCGTCGGGCGACGACGCTCCCGAGCTTGCACGCCGGGTCACTCCGGACGTCGTGCTCATGGACTACCGGATGCCGGGCTTGAACGGCGCCGAGGCGACGGGCGCCGTGCTCGCCGCCGCACCGGAGACGAAGGTGATCTGCCTGACGGCATCCGTCACCTCCGAGGAGGTCGACGAAGTGCTCGCAGCCGGTGCGATCGCGTGCATGACGAAGGACGGCGACTTCGACCTCCTTGTGCGCAAAGTGTGTGAAGCTGCAGAGTCGTGACTCTCACCGCCGAGAACACCGCTGTCGTCCTCGACTCGACGGCTGACTTCCCGGACGCTCCCGAGCGCTATCCCAACTTTCGCGTCGTCCCGCTCTACGTCCGCTTCGGCGACGAGAGCTTCAAGGACTACGTCGAGATCGATCCGCAGCGCTTCTACGAGCGGCTCACCACGGCCACCGAGCTCCCGACGACCTCGCAGCCGACTCCCGCCGACTTCCTCGCCGTATACGAGGAGCTCGCGTCATCCTACGAGCACATCCTCTCGCTGCAGATCTCGTCGACGCTCTCCGGCACGTACGCGAGCGCGCAGACGGCCGCCGAGCTGCTCGGCGGCGGCAAGGTGCGGGTGATCGACACGCGCACGGTGTCAGCCGCGCTTGCGCTGCTCGCAATCGGCGTGCAGCAACGCCTCGAGCGCGAGACGACGGACGAGGAGATCGACGCGTTCGTGGCCGAGTACGGGCGCGCGCATCACCTGCTCTTCACCGTCAACACGCTCGAGTACCTCGCGAAGGGCGGGCGGATCGGCAAGGCCGCCGCGTTCGCTGGGAACCTGCTGAACGTGAAGCCGATCCTGACGATCCGCGACGGCGAGGTGGTGCCGCTCAAGCGTGTGCGCGGGAGCCAGAAGGCGTTCGCGGAGTTCAAGAGCCAGTTCGAGTCGACGTCGACCGACTCACCGCGCCTGAGGGTCGGGATAGCGCATGCCGCAGCGCCGGAGCGGATGGAGGCGCTGCGCAAGATGGTGCGCCACGTCCGTCCGCAGGCCGAGATCGAGATGGCGACGACGCTCGGTGCCGTCGTCGGGACGCACGCCGGTCCTGGCACGGTGGGGTTCTTCTGGTTCGAAGACCCCCTCTAGTGCCGACTCCCGTATCCGAACCCAAGGCGCCCGCCGACCGCGCTGCGCCATCAGACGCGCCCTTCGACGCGATTCTCGTCGTGTCGTTCGGGGGGCCGGAGGGTCCGGACGACGTGATGCCGTTCCTCGAGAACGTGACGCGCGGCCGCGGTGTCCCGCGTGAGCGGTTGCTCGACGTCGCGCACCACTACGAGCTGTTCGGCGGCATCAGTCCGATCAACGAGCAGAACCGAGCGCTGATCGCGGCGCTCGAGCCGGAGCTGCGCGCGCACGGGATCGACCTGCCGATCTACTTCGGCAACCGCAACTGGCGGCCGTTCATCGCCAACGCGATGACCGAGATGCGCGACGACGGCGTACGGAACGCGCTCGCGTTCCTGACGTCGGCGTACAGCTCGTACTCCGGCTGCCGGCAGTACCGCGAGAACCTCTTCGACGCGCAGCAGTCGGTCGGGCCGGACGCGCCGGCCGTGTCACGCCTTCGGATGCTCTACAACCATCCGGGCTTCGTCGAGGCGAACGCCGACCACGTGCGCCAGGCGCTTGCATACGTGCCTGCCGGCTCTCACCTCGCGTTCACCGCGCACTCGATCCCCAGTGCGATGGCGCGCAACTGCGCGTATGAGGCGCAGCTCTGCGAGACGGCGCGGCTGGTCGCGGAAGCGGTCGGCGTCGATCGTTGGGAGGTCGTCTATCAGTCGCGCAGCGGGCCGCCGCACGTGCCGTGGCTGGAGCCCGACGTGTGCGACCACCTCGAGCGGCTTGAGGCCCCCGGCGTCGTCGTGTCCCCGATCGGCTTCGTGTCTGACCACCTCGAGGTGCGCTACGACCTCGACGTCGAGGCGCGCGACACGGCCGAGCGCGTCGGCCTGCCGTTCGCGCGCGCCGCGAGTGCCGGAACGCATCCTGCGTTCGTCGCCGCGATCCGCGAGGCGATCGCCGAGCGGCTCGAGCCCAGTTCCGCGAAGCGCGCGCTCGGCCGCTTCGGGCCGGGCTGGGACACGTGCGCACCGGACTGCTGCCGGCCCGGCAACGGCCGGCCGTCTCCCTGGGACGCCTGACGTCGGTCACCTGGGCGGACGTGGTGGCGCGGCGGCTGCAACGCTCGTCGCTCGCACCGCGCGGCGGCGGTCTCGTCGACGTCGTCTCGGGGATCGTTGGCGTGCAGGCGCAGCTCCAGTCGTCGGCCGAGCTCCAGCTCGCAGCTCGCGTCGACGGCATCGCCCAGCCGGACGTCCGGGCGGCTCTGTGGGAGCGGCGCGAGCTCGTCAAGGCCTGGACACTGCGCGGGACGCTCCACCTGCACCCCGCGGCGGAGCTGCCGTTGTGGCACGCGGCACGACGCGCGGTCTCGGTCGCCGACGAGGGCTTCCCGGCCTGGCGCGACCCGAACGGCGACGATCACCCGGCGCTCGATGCCGACCAGGTCGCGGCGGTGCGCGCTGCCGTGCGCGAGGTGCTCGACGGCCGCTGCCTGCTGCGGGAGGAGATCGTCGAGGAGGTCGTCGCCCGCGTCGGGCCCGGGCCGCGCAGCCGATTGAGCTCGGGATTCGCGTTCTTTCTCGGCGACCTGTGCCAGGGACCGCCGCACGGCACGAAGGCCACGTTCGCCCGGCCCGATCAATGGGTCGACGGCTGGGACGAACCGGACGAGGCGAGTGCGTTACGTGAGGCCGCGCGGCGCTTCCTCCACGCCTACGGGCCGGCGCGTCCGAGCGACTTCCTCGAGTGGTTCGGCGCCGGTCGGCTGAACGCGGCCGACGGCCGTGCACTCTTCGCGACGTTGGAGCTCGACGAGGTCGACGTGGACGGTCGCCGCTCGTTCGTGCTGGCCGGCGACACGTCGTTTCCCGCAGCGGAGACGAGCGTGAGGCTCCTCTCTGAGTACGACGCCTACGTGATGGGGTTCCGCGAGCGGGATGTGCTGGTCCCTCCGCCGGTTCGCGAACTGGTTGCGACGCGGCCGCGTGGACGCTACGAAGG
>DASXOW010000069.1:0-2851 GCA_036493955.1 Gaiellaceae bacterium
ACGGACGGGAACCCGGGCACGGACTGGTACACGCAGATCTACGCCTCGCCGCAGTTCGGGAATCTCAAGCCCGGGCTCGGCCTCGTCGTCGACGCGCACAAGGCCGTGAAGATGCGCACGCTGACGGTGCACACGCCGACACCCGGCTTCCTCGCCCGGATCCGCGCCGGCGACTCGCAGAGCGGCCCGTTCACGGACGACTCGGCCGCGCAGACGGTCGGATCGACGACGACGTTCAGACTGAACGGCGCGACCGCCCGCTACTACGTCGTGTGGATCACGCGCCTGCCCGGGGGCGGGAAGGCCGAGATCAGCGAAGTCACGTCCGGCTAGTACTCGAGGTGCGAGCGGCGCTCGTGCCGCTCGAGCGCGAGCGCGACGAGCCGGTCGAGCAGCTCGGCGTACTCGATCCCGGACGCCTGGAAGAGCTTTGCGTACACGCTCGTCGCGGTGAAGCCGGGAATCGTGTTGAGCTCGTTGACGACGACCTCGCCGTCGTCTCGGACGAAGAAGTCGACGCGCGCCATCCCCTCGCACTCGCTCGCGACGAATGCGTCGACGGCGCGGCGCTGCACGCGCTCGATCGTCTGCTGCGGCAGCTCGGGCGGGATGACGAGCTCCATGCCGCCCTCGTCGTACTTCGACGCGTAGTCGTACCAGTCGTGCTGGAGCGTGTCGATGCGGCCGGGAAGCGACGCGATCGGCGGCGGCAGGCGATTGCCGAGCACGCCGCACTCGACCTCCATCCCGGTGACGAGCTCCTCGACGAGCACCTTCTCGTCGTGGCGGCGCGCGAGCGCGACGGCGGCCTCGAGCTCGGCCTCGTCGTGCACCTTCGAGATGCCGACCGACGAGCCGAGGCGCGCCGGCTTGACGAACGCGGGATAGCCGAGCGGGTTGTCGACCGGGTCGCCGAGGCGGATCGTGTGGTGGCGTGCGACCGGGATGCCGCTGTCGCGCATGACCTTCTTGAACAAGTCCTTGTCCATCGCGAGCGCGGACGCCGCGACGCCGGCGCCCACGTACGGGATGTCGGCGAGCTCGAGCAGCCCCTGCACCGTGCCGTCCTCGCCGAAAGGCCCGTGCAGGATCGGCAGGACGACGTCGACGCCGCCGAGCGCGGCCAGCGTCCCCGCGTCGGCCGAAACGGGCAATGTCTCGGCCGGTGAGACGGTGTCAGACACCGGAAGTTCGGTGTCTGACACCGAGTCGAGCGCCCAGCGCCCGTCCCGGCCGATGGCGATGCCGACCACGTCGTACCGCGCCGGATCGAGCGCCTCCAGCACGGAGCGCGCCGAGGCGAGCGAGACGTCGTGCTCGCTCGAGCGGCCGCCGGCGAGCAGCGCGACCCGCAGCCGTCTGCCCGTCGTCAAGGCGTCGTCGTCGTCGTTGCCGTCGTCGTCGTGGCGGGACAACCGGTCGAGGGGCAGTGCCCGACGTCGAGCGTCACGATCGAGCCCGGCTTCGCCTGCTGCCCGCCCTCGGGGCTCTGGTCGAGCACGATCTGATCCTCGTTCGGGTCGGTGACCGTCGTGGACGTGAACTTCACCTTGAAGCCCTGGCTCTGCAGCGTCGACGCGGCCGACCCCGCGTCGAGCGTCCGCACGTCGGGCACCGCCACCGTCTTCGGGCCGTTCGACACCGTGAGCGAGACCGTCGAGCCCTTCGCCGCGGGCTCGTTCTGCGCCGGCGACTGGTTGATGACGGTGTTCTGCGGCTGGTCGCTGTCGACGTACGTCGGATTGACCTTGAAGCCCGCGTGATTCAACGTCGCGGTCGCCTGGCCGATCGTCTCGCCCGTCACGCCGGGCACCGTGACCGGCGTCGGGCCCTTGGACACGTTGATGCGGACCTTCGTGCCGGCGACGACCTGCGTCCCCTCCTTCGGATCGGACGCGGTGACCGTGTCCGCCGCCTCCGCCGACTGCACGTCGTGCACATCGGGCACGAGATGCAGCGCCTTCAGCTGCGCGATCGCGTCCGCCGACTTCAGGCCCTTGAGCGTCGGCACCGCCACCTTCGGCTTGCCGCCGGAGACGAAGATGGTGACGTTGTCGCCCTTCGGCTGGTGCTGCCCCGCCACCGGATCCTGCTTGTAGACGAGGCCGTTCGGCACGGTGAGGCTCGTGTGCGTCTTCACCACCGGATGGAAACCGTCCGCCTGGATGTTCTGCGTTGCGAGCTGCTGCGTCTCGTTGACGTAGTTACTCACCGCGACCGGCGTCGTCGACGCGAGCTTGTTCGAGATCTGGTGATAGAGGAAGTACCCGCCGATCGCCGCGCCGACGACGAAGAGCAGCGCGGCGATCCACGGCCACACCGGGCGGCGGTGGATCGGCTCGTCGAGGTCGTAGTAGACGGACGGTGGAATCGGCCCTCCGGCTCCTGCCCGGCGCGGCGGGGTGATCATCGTCGCGGCCGTCGCCGCGAGCGGGCCCGGCATGGACACCGGCGAGCGCATGATCTGCGTCGCAGTCTCCTCCGTCTGCGGCGCGACGCCGACGCCACGGGCCACGCGGTCGAGATCGGCCTCCATCTCGTCGGCGCTCTGGTAGCGGTCGGCTGGATCCTTCGCGAGCGAGCGCATGACCACCAGGTCGAGCTCGCGCGGCACGTCGCGCCGCTTCGTCGACGGCGGCGCCGGCGTCTGCGACAGGTGCTTCATCGCGATCTCGACCGGCGTGTCGCCCGAGAACGGGACCTCGCCCGTGAGCATCTCGTACATGAGGACGCCGAGCGAGTACAGATCGGAGCGCTGGTCGACGTCGGCACCGCGCGCCTGCTCGGGCGAGAGGTACTGCGCCGTCCCGACGATCGACCCGGCCTCGGTCATCTGACTCGTGCCCGCGCG
>DASXOW010000070.1:0-4549 GCA_036493955.1 Gaiellaceae bacterium
ACGATCACGATCGCGCCGACGATCGTCACGAGCCAGTCGATCGTGACGCGCCAGCCATGAGGCAAACCTTCGGTCAAGTAGTCGATCGGATTCCTCAGCGGACCTGCTCCCTTCGCCAGCTGTCGATCTTCGCGTGGTCACCCGAGAGCAGCACGCCGGGCACGCGCCAGCCGCGGAACTCGGCGGGGCGCGTGTAGTGAGGGTACTCCAGCCCGCCTCCGAGCTCGGCGGAGAACGACTCGACCTCGCCCGAGCCCGCCGCGAGCGCGCCCGGTAGTCGCCGCGCGATCGCGTCGACGAGGATCATGGCCGGCAGGTCGCCGTTCGACAGGACGTAGGGGCCGACGGAAATGGCATCCGAGGCGAGGTGTTCGACGATCCGCTCGTCGAACCCTTCGAACCGCGCCGACAGAAGCGTGACGCGATCCTCGGCCGCAAGCTCCTCGACCACGGTCTGGGTCAGCTGCCGCCCTTTCGGCGTCAACGCGACGACACGGTGGTCGGGGGCACCGCCGTAGACGGCGTCCATCGCCGCTGCGACGACGTCGACGCGGAGCACCATGCCGGCGCCACCGCCGTACGGCTCGTCGTCCACCTGGCGCGAGCTGAGCGGCGAATGGTCGCGGTAGGAGTGCAGCCGAAGGTCGAGCTCGCCGCCGAGGACGGTCGCGACCGGACGCTGCTCCGTGAGCCAGGCGAACGCGTGCGGGACGAGAGTGAAGACGTCGAGCTGCATCAGTTGGCAAAGCCCTCCGCGACCTCGATGCGGCCGCCCGCGATGTCGACGACGCGAACGCAGTCCTCGACCATCGGGAGCAGCACGCCCGAGTCGAGCTCGAGGACGTCGTTCGCGACACCGGGAGTCACGGCCTCCACGGTCCCGAGCGAGCGGCCGGTCTCCTCCACCACCTGCAGCCCAACCAGCTCGAACGCGTAGTACTCGTCCTCCGCTGTCGCGGGCAGGTCGCCACGCTCGACCTCGAGGAGCACGCCGCGCTCGACCGGTGGCTCGACCTTGATCACCGGCCGCCCGGAGGAGGTGCGGTGTGCGACGACCTCGACCGGCTCGCCGCCCGCCAGGAAGCGCGCGCCGGTCTTCCACCAGCTCGTGTCGTCCGACGGCTGCTCGACGAAGAACGCACCGTCGATCCCGTGCGGGCGGCCGACCTTCCCGATCCCGACTCTCACTTCCGGCGGCTCTCGAGCGACGCGATCGCCTCGTCGCGGTCCGCGGCGACGAGGAGGTTCTCTTCGACGAACTCGGGCGCGTGCGGCCAGTCGCTCTTCCGCATCTCGGCGACCGCGCGCGCCACGTCGAACCGTGTGCGACGGAAGATCGGCTCACCGTCGTCGAGAATCGTCCAGTAAGCGGCGACGTCGGACTCGTACGCCATGCCGACCGAGCCCGCGTTGATGACGCGCAGCTCGTCGACCGTTCGGTCAAACTGATGGTGCGTATGCCCGATGACGACCGCGCCGTTGATCTCCCCGAACGTCGCGCGCACCGCGTCGTCGGGAGTGATCGCCGTCGTGATCGGCGTGTTGTCCTCCGGTGCTGCATGGCAGTAGAGAACGTCGTCGACGATCGCCGCGAGCGGAAGCGACTGCAGCCACTCGAGGTCGCCCGGTGCCAGCTCCGCGCTCTCCCACTCTTCCGCGAGGTCTTCGCAGTTGCCGCGCAGCACGACCGCGTCGAGCGCCCGGACCATCGCGACGGTCTCGCGAGGGTACGGCCCGTAGAGGTAGTCGCCGCCGAACACGATCGTGTCGATCCGCTCGCCGTCGACCGCCGCGAGAACGGCCTCGAGCGCCCACGGCATCGCGTGGACGTCGTACAGAGCCGCAACTCTCATTCTTCTGGGTCGGCGATCTCGACCACCACGCGGCGTCCGTCGCGCGCGGAGCTCGCACGCACGAGCGTACGCAAGGCGCGCGCGATGCGCCCCTGGCGGCCGATCACCTTGCCGACGTCGTCCGGTGCGACGTGCAGGACGAGAACGAGCGCGTCCTCGCGCTCCTCCTCCTCGACACGAACCGCCTCCGGATCGTCGACGAGCTCGCGCGCGAGGTACGCGAGCAACTCTGACACGCGTTCCCCCGCTACTTCTCGATGCCGGAGATCTTGATCAGCTTCGCGACCGCTTCGGTCGGCTGCGCGCCCTTGCCGAGCCAGTCCTTGACCTTCGCTTCGTCGAGATCGATGGTCGACGGATCGGTCTGGGGGTTGTAGCGCCCGACGATGTCGAGGAACTTCCCGTCGCGAGGTGCCCGCGAATCGGCCGCGATCACGCGGTAGATCGGGTTCTTCTTGGAGCCCACTCGAGTGAGCCTCAGCTTGACTGCCATCTACATCCTTTCAGCATGTGTTTCATCAACGCCGTGCTCGTTTTTTCTTGCGCTTCACGCCCGTCTTCCGTCCTGCGGACAGTGTCGGTGTTGGCGCCTGCTGGGTCGGGAGCGCCGGCATCTTCCCCCGCCCCATCTGCTTCATCATCTTCTCCATCTGCTTCCGGGCCTCGAGCAGCTGGTTGACCTGCTCGACCGTCGTCCCGGAGCCTTTGGCGATGCGGATCCTCCGCTTGCCGTCGATCACGATAGGGGAACGGCGCTCCTGGGGAGTCATCGAGAGCACGATCCCCTCGACCCGCCCGAGCTGCCCCTCGTCGACATCGACGTCGCCGAACTGCTCCTTCATGCCCGGGATCATCTTCAGGATCCCCTGCAACGGCCCCATCCGGCGCAGCATCTTGTACGCCTTCAGGAAGTCGTCGAACGTGAACTGGCCGGCGGCCATGCGCTTCTCGATCTCGGCCTGCTCGTCCTCCTCGACCGCCGCTTCAGCCCGCTCGATCAGCGTCAGGACGTCGCCCATCCCGAGGATGCGCGACGCCATGCGGTCGGGGTGGAAGACCTCGAGCGCATCGACCTTCTCACCCGTCGACGCGAACTTGATCGGCTTGCCGGTGATCGCCTTCACCGACAGCGCGGCACCGCCTCGTGCGTCGCCGTCGAGCTTCGTGAGGATGACTCCGTCGAACGCGATGCGCTCGTGGAACGCCTCGGCGACGTTCACCGCTTCCTGACCGGTCATCGCGTCGAGGACGAGCAGCACGTTCGTCGGATTCGCCTCGTCGCGGACGCGGGCGAGCTCGTCCATCAGCTCCTCGTCGATCTGGAGCCGGCCCGCCGTGTCGACGATCACGGTGTCGAGACCCTCGTCGCGCGCACGCGCGATGCCGCTGCGGGTCGCCTCGACGGCGTCCTTGGTGTCGGTGCGGAACACCGGCACCTGAATCTGGTTGCCGAGCTGCTCGAGCTGGTCGATCGCGGCCGGGCGTTGCAGGTCGGCGGCGATCAGCCCGGGCTTGCGGCCCTCCTTACGGAGATGCAGCGCGAGCTTCGCTGC
The DNA here is from genome assembly GCA_036493955.1 of Gaiellaceae bacterium. Classification (GTDB taxonomy): domain Bacteria; phylum Actinomycetota; class Thermoleophilia; order Gaiellales; family Gaiellaceae; genus PALSA-600. The sequence continues at coordinate 3,407 of DASXOW010000070.1, forward strand.
CGTCGTCGTCTTGCCGGAGCCCTGAAGTCCGGCAAGCAGGATCACCGTGAACCTGCCGAACGCGAGGCCCGACTCGCCTTCGCCCATCAGCTGCGTGAGCTCGTCGTGGACGACCTTCACGACCTGTTGGCCCGGCGTGAGGCTCTTCAGGATGTCTTCGCCGAGGGCCTTCTCACGCACGCGGCCGACGAAGTCGCGGACGACGGTGAAGTTGACGTCGGCCTCGAGGAGCGCGAGGCGGATCTCGCGCATGGCGCGCGAGATCGACTCTTCGTCGAGCTTTCCCTTCTTGCGCAGGTCGCCGAGGGCGCTCTGGAGCTTGTCGGACAAGGTGTCGAACACGAGCGGGCATGGTAGAGAATCGATCCATGACCTACGACGCTGCTGCGACCCGCTACGACACGATGGACTACCGCCGCTGCGGGACGAGCGGCCTCAAGCTGCCCGCCATCTCGCTCGGGCTCTGGCACAACTTCGGCGGCGACCGGCCGATCGAGACCGCGCGATCGATCCTCCTGCGCGCCTTCGACCTCGGCGTCACGCATTTCGACCTGGCGAACAACTACGGGCCGCCGTACGGCTCCGCCGAGGTGACGTTCGGCCGGGTGCTCGCATCCGACCTGCGGCCGTACCGCGACGAGCTCGTGATCTCGACGAAGGCGGGCTACGACATGTGGCCCGGACCGTACGGCGAGTGGGGCTCGCGCAAGTACCTGCTCTCGTCCCTCGATCAGTCACTCACGCGGATGGGGCTCGACTACGTCGACATCTTCTATTCGCACCGCTTCGATCCCGACACGCCGCTCGAGGAGACGATGGGCGCCCTCGACACCGCGGTGCGCTCTGGCAAGGCGCTGTACGCCGGCATCTCGTCGTACTCGCGCGAGAAGACGCGCGAGGCGTACGCGATCCTCGAGCGGCTCGGTACACCGCTGCTCATCCACCAGCCGTCGTACTCGCTGCTCAACCGGTGGATCGAGCCCGAGCTGCTCGCCACACTCGGCGAGCTCGGCGTCGGCTGCATCGGCTTTTCGCCGCTCGCGCAGGGGATGCTCACGACGAAGTACCTCGACGGGATCCCGCAAGGGTCGCGTGCGGCCGAGAACACGTCGCTCTCGCCCGACCTGATCACGGAACAGTCGA
>DASXOW010000071.1:0-3267 GCA_036493955.1 Gaiellaceae bacterium
GGGCCGCGTGCGTGCCGAAGCCGTGCCTTAAGGAGTGGAAGCTCCAGGTCGGCGCGATGCCCAGCTTGTTCTGCAGGGCGATGAACGCCTTGTAGACGCGCTGGCGGCTGGGCGTCTTGCCCTCCGCGTCGGCCACAAGCCGGTCGGCGGGCTTCTTCCCCTTCACTGCCTCGGCCAGGACCGCACGGAGCGGCTCGGCGAGGGGCACGGCGCGTTCGTCGCCCGACTTCGGGCTGATGACGACATCGGCGGAGAACGCCTTGCGGACGTTGTATGCGTTGCACGGACCGGCGTTCTCGACGTGAGGCCGCGGTGAGCGCAGATTCGCGTTCGTGGACGGACGGTCAACCCGCAGCAGGCTTCTCTTCCGCGGCCGCCGCCGCGGGAGCGGTGATGTGCCCGAGAGCCAACTCGAGCTCGCGTGGGTCGAGCCGTGCGCGGGTGGCGGCCCAGTACTTCGGGGCGAGCTCGAGGTACCGGTCGCGGGGCCAGTACGGCATGACGCGGATGATCTCCGCAAAGTAGGTTTCGACGTCGAGCGCGTGGAGCCTGCACGACGCGACGAGCGAGAAGATGTTCGCGGCGGCGTGCGCGTGATCGTCGGAGCCCATGAAAAACCACGAGCGCCGTCCCGTGGCGATCGACCTGAGCTCGCGCTCAGCGGCGTTGTTCTCGAGGCGCAGACGGCCATCGTCGAGAAAGCGACGGAGCGCATCACGCTGGCGGATCGCGTAGCCGAAGGCGCTGGCGACCGGGCCCCGGATGCCGCGGACGCGCTCGAAAACGCCCCCGGCCCAGGCGAAGAAGTCGTCGAGCATCGGGCGCGAGACGCGCTGGCGCCTCTCGTAGCGCTGCTGGGGAGCGAGACGTGCCCAGTCCTCTTCGAGCTTGAAGAGCGCCCGCACGCGAAGCAAACCTTCGCGCGCCGCCGGGTCCTTCACGGTGACGGCGGCCTCCCAGAGGCGTCTCCTCGCATGGCTCCAGCAGGCCACTTCGTCGGGAGGCTTCTCGTCATCGCCGACTGCTTCGCCGCGGAACAGAGCGTCGTAGACGCAATGCGCGTCGGCCTGGACGTATCCCTTGAAGCCCCGGAACATCGCGCAGACCGCGTCGCTCGTGTGCTTCGGTTGGTATTCGAAGAAGACGTGGTCCTTGTCCGCGAGCACGACGAAAAAGTGCCCCTTCAGGCACGCCTGCCGTTTGCCATCGGGGATCCGCTCCGGTTGAATCGCGACTCCCGTGGCGTCGGTCGAGAGGCAGAAGGCCGTCTGCATTGCTTCTTTGGCGCAGGCCTCGACGATGAATCCGAACGTCGCGCCGACGTGCTCGGCGTAACGGCCCATCGTGCTGTCGTCGAGGTCGAGTCCCTGACTCTCGAGCTCGAGACGGACGCGGTGAAACGGCATCCCCCATCGAAACTTCTTCGTGAGGATGTGCGCGATGAGCGACGGCGCAAGCATTCCGCGCTCGTAGATCTCCTTCGGATTCGACGCTGTCACGATCTCTGGGGCGCCGTCCGCCGCGCTCTTCTTGTAGACGGCGCGTGCCTTCACGACGCGCACGGGACCGCCGCGGCGATAACCGGCGTGGTAGCTCTCCTCGAAGCCGATCCGCTCGGCGGTTCCTTCGAGCGCCGGATCGAGCACCTCCACCCGCTCCTCGGGGATGTCCAAGTCGGCGAGGTTGCGACGACCTTTCGGCTTCGCGCGCGAGGTCCGCCCGGGTCCCCCCGAGCCCTCGCCGATCTCTGGGTCGGTCTCACCCGCGCCGGCCTCGCCAAGCTCCGTCGCAAGCTTGACGAGCTTCGCCTGCGTCTCGGCGAACTCGATCTCGAGCTGCCGCGTATCGATCCGCTCGGCCTTCGCGAGGAAGATGCGACGACGAAGCAGCTCGAGCTGCGTTTTGAGCTGCTCGTAAGCCCGGCGAAGCTTGTCGCGCTCGGCGGTGACCGTCGCGAGCGCGGCGCTCGTCCTCGAGAGCGTCTCGGTGGTGGACGATAGCCGCTCCGTTGCCGACGTCAGTGCCGCTTCGAGCGCTGTGATCCGACGCAGGGCTTCTTCAAGCTCTCGAGGGGGCGACGGCTCGACGACCACAAGTCGTCGGTAGTCGACGGGATCGATCCTGTCGAGTGCATAAGTGCGTTATGCACTTACTGCGATTCGCAACCTTGTGCGCGCTCAGTGCGTCTTCGGGCGCGAACGCTCCGAAGAGGCCTCGACGTGGATGCCGTCGAGGAGGGCATCGAGCGTCGCGTCATCGATTTCGACGTGCCGAGCCGTCTCGCTCGGCGGCTCGGGCACCTGGAACGTGCCACGATCGAGCCTCTTGTAGAAAATCACCATCCCGCTGCCGTCGAAGAAGAGCACCTTGAGGGCGTCGCGACGCTTTCCGAAAAACACGAAGAGCGCTCCGCCGCGGGCGTCGTAGCCGACTTGCTCCTTGGCCAGGCCCGACAGCCGGTCAAACGAAAACCTCATATCGATCGGCTCGATCGCCACGAAGATCTGAACGCCCGACGGGATCACGATGCACCCCCGAGGGCTTCGATCACCTGTCGCAGAAGCGCGCGATCGAACCCTGTCCGCACGACCACCCGAGCGGAGCCCACGCTCACCTCGATCGTCGCGTCGACAGGCGCCGAGCGGGCTACGACCCGAACCATCCGAACGCCACGGCTCGGAGCCGCCCCCTCCTTGGACTCAGCACGCTTGATCGTGCTGGCCCAGAACCGCAACGTCGAAGCCTTGAATTCTCGGCCCGTCGCGTACTCCTCGGCGCTCTGCCCGCTCGCGCGCCACTGCCGGAGGCGCTCCGCCCACTTCGCTTCCGTCGCCGTCATGCGCGCATCATGCGGCGGAGCGCGGCGGCTTTACAGGACGGGGCTTATGCAGGGGATACATAACGCCGCCGGCGCCACCGCGACCCCCGCCGCCGGGCAGATGTTCCCTGCGGTCGCGCATTGGGCGGAGGTCGTACAGATTTGCGCGGACCCGCCGTTGCAAGCCGCGCGGCAGGTGGCGACGCCGCCGCCGATGCCCGTGCAACAGATAGTGTTTCCGCTGCAGCTTGTGGCGCCTGGGGTCGGCGAACCGTGAGAGTCGTGCGCCATGTGGTTCGGACTCACTCGGCTTCGAGCCGCCGATGCCCTGTACGTATGGCGCACCGCCCGCGACGGCTTGCCGCTGGTGACCGCCAATCAAGAGGACTGCCATCCTGCGCCGCTCGCTCGAGCCACCGCGGTGATCCCATAAAGGGGTGTGGCATGGC
>DASXOW010000072.1:0-4171 GCA_036493955.1 Gaiellaceae bacterium
GGCCTTGACACGACCGAACTTCGGAACGGCCATGAGGATGTCGATCACCTTCGCGGTCGACACGTACTCAGGCGGATTGTCGAGGATCTGCTCGATGTGGACGCGACCGTCCTTGAGGTCCTTCTTCAGCCTCGCGCGACGGACACGCACGTCGTTCGCGCGCTTCAATGCGTCCATCCGTTGATCGAGCGACCGCAGCGGTGCGTGTGCTTGCGTCTTCGTCGCGGCCGGCATGAGCGCCGATACTACCAACGTGCAGGCGCGGATCAAGCGAGCACGTGGCTCGATTTGTGAGCGCTCGCGAAGGCCTCGTCGAGGTCGACGTCGCCAATCTCGGCGCGCACGCGCGCGGGAGCGTCCGGGTCCGAGAAGAGCACGGTGCCGAGCGCGACGTCGCGCGCGCCGCACGCGACGAGGTCGATCGCGTCTTGTCCACAGGTCACGCCACCCATCCCGACGATCGGCAGCTTCGTCGCCGCGTAACAGGTGTACGCGGCAGCGAGCGCGACCGGCTTGAGCGACGGACCAGAGAGGCCGCCCTGTGTGCGCGCGAGCACCGGCTCGTGGGTCCTCCGGTTGAGCGCCATCCCGCGGAGCGTGTTGATGAGCGACAACCCGTCCGCCCCGGCGGCCGCGACGGCGCGGGCGACCTCTCCGAGATCGGGATGCGCGGCCGACAGCTTCGCGTACAGCGGCACAGCGGTCGCGCGCCGACAGGCGGAGACGATCTCCCCCGCCGAGTCGGCCGCCTCGTCGACGTTCGGGCACGACAGGTTGAGCTCGATCGCCTCCACCCCCTCGAGTGCGGCGCAGGTCTCGGCGTAGTCCGCCGCGCAGAACCCGCCGACCGATACCCAGACCGGCAGCTTCAGCTCGTGCAGGCGCGGGAGCATCTCCGTGACGAAGCGCTCGCGACCGGGGTTGGCGAGGCCGATCGCGTTCAGCATCCCGTGCGCGGTCTCGGCGATGCGCGGAGGCGCGTTCCCCTCGCGCGGGAGCGGCGTGATCGTCTTGGTCACGAAACCGTCCAACTCCTGCGTAACCTCGGGGGCCGTCAACGCGTCGAGGCAGCCCGATGCATTAAGCAGCCGCAAGAACCGGTCCCTCCACACACAGGCGCTTGAGCACGCCGTCGATCTCGACCGCGCAGCCGTAGCAGGCCCCGAAGCCGCACGCCATCGCCGCCTCCCACGCGAGCTGGACCGACGGGCAGAGCTCGCCGACCGCGCGCAGCATCGGTTCGGGCCCGCAGGCGAGCACGTCGTATCCCGGCTCGATCAGCTCGGTGACAAACGTCGGCTCGACGACCACCTCCGCACCCGGCAGGAGCGCCGCCGCCTCCGCATGGCGATCGGACCGAAAGCCGAGGACGACGGGCGGACGGCCGATGCGCTCGGCGAGATAGGGCAAGGGCGCCATCCCGATCCCGCCGCCGACGAGCAGCGGGCGCTCGACGTCGAGACGGAAGCCGTTGCCGAGCGGACCGAAGACGTGGATGCGATCGCCGGGCTCGAGTGCGCACAACGCATCCGTTCCCGGACCGACCGCTTCGAGCAGGAACGCGAGCTCACCGGGCGGGGCGAGGCACAACGACAGTGCGCGCGGCAGCAGCCGCCCGGGCGCCTCGAGCATGAAGAACTGACCCGGCACGCCGGGATCGAGCCCGCCGCGGTCGAGACGGAGAAGCGTGTACGCGCCGACCTGCTCGACGCCGGCGACGTTACGCCGTTCGCGTCTCGGCATCGATCCGCTCCTGCAGAGAGACCGCCCGCTCGGCGCGCGCGTTCGCGATCGCGTGCACTGCGGCGGCGGCGCCCGAGATCGTCGTGATGCACGGCACGCGCCGCGACAGCGCAGCCTCGCGAATCGCATATCCGTCCGAGCGCGCGTTACGGCCCTCCGGCGTGTTGATGACGAGGTCGCAACGGCCGCGGCGAATGAGGTCGATGACGGTCAGCTCGTCGCCCTCGGACTCGCTGAGCTTGCGCACCGCTTCGACGTCGAGCCCGGCGCCGGCGAGCGTGGCTGCAGTCCCCTCCGTCGCGTACAGGCGGAAGCCCAGGCCGGCGAGCGTCGCCGCGATCGGAACGGCGGACTTCTGCTCGGCCGGACGGATGGAGAGGAACACTGCGCCGTCGCGCGGGAGCGTGCGACCGGCCGCGCGCTCCGCTTTCGCGAGCGCGGTCGGGAGATCGCCTGCACTCGCCATGACCTCGCCGGTCGAGCGCATCTCGGGACCGAGCACCGGGTCGCTGCCGACGAATCGCGCAAACGGAAGGACCGCTGCCTTGACGCTCCACTGCTTCGGCGGGCGCTCGCGTGGCAGGCCGAGGTCGGCGATGCGCGCGCCTGCGGCGAGCCGGCATGCGGCCGGGACGAGCTGCAGGCCCGTGGCCTTGCTCACGAACGGGACCGTGCGCGAGGCGCGCGGGTTCGCCTCGAGGACGTAGACATCGCCGTCCGGCGTGAGCGCGAGCTGCACGTTGAGCAGGCCGACGACCCCGAGCGCGCGTCCGAGCGTGCGCACGATCCCCTGGATCTCCTCCTGCTGCGCCGGCGAGAGCCCCGGTGCAGGAAGCACGCACGACGAATCGCCGGAGTGGATGCCCGCCTCCTCGACGTGCTGCATCACGGCGGCGACGTACGTGTCGAAGCCGTCGCACAGCGCGTCGACGTCGATCTCGACCGCGTCCTCGAGGAACCGGTCGACGAGCACGCGGCCGAGCACCGGCACCTCGCGCACCTCGGCGTCGTCGAAGCACACGCGCATCGCGCGGCCGCCGAGGACGTACGAGGGACGGATGAGCACCGGGTAGCCGATGCTGTTCGCGACCTCGACCGCCTCCTCGCTCGACGACGCCATCCCCCATCCCGGCGAGCGGATGTCGTGCGCGCGGAGCAGTCCAGCGAATCGCTCCCGGTCCTCCGCGAGGTCGACCGCGTCGTATGGCGTACCGAGGATGCGGTATCCGGCCTCCTCGATCGCGCGCGCGAGCTTCAACGGCGTCTGGCCGCCGAACTGGATGACGACGCCTTCCGGCCGCTCGCGGTCGCAGATGGCGAGCACGGACTCGGCGTCGAGCGGCTCGAAGTAGAGGCGGTCGGAGGTGTCGTAGTCGGTGGAGACCGTCTCCGGGTTGCAGTTCACCATCACCGACTCGTAGCCGAGCTCGCGGAACGTCCAGACCGCGTGCACGCAGCAGTAGTCGAACTCGATCCCCTGGCCGATGCGGTTCGGCCCCGAGCCGAGGATGACGACGCGCGGCTTCGCCCCCGTCGGTGCAGCTTCGTCCGCCTCGCCCCAGCTGGAGTAGTAGTAGTTGGATGCCGCCTCGACCTCGCCCGCGCACGAGTCGACGCGCCGGTACGCGGGGCGCACGCCGCAGTCGCGCCGGCGCGCACGGACGACGGCCTCGGTGACGTCGGCGGCGGCGGCGATGTCGCTGTCGGAGATGCCGAGCCGCTTGAGCCGCAGCCAGTCGTCGGCGACAAACTGCTCGACGTCGCTGCCGGCGATCTCGAGCAACGCCTCCTGGATGCGCCAGATCTCCTCGACGAAGAACGGGTGCACGTCCTCGGGCACGTCGGCGAGCGTCTGCCACGGGGTCGCCGCGCCGGCGTCGAGCTCGCGCGAGCGCATCGCCTTCTGGAACGCTTCCGCGAACGTGCGCCCGATGCCCATCGTCTCGCCCACCGACTTCATCTGCGTGCCGAGCGTGCGGTCGGCGCCCGGGAACTTCTCGAACGCGAAGCGCGGGAACTTGACGACGACGTAGTCGAGCGTCGGCTCGAAGCTCGCCGGCGTCGTCCCCGTCAGATCGTTCGGGATCTCGTCGAGCGTGTAGCCGACGGCGAGCTTCGCCGCCACCTTCGCGATCGGGTAGCCCGTCGCCTTCGACGCGAGCGCGGACGAGCGCGACACACGCGGGTTCATCTCGATCACGCGCACTTCGCCGGTCTCGCGCGAGCGCGCGAACTGGATGTTCGACCCACCCGTGTCGACGCCGACCGCGCGGACGACGGCGACGGCCGCGTCGCGCAATTCCTGGTACGCCTCGTCGGGCAGCGTCATCTGCGGCGCGACGGTGACCGAGTCGCCCGTGTGCGTCCCCATCGGATCGAGGTTCTCGATCGAGCAGACGATGACGACGTTGTCGAGGCGGTCGCGCAC
>DASXOW010000073.1:0-11553 GCA_036493955.1 Gaiellaceae bacterium
CGAGCTCAAGCTCTCGAACCTCGACAAGCCGTTCTGGCCGGAGGAGGGGATCACGAAGGGCGACCTGCTCCGCTACTACCGCGACGTCGCGCCGGTGCTCGTGCCGCACCTCAAGGACAGGCCGTTCACGATGCGCCGCTACCCGCACGGCGCCTACAGCGAGCCGTTCTTCCAGAAGGACGCTCCGAAGCACATGCCCGAGTGGATCTCCACGTTCCACGCCAACGTGTCGCAGCGCGACAGCGCCCGCACGAAGCGGTGGATCGATTTCCCGCTCGTCAACGACGAGCTCGCGTTGCTCTGGATGGTGAACATGGGGTGCATCGACATGAATGCGTGGTACTCGCGCGTCGACAAGCCGGACCGGCCCGACTTCGTGCTCTTCGACCTCGACCCGACACCCGAAGTGCCGTGGCACCAGACGATCGCCGTCGCGCTGATCCTCAAGGAGCTGCTCGATGCGCTCGAGCTCGTGTCGTTCCCGAAGACGAGCGGTGGCAAGGGTTTCCACGTGCTCGTCCCGCTCGACCGCCGCTCCACATACGCCGACTCTCGCCAGTTCGCAGAGATCGTCGCCGGCGCGATCGCGCGCGCGCATCCGAAGCTCGCGACGACCGAGTGGTCGAAGGCGCGACGCCGAGGGGTGCTGATCGACTCGAACCAGAACGGGGAAGGGAAGACGATCTCGTCGGTGTACTCCGTGCGGCCGAAGCCGAACGCACCCGTGTCGACGCCGTTCCGCTGGGACGAGGTCGACGACAAGCTGAACCCCGGCGATTACACGATGGCGGTTGTCCTCGAGCGCGTCCGCGAGCACGGCGATCTCTATGCAGACGTGCTGACGACAAGACAGTCGCTCGGGAAGGCGCTGAAGAAGATCAGCTAGGTCACGTGCGTCCTGGCGGCTTGCTTCGCCACCGTGAGCTCCTTCCCGTCGATGACGGCGTAGCGCAAGGCGATCGCGCTCAACTCGTCCGACGCTTCCTTGGCCGCGTGGCCGAGCTTGGCGTCGAGCGTCGCCGCGTCGTCGAGGTAGAGCAGCCGCGTCCAGAACGTCGTGAGGACGATCGAGACCCACGGCATGAAGATCGCGTTTCGCTCGAGCGCCGCCGAGGGGCGCTGCACGAAGAACGCCACGAAGATCCCGACCGTCAGGCCGGCCAGGCCGACCGACGAGATCGCCTCGCCGAGACTCGACGCGGTAATCCCTTTGATGAACGCGGCGACGATCGCCGCAACGCCGAAGATCATCATCGCCACGTAGCCGATGAACACGACGCGGTACGAGCGCCGCAGGTATGCGGTCGTGCGCGCGAGTGTCTGGACGTCGTCCTGGAGGATCGCCGCTGCGAGCGCGCGCAGGTCCTCCGTCGTCTGCAAGGGATCCCCGTGCCGCGGGCGGGGCAGCCGCATCGTTGCCATCGCTGCCTCCTCGTCCTGGATGTCGGTCGCGCGAATCTACGCGAGCGGGCGAACGCCGTCCACCGAGACCGGGACCGGCGAGCGGAACCGGTCGCGGCGGAGCTCGACATCCGTGTGCTCAACAGCCTCGCCGCGCGGGCTGACGACGTGGGAGCCGACCGCCTCATACCCGAGCTTGCGAGAGACGCCGAGCGACTGCGCGTTGCCCGCGATCGCTCCGGACCGCGCGATCGTGGCGTCGCGGATACCGAACGCGTACGTGAGCACTGCCGCGCGCATCTCGGTGCCGAAGCCGCGTCCTTGGGATGTCCGGCCGAGCCACGAGCCGGTCGTCACGTAACTCGGATGGAAATCCAGGCCCTGGACGCCGATCGGCGCGCCGTCGTGGAACGCGGTAAAGCGGATCGCGTCTGCGGTGCTCGCCGTCGAATACGCGACGAAATCGGATTCGTCCAGGTTGTCCGTCCACGGGAACTCGAACGGCATCACGTCCGGGTCGTGGATTCCGGCCGCGGCCACGGTGAACAGCCGCCGGGCCTCGGCGCGGGTGGGCACGCGCAGCTCGAGGCGAGGCGTGCGCAGCCGAAGGCGCGTCAGCGGGCCGGGAAGCCGCGTGTAGACGTCGCGCCGGCCGACGACGGTGAAGCCGAGCTTCGCGTACAGCTCGCGCGGCCAGTCGTCGGCGAGTGCCTCCAGATAGACGAGCTCGCCCGCCCGCAGTCCCTCGCCGAGTGCGTGCTGGACGATGGCGCGGCCCAAGCCGCGGCCGCGAAACTCCTCGAGCACCTCGACGTCCTCGATCTGCGCCACGCCGTCCTGGTGGCGGAGCTCGCACCACCCGGCGATCGCGCCGTCTACCTCGGCGGCGAAGAACCGCGTCGGGACGGCGGCCGCGACGAGGCGTTTCGCGGCGTTCAATTGCGCGGCGATGTCGGCGTCACCCCAGGGCTCGCGCAGCGTCGCGTCGGTTCGCAGTGCGATCAGGGCGTCGAGCTCGATCGGCCGGATCGCGCTCGCATCGACGCGCCGGTCGGGCTCGGCGGTATGGGCGAGCACGAGATGCGTCACCCGGTCGAACCCGAGCTCGGCGAAGTCCTCGGCCACGCCGGCCGATCCGTCCTCGACGATCACGCGGCGGTGGTGGCTCGTCTCGAGCGCGGCCTCCGCGTCTGCAGCGAGTGCGGCGGCGGAGTTGCCGGCGCTCTCGACTGACAGATAGTTCGCGTCGTAGACGTCGGGCACGGAGTCGCTGACGATCGCGGTGCCGTTCGGCAGCTCGAAAGTCCGGTCGGCCGCGGCGCGTTGCAGCCGCCGGCGGAAATCCTCGATCCGGTTCATGCGCTGCATGCGCCGGACCCTAGAGGTCGGCGACGCGTCGTTCCAGAAAGCGGCGCTCGGCGCCGTCGGGGGTCAACTCGAGGGCTCGCCCGAACGCCGCGCGCGCCTCCGCGCGACGCTCGAGGCGGCGAAGCAGCTCGCCGCGAGTCGAATGGAAGTACCGATAGTCGTCGAGGTGAAGCGTGTCGACGATCTCGAGCCCGGCCTCAGGCCCGTCCGCCTCGGCGACCGCGACTGCCCGGTTCAGCTCGACGACTGGTGATGACGTTGCGCGCGCAAGCTCGCCGTACAGCGCCGCGATCTCGACCCAGTCGGTCGGCTCGTCTGCGTGCAGCGATGCGATCGCAGCCTGGAGGACGTACGGGCCGCGCCCGCGTAACGCCAGTGCCCGCTCGAGCGCCTCGCGCCCGGCCGCGACCTTCGCGGTGTCGTAGAGCGAGTGATCCTGGTCGGCAAGCAGAACCAGCTCGCCGCCGTCGAACCGCGCCGCGCGGCGCGCGTCGTGTAGCAGCATGAGCGCGAGCAGTGCGTGCGCATCGGCTTCGTCGGGCATCAACTGGGCGAGCGCTGCACCGAGCCGGAGCGCCTCTGCGGCAAGGTCGCTCCGTCCGCCGTAGCCCTCGTTGAAGATGAGGTACACGACAGCGAGCACCGCCGTGAGCCGCTCCGGCAGAAGGTGCGGAGGTGGGACCCGGAAGGGGATGCCCGCCGCCTTGATCTTGTGTTTCGCGCGGACGAGGCGCTGTGCCATCGTCGGTTCGGGCACGAGGAAGGCGCGTGCGATCTCGTCGGTCCGTAGGCCACCGAGCGTGCGCAGCGTCAATGCGACCTGCGCTTCAAGTGAGAGCGCTGGATGACAGCACGTGAACAGCAGTTCGAGCCGCTCGTCGGGCCAGGTCGTCTCGTCCACCTCGTCCTCCACCGCGTTCGGGGTTGCGATCAGGTGCGCCTTCTGCGCGAATGTTCGCTCGCGGCGGATGCGGTCGATCGCGCGGTTCCGCGCCGTCGCCGTCAGCCACGCGCCGGGGTTGGCAGGCATCCCGTCGCGTGGCCAGCGCTCGGCGGCGATCGCGAACGCCTCCTGGGCCGCCTCCTCGGCAAGGTCGAAGTCGCCGAGAAAGCCGACCAGGTTCGCGACGACGCGGCCCCACTCATCGCGGAAGACGGCCTCGATCAGGCTTCCACCAGGGGGCGGACTTCGACCGCGCCGCCGTTCCGGGCTGCCGGGATCGTGGCCGCGAACTCCAGCGCGTCGTCCAGGTTCGAGACGTCGATCAGGTAGAAGCCTCCGAACGCCTCCTTCGTCTCCACGAACGGGCCGTCGGTGGTGAGCGCCTCACCGTCCTTGACGCGCACCGTCGTCGCGGTGGCAACCGGCTGGAGCTGCGCGCCGCCGACGGTCGTCTCGCGCTCCGAGAGCTCCATGTAGGTCTCGTGGTCAGCGGGGTCGGCTGGGCCTTCGTCGGAGCTGTAGATCAGGATCGCGTACTTCACGTCTCCTCCTTCGTCGGTGTCGACGCTACGACGAACGGGCGTTTCCGAAATCGACAGCCCGCCGCAGGAATGTCAGCGCGCCCGCCTTGTCGAGCATGTCGTTCAGGTTGCCGCACTTCGGGCTCTGGACGCAGGACGGGCAGCCGTCGGAGCAGGGGCAGCCCGCGAGCAGCTCGGCCGTGTCGCGCACCCAGCCCTCGAACTGGTCGAAGCCGCGCTCGGTGAGGCCGACGCCGCCCGCGTGCCCGTCGTAGATGAACACGGTCGGGCGACCGGTCTGCGGGTGGATGTTCGTCGAGAGGCCTCCGATGTCCCAGCGGTCGCACATCGCCCACAGCGGCAGGAGCGAGATCATTGCGTGCTCCGCGGCGTGCAGCGTCCCGAGCAGGCGCGGCATCTCCTCGAGGCCCGCCAGCTGGTCGGGCTCGGGCAGGTACCAGATCGCCTCGGTGGTGAACGTCGTCTGCGGCAGGACGAGTGGGACGAGCTCGATGCGCTCCTGGCCGCTGACGGTGCGGCGCTCGTACGCGATCACCTGCTCGGTCACCTCGATCTCGCCGAACGCGAGCTCCATGCCGAGCCGCCACTCGACGCGTCGCGGCTCAACGATCGAGGTCATCGTCTCTTCCTTCGCCTGCGTGTACCAGTTGCCCGAGAACGGCTCGACGACCGCGTGCAGCGTTGTCAGGTCGAGCTCGCGCACGAGGTACGACTCCCCGCGGTGCAGGTACACGGCGCCGTCGTGCACCGTTGTGTACGCGCGTGACCGTTCGACGAGCCCGAGCACGTCGCCAGTTGTTCCGTCGACGATCGTGAAGGCGTCGGGATCGGTGGCGCGCAGCGCGATCCGCGCAGCCGGATGCTCGCGGCCCGCCCAGACGAACCCGGCTGGCGTCTCCTTCAGCTCGGGGTCGATCCGCGCCGCCTCGAGGTACTCAGGCGGATCATCACCACCGAGCGGCGCCTCGTAGGCCGCTGCGCGCACGTGCCCGGTCAGCACACGCGGGTTCGCGTGGTCGAGGATTGCCGCCTCGACGCGCCGGCCGAGCAGCTTGTCGGGCTCGCGCATGAAGAACTGGTCGAGCCCGTCCTCGCTCGCGATGAGTACCGCGACCCCGCTACCGCGACGGCCGGCCCGGCCCCATTGCTGGCGGAGCGACGCGACAGTGCCCGGGAAGCCGACGCTGATCACGGCGTCGAGCAGCCCGACGTCGATCCCCAGCTCGAGCGCGTTGGTCGCCGTGACGCCGAGCAGGTCACCGTCCAGCAGCCGTCGCTCGATCGTCCTGCGTTCGTGCGCGGTGTACCCCGCGCGGTACGGCGACAGGTGTGCGTCGTCACCGAGTCGCTCGGCGGTGAAGCGGTGGATCAGCTCTGCCGCCTTCCGGCTCTTGGCGAACGTCAAGGTGCGCAGGCCGCGCTCGACGAACAGCGCTTGCAGCTTGGCCGCTTCTGCGAGCGACGAGTTGCGCAGGCCGAGCTCGGCGTCCTGCAGCGCCGGGTTCCAGAGGACGATCGTCCGCTCAGCTCTGGGCGCGCCGTCATCACCGATCACCGTCAGCTGCTCGTCGAGCAGGGCGGTGGCCAGCTCGCCGGGGTTCGAGACCGTCGCCGACGCGAGCAGGAACTGCGGCTCAGAGCCGTAGATGCGGGCAAGCCGCTTCAGACGGCGCAGGACGTTCGCGACGTGCGAGCCGAAGACGCCGCGGTAGACGTGCGCCTCGTCGATCACGACGTAGCGAAGGTTCGCGAGCACGTCCCCCCAGCGGTCGTGGTTCGGGAGGATGCCGACGTGGACCATGTCGGGATTCGTCAGGATGACGTTGGCCCAGGTGCGGATCTGCCGTCGCTGCTCCGTCGGCGTGTCGCCGTCGTAGATCGCCGGTCGCAGGCGCGGCACCGAGTAACCCGAGAGCGTCCGGAACTGGTCCTGCGCGAGCGCCTTGGTCGGGTAGAGGTACAGCGCTCGCACCTTCGGGTCGTGTGCGATCGCGTCGAGCACGGGCAGGTTGAAGGCGAGCGTCTTCCCCGATGCCGTGCCGGTCGAGACGAGTACGTGCTCACCGCGCTCGGCCGCGTCCCAGACGGCCCGCTGGTGGGTGTAGAGCCGTTCGACGCCGATCGGGGCCGCGAGGCTCTGGGGGAGCGGGGCGTACCGTGCGTCCCGCGCCGCCTCGGTGGCGAGATGCGCAACCTCCTCCGCCTCCAGCAGCCCCTCCCACCGCAACACGTCGACAGACATCCAACCGATGCTAACTTCGGCCTACCGGGGTGCCCGTCAGGGCTGAGATCACACCCGCAGAACCTGATCCGGTTCGTACCGGCGAAGGGAGTGCATGACCGCAAGGGCTTTGACGATCGCCGGCTCCGACAGCGGGGGCGGCGCCGGCATCCAGGCCGACCTGAAGGCGTTCGCTGCGGCCGGGGCGCACGGCATGTCCGCGATCGTCGCGCTGACCGCCCAGAACACGGTCGGAGTGACCGCCGTGCACGAGCTCCCGGCCGACTTTGTGACGGCACAGCTCGAAGCGGTCTTCTCCGACCTCGGCGTCGACGCGGCCAAGACCGGGATGTTGTTCTCGCGCGCCGTGATCGAGGCGGTGGCGGCGTTTCTGGTCGAGCATCCGGTCACGCTCGTCGTCGACCCGGTGATGATCGCCTCCTCCGGCGCCGAGCTGCTGCAGGACGACGCTATCGGTGCGCTCGTGGCGCGGCTGTTTCCGCTCGCCACCGTCGTCACGCCGAACCTGATGGAGGCCCGCGCGCTCGTCGGAGAAGGAACGCGGCGCGACTTGGCGGCGCGGCTCGTCGGCCTCGGCGCCGGTGCGGCGATCGTCACCGGCGGC
Source organism: Gaiellaceae bacterium (assembly GCA_036493955.1). Taxonomy (GTDB): domain Bacteria; phylum Actinomycetota; class Thermoleophilia; order Gaiellales; family Gaiellaceae; genus PALSA-600. Next base: position 7,101 of record DASXOW010000073.1, read on the forward strand.
CACGGCGAAGTCCCAGTCGACCACCTGTTCGACGGCCGCGACCACTACGAGATCCCGGTCGAGCGGCTCGATGTCCGCGCGACGCACGGCGCCGGCTGCACGCACTCGGCCACCTTGGCCGCGCTGCTCGCCCGCGGGCTGTCCCTGCCCGACGCCGCGCGTGGCGCCGCTCGCGCCGCCGTCGAGGCGGTTCGCCACGGTTTGCCCGAGCTCGGCGCTGGTGACGGCCCCGTCGACATCCTCAACGTGAAAGGGAGAACGTGAGCCTAGGAGACTCGTTGCGCCTCGTGCGCGAGCGTAAGCCGCTCGTCCATCAGATCACCAACTACGTCGTCATGAACGAGACGGCGAACGCCACCCTCGCGCTCGGCGCGCTGCCCGTGATGGCGCACGCCCGTGAAGAGGTCGCCGAGATGGCGAGGATTGCCGGTGCGCTCGTCCTGAACATCGGCACGCTCTCGGCGCACTGGGTCGAGTCGATGCTGATCGCCGGCACGGCGGCGAACGAGGCCGGCGTCCCGGTCGTCCTCGATCCGGTCGGTGCCGGCGCGACCAGCTACCGCACCGAGACAGCGAAGCGAATCCTCGACGAGGTCGACGTGGCGGTACTACGCGGCAATGCAGGCGAGGTCGCGACGCTCGTCGGGGTCGAGGCCGAGGTGCGCGGCGTCGAGTCGATCGGAACGGCCGGCAATGCGGCCGCGATCGCCCGCGCGGCGGCAGCTGCCTTCGGTGTCGTCGCCTCGGTCACCGGGCCGGTCGACCACGTCTCGGACGGCGGCGACCGTTCGGCCGCGGTCGCGAACGGCGATCCGCTGCTCGCGGCGGTCACCGGCACCGGCTGCATGTCGAGCGCGATCACCGGCTGCTTCCTCGCAGTAGCGGAGCCGTTCGACGCGGCCGTCGCGGCGCTCGTCGCCTTCGGCGTCGCCGGGGAGGACGCGGCGCGGGACGCGCGCGGCCCGGGCTCGTTCCACGTCGGGTTGTACGACGCACTCGCTGCGCTCGAACCGGAGTCGCTCGACGAGAGAGCGCGCGTCACGTGAGAGTGCACGCGATTGTCGGCGAGCTCGAGACGGCGCACCGCGCGGTCGCAGCGGGCGCGACCGTCGTGCAGTTGCGCGTGAAGGCGCCGACGGCGGTCGTCATCGAGCGAGGGCGCGGCTTCGCCGAGCTCGGTGTCACGTTCGTCGTCAACGACGACGCCGAAGCCGCGATCAGGCTCGACGCCGACGGCGTGCATCTCGGGCAGTCCGACGAAGGCGCGGAGCGCGCTCACGCGCACGGCTTGTGGGTCGGCCGCTCGGTCGCAACCGTCGAGCAGGCCGTCGCCGCGCGCGCGGATTACCTGGGTGCAGGCCCGGTGTGGGCGACACCGTCGAAGGAGGACGCCGACCCGCCGATCGGGCTCGAAGGGCTGCGCCGCATCTGCGTCGCCGTGGACGTGCCGGTGGTCGCGATCGGCGGCGTCGACGCGTCGAATGCCGCGGCGTGCATCGAATGCGGTGCAGCGGGTGTCGCCGTGATCCGCGCCGCGACCGACCCGGCACTGAGGAGGGCCGTTGACGAAGCTCTCGGAGACGGGTGAGCTCGCACTGCTCGCCGAGCTCGAGCGGCGCGGGTTGATCGCCGGCGTCGAGCACGACGCCGCCGTCGTCGGTGGCCTCGTGGTCACGCAGGACGTCCTCGTCGAGGGTGTCCACTTCCTGCTCGACCGCATCACGTGGCGGGAGCTCGGCTTCCGGGCCGCGGCGGTGAACGTCAGCGACCTCGCCGCCTCCGGCGCGCGTCCGGAAGCGCTGCTCGTCAGCCTGGCGCTGTCCGGCGAGACCGAGCTCGCCGACGCGCTCGCGCTCTACGAAGGGATCGCGGAAGCCGGTGTGCCCGTCCGCGGCGGCGACACGACGTCTGCGCCCGTCGCGTGCATCGGCGTGACGGCTCTCGGGCGGAGCGAGCGCGTCCCGGGCCGCGCAGGCGCGCAGCCGGGCGACACCCTCGTCGTCACAGGCCCGCTCGGAGGTGCCGGCGCCGCGTTTCGGGACGCGCGCTACATCCGGCCACCGCTCCGGGTCGAGGAGGGCTGCGAGCTGGCGCGCACCGCGCACGCGATGCTGGACGTCTCGGATGGGCTCGCGGTCGACCTTGGCCAGCTCGCGCGCCGTTCAGGCGTGCGCTGCGTGGTCGAACTCGATCGCGTCCCGCTCGCGGCCGGAGCGACGATCGACGATCTCGGCTTCGGCGAGGACTTCGAGCTCGTCGCCGCGGTGGCGGAGCCCGGCCCGTTCGCCGCGATCGGGCGCGTGCAAGAGGGCAAAGGGGTCGAGCTGCTGCTGCACGGCGAGCCGTACGAGCTCGGCGGCTGGGAGCATTTCGCCCGGTGAAGCATGGCCCCGCGTTGCGAGGGTGTCTGACACCGTGAGTGTCAGACACCTCGGAGGTACGCAGCGAACGCCTTCTCGAAGTGCTTCTTCGGCCGGGCGCCGTGCACCGTCTCGCGCGGCTCGCCGCCCGCGAACAGGATCACCGTCGGCAGCGAGAGGACGCCGTAACGCGCCGCCGTCGACGGGTTCGCGTCGATGTCGATCTTCACGACGTCGAGCGGCAGATCCTCCAGCACGGGCTCGATCGCCTTGCACGGCCCGCACCAGGGCGCCCAGAAGTCGACAACGACCGGTTGCTCCGCGGCGAGCACTTTCTCGGCGAACGTGGCGTCGGTCACCTCGCGCATGCCGCCTATCATCGCCACGATGGCCACGCTGCCGCGGAACGACGTGCTCGCAGAGCAGTTCGACCTGCTCGGCGACCTGATGGAGCTCGAGGGGGCCGACTCGTTCCGCATCGGCGCGTACCGCAAGGCGGCGGCGCGGATCCGCGAGACGCCGTCGTCGGTCGCGCAGCTCGCGCTCGACGGCAAGGCGAAGCTGCTGCAGGGGATTGGCAAGACGATCGAGGCCAAGATCGTCGAGGTGGTCGACGACGGTGAGATCCACGCGCTGACGAAGCGGAAGGCGGAGGTGCCGGCCGAGGTGGCGACGTTCATGCGGCTGCCCGGGCTCGGCCCGAAGACGGCGCGCCGGATCTGGAAGGAGCTCGGAATCACGACGGTCGACGGGCTGAAGGCGGCCGCCGCGGCGCAGCAGTTGCGCGGGCACGCGGGGATCGGCGCCGGCACCGAGGAGAAGATCGCGCTCGCGCTCGCCAAGCCGCAGGCGGCGCAGGGGCCGCGCCGGTCGCTGCTCGGCACGACTCTGCCGACGCTGCGCGCGGTCGTGGAAGAGCTGCGCGAGCATCCGGCGTCCGTCGAGGTCTCGCTCGCGGGCTCCGCCCGGCGCATGCGCGAGACGGTTCGCGATCTCGACATCATCGCGACGGCCACCGACCCACAGGCGCTGGTCGATCACTTCTGCACGCTGCCGTTCGTCGTCGACGTCGCCGCGAGGGGATCGACGAAGGCAACGGTCGTCTCGCACGAGGGTTACCGCTTCGACCTGCGCGTCGTCCCGCCGGAGAGCTACGGGAACCTGCTGCAGCACTTCACGGGGTCGAAGAACCACAACGTCGCGCTTCGCGAGGACGCGGTGCGCCGCGGCTTCTCCGTCTCCGAGTACTCGGTGACCGAGGTCGAGAGCGGCGAGGAGCATCACTTCGCGCGCGAGGAGGACGTCTACCGCTTCCTCGGCTACGACTGGATCCCGCCCGAGTTGCGTGAAGACGGCGGTGAGCTCGCAGCTGCGCGCAAGGGCCAGCTGCCCACGCTCGTCGAGCTGTCCGACCTGCGTGGCGACCTGCACACGCATACGACGTGGTCGGACGGCAAGGACCCGCTCGAGGCGATGGTCGACGCCGCGGTCAAGCGCGGCTATGCCTACTACGCGATCTGCGACCACTCGCAGCGGCTGCGCGGCGACCTGCTGCAACGCCAGTCCGAGCAGATCGACGCGCTGAACGAGCTCGTGAAGCCGCTGCGGATCCTGAAAGGGATCGAGGTCAACATCCGTCCCGACGGCACGCTGGACGTCGCCGAGGAGGAGCTCGCGACGCGCGACTGGGTCGTCGCGTCGGTGCACTCGCGGTTCGATCACGAGCCGGTCGAGCGCATCTTCGCTGCGATGGAGTCGCCGTACGTCGACTGCATCGGCCACCTCACGAACCGGAAGATCGGCAAGCGCTCGCCGTCGCAGGTCGACATCGAGCGTGTCGTGGAGAAGGCGCTCGAGACGGGGACATTCCTCGAGATCAACTCGCAACCCGATCGCCTCGATCTGACCGACGTCCACGCGCGCGCCGCGCGCGAAGCCGGCCTCAGGCTCGTGATCGACTCCGACGGCCACGAGGTCGGCGCGCTCGGCTACGTCGAGCTCGGTGTGGGCCAGGCCCGCCGCGCCTGGCTCACATCCGACGACGTCCTGAACACGCGGACGTGGGCGCAGATCCAGAAGCTGAAGAAGAAACG
>DASXOW010000074.1:0-28189 GCA_036493955.1 Gaiellaceae bacterium
GGGTCAGCGACCCGCCGCCGAAGTCGGCGCAGCCCCAGACCACCGACGACCCGAGGGCCAGGAAAAGAGCGAGCGCCCCTATGACCTAGCTCAAGCGCTCGACGAGCATGGCCATTCCCTGGCCGCCGCCGACGCACATCGTCTCGAGACCGATCGTCCGATCCAGTGTCTCGAGGTCGTTGAGAAGCGTGTTCATGATCCGCGCGCCCGTCATCCCGTACGGATGACCGAGCGCAATCGCGCCGCCGTGGGGATTCAGCTTGTCCGAGAACGGGTCGACGCCCACCTCGCGGCATACCGGCAGCACCTGCGCGGCGAACGCCTCGTTCAGTTCCATCACATCGACGTCGTCGATCGTCATGCCGGCGTACGCGAGTACCTTGCGGACGGCCTCGATCGGGCCGACTCCCATGATCTCCGGCGCGACGCCGGACACCGACGACGCGAGGATCCGGGCGCGCGGCGCGATCCCGAGCTCCGACGCTCGTGCCTCCGACATGACGATCACCGCAGCCGCGCCGTCGTTCAGCGGGCACGAGTTCCCCGCCGTGACCGTGCCGCCGGGCTTGAAGACCGGTTCGAGGGCCGACAACTTCTCGAGCGTCGACGACGCGCGCGGCCCGTCGTCCGTCGTGACGCCTTCCCACGGCGTGATCTCGCGCTCGAAGAAGCCCGACTGCTGCGCCGCGACCGCCCGCTCCTGCGACTGCTGTGCGAACCGGTCCATGTCTTCGCGCGTGACGTCCCAGCGCTCGGCGACGTTCTCCGCCGTAAGCCCCATCGGGATGTAGACGTTCGCGATCGGCGCGTCGTCGCCGAACAGCGCCGGATGGATCTCGTCTTCCGACTTCGGATAGCCGTTCACCTGCGAGATCGACTCGACGCCTGCCGCGACGAACGCCTCGCCTTCACCCGCGCGGATCGCGTGGTGCGCCATGCGGATTGTCTGGAGCGACGAGGCGCAGAAGCGGTTCACCGTCGTGCCCGGCACCGTCGTCGGCAGTCCCGCGAGCAAGGCGACACGCCGCGCGAGGTTCATGCCCTGCTTCTCCTGCGGGAAGCCGCACCCGACCATCACGTCGACGATCTCGCCGTGCGGCAGCGCAGGCACTTTCTCGAGGGCCGCCCGGACGGCGAACGCGGCCAGGTCGTCGGGCCGAGCGTCGACCAGAGACCCCTTGGCCGCACGGCCGATCGGCGTGCGTGCGGCGGAGACGATGACTGCGTCGGGCATGTCGCGCATCTTGCCCGATGCGCGACATGCCCGGAAGCCCGGCTCTAGCGGAGCGCCCCGCGCCCGGCGAGCAGCTTGCCCTGCGGCTGGAACACGTGGTTCACGTACTTGACCACCGTCACCTGTGAGATCGGGTACTGGAAGTTGTTGTGCGTGAACGTCACGACCCCGGGAAGCGCGAACGGGTTCGCGTTCTTCTGCCCGGTCGAGTAGTTCATCTTGCGGGCCTGTGCCATCAGCCCGGCGCGGGTCAGGTTCTTCCCGGCCGCCTTCAACAACTGCACCACGTTCCACGCCTTGGCGACGCCGTAGAGCTGCAACGGGTCGTTGGCGTTCGCCTTCGGCGCGTACTTCGCCATGATCGACCGGTACAGCTTCATACCCGGCTGCTTGTTGTAGATCGGGTTCGACGGGTCGAGGAGGTAGTTGACGCTGATCGTCCCCTCGACGATGTTCGAGCCGCTCTTCTCCGCGATCGTCAGGAACGGATCAGTCGCCGACACGGAGTTCGTGAACACGTTCGTCGGCTTGTAGCCGAGCTTCGTGCCGATCACGTACGCCTGAATCGTCGGCGTCGGCGTCGCGAACAGCACGAGCGTGTCGGCTCCCGACGCCTTGATCTTCGCCATCTGCACGGCAGGCGGCGTCGTCGCGCTGAGGTCGTAGGCCTGCGCCGTCACGATCTGCGACTGCTTCGACCGCAACCCCGCCTTGAAGCCGCGGAGATAGTCGTGCCCGTAGTCGTCGTTCTGATAGAGCACGCCGATCTTCGCGTTCGGCATGTTGGCGACGATGTACTTCCCGTAGATCGCGCCCTCAGCCTCGTAGTCGGGCTGCCAGCCGATCGTCCACGGGTACTGCGCGTAGTCGCGGTCGAACGTGGTCGCGCCGGTTGCGACGAAGAGCTGCGGCACCTTGTTGTCATTCAGGTACTGGCGCACCGCGAGTTGCGGCTCCGTTCCCAGTCCGCCGACGATCGCGAACGCGTGATCCTGCTCGACGTACTTGTGCGTGATCTGCACGGTGTTCGCGGGGTTGTAGCCGTCGTCGTCGTACTTCCAGGTGATCTTCCGGCCGTTGACTCCGCCTTGCGCGTTCACGTAGGAGAAGTACGCGCCCATCCCGACCGGGATCGGTGCATAACCGGACGCAGGTCCGCTCAATGGATACGTGCCCTCGAGGAGGATGGTCTTTGCGGTGACTCCCGGCGTCGCCGTCGGACGAGCTCCGGCCGTTGCGCCGACGACGGCCGCCACGGCCAGCGCCGCGACGACCAGCAGGAACGTCTTTCTCATGCGTTCTCTCCTTTTGCGGGTGGCCCTGGGGGGTGCCTTGGGCGGATGATACGAGTCCTGGATCCGAAAGAGAAGCGGGCGAGCCCGGCGGCTCCCGCGGGAGCCGCATACAGCACGAGGAGCAGGACGACCCCGTAGACGACGAGTCCTGATCCGGGCGCGTGCGTGTCGACGTGGTGCACCTTGCTGAAGAGGTCGAGCAGCGCCGGGCCCCAGCTGATCCGGATGAACTCGACGAACAGAGCGCCGAAGAGCATCCCGTAGAGCGAGCCCGCGCCGCCGAGCACGATCCCGACGAGCAGCAGGATCGAGAGGTCGATCGGAAAGGTGTCTGGGTTCACGTACGTGATCCCGATCGCGTACAGCGAGCCGGCGACGCCGCAATAGAACGCAGAGATCCCGAACGCGAGCGTCTTTACGCCCGCCGTCGAGATGCCGTTCGCGGTCGCGGCGATCTCGCTGTCGCGCACGCTCCGCATCGCGCGCCCGAAGCGACCGCGCACGACATAGAAGGCAACGGGCAGCATCACGAGCGCAACCGCCCAGCACACGACGTAGAACCAGATCGACGGGCTGGTATGCCAGCCGAGTTGCGCCTTCAGCTGCGGCAGGTTCTTGCCGACGTTGCCGCCCGTGAAGTGCGGGAAGCGCTTGAGCAACCCGATGAACGCGAGCGGGATCGCGAAGGTCGCGAGCGCGAGGTACGGCCCTGCGAATCTCGTCGCCGGAATGCCGAACGCGAGCCCGATCACACCGGCGATCAACCCGCCGAGCGGGATCGTCCAGAGGTCGCGTACACCATGGTCGACGACGAGGATCGTCGTTGTGTACGCGCCGATCCCCATGAAGGCGCCGTGGCCGAGCGAGATCTGCCCGGTGAAGCCCGTGAGGATGTCGAGACCGAGCAGCGCGACGAGATACAGCCCGACGAACGCCAGCTGGTAGGTGCGGTAGTTCGAGAACAGAAACGGCGCGACCACGACCGCGACGACGAGCACACCGAACGCAATCGGATTGCCGAGCCGCCTCATACGCGCCGCACCACCACACGCCCGAACAGGCCCGCGGGCTTGACCAGGAGGACGACGAGCAGGATCCCGAGCGCGACCGGCAACCGCAGCTCGGTCGTCACCGGGTGCACGTACTGCCCGAGCATGTTGAGCAGCACGCCGAGTCCCAGGCCGCCGGCGACCGCGCCGACAGGGCTCTCGAGCCCGCCGAGGATCGCTGCCGCGAAGGCGTAGATCAGGACGGCCTGCATCATGTTCGGGGTCAGGAATACGGTCGGCGCGACCATCATCCCGCTCACCGCGCCGAGCGCCGCCGCGAAGCCCCAGCCGAGGGCGAGCAGCCACGACGTGCGCACACCCATCAGTCGCGCGGCGTTCGGGTTGAGCGCGCCGGCGCGCATCGCGAGGCCGAGCTTCGTGAAGCGAAAGAACAGCCACAGCACCAGCACGCACGCCATCACCACGCCGAACGTGCCGACGTCCTGCTTCGAGATGTGCACGCCGCCGATCACCCACGACGACGTCGGGAAGGGGCTAGGGAAGAACTCCAGCTGAGGCGACCAGATCCACGCGGCGAGCCCGTTCAGGATCACGAGCAGCGCGATCGTCGCCATCACCGCGGTCAGCACGCTCGCACGCTCGAGCGGCCGGATCACTGTCTGCTGCAACGCGGCCCCGCCCACGAACGCGATCCCGAGCGTGGCGAAGAACGCCCACCATTCGAACGTCGACCCGTGTCCCATCAGCGCCCAGGCGATGTACGTCGTGAACATCGCCATCTCGCCCTGGGCGAAGTTGATCACCTCGGTCGCCTTGTAGATCAGCACCAGCGCGAGCGCGAGCGAGCCGTAGATCGAGCCGTCCGAGAGACCCGTCGTCAGCGTCTGGAAGAAGGTCTGCATCAGTATCCGAGGTACGCGGTCCTGACCGCGTCGTTCGACTTCAGCTCGCCGGCGCTTCCCGACACCGCGACTCGGCCCGTCTCGAGGACGTAGCCGCGCTGTGCGGCCGCGAGAGCGACGGTCGCGTTCTGCTCGACGACGAGTACGGCCAATCCTTCCTTCTGGTTCAGCTCGGTGACGACGCGGAAGACCTCGCGCGTGATGATGGGGGCAAGCCCGAGCGACGGCTCGTCGAGCATGAGGAGGCGCGGCCGCGAGAGGAACGCGCGGGCGAGCGCAAGCATCTGCTGCTCACCGCCGGAGAGTGTCCCCGCCTGCTGGTTTCGTCGCTCCTCCAGCCACGGGAAGTACCCGAGGACGGTCGCGAAGTCGGGCCGCCGCACCGTGTAGCCGCCCATCCGCAGGTTCTCCCACACGGTGAGCTCGGCGAAGATGCCGCGGCCCTCGGGAACGTGCGCGACGCCGCCGCGGGCGACCGCTTCCGGCGTAGCCCGTCCCAGCCGCTTCCCGCCGAGCACGACGTCACCCGTGCGCCGCACGGTGCCGGACACCGCACGCAGTGTTGTTGTCTTGCCGGCGCCGTTCGCGCCGAGGAGCGCAACGATCTCGCCGTCCTCGACCGTCAGCGAGACGCCGTGGAGCGCGACGACCTGTCCGTACCGGGCCGTGACGTCGGAGAGCTCGAGCAGCGCCGGCATGAGCCGCGATAGCTTCTCATGCATGGTGGAGGTCGAGGAGGGTGTCTATCGCGTCACCTTCTCGTTGCCGCTCGGGATCGACCACGTGCACTGCTACCTCGTGCGCTCGTCGACCGGGGGCGTCATCCTCGTCGACACCGGGCTCGGCTCGCGCGATCCTGAGAAGCGCTGGCGGCCGGTGCTCGACGAGCTCGACGCTCCGGTCGAGGCGATCGTGGTCACGCACATGCACCCGGACCACGTCGGCGGTGCCCGCGACATCGCGGAGTTGACGGGCGCACCGGTCTACCAGGGGCGGATCGACCACGCGCAGTGCGCCCTGGCGTGGGGACAGCGCAACCCACAGCTCTTCGCGGACTACTGGGCATCGCACGGGATGCCGCGCGAGACGATCGAGGGGATCGTCAGCGAGTCGGGGCGGCTCGTCGACGCGGTGCACTGGGTCGAGCAGCCCGACCGCCTGCTCGAGGCCGGGGACGACGTCGACGGGTGGCGGGTCGAGGTTCTGCCGGGTCACGCGGACGGCCACATCGTCCTGGAGCGCGACGGCGTCGTCCTCGCCGGCGACACGATCCTGACCGGAATCACGCCCGCGGTGGGCCTCTACCCGAACTCGCGGCCCGATCCGCTCGGCGACTACCTCGGGTCGCTGCGCTGGTACGAGGAGCACGCGCCGCGCGTCGCCTACACCGGCCATCGCGAGTCGGTCACGGACCCCGCGGGCCGCGCAGCCGAGATCGCGGCGCACCACGCCGATCGCCTCGACCGCACCGAAGCGGCGCTCGAAGGGACGCCGCTCTCCGCCTACGACGTCTCGCTCGAGCTGTTCGACGACGACCTGTCGTCGACGCTCCGCCGCTTCGCAACGGCCGAGGCGCTGGCCCATCTGGAACGCCTGGTCCTCGACGGGCGCGCCGCCCGCGCCGGCACGACCTATACGAGGGCCGGCGATACCATGGAGGCATGAAGCCGCTCCGTATCGGCGTCCTCGCCCTGCAGGGAAACTTTCGCGAGCACGCCCAGATGCTGCGCGGGCTCGGGGTGGAGGTCGTCGAGGTTCGGAAGGCCGATCAGCTTGACGGGCTCGACGGGCTCGTGATCCCGGGCGGCGAATCGACGACGTTCACGCGGCTCATGCACCTCTACGGGCTCGACGACGGCATCCGCAGATTCGAGCGGCCGGTGTTTGGCACGTGCGCGGGGATGATTGTGCTCGACCGCGACCATCTGGGTCTCGTCGACGTCTCAGTGCGGCGGAACGCGTTCGGGCGCCAGGTCGCATCGTTCGAGACCGACTTGCCCGTCGCCGGGCTCGACGAGCCCATGCGCGCCGTCTTCATCCGGGCGCCGTGGGTGGAGAACGTCGGGCCCGGAGTGGAGGTGCTCGCGGAGATCGACGGTCGCCCGGTGCTCGCGCGCGAGGGACGGTTCCTCGTCGCGGCGTTCCATCCGGAGCTGACCGATGACACGCGGCTGCACGAACTGTTCTTGGAATCCGTGAGGGAGGCAGAGGTTGTCCGGGCATAGCAAGTGGTCATCGATCAAGCACAAGAAGGGCGCCGCCGACGCGAAGCGCGGGCAGCTCTTCTCGAAGCTCTCGAAGGCGATCATCGTCGCGGCGAAGAACGGCGGCGGCGATCCGGCGAACAATCTTGCGCTGCAGAACGCGATCGAAAAGGCGAAGTCGTACTCGATGCCGCGCGACAACATCGACCGCGCGATCGCGAAAGGCTCCGGCGCCGACGCGGACGCCGACGCGTTCGAGTCGATCATGTACGAGGGCTACGGGCCGGAAGGAGTTGCGGTGATCGTCGAGGCGCTCACCGACAACAAGAACCGCACCGCCGCAGACGTCCGCCATCTGTTCGCGAAGCACGGCGGCAACCTGGGGACCGACGGCTCGGTGTCGTGGCAGTTCGACCGGCGTGGAGTCGTCATCGTCTCTGCGAAGGACGTCGACGAGGACGAGCTCTTCATGGCAGCCGCCGACGGCGGCGCCGACGACATCGAGCAGGACGGAACCGTGTTCCAGATCACATCCGCGCCCGAGCAGTTCGGAGCGGTGCGGCACGCCGTCGAGGCCGCCGGCTTCGCGGTCGAGTCCGCGGAGCTGATGCTCGTACCGAAGACGACGGTCGCTGTCGACGACGAGACGAAGGCGCGTCAGTTGATGCGCCTCGTGGACGCGCTCGAGGAGAACGACGACGTCCAGGACGTCTACGCGAACTTCGACATCCCGGAGCAGGTGCTCGAGACCGTCGCCGGCTAGGAGCTCTGTGGCGCCGCTGACGGAATCGTGACGGTGATCGTCAGGCCGCCGCCGTCGCGGGGCTGAGCGCCGGCAGTGCCGCCGTGGATCGTGGCGATGGAGGCGACGATCGCGAGGCCGAGCCCGAAGCCATCGTGAGAGGTTCGGGTCTGGAGCCGCTGGAACGGCTGAAAGATGAGGTCGGCGTCTTCCGCGGTGACACGTGGACCAGTGTTCGCGACCGTGAGCTGGCTACCGGCTGCCGTCGTTCGGGTGCCGATCCAGATGTCGCCTCCGGCGACGTTGTAACGGATCGCGTTGTCGACCAGGTTCGCGATCAGGCGTTCGGCCAGAACCGGATCGCCCGCGATGACGGCCGGCTCGAGCGTTGCATGCACGTGTCGATCGAGAACGGCGGCGCTGTCGAGAGCATCCTCGGCGACGGTGGCCAGATCGACCGCCTCGCGGACCGTGACCCTGCTCTCGTTGCGCGCAAGGATGAGCAGGGCGCCAATGAGGTGGTCGGCGCGGTCGACCGCGGCTCGGATGTCGGCAGCCATGGAGCGCAACTCGTCAGGCGTGCTGTTGGCGTTCTCGAGTACGACGTCGACCGTCGCTCGCATGACGGCGAGTGGGGTGCGTAGCTCGTGGGAGGCGTTGGCGATGAAGCGTTGCTGGCCCTCGAACGCAGCCTGCAGCCGACCGAGCATCTCGTCGAACGTGTCAGCGAGTTCCTGAAGTTCGTCGCGCGGTCCGCCGAGCGCGACACGCGAAGACAGGTTGCGCTCCGACGCGGAACGTGCCGCGTCGGTGATCAGCTGCACCGGACGCAGCACGCGGCCGGCGGCGATCCAGCCGAGGATCGCGGCGAGGGCGACGACGACGGCGAGCGTGATCAGCGAGTAGTCGAGCAGATGTGACAGCGTCAGATCACGCTGGTGTTGCGCGCCCTGCAGACGGGCGTAGGTGTTGCATTTGGCCAGGATGCGGCCGTTGGGTTGGGCGCTCAGCTGCTCTGATCTGCACAGCGCCAGGAAGCCCGCCGGGGCCTGCTCGCTTCGCCCAGACGGCTCCAGTCGTGCCACGAGGATGTAGCTGACCGCGACGACGATCGACCCGCAGACCGCGAACAGGCCGGTGTACAGAAGGGTCAGCCGAGCCCGAACGGTCAGCTGCGGCAGCCGGCTCACATCCGGTAGCCCTTGCCGATCACCGTTTCGATCAGCGGGGGCTCGCCGAGCTTGCGCCGCAGCCGCGCCAAGGTCACCGAGACGATGTTGCTGAAGGGATCGACGTTCGCATCCCACACGTGCTCGAGCAGTTCTTCTGTGCTGACCAGGGCGCCGTCAGCGGCCAGCAGCATCTCGAGGACGCCGAACTCCTTGCGTGTCAACGAGAGCGGACGCGCTCCGCGGCCGGCGCGGTGTCGCGCCCGGTCGACGGTGAGATCGCCGCGCCGCACCACGGGCGGCGCGGACGGGGCGCGGCGGGACAGCGCCCGGACGCGTGCAACGAGCTCGGCGAATACGAACGGCTTGCCGAGGTAGTCGTCGGCACCCAGCTCGAGTCCGTCGACGCGGTCCTCGACCTGGCCGGCTGCCGTGAGCATCAAGATCCTCGGGCCCGAGCCTGCGACCTCCCGGCAGACGCGGTCACCGTGCACGACCGGCAGGTCACGGTCGAGCACGATCACGTCGTAGGTCGCCTCCGCAGTCGCGTCGAGCGCGGCGGCGCCGTCGTGCACAGCGTCCACCGCCATTCCGGCCTGGCGGAGCCCTTGAGCGATCCGGGCGGCGAGTGTCGCGTGGTCTTCGACGACGAGCACCCTCATCACTGCATTGTGCGCCAACCAGGCATGACATCTCCACTACATCGGCGGTAGCGCCGATGTCATGTGTCGCGGCGCAAGATTGCTCTCGTGACGCGCGGCAGCACGACACTCCGGGGAGAAGCAGCGTTCGCCGTTGCCGCGTTCGCGGCACTGAGCGTCCTCGTCCTGTCGGTCGCACCGCAAACGGCAGAGCCCGACGACGGCGCCTACCGCGCATCGATCGTCGCCATGACCGAGGGGCACTTCTTGACCTTGTCGACGGTTCAGTCGGAAGCGCTGGCAAGACGGCTGGGCGACAACCCCGCCGCTCCTCCAAACCAGTGGGTCGAGGTGGCCGACGGCCGGTACATCAGCGAGAAGGATCCCGGGTACCCATTCCTCGCGGCGTCGTTCGAGAAGCTCGGCATCATCCGCTGGGCGCCGTTGTTCTTCGGCGCACTCGCCTGCCTTGGACTGTTCGCAGGCGCGCGACGCTGGCTCGGCGGCTTCGGCGGCGCAGCGGCGGTCGGCCTGTACTGCTCATCGGGAGCCGCGTTGGCGTTCGCCTGGCGCGATTACATGCCGACGTTCACCGACGCCTCTCTGGTCGCGGGTGGGACCGGTGCGCTGCTGTGGGCGGTGTTGGCGACGGAGGCACGTTCCCGACGTCGCAGTTGGGTCGGCCTTGCCGGTTTCGCAGCGATCGAGACCGCGACGTTCGTTCGCTACACCAACATCGTCGTGCTCGGTTGTGCCGTGGTGGCCGTCGTCGCGCTTTGGCGCCTCCAACCTGCGGTGCTGTCTCTTCGCACGTTGTGTACGTGGCTCTGCTCGGTCGTCGTCTTCGGCGCGGGTGTGGCCATCTTCGACGACCGCATCTACGGCGGGCCACTGACCACCGGGTACGCCCGCGGCGAGGTCACATTTCGCCTCAGCGCGATCAGTTCGAATCTCCGGCTGATGCCCGAGCACCTTCTGCAGGCGATGCCGATGCTGGTGCTCGCACTGATCGCGCTCGCGTGGATCGTCGTACGGTGGCTGGTGCTACGCGCGGATGCCGGTGGAACCGGCACGCTTGCCCGTCGCGATCTGTGGACCGGGCTCGCCATCGCAGCGTCTTGGTTCGCCATCTGGGGCCTGTACTCCGCGTACACCTGGACGAGTGACCCAACCAGCGTCACGGTGCAGGTCGTCAGGTTCTACGTCCCGGCGCTCGGTGCGATCTCGCTCCTCGGCGCCTGGCTGGTCACTCGGGTCCCCGGCCGGTCATGGGTGGTCGGCCTGACCCTGGCCCTCGTCATCGCGGCGATGTTCGGCCTCGGCGAGTGGGCATTTCACGCGATGTATGCCGCGTTCGGCGTCCCGCTGAAAAACCGCCTCTGATGTTCAGAGCTGACGAATGCCGAGGCGGTCGCGGGCTAAGGGCTGAAACTAGTAGAGCGCCGCCCAGGCGGCGGCCGCCATCTTTTGCTGGCCGCGCACGGACAGGTGGTTGCCGTCGGGCGTCAGGTCCGCCGTGTGGACCACGAGCCGAAACAGCGCGCCGTTGTCGTAGCGGCAGTTCGAGAACCGAGCGCAGGTTTGCGCGACCTGCCTTTGATAGCTCTTGACGATCGTGTCTGTGGCCGCGATGCCTGATGCACGGGGCTTACCGGAGAGATCGAGCACGTCGCAGAGGCCGGTTCCCTCCTTGTCGGAACGCCCGGCTGCCGGTAGCCCTTTCACTGCGTCGGCGTATACGCGGGCGGTCCCCCAGACGCTCACGATGAAGACCCGTGCCTTCGGAGCGCCCTTGGCGATCGTGCCGAGCACCTTCGCGAGCTTCGCCGCGTACGGCTTGTAATTCTGCGGATCGGTGCCGTCGCAACGGATGTCGTTGTCGATCGTCTGGATCAGGACGAGCGCGGGTTTGGTTCGCAGAGAAACCATCTCGCGCGCCTGCTCGGCCATGTCGTCGATGTTGGAGCCGTCGACGGCAAAGTTGTAGGCGTGGCTTTTGATCGCGCGGTTGTGGGCCAGGATCCGACGGTAGATGCTGTCGACTGCCGGGTTCGACCCCGTCGCCCACGAGTTTTCGGGCGCGTCTTGACCGGGGCGCGCGGGGTTCGAGTTGTAGCCCGTCGCACCCGAGTGCCCCAGAACAGCGATCGAGCCCGGGTACGTCGAGATGGACGCGGCGGTAGCAGTTGCCCCGAGCGCCGCGAAGGCGACCAGGCCGGTGATGCGTACGAGCATGACCGGCCGATGTTACGACGCCACGCGGAAAGACTTCAACAAGTCACTGACGAACCTGGTTGCCGGCAGAGCCGGCAACCAGGTTCAGGACTTTCATTTCACCGTGACCGTGACAGACGCCTTGGCGGTCTTGCCGCCTGCCTTCGCGGTGATCTTCGCGATGTAGCGGCCGGCGGACGGTGCCTTCAGCTTCACCGTCTTCACCTTCGCCTTGCCGGTTGCATGGGCGACCCGCTTGGTGCCGTTCCAGAGGCCGAAGTCAAGCGACGCGACCTTCGTCGCGGTCGCGGTGACGGCAACGGACCGGCCGGTCACTTTCGCCTTCCCCTTCACCTTGACAGCCACCGGAGGCGTCGAGGTGCTGGTCGTCGTCTGGACGTTCCCGACCGTGAATGAGCCCTTCATCGACGCCGGGTGGGCGTCGCAGTTGTAGTTGTACGTCCCGTCGGTGAACGTCACGGTCCACGTGACCGTGCCGGTCGTGTCGACACCGGTCGACTCCTTCACGCCGGGACCGAACAGGTCGAAGTTGTGGATGTCGGCCTGGTCGTTGACGTTGATCGTGTACGTGCCCGGGTCGAGGTGCGTCACCTTCACGCCGTTCTGGGTGAGGTTGATCGAGTAACCGGGCCCGACGGTCGCCTGCAGCGTCCCGTCGGTTGACGCGGGGCGGGCGACCGAGACAGCAGCCGCGAGCCCTGCGATGCTGAGAACGAGGAGGACCCCGAGTTTCGTCTTCATGGCTGGGCTTACTCTGCCTGAAAGGGATCGGTTTTCCGGCGAGAGGAACGTCCGGGGTGATGCCTAACGTGTCCTCGTGAAGGTCCTCGGAATCGACCCAGGGACGGCTGCTTGCGGGTACGGGATCGTCCACGAAAGAGACGGGCGCCTCAGGGCCACGTGTCACGGCTGGTGGCAAACGTCTCCTCGGGAGCGGTTGGAAACGCGGCTGCTCACGATCTTCACGGGCGTCCAGGAGCTGATCGCCCAGCACGCGCCGGATGCCGTCGCCCTGGAGGAGTCGTTCGTCGGCGCCGACGCCCGCATCGCACTCTCCGTCGGGCAGGCGCGCGGAGCCGTGCTCGTCGCCGCGTCGTCCGCCGGCGTCGCGTGCGCTGAGTACGCGCCGGCCTCGGTCAAGCAATCGGTCTGCGGTTACGGTCGCGCGGAAAAGGAACAGGTGGGAAAGATGGTGAAGGCGATCCTCGGCCTCGACGACGTTCCCGCGCCGAACCACGCCGCGGACGCGCTCGCGGTCGCGATCTGCCACGCGCTCGCCCCGCCGTTGCAGAGGGCGGTCGCGTCGTGATCGCCCGGCTTCGCGGCCGCCCCGCCGGCCGGGTCGGGCAGGCGCTGGTCGTCGACGTGAACGGCGTCGGCTACCTCGTCCACGCGACCCCGTCGGTGCACCGGCTCGGCGGCGACGAGATCACAGTCGAGGTGCACACCGTCGTGCGTGAGGACGCGCTGCAGCTCTTCGGCTTCGCCTCAGCCGACGAGCGTGAGCTGTTCGAGTTGCTGCTCGGAGTGAACGGCGTGGGACCCAAGGTGGCGCTCGCGATCGTCTCCGGCTCGACGCCTGCCGAGCTTCGCCGCGCGATCGCGCGCGACGACGTGAAGCGGTTCCAGGCAATTCCCGGCATCGGCCTGAAGACTGCTCAGAGGGTCGTATTGGAGTTGAAGGCAAAACTCGCTGACGCGAGCTACGCCGGCGACGAGACCGATCTGACGGCGCGGGACGCGCTCGTCGAACTCGGCTGGACGTTGATCGACGCCGATCGGGCGCTCGCCGATGTCGATGCGGAGCTTCCCGTGGAGGAGCAGGTGCGGCACGCGTTGAAGCAGGCTGCATGAGCTCACAATTCCTGGCACCGGTACTTGACGACAGCGAGGAAGAGCTCGAGCGGTCGCTCCGCCCGCGCGTGCTGGCGGACTTCGTCGGCCAGGAGCGGGTCAAGGAGCAGCTCAAGATCGCGCTCGAGGCAGCGCAGGCGCGCGGCGAGGCGCTCGACCACGTGCTGCTGGCAGGGCCGCCGGGGCTCGGCAAGACGTCCCTCGCGCAGATCGTCCGCAACGAGCTCGGCGTCGGCATCCGGCAGGTCGCCGGCCCAGGGCTCGAGCGCAAGGACATTGCCGCGATCCTCACCTCGCTCGAGCCGCGCGACGTGCTGTTCATCGACGAGATCCATCGCATGAGCCGCGCGACCGAGGAGATCCTGTACCCGGCGCTCGAGGACTTCCGGCTCGACCTCGTGATGGGCCAGGGGCCTGCCGCACGGACGCTGACACTCGACCTGGCGCCGTTCACGCTCGTGGGAGCGACGACCCGCACGGGCCTGCTGACGACTCCGCTCCGCGACCGTTTCGGTCTGACGTTCCGACTCGACCTGTACGACCCGGTCGAGCTCGCGGCGATCGTCCGGCGGTCTGCCCGCATCCTCGGCGTCGAGATCGACGACGAGTCGGCCGAGCTCGTGGCGGCGCGCTCGCGGGGTACGCCGCGGATCGCGAACCGCATCCTGCGCCGCGTGCGGGACGTCGCAGAGGTGCGGCACGAGGGCGTGGTCACGACAGTCATCGCCGAGGAGGCGCTGACCCTGCTCGAGGTCGACGGCGCCGGGCTCGAGCGGTTCGACCGTGAGCTGCTGCGCGCCGTGGTGGAGAAGTTCGGCGGCGGCCCGGTCGGGCTCTCGACGCTTGCAGTTGCGCTCGGCGAGGAAGCAGAGACCATCGAGGACGTCTACGAGCCGTTCCTGCTCCAGCTCGGCTTCCTGCAGCGCACGCCGCGTGGGCGCATGGTCACCGACCTCGGCCGCGCGCATCTTGGCGCGCTGCCGGACGACGGGAAGTTGTTCTGATGAGCACCGAGACGCCACGGGCGGATGCCGCTGCGGCCGCGGTCGGCGCTGTCGACCTGTTCGTCCTCCGGCGGGTGAGCGGCGAGCAGTTCGTGCACTTCGGCGGGAGTGGGCGCGGCGCCGGTTGGGCCGGCATCGTCGATGTCGAGACCGGTGAGTCCGACGCGCTCTCATCGAGCCTCAAGACGCGATCGCCGACGCGCGTGGTGCACGCCGCCAAGGATCTGGTGTTCGGGCCGTACTACGCGAATGCGGCGGCGTTCGTGCCGGTGACGAACGACGTCGTCGTCGTGTTCGGTTTCGAGCAAGCCCCGGAGAGCGCCTCCGACGAGGCTTTGCACGCAGCAGCGACGATGGCAGCTGACGCCGTCGGCGACGTCACGCCGGCCAAGCGCCTGGCCGACGAGCTCGAGGAGCTCGAAGCAGTCCGCGCCGCGCTTGCCGTCGACACGGAGGACGTCGGGGAGGCGATGCGGATGCTCGGGCGTGTGGCCGCCGAGATGCTCTCGTGCGAGCTTGCCGCGGTGTACCTCGCCGAAGGAGGACGCCTCGAGCTCGCCGACCGGGGCTGGAGCCTCCGGTCGCGGCCGGATTCGGTCGCCGCCGCGCTGAAGGGCGTGCTCGACGACGGCCGGTTCCCGTATTGCGTGCAGGACGCCAGCGTCGTGCCGCTGCCGTCCCCGCTCGACGAGGAGGGCGGCATCCGCTCGTACTACCTGCTCGAGCTGCACGGCCTCGCGCGCGGCGTGCTGTTCGTCGCCCACACGGACATGGCGCCGCGGGGGTTCACGCTGCTGTGCCGCCGGCTCGGCCTGCGGCTCGCCGACGTCGTGTCGGCTCAGCTCGGAGTCGCGCTCACGCGGGAGTGGGCCCGCGACGAGGGGGCCCGGCTCGAAGCCGAGTTCGCGCGGCTCGGCGGCTCCTGATCAGGCGAGCCGCTTCCACTGTCCTTCCGAGACGACCTCGACGGTGCCGCCGACCACGCTGATCGCGGTCTCGTCGTCGATCGCGTAGGCGGGACCTGCCAGGTCGGCCGCCCAGCGTTCCGCGGCGGCCATGGTGTTCCTGGGGAGGTCGGGGTTGTCGAGGTGGGGGAAGATCGAGAAGTCGACGACGCCCAGCGTCCGGTCGCCGGCGGGCGAGTGCCAGCTCACGAAGCGGTCGCCGATCCGCGGTGTCATCACCATGCTTCCGCCGCTGACGCCGACCCACACGGTGGCGCGCAGCTCCGGCAGGAGGTCGACAAGGCGCGACTCGCGCATCCAGTGGCACAGGTAGGCGGCATCTCCGCCTTCGACGAGTAGGACGTCAGTCTCCCGGACGAGGGGCACCCAGCGCTCGTCGTCGAGGCTGGGGAGGGCGGTGAGCTCCAGCACGCCCATCGACTTCCAGCCAAGCCCGACCGTCGGTGTGCCGGTCTCGATGCCGCTGATGCAGCGCCACGCCTGGCGAGGCCCGGCATAGGGGTGCCCGTACAGCGCAGTGGGGATGCAGAGGGCGTCGGACTCGGCGATCGGCTTGCCGATCAGCTCGACCAGCGCGTTTTGGATGCTCGCGTTCTTGATGCCTGCGGAGGTGAGGAGAAGTTTCATCTCAGTGAGACTGCGCCGGGGCGCGCAGATCATCGGTTGCACCCCGAGATCGCCGCGCGACGCGGAGGAGGTGCGGTGCGACGAGGAGCGCCATCACGTCGAACCACACGTAGCCGGACGCGACACCGCTTGGTGGATTGCCGTCAGGGATCCCGAGCCCAGGCAGGGTTCGCTCCCATCGCCAGGTGCCGATCGCGGTGCCGTAGAGCTCCAACGACGCGACGACGAGGAACACGGCCGCGTAGATCGCCCGGTTCCGCCCGCGCCACAGGAAGAGCAACAGCAACGGCACGCCGATCGCGCCGGCCACGTCGCGGTGCGGGAGGACGGTCAGGCCGAGCAGCCCCCAGACGGCGGCCACCGTGGCCGCAGTGGCGACGAGCGCCCGCGTGCGACTCGCGGATGCCTGTCGCGCGGAGGCGCGTCCTTCGTGCGAAGCGCGCTTCCCGGTGCCTGGCACCAGACGGGGGCCGGGTGGCCAAGCCCCGAGCGAGCGCGCAAGCGCGAAGCCCGTGAGATACACGAGCCCGTGCGCCGGGGGGACGAAGAGCGGCAGATTGTGCAGCCGGTAGTGGTAGACGCCCCAGAGCAGTGAGCCCGTGACCTCGCCGACCGTGGCGAAACACACAACGCCGACCGTCTGGACACGGACGTCGAGCGGAACGCGGCTGAGTGCACCGGCGAGTACCGCGAACGTCAGGACTCCGAGCGCGAGCTGCTCGTGGTAGCTCGCGTAGTGGTCGAGTGCGAGGAGGGCGGCGAGGTACGCCGCGCCGCCGACTCCCGCTACGGCCGGAACTGCAGCTCGTGCCACGACGGCACCGGCGCGAGCTCCAACAGCGGACGGCCGCCGCCGCCCGGATGCTGGTAGGCGAACTCGGCGTCGTCCTCGTCCCACACGACGTCGAGCGACCCGCGCTTCACCTGGTGGTCGAGCCAGGCGCCGCGGAAGATCAGCTTGCGCAGCCAGTAGACGAGCGACTCACCGTCGACGAGCGACACACGCTCCCAGTTCCGCACCAGGTACCGGCCGAGCCGCGACGCAGGCGCGTCGATCATCCCCTGCGCCGCCAGCATGACGAGATCCTCGACCTCTTCCTCTTCGAGGTCGGAGGTCTCGACGACGCCGAGCTTCACCGCTGCGCTGACGACGCGACCCTCGAAGTCGGCGGCGCCGAACGAGAAGTGGTAGCCGAGGAACTCGACGACGTAGTCGCCGCCGGAGGAGTAGTTCGCGTCGGGTGCTGGCAATGAATCGGGCACGATCTCACTGTAATGAGACTTCTGGCCGCCGCGGATGTTGAGCGCTGGGTGGTGCTTCTGCCGGCGCTCGTGGTCGGCACGGGCCTCGTCGCGGGCGTCCTGATCCTGCTCGGGCGCGCGTTCGCGGCTACGGTCCGCGAGTCCGGCCATCCACGCTGGATCCTGGCGGGGCTCGCCGGGCTCGCGTGCGCGATCGCCGTCCTGACGTACCTGGGCGTCGAGCTGCCTAGAGAATGACCACGGTCGTGCCGACGCGGACGTGCTCGAAGAGCCACTCCGCCTCGGGCACCTGCATGCGGATGCAGCCGTGGGACGCGCTGTAGCCGATCGACGTGGGCGCGTCGGTGCCGTGGATGCCGACGCCCGGCGCGTTCAGGCCCATCCAGCGTGTCCCGAGCGGGTTCGACGGGCCGGGCGGCACCGGTTTCAGGCCCTTCGCCCACGCGTCGTAGGTCGGCGGGTACCACCACGGGTCTCGCTGCTTGTCGACGATCCGCCAGATGCCTGCGGGCGTGGGGTAGATCGACTGCCCGGTCGCGACCCGGAACGTGCGCACGAGCCGCCTGCCGTCGTAGAGCCGGAGCGTGTTCTCGCCGCGGTTCACGACGATCACCGGGCCGAAGCTCTCGACGGTGCGCTTCGGCGGCACCACTTTCGTGAGCAGCGTGAGCGGCTCGCGTCCGCCGCTCCTCAACTGGTCGCCGATCGCCGCACCCATCGCCCGGCGGTCGACCGCGACCCCAGCCCTGCCGGCCGCGAACAGCGGCCCGTGGGCGTCGGCGCCGATCACAGTCGCAGCGACCGCGGGCCGGTCGAACCTCGCGGCCAGATCGCTCACGATCCCGGCGGCGCGCGCCGCTGAGTACTCGACGGGAACGGTGACGTTCCCGCCCGGGAGCGCTGCGAGCGCAGAGCCGAGGCCGGCATCGATGTCGGCGATCGCACCGAACCGCGCCGGGTCGACCGTCGTCAGGCCCCTCGGTGTCGAGATCTGGAGCGGGCGCGTCAGCGACGCGGTGATCCGCTCCCTCGCAGGCTCGGCCGTGAGGCCGCCGACCCGGACTCCGGCCACGGTGACGCCGTGCGCGATCAGGTGCGCGGGTGTCGACGCGGGCGCGGCCGCACACGCAAGCCCGGCGCTGCAGAGGAGAGCGGCGAGCGTCTTCAACACGGGGCGAGAATTCAAGCACGTCCAGGGCTTTTCGGCGAGTGCGCCGTCCGACGCGGTCCGTACCGTCAACTTCCCGATGGCGTCCGGAACCTGGCAGCTCGAGCAGTGCTCCCATGCCGATGTGCAGGCCCTTTCGGAGGCGCTCGAGGTCTCCGAGACGACCGCATCGGTGCTCGCACGCCGGGGTCATCGCGACGCCGAAGAGGCGCGGCGCTTCCTCGACGGGAAGCTCCCCGGCCACGATCCGCTCCAGCTCGGCGACATGCCTGCGGCCGTTGCGACTATCCGCGCTGCGATCGAGCGCGGAGCGCGCATCTGCGTCCACGGCGACTACGACGCAGACGGGATCTGCGCGACCACGCTCGCCGTCCTGCTGCTGCGCGAGCTTGGCGCGGACGTCGCCTGGCATCTGCCGTCGCGGTTCGAAGAGGGCTACGGGCTCAACGCGGGCACGCTCACGCGGCTCGCCGACGAGGGCTTCGACCTCGTCCTCACCGTCGACTGCGGGATCACCGCGGTCGCCGAGGTCGAGCACGCGCGCGCGCTCGGGCTCGAGGTGGTCGTCACCGACCATCACCGCCCGGCGGACGAGTTCCCCGCCTGCCCGGTCGTCGCGCCGCTCAAGGGCGACTACCCGTTCGCGGGACTCTGCGGCACCGGCGTCGTCTGGAAGCTCGCGCAGGCGCTGCTCGGTGAGGAGCATCCGTTCTGCGACCGGCACCTCGACGTGGTCGCGCTGGCGACGGTCGCCGACGTGGTTCCGCTCGTCGACGAGAACCGCGCGCTCGCACTACTCGGGCTGCGTCGCCTCGGCCAGACGCAGAAGCCGGGCCTCCGCGCGCTGATGCGCGTCGCGGGCGTCGACCCGGCGGCGGTCGACGAAGGTTCGGTCGGTTTCCGCCTCGCGCCGCGCATCAACGCCTCGGGGCGCCTCTGCCGGCCGGAAGCTGCGCTCGCGCTCCTCCTGACCGAGGACGACCGTGAGGCGAAGCAGCTCGCTGAGGAGCTCGAAGGCCTGAACCGCGAGCGGCAGTCGGTCGAGGAGCGCATCCTGCGCGAAGCCGTCGCTGAGGTCGAGTCGTGGCCCGAAAGTCGTCGCCGTCGTCGCGGCTACGTCGTCGCGGGCGAGGGCTGGCACGAAGGGGTGATCGGCATCGTCGCTTCGCGGCTCGTCGAGCGCTACAACCGGCCGGTCGTTCTGATCGCCGGCAGCGATGACCAGTGGAAAGGGTCGGGCCGCTCGGTTGCCGCGTTCGACCTGCACGGCGGCCTGGCCGCCTGCTCGACGCACCTCGAGCGGTTCGGCGGACATCGCGCCGCTGCGGGCCTCACGATCCGCGCCGAGCAGATCGAGGTGTTCGCCGCTGCATTCGCGGCACACGCCGACGCTGCGTTGTCCGACGACGACCTGCGCCCGGTCACGCACGTCGACGCGATCGTCGCCGGCTCGAAGCTGACGCTTGGGCTCTGCGAGGAGCTTGCGCGCCTCGGGCCGTTCGGGCTCGGCAACCCGTCGATCACGCTGCTTGTCGACAACTGCGAGGTCGTCACCCCTTCGACCGTCGGCGACGGCAAGCACCTGCGTTTTCGCGTGCGCCAGCGAGGGCGCGACGCGGGCTCCGCGATCGCTTTCAACCTCGGCGCCCAACTCGACCGCTTCCGCTGCGAGCAGCGCTACGACGTCGCGTTCCGTCTCCAGGAGAACCGCTGGAACGGCGTCGTGTCGCCGCAGCTCGTCGTGCGGCGCGTGTTCGATGCCGTCGACGGCTTCGACGAGCTCCGCGCCTGGCTGCTGGAGCAGTGGCAGGCGGGCGAGTCCGTGTGGACGCCGCAGGCGCGGGAGATCTTCGCCGAGCTCGAGCTCGCCGAGGGTGTTCGGCGAAGCCTGCTCGAGTCGCCGACGTTCCGCATGCTGCTCGAGCAGAAGCCAACGCTCGCAGTCGCTGCATAACAAACACGTTCGTTAGGTCGCGCGTGGAGGTGCCACTAGCGTGGAGCCCATGAATGCGACCACGATCAGTGAACTGACGCGCGAGAACGGTTGGGCGCCCCTCCGCGCGCATTTGGGCGCACGTGCTTTCGGAATCAACGCCTACACGAAGAACGCGGACGAGCAGATCGTCGGCGAGCACAAGGAAGAGGCGTCGGGCCACGAGGAGCTGTACCTCGTCGTCGCCGGCCGCGCGACGTTCACGGTGGAGGGGGATGACCGCGACGCACCGGTCGGTACCGCCGTGCTCGTCCCGTCCGGGACGGCGCGCTCGGCAAAGGCACTCGAGGACGGCACGACGATCATCGTCGTCGGCGGCCGCCCCGACGCGGTGTTCCAGCCGCGCGCGTGGGAGACCAACGCGGTCATCTTCCCGATGTTCGGCGAGGGCAAGATCGAAGAAGCGCGCGAGATCCTTCGGGGCGCGGTCGATCAGTACGAGGACGGCGAGTCGATCGAGTACAACCTCGCGTGCTGCGAGGCGAGGCTCGGCGACGTGGAGTTGGCGTTCTCGCACCTCGAGCGTGCGCTCTCGGGCCGCCCGGATCTCGTCGAGCTCGCCCGTGGCGACGATGACCTGGCCGCGCTGCACGACGATTCGCGCTTCGACGAGCTGGTCGGAGCCGCCGCTACGCCCGGCTGAGGCCGACGCGCGACCGTCTGGCGCGCTCCGGCCCGGAGCGCGCGGTCGCGTCGAGTGCCTGCAGCATGCGGGCGACCTGGCGGAGCTTCTTCGTCTCTCTGCGTCGTCTCAGCATGGGATTCGAGGGTTCACCGGTCGAACGGTGAATCCTTCTCTCGGGTTACGCGTCCCCCGAAAGGGCAGGGATACACTGGGTCGATGGCAGTCCTGGAGCGACATCAGGACCTCGTCGAGGAGCTACTCGCCGAGGTCGAGGCGTACAAGCCCGACGCCGACCGGGAGCTGCTGACCCGCGCATTCGACTTTGCGGCGCGCGCCCACGCCGGCCAGGTGCGCCGCTCGGGCCAGGAGTTCGTCTACCACCCGTGGGGCGTGGCGCGGATCCTCGCCGGGCTCCAGCTCGACGAGGCGACGCTTGCCGCTGCTCTGCTCCACGATGTCGTCGAGGACACGAGCGTCGACCTCGACGAGCTCAAGGCCGAGTTCGGCGACGAGATCGCGCAGCTCGTCCAGGGCGTCACGAAGCTGACGCGCGTCCAGTTCCAGAGCCGCGAGCACGCGGAGGCCGAGAACTACCGCAAGCTGATCATCGCGATGGCGGAAGACCTGCGGGTCATCCTCATCAAGCTTGCGGACCGCCTCCACAACCTGCGCACGATCGAGTATCTCGGCAAGCAGAAGCAGCTCCAGAAAGCGCGCGAGACGCTCGAGGTCTACGCACCGCTCGCGCATCGCCTCGGTATCCATGCGCTCAAGTGGGAGCTCGAGGACCTCGCGTTCCAGACGTTGCATCCGCGCAAGTACGAAGAGATCAAGCAGATGGTCTCGGAGCGGCGCACCGACCGCGAGGAGCACGTCCGGGAAGCGGCGATGGTGCTCCAGAAGGAGCTCGACAAGGTCGACATCCCGGCCGAGATCTCGGGGCGCGCGAAGCACTTCTATTCGATCTACGACAAGATGGCGAAGAAGGGTCGTGAGTTCAACGAGATCTACGACCTGACCGCCATGCGCGTGATCGCAGAGCGCGGCGGTGACGAGGGGACGCGCGACTGTTACGGCGCGCTGGGTCTCATCCATTCGCTCTGGAAGCCCATGCCCGGTCGGTTCAAGGACTTCATCGCCATTCCGAAGTTCAACGCGTACCGCGCGCTCCATACGACGGTGATCGGACCGTCGGGCCGTCCGCTCGAGATTCAGGTGCGCACGCGCGAGATGCACGAGACGGCCGAATTCGGCGTCGCCGCACACTGGCTCTACAAACGCGGCAAGAACCAGAAGGACGCCGAGTGGGTCGCGTGGGTGAAGCAGCTGATGGACGAAGGAACAGCCGACGAGGCAGATCCGCGTGAGTTCATGAAGACGTTCCGCACCGACCTCTTCGAAGAGGAGGTGCACGTCTTCACTCCGAAGGGTCAGGTCAAGACGCTGCCGGGCGGCTCGACGCCGATCGACTTCGCGTACGCAGTGCACACGGACGTCGGTCACCGCACTGTCGGGGCCAAGGTGAATGGGCGCATCGTTCCCCTCCACTACACGCTCAAGAACGGCGACTTCGTCGAGATCCTCACCGCGAAGCAGGGACGCGGGCCTTCCCGCGACTGGCTGTCGCTCGCGAAGAGCTCGCGCGCGCGAAACAAGATCCGGCAGTGGTACTCGCGCGAGACGCGCGAGGGCGCCGAGCAGAAGGGCCGTGAGGCGCTCGAGCAGGCGCTGAAGGCCCAGAACCTGCCGTTCGCGAAGCTGCGTGGCTCGGCGACGCTCGCGCAGGTCATTCGCGAGACCGGCTTCAAGAAGGCCGACGACTTCTACTTCGCGCTCGGCTCCGGGAAGCTGCAGCCCGGCGCGATCGTCAACAAGGTCGTGCATCGGCTGAAGACGGAGCAGGTCGCCGACGAGGCGCCGGTGATCACGAAGGCGCCGAAGGCGCAGACGGTCTCCGGCGCGGATATGGGCGTCGTCGTTGCGGGCGTCGGCGGGGAGGTGCTGATTCGCATGGCGAAATGCTGCACGCCCGTCCCGGGCGATCCGATTGTCGGCTACATCTCGCTCGGCAAGGGGATCACGATCCATCGCAACGACTGCCCGAACGTGAAGGCGCTGAGGCGGAGCCCGGAGCGGTTCACGCCGGTCGAGTGGGACGGTGCGGTCGCGGCGAAGAGCTTCCGTGTACAGCTCGCGGTCGACTCGTGGGATCGCCCGCGCCTCCTCGAGGACGTTGCGCGGACGTTCGCCGAGCACGGCGCGAACATCGTCAGTTACGGCGGCGTCGTCGAGGATCAGCTCGCCAAGAACTGGTACACGGCCGAGGTCGGCGACGTGAAGGCACTGCGCTCGCTTCTGACGGCGTTGCGGAACCTCGAAGGCGTTTTCGACGCCTACCGCGTCACGCCCTCGTGAATCGCATCGATCCGGTCGCCGCCGCGGGCTTCGGGAGCGCGGCGGAGGTGTACGAGCGCGCTCGGCCGTCCTACCCGTCCGAAGCGATCGACTGGCTCTTCGAGCGGACGGGCGCCGGCCCGGGCGACACGATCGTCGATTTAGGCGCGGGCACCGGGAAGCTGACGCGGCTGCTCGTTCCGAGCGGTGCGCATGTGGTCGCCGTCGAGCCGATCCCCGAGATGCGCGCGCTGATCGACGCGGGTGAGACGATCGACGGCACGGCCGAGGCGATTCCCATGGAGGACGGTTCGGCGGCGCTCGTGACGGTTGCGCAGGCGTTCCACTGGTTCGACCTCGACCGCGCTCTGCCGGAAATCCACCGAGTGCTCCGTCCGGGCGGCCGACTGGCGCTGGTCTGGAACATGCGCGACCTCGAGGATCCGGTGCAGCGCGGGGTGGAGGCGCTGCTGGCGCGGCACCGCGGCCGGCTGGACGCGCAGCGCGAAGGAAAGTGGCGCGCGCCGCTCGCGGCGTCTCCACTCTTCGGCACGCCTGATACCGCCGAGTTCCGATACGAGCAGCAGTTCAATGTCGACGACCTCGTCGATCGCGTGCGGTCGACATCGTTCGTCGCCGCCATGGCTGAAGAGGAGCGGAGACCGCTGCTCGACGAAGTGCGCGAGCTCGTCGCCGACTGCGACGAGCCATTCCCGTTCTCGTACGTGACGGAGGTTCTGCTCAGCCCTCGAACGCCGTGACCTGCTCGCGGAACGCGTCGGGAACCGGCGCGGCGCGGCGCTCGTCGAGCGCGATGCACACAAGTGTCGCCTTGGCGGTCGCCATCAGCTCGTCCTCGTCGCCGTCTGTCAGGCGGTAGGCGGCATGGTCGTACGTGATGCTGGTCGTCCCGATCCGCTCGACGCGCACGAAGATCTCGAGTAGGTCGTCGAAGCGCGCCGGTGCGAGGTACTCCACGGTGACGGCGCGCATCGCGAAGTCGACGTCGCCCAGGTGCGGCCGCCCGAGGTGGCGGTGGTACTCGACGCGCGCGAGGTCGAAGTACGGCATGTAGCGGCCGTAGTAGACGACTCCCTGCGCGTCGGTGTCCGAGAACGCGACGCGCGCGAGCGCCGAGTAGTGAAAGGGCGGTTTCCGTTCGGTGACACGTCCGAGCTCCATCATCAGATTCGATCGTAAACGCGAGACCCGATGACTTTCGGGCGTGCCGTCGGTCGTAGGATCGAGAGCAACGACCGAGGAGGGCGAGAGTGGCAGGAGAGATGGTTCACATCGAGATCCCCGCCGACGACACGGAGCAGGCCCAGGCGTTCTGGGGCGGCCTGTTCGGGTGGGAGTTCCAGAATTACGAAGGCGGCCCGGGCGAGTACCACATGGCTCGTCTGTCGGACACTTCCGGCGGTGCGATCACGAACATGGAGGCCGGCAAGAAGGGGACGCGGACCTATTTCGCCGTCGACGACGTCAACGCCGGCGCTGCGCGGGTGAAGGAGCTCGGCGGCGAGGCGGACGATCCGATGCCGGTCCCGCAGATGGGCTGGTTCGCGACGTGCCGCGACCCGCATGGGAACGAGTTCGGGATCTGGCAGAACGATACGAGCGCGGGTTAGGAGCTAGTCGAGCAGGCGGTCGAGGCCTCGGGTGAGGCCGACCCGTCCCGGAACGGCGCGGATCGCGAGCAGCGTCCCCGCGACGTACGGGGCGGGTGTCTCGCCTGCGTCGTGCCGGATCGACAGCCGTTCGCCGGTGCCGGCGAACACGACCTCAGTCGACACGACGAAGCTCGGTAGTCGAACCGAATGCACCTGGACACCGGCGACCGTCGCGCCCCGCGCGCCGTCGGGCCCGATCACCTTCTCGATGGGAACCCCGACGGTCGGCTCGCGGACTTCCGAGAGGCGCTCGGCGAGCTCGCGTGCCGTGCCGCTAGGCGCGTCGGTCTTCTTCGCGCTCGCGTAGTCGATGATCTCCCAGGTGTCGAGGTGCCGCGCCGCCTCGACCGCTGCGCGCAGAAGCAGCGCGGCGGTGAGGGAGAAGTTTCCGGCCGAGGCGACGCCGAGACCCGCGTCGCGGGCGCGCGCATCGATCTCGTCGAAGTCGGTGGCCGAGAGCCCGCTCGAACCGATGACGACGTTCGCGCCGTGCTCGAGTGCCGCCATCACGTTGTCCTTGACCGCTGAGGCGTGCGTGAAGTCGACGAGGACGTCCGCAGGTGCCGCCGTAAGGGCTTCGGCGACCGTCGAGTGGTGATTCGGATCGGAGCGGGCGACGCCCCCGACCAGCTCCAGGTCGTCGGCCGCCGCCACGGCGGGGGCGATGGCGCTGCCGGTCCAGCCCGTGATCCCGGCGATGCAGACGCGAAGAGTCATCGACCGATCTTCTAGCATCCGAGGCGATGCTGAGAAGGTTGTTCGCCGCGATGTACGAGAAGGTCGGCAAAGGGTCAGAGGACGCCGGGCTGCGCGAGGAGCGCCGGCAGCTGCTGGCCGGGGCCGAGGGCGAGACGATCGAGATCGGTGCGGGCACTGGATTGAACGTCCCGCTCTATCCGGCTCGCGTCACACGCCTCGTGCTGACCGAGCCCGACCGTCACATGCGCGCCCGGCTGAAGGGCCGTGTCGCGGAGGCCCGTCCGAGCGCGGAGCTCGTGGACGCGCCGGTCGAACAGCTTCCGTTCGCCGACGCGAGCTTCGACACCGCTGTCGCGACGCTCGTGCTGTGCAGCGTCGCCGACCAGCAGAACGCGTTGCAAGAGATCGCACGCGTCTTGAAGCCCGGCGGCAAGCTGTTGTTTCTCGAGCATGTCCGGTCCGAGGACGAGAAGGTCGCGCGGTCGCAGGATCGGATCAGGCCGGTCTACAACCTCTTCGGCTGCAATCCGAACCGGAGCACGCTCGCCGCGATCGAGGCATCGGTCTTCACGGTCGAGGACGTTCGCCACGGTGAAGTCCCGAAGGCGCCGAAGTTCGAGCGCCCGATGATCGTCGGCACCGCCCGCCGCTAGGAGCGATGAGTTTCGCGTGGTTTGCCAGTCTCAACCGCGCCTGGATCCATTTCCGCCCTAGGAGGCTGCATGAAGTTCCTGCTCACGTCCGCCGGGATCAAGAACCCGAGCATCAACAACGCGATGCTCGACCTGCTCGGCAAGCCGATTGCCGAGTGCGCCGCGCTGTGCATCCCAACCGCGTCGTACGGACATGCACCGCGCGGCATCCACGGGTCGTATCGCTTCATCACCGGGCAGGCCACGACGCCGATGGTCGAACTGGGGTGGAAGTCCCTCGGCGTGCTGGAGGTGGCCGCGCTCGCCACCCTCGACCGAGAGCTCTGGGTGCCCGCCGTTGAGGCGGCCGACGTGCTGCTCGTGAACGGCGGTGACTCCCTGTACCTGGCGCATCACATGCGGGAGTCGGGCCTGGTCGACCTGCTGCCGACGCTGAGCCCGGTCTGGGTCTCGCTGAGCGCAGGGAGCATGGTGATGACGCCTCGCATCGGTGAGGACTTCAAGGTCTGGAACCCGCCGGACGGTGGTGACCGGGCGCTGGGGATCGTCGAGTTCTCGATCTTCCCGCACGTCGACCACCCGGACCTGCCGGAGAACACGATGGCCGCCGCTGAGGAGTGGGCGGCCGGCCTCGGGAATCCCGCGTACGCGATCGACGACGACACCGCGATCAGAGTGGTCGACGGCAGCGTCGACATCGTGACCGAAGGACATTGGAAGCTGTTTGGCTGACGGCGTCGTCATCCGGCCTGAACGCGAGGCGGATCATCCCGCGATCGCAGACGTGGTCCGGGGGGCGTTCGTCCGTCATCCGGACGAGGTCGCGCTGCTCGTCGAGCGTATTCGCGCGTCGGAGCACTTCATTCCCGAGCTCGCGCTCGTCGCCGAGGACTCGTCGGGTGTGGTCGCGCACGTGATGTTGAGCTGGGTCGGGATCGAAGGCGGATCCCGGCCGAGGATCCTCAATCTCTCGCCGATGTCCGTTCGGCCCGACCGCCAGCGTGTGGGTGTGGGGACGCGGCTGATCCGCGACGCGCTCGGCCGAGCCGAGGACGCGGGCGAGCCCGCCGTCATGGTCGAGGGGATTCCCGGGTACTACCCGCGCTTCGGCTTCGAGCAGGCGACTGAGCTCGGCTTCATCCCCCCGAATGCGGAGATCCCTCCCGCGGCGTTCATGGTCAAGCGGCTGCCGGGATTCAGCCCTGACCTCGCGGGTCGGATCGTCTATCCGGCCGCGTTCGCCGCTCTCGGGTCGTAGTCCGCGCCGATGGTCAGTAGACCTTGAGAAACTTGACCCTGCTGCAGACGAAGCCTGAGCCCTTGGGCTGACAGCTGGGGACGATCTCGAGCTTGTGGTTGGCCGCGCCGGAGATTCGATAGCTCGCAGCACAGATCCCTTTGCAGGGCGTGTCGATCTCGGCCTTGACACGGTAGAGGCCGTGGTTGGCGAGGAGAACCGTGGTGGGCTTGCTCGAAGTGGCCACGACTCCTGCGGGAGCGCCGCTGTTCTGGCTGATCAGGATCAAGACCGCAAGCTTCTTCTCGGCCGGCGGGGCGAGGTTCTTCTTGACGACCACGATCAGCTTGTGGCTGCCGACTGCTGTGCTCGTCTTGGCTGCTGTGGGCGAAGTCGCTGCCGCGCTCACGACGAGCGCGAGAACGACTGCTCCCATGAACAACCGACGGAACATGTTTCGAAGGGTAGTCAGTTGCGCGCCT
Organism: Gaiellaceae bacterium; assembly: GCA_036493955.1. Classification (GTDB taxonomy): domain Bacteria; phylum Actinomycetota; class Thermoleophilia; order Gaiellales; family Gaiellaceae; genus PALSA-600. Next base: position 28,070 of record DASXOW010000074.1, read on the forward strand.
GTTTCTTGAATGACGGCTGAGATGTGGTCTGCTCAGCTCGGACGTTGGACGTGCGCCGACGCTGCGGGTCTCCGCATCGGCCAAACAGGCGGACCTCCGTCTGGCAGTTCGAATACACCC
>DASXOW010000075.1:0-1656 GCA_036493955.1 Gaiellaceae bacterium
GGGGCGGCCCGCGCCGGGGTGCGGCGCGCGCGCGACCAGATCGATCGCGCTCCAGCGCAGGTGGCAGATGCGCGACAGCTCGCACACGACGAGCTCGCGGTCGGCGAGGGCGCGCGTCGCGGTGACGCGGCCGCACGCGAAGCCGGCGCCGTCGGCGAACAATCGCCCCGGCTCGACGAGCAGCTCGATCGCGTGCGGCACGGCCGCGCGCACGCCGGCGAACGCGGCGGCGAGATCGGGCACGCCGTGCCACGCGCCGCCGAGATCGAGGAACGCCGGCTCGAAGCCGGCCGCGTCGATCGCGGCACGCGCGGTCGCCGCGAACCGCTCCGCGGACGTCGCGACGACCGGCCCGTGATGGACGTGCAGGCCTGATGGATCCCCTCGTTTCGATCGCGTAGGTGATCGAAAGCGCTCCGGAATTTTTGTCGCCTGACGAGGAATTTCGGGGATCGCGCGTCGGTTTGGGCGGCATGATGAGGCGCCGATCGATGTCGAGCTTCGTGAAGAACCCGCTGCAAGTCGCCGCGACGATCGAGAAGATCTTCGGCGACGACTTGCATGCGATGCGCGTGCTGTCGCTGGCGAACAGCGTGGTGGGCACCGTGGATGCGGCTGTGTTGTCGATCCACGCGATCGGTCGCGGATACGCGCATGTCGCCAACAAGCGCGAGAAGCACGGCGTGAAGCAAACGGACCGGATGCTCGGGAACGCGGGCATCGACGTCTGGCAGCTGTTCCGGCCGTGGGCGCAATTCGTGGTTGGAGAACGGAAGGAGATTGTGCTCGCGCTCGACTGGACCGAGTTCGACACCGACGACCACGCCACGCTCGCCGGGTACCTGATCACGAGCCACGGACGCGCGACGCCGCTGATCTGGATGACGGTGAGTAAGACGACGCTCAAGAACAAAAGGAACGATCACGAGTACCGGCTGATCGAGCGACTGCACGAGTGTCTCGCTGCGGACGTGAAGATCACGCTGCTGGCCGACCGAGGCTTCGGAGATCAAAAGCTCTACCGGTTCCTGCAAACCCTCGGCTGGGACTTCGTCATCCGCTTCCGCGGGGTGATCCAGGTCGAGGACGCGGCGGGTACGAGGAAGACCGCGAAGGCGTGGGTGCCGGAGAGTGGGCGCGCGACGATGATGCGCAGCGCACGAGTGACGCGCACGAGAGCCGAGGTTCCGGCCGTCGTCGTCGTGCATGCCAAGGGCATGGACGAGGCGTGGTGCCTTGCCACGAGCCTCGGCGAGCGCACGGCTTCCGAGATCGTCAAACTCTATGGCCGACGCTTTACGATCGAGGAGACGTTCCGGGACCAGAAGAACTTTCGCTTCGGGCTGGGGATGTCGGCGACGCACATCGGCAGCACCGATCGGCGCGACCGCCTGCTGCTTCTCGCAGCGATCGCACAAGCGCTGCTCACGCTGCTCGGCGCTGCTGGTGAAGCGTGCGGACTCGATCGCTTGATGAAATCCAACACGTCGAAGAAGCGCACCATGTCGCTCCTCAACCAGGGCATCAACCTCTACGCGGCGATCCCGAACATGGGAGAGGACCGCCTCGGTCCACTGATGAAAGCCTTCGATGACGGCGTCAGACAGCACGCGATTTTTCGCGCAGTGTTCGGCCTGATTTGAGGGGATGCCTCAG
>DASXOW010000076.1:0-36686 GCA_036493955.1 Gaiellaceae bacterium
CCGCGCAAACAACCCACCATCACCCGGAGCAACCACCACCGACTCAAACCGACCCCGATCCAACGCCAACGCCTCACGCAACGTAATCCCACCCGACCCCGCAAAAAAATTCGCATTCACATGCGCAACACGAACACGACCACCAACCGTCGACGGAGCGCCGGCGGCGGCGAGCGCATCACGGTCCACTTCAGGTGCTCCTGTTGAAGCGTCGGAGCTCGGCGAGCAACTTCGGGTGAAGGGCGAGCCTGGAGTCCGACCACTTCCACGCGAAGGTCATCGAGCCTTTCGCGTTCGAGGCCTTCCAGATCGAGGCGATCCGCGTCAACTCGGCGGGCGTCGGCCAGCGCCAGTCGTAGTCGGCGAACGCCTGCAGCACGCCCCAGTACGCGATGTGGGCCTTGTCCGCCGCCCGGATCATCCGGGTGATGCGAGCAAAGTTGCAGGCCTTTCCGACGTCGCACGCGTAGGGGTCGAGTCCGACGTACGTCGCCGCGCCGCGCCACAACCGGAGCTCAGACGCGCTGGTGTCGGTGTTCGACCTCGCGACCATGACAGTAAATACAGAGGGATCGAGCCGGCGAATGAGCGCCGACCGCTGGACGTGGCGACGCGGAGCGTCAGGGCATGCGACCGGGTTCGGCTCGTCCGAGAAGTAGAAGCCGACGACTTTAGGATCGCCGACCATGGACATCACCTTCTTGGTCAGCTTGGCGTCGGAGACCTCCCAACTGCACGACGTGTTGTTCCAGTCGCCCACCCAGACGAGCCCTTTGGCTCCCGGAGGAAGGACGTCTACTTCGTCCTTGGAACTGACGTCGATGAGGTTCCACCCGTAGGACACCGCGGTCCGAGCGACGAGCCGCGAGCTGTAGAGGTACCGATACGCGAACCGCGGCTTGGCGGCACCAACGCGTCCAGTACGACCGTCGGCCTGCGCGACGGCGCCGAGCGCCAAGACGGCCGCCGCGACCACGAAGATCAAGGAATGACGCGGTAGCCGCGTCGCGAGAGCACGCATCGGCTACGCCGTGCCCGCCGCGTCATCGCGGACGGTCCAGTTGTCCGCCAACCGTTCCTTCCACGGCCGCGCACGAGGATAGGTGACGAGACCGAGTTGCCCCGCGCCCGTGATGCGCAGCAGGTTCTCCATCGCGACGTACTCGGCTCGAGTCAGCGTCGACGGTGACACAACGATCAGCGCGGGTGTCGACGCCTTTCCGTTCGAGGACCAGAGCCCGGGACGGAACGGGGCGATTGCGACCCGTGTCGTCGACTGCCGGTTGGCGGCGTGCGCGAACTGCGCTGCCAGCAGCGTGAGGTCGACCTCAGGCCCCGCACCGACCAGGGCGACGTGCGGCTGATGTGCCGCACGGGCCGCGAGCGCAACCTTCTGCGCCACGTCGGTCGGAACGGGCTGGGCCTCGTCGTCCTCCTCGGTCGGGAGCCCGTCGAGCGCACCGAGGAACGGAACGCCGAACGCCGAGGTGAGGGCGTCGGCACCGACGACTGTCGGCCACACCATCTCACGGATCGCGGCCAACGCGACGCCGATGAGCACCCCGAGAATGCCGACGAGGGCGAGATCGACCGCGAGGTGCGTCGAGTCGGCATGCGTGGGCACGTCTGCCGCGCTGATCACACGGGGCTGGATCTTCTCCGCGTTCGCCGTGAGCAGGCTCACTCGCTCCGACTCCAATCCGGAGCGGCGTGCGAGCAGCGCGGTCCGGCGGATGCTGGCGTTCTCATTCGTGGCGAGCCTCGCCAGGGATCGGTCGATGGCGGCGATTCGGCCGGTAGTGTCGGCAAGCGCCGAGTCAGCTGCTCCACGCGTTACGGCGAGCCGGGTCTTGATCACCTCGGCGGCAAGCGCGTTCGCGATCGCAGCGGAGGCGTTCCGGTCGTGGTCGGAGACGGAGAGCTCGAGGACGCTCGAGCTTCCGAGAGCCTTCAGCGACACCGAATGGGCAGCGACCTTGTCGGCGTCGCGCTCGACGTGGGCGGCCTTGAGTGCAACGCGCACCTCAGCGGGACTCGTTGCGAGCGCCTTGGCGGTGTCGGCGACCCCTGCCGACTCCTGCCGGCTCGCGGGATCGGGTGTGTCGAGCACGAGTCGCGCCGCGGCGGTGTAGGTCGTCTGCGGATGGCGCGCGACGAGAAAACTCCCCATCGCCAGAACGAACGTGATGGCGATCAACAGCCAGTACTGCATGATGACCCTGCGGCCGACGTCGCTCAGTGTCATGCGCTCGGGTCCGCGGTCGCCGTGCTCATTTCTTCCTCCTCCTGTTCGAACCAAGCCGCTACCGCCTGCTCGTAATCGGTGCGCCGGCCGATGTCGAACCAAAGTCCTTCGTAGGTGTAGGCGCCCACGCGAGCCTTGTTAGCAAGCAGCAAGCCCACGAGGTCGGGGAAGTCCAGGTACCCCTCGGACGGGATGTACTCGAGGGCCGCAGGCTCGAGGACGTAGATCCCCATGCTCACCGGCGATCTGACTTCGGGCTTCTCGTCATATCCCTCGACGCGGCGAGATCGACCGTTCGTACCGAGGCGAATGACGCCGTAGTCGATCTTGATCGTGCGTTCATGCGTCGCGATCGTCAGCATGTTCCCGGCGCGGCGGTGGTACCGCACGAGGTCGGCGAAGTCGAGCGTCGTCAGCACGTCACCGTTCATGACGATGAACGTGTCGTCGAGGCCCGGCACGAGACGCAAGGGGGCTGCCGTGCCGAGGGCACTTTCCTCGCGCACATAGCGGATGTTGATCCCGCGATCGGCGCCGTTGTCGAGCACCGCAGAAATGAGATGCGACAGATACCCCACGCACAATGTCGCGTTGGTGATCCCACAGGCATGAAGCTGCTCGAGCACGAGCTCGAGGATCGAGCGATCGCCGATCGGCATGAGTGGCTTTGGCAGGATCGATGTGTACGGCGCAAGTCGCGTGCCGCGCCCGCCGGCGAGCACCACTGCGTGCGGAGGCCTCTGGAGCGTACGGCGCACACGCGACTTGAGCGCGTTCTCGAAGGTGTAGACACCCTCCGTCATGCGGGCCGCCTTTCTCGCTCGGCGTGGCCACGGACGACGGGTCGCCGACGGATGTTCAGCTTCGCAGTGCTGCGATGAACCGCCACGTGTCGACGGAAGACGACCGCGAACAACGTCCACCACAGAACGCGGACATCGTCCCGCACCGAGTGCCGCTGGACGTACATGGAGTCGAGGGCGAGCTTCTGCGGAAGTATCGCCGTCTCGTAATGGCCAACTCGGTTATCCGGGTCGAGGATTGCGATCTCCTCGGCGAACGCGAGCTGCGAGAACCCCGTCATACCGGGACGGACCGTGAGGATGCGGGCGTACTCGGCGCGACGACGCTCGACGAACTCCGGAGCCTCTGGGCGTGGCCCGACAAGGCTCATCTGGCCGCGGAGCACATTCCACAACTGCGGCAACTCGTCGATCTTCGAGCGAGACAGAATCGAACCGATCCGGGTGAAGCGCGGATCGTCGACGGCCGTCAGCGACGACCCCGTCGCGTCTCCGGTCATCTTGCGGAACTTGAGCATCGCGAACGTCTCACCATGGCGGCCGACGCGCTCGGCGGGATAGAACAGCCCACCCCGGCTCTCGAGCTTGATGATCGCTGCGATCACGACGAAGAACGGCATGAGGAGAAGCAGCAGGCTCGTGCTTACGGCGATGTCCAGCATGCGTTTACCCACCTCCCCAATGGGATCCCTCCGCGTCAGCGACTCTTGGTCTCTCGGGTCCGTCCGATCCGATACGCGGCTGGTGGCCACGCTCACCCGATCCCTTCCTGAGGCTGCCCGCGCGTCGAACCCGCGTCAATGGGACGTGTAGCCCATTCGCGTTGAACGGTTCTGAACAGTCGTGCGGCGGCGGCGCGGTCCGCGACGCCGAGCTTCTTGACGGCATCGGAGAGGTGGCGCCGCACCGTGACATCTGAGATCCCGAGCTCGCTCGCGACACGCGATGTACCGGCACCTGCAGCTACGTGGTCCAGCACCTGAAGCTCCCGGCTCGTCAAGGAGGCGCCGTTCGGGAACACCCTCACCTCCGACGAGTGCCGGCGCCATTCGACGATCTCGTCGACCAACGCGCCGACGAGCGACCGCGGGACGATTCGCTCACCCGCGTAGACGGCGCGAAGGAGTGTCGGAAGTCGCGATGGCGAAACGTCTTTGCCCAACCAGCCGATCGCACCCGCGTCGAACGCCTCGATTACCGGTGCGCTTGTAGGCGGCCGTGTCGACGCGAGGACAACGATCCGGCTCTCGGCCGACGCCGTGCGCAGCACTTTGATGGCGCCGAGCAAGTCGTAGCTCAGCGCCCCACCGACCAGGAGGATGTCGGCCGGATCGTTCGCGAGCACGTCGACGGCCTGGTCGACAGTCGCGACCTCGGCCAAGATCTCGAACCCGTCCGGCGGCAGCGCGAGCCGGATCCCGGCGCGCATGGGCAGCTGATCCTCCAGGATGAGGATGCTGATGACATCGTCCCGGCGGTCGGGCACCCGCACGGGTTGCCGACGACCACCGTCGCGAACCGCAACGCTCACTAACGTCTCTCCCCTTTGCCGCGAAATCCGCACTGTGCGGATTGAGGACAGAGTGTGAACAGAACGTTTCGCAGTTGCAACCCACGCGGGCCGATGACTGACCCAGGACCAGACCATCGGTTGGGTCAACGTCGGCGGACCGCGAGTGAGGGCTACAGGTGCTTGTAGAAGAACGTGGCGTCGCAGAAGCTGCCGTCGGGATCGCGCGCGTACTCGGGCACGGTGCCGAGACGCGTCCAGCCGAGGCGTTCGTACAGTCGATCCGCAGCGCGGCCGGCGACCGTGTCGAGGATGAGGAGCGACTTGCGATCGGCGCGCGCCTCCTCTTCCAACTGTTCCATCAGCGCCCGCCCGACTCCCTGGCCTCGTGCGCTCCGATGCACGACGAGCTTGGCCACATCGGCTCGATGCTGTGAGTTCGGCGGCCAGGCGTGGACGAGCTGCACCGCGCCGACGAGCTCACCGTCGACGTACGCGGCGAGCAGCACGCGGGTCCCACTCTCGATCTCGGGAAGGAGCGACTCGAAGAACGCGTGCGCGTCGTCGGCGCCGAAGCCGTCCATGAAGCCGACGGAGTCGCCGCCGTCCACTGCGTCATGCAACACGGCCGCGAGCGCAGCGAGCTCCGCCCGCGCGCCCGATGCGGTGAGCCGTTTCACTTCGACGGGCATGCCGCGATGCTACGGCGAGAATCAGGCGATCGCCATCGGCTCGCACGCCGGGATGAGCTCGGTCCGGCGTGTCGATCCGCTCGACCGTCACGTCTTCCGCTGCCTGAGCAGCCGCGCGAGCAAGGACTGGCGTTCCCGCCGAAGATCTGCGTCCGCCCACGCACGCTCCCGCATTCGCCGCGTCGCATACCGCGGCTTCCAGATGACCGGGCGCTGCCTCATGCCTCGGAGGCTAGCGGCACTGTAAGACCTGGAATGGAGGCGGCGGGAATCGAACCCGCGCAAGATTTCAACCCCGGCGACGATCCCTCATCGAGTGTCCTCAGGGCACTCGGCAGTGTTCAGAACGCGTTCGCCGCCGACTTCCACTCGCGGAGGCGTTGTGCGATCAGCTCGGCCCGCTCCTCTTCGCTCCCAACGTCCAGCACCTGCAGGTCGGAGGAGTTGGCCCGAAGGTAGACGCCGGCAGTCCGGGCGTTCAGCGCGGGATCGCGATCCGACCGCGTGGTCCAGTAGCCGGTAGCGCGTTCGGCGGTCTCCAGCCTGATCTCGCCCGTGCCTTCGAGCTGTGGAGCATTCGGGTCTCGAGGGCGTTCGCCGTTCCAGAAGTAGAAGACACCGGACGGATCCCTGTGCTCCTTCGCGGCCACGCTCCAGTAGCGGGCCGAGAGAGTCCCATCCTCCTGCCAGGATCGACCGGCCACGTTCAGGCCGCTGTCTCGGTCCCGCGAAATGCGAAGGAGACTAATCGCCGACGGTTCCACTTCGCTTCGGATCGTGAGCGAGAGCTGCCACCACAGCCCCTCGACACGACCGCGGCTGCCCTCGGTCTCGATCGCTTTCCGGAGCTTCTCGTTGATCTCGCCAACCTCCCCTGGGCGGGTGGCCGCGTCGTAACGGATTGACGTCAGCCCGAGCAGGTCAGTCGGGAGCTTGGAATCGCTTGCGTGGAGGATGAACGTGCGTCGGATCCCGAGCGCGCCGCCGAACAGACCGGCTTCGAACACCACGTTGTCCCGCGGCGAGGCCTCGCCAGACTGGGACGCATCCGTGGTCGTCCAGTCGTCCTGGGCGAATACGAACGCAGCGAAGTCGACCTCCTGGGAAAGCTCGACGAGGCGGTCGAGGGTAGAGCGCCCCGGGTTGAAGGTGGTCATCCAAAGCTCGACGTCGGCGACCTCCTCGAGGCCGCGCGAGATCGCTTCGAGCAGTTCGGCCTGCTTGCCCGACGACCCGAGGAAGATGCGCGGCTTGTTCACGCGTGGCTCATCTTTGCGGTCAAGAGACGACGGCTAGCGTAGTCGACGGCTCAACCTCGACCGTCCGGATGCCCAGTAGTGGAGGCGGCGGGAATCGAACCCGCGTCCGCGGCCGCACCGACTGAGCGTCTACAAGCTTAGGTCGCCGTTGCGTTTCACTCACCGGCCGGTTGGCGACCGACCTACCGACGAGCTAGCCCTCCTGAAGTGTCGCGCCTCCGACAAGTGGCTCTTCTTCGGCGCCGAGCCTGCTAGTTGATGCCGCACCCGGGACGCAGGCTTGCCCGGGGCGACACGCTGTCCCTAAGTCCTAGAACTTAGGCAGCGAGTGCGAGGTTGTTTTCCGCACTTGCGTTTGTTTCCCGGATTTTTTAGGAGGCCGACCGGGGTCCTCCGCTTGCAGCTCACCCGGAGAGCCGACCACGTCGAAGCCATGGCGCCCCCGTATGTTTTGTTGGACGAATTGTAGCTGCCGTCAGGCATTACGGCTTTTCAGCGCCCGTTCCATCTGCCGTTTCGCGTCGCGATCCGCGACGTCACGCCGTTTGTCGCGTTGCTCCTTGCCCCGTGCGACCGCGAGCTCGACCTTCACCTTGCCGTCCTTGAAGTAGAGCCGGGTCGGGACGATCGTCAGCCCCTTCTCGCGAATCATCCCGTACAGCGAGTCGATCTCCCGGCGATGAAGGAGCAGCTTGCGCGCACGCATCGGCTCGTGGTTCGCGCGGTTCCCCTGCTCGTACACCGCAATTTCGAGCCCGTGCAGCCACGCCTCGGCCTCGCGGATATCCGCGAAGGCATGCGCCATCGTCGTCCGCCCGGCCCGCAACGACTTGACCTCGGTCCCGGTCAGCACAAGGCCGGCCTCGACCCGCTCCAGGAGCTGGTAGTCGTGGCGCGCCTTCCGATTCTCGGCAATCGTCTTCTCCGACATCCCGACGGACGAGAGTAGCGTTCGTCGAGGGTCGGACCAGGGTGATTCCGGATAGCCGCGGCACCGTTCTCAGGGCAATCTCGAGACATGAGCGAACACACAATCCACACACCAATGGTCAAGCGCCTCGAGCGCAGCAGCAGCGACAAGATGGTCGCCGGCGTCAGCGGCGGCCTTGGCAAGTACTTCGATATCGCACCCGCCGTCTTCCGGCTGGGCTTCGTCGTCCTGACACTCCTCGGCGGCGCCGGGGTTCTCGTCTACCTCGCAGCAGTCATCGTCCTCCCGAAAGAGGGCGATGACACCTCGCTGGCCGAGGACGTCCTCAACAAACGCCGGGAGCACCCGGCACGCCTGGTCGCGCTCGGCCTCATCGCCGTCGCGGTCCTGTCCCTACTCGCCCGCGCCAGCAGCTGGCCGAGCACGGGCGCAGCCTGGTTCCTCGTCTTCGCTGCCGGCGTCGTGCTGCTCTGGACGAGCAGCCGGCGCCGCGGCGTGCTCGTCGCCATCGTGACGATCCTCGCGTTGCTGGTCGCGATCGTCGTCGCGGCGGTGTCAGTGTCATTCGCATGGTTCAACGTCAGCCTCGGCGACGGCGTAGGCAAGCGCACCGAGACGCCTCTCACGATCGCGGATGTTCCCGCCCGTTACGAGCTCGGCGTCGGGACGCTTCGCATCAATCTCACTCATCTACCGACGAACGCCCCTGTCGACGTCAATGCCCACGTCGGGGTCGGCAGGCTGAGAATCATCGTCCCGCAGAATGCTCGTGTCGTGCTCGACTCACACGTCAAGACGGGTCGCATCGACGCGCTCGGGAGCCGTGAAGAGGGCAGAGACGTTCGCGTCGACACCGGAAGCGGCCCGATGAAGATCAACGTCGACGTCGGTGCAGGCCGCATCCAAATCCTGCGGGCACCGTGACGCAAATCCCGATCCTCTCCTTCGAGCGGCGCGAGCGCGACCGCGTTGTTGCCGGAATCTGCGGCGGCATCGCGGACGCGCTCGGCGTCGATGCGACGCTGGTGCGTCTCGTCTTCGCACTGCTCGCACTCGCAGGTGGGGCCGGGATCCTCCTCTACTTCGCGCTGTGGCTCTGGTCCGGCGGCCGCCGTCCGATGCTCTCGGTTCTCGTCCTGGCCCTCGCGGCAATGACGCTCCTCGGTGCGCTCGGCGTGCCGTTCGTGGTCGTCGTCGGGGCGGGGCTTCTCGTCGCCGGCGTCGTGCTGCTGGCGAGGCGCGGCGCGACGCTCAAGCCGGGCGGCAAGTTCTTCATTCCCGGGATCGCGCTGGTCATGGGCGGCGCGGTCGTGATGCTCGACCACCTCGGCTCGTCCCAGCATTTCATCGGCCCCGGCGCGCTTGCCGGTGCGCTCGTCCTCGTGCTCGGGCCCTGGGTCTGGCAGCTCGCGGCCGAGCGGAACGAGCGAATCCGGCTGGCCGAGCGTGCCGCCATGGCCGCCAGGATCCACGACTCCGTCTTGCAGACATTGGCGCTCGTGCAGCGCGACGCGGACGACGGCCCGCGGGTCCGCGCACTCGCGCGCCGCCAGGAGCGGGAGCTCCGCCGCTGGCTTTACGGGCGCGGCTACGACGGCGCGACGACGGTCGCGGACGCGCTTGCCGATGCGGTCGCCGACGTCGAGGAAGCGCATCTCACCCGCATCGAGCTCGCGACGTCAGGAGACGTGGCGCTCGACGACGCACTCGGCGAGCTCGTGCTCGCAGCGCGCGAGGCGATGGTGAACGCGGCGAAACACGCTCGCAGCGACGATATCTCCGTCTACGCGGAGGTCGAGCCGGCCTCCGTCGCCGTCTTCGTGCGCGACCGCGGCGTCGGCTTCGACCCCACGACCGTCTCGGACGACCGCCGCGGCATCGCCGACTCGATCGAGTCGAGACTGCGCCGCGCCGGCGGATCGGCGACGATCACCTCGTCACCGGGAAGCGGGACCGAGGTCGAGCTGACGATGCCGAGAGGAGACACACCGTGATCCGCGTCGTGCTGGTCGACGATCACGAGCTGTTCCGGGCCGGAGTCCGAAACGAGCTCGCAGGGCTCGTCGACATCGTCGGCGAGGCCGGCACCGTTGCCGAGGCGGCGCCGGTCATCCGCGAGCTCGACCCCGACGTGGTGCTGCTCGACGTCCATCTGCCCGACGGCGGCGGCGAAGCGGTGATCGCGAACGTCGCTCCCGAGCGTCCCGCCGTCAAGTTCCTCGCGCTCTCGGTGTCGGATGCCGCCGAGGACGTGATCGCAGTCATCCGCGCGGGCGCCCGCGGGTACGTGACGAAGACGATCTCGCGCGACGAGCTCTTCGACGCCGTGCGGCGCGTCGCCGACGGCGATGCCGTCTTTTCGCCGCGGCTCGCCGGCTTCGTGCTCGACGCGTTCCGCACCGGGGAGCCGCTCGGCGCGGACGAAGAGCTCGAGACGCTCACCCCGCGCGAGCGCGAGGTGTTGCAGCTGATCGCGCGCGGGTATCTCTACAAGGAGATCGCGGCGCGGCTGCATCTGTCGGTGAAGACCGTCGAGGCTCATGTGTCGAGCGTGCTGCGCAAGCTGCAGCTCTCGACGAGGCACGAGCTCACCCGCTGGGCGCAGGAGCGGCGGTTGGTCTAGTGCGTCGCGCGCTCGCTGCGGCGGTCCTGCTCGTCGCGCTCGGCGCGGGCGCGATCGCCGTGCTCGTGCACCGAGGCTCGAAGTCGACGCAGGCCACCGCGCCGACGACGGTTCAGGCGACCCTCGCGCCCGATGTGCTCCCGCGCCCCGGCGTGCACCGGTACACGCAGTCCGGCTTCGAAGAGGCGAAGGCCGGTCCACTGAAGATCCACCGAGGTTTCCCGGCGCGCGCGATCCTGGTCGTCTCGGGGTCACGTGACGTCGTCCAGGAGGAGTGGCGCTATTCAAAGCAGCACCTCGAGGCAACACGAACGCGCGTGACGAAGACCGGCCGCTACTCGATCTGGCAGCGCACCCGACTGACGATGGTGGTCACGCAGGACGAGGCGCACGCGGCGGTGCCCGTGACGCTCTCGCGCCCGAACCAGCTCCGCGTCGGCCAGCACTGGGTGCAGGACTACCGGGTCGGCGGCGTCCACACGATCTCGCGCAACCGCGTCACCGGGCGTTGCGGGCCCGGCTGCTTCGTCGTCGTCGCTGATTCGACCGTCAGCGGAGCGCATCCGGGCACGGAGCGCGACGTGACGTGGGAGTCGGTGACGACCGGTCTCACGGTCCGCGAGACGATCGACCGCCAGATCGGCGGCGCGTTCCCGTACCGCATGCACCTCGCGGTGCGCTTGATCCGCTGATCAGCCCTTGGGGATGTTCAGCTCGCGGCCGGTGTAGAACCCGGATCGCTCCTCGAGCACGTACGGCGCCATCGCGGTGCGCCGCTCGGTCTCGATCTCCGACAGCCGATAGCGCTCACGCGACTCCGGCGAGTCCCAGATCGAGACGCCGACCACCTCCGTCCCGTCGGGCGAGTAGCACTCGTACGCCCGCAGCATCCCGGCGGGAAACTCCCGCGGCCGCCACGACCTGCTGAACTCCTCGCGCGCGCCCGGCTTCAACCTCCGCGTCGTGATCCACACGTTGGCGGTGTCGAACTCCATGCCTGCCTCCTCTCGCGGTGGTTCGCCCGCCGATCAAATCACGCGGGCGCCAGATCCACCTTCCCGTCGTTGCGAGAAATGCGCTCGACGCGAACGGAAATCGCGTCGCCGAGGCGATAGGTGCGTCCGGTGGTGCGTCCGGACATCGAGGTCGCGAGATCGTTCAGCTGGAAGAACTCGCCTTGCAGGCGCCGGGCCGGCACGAAGCCCTCGAACACCTCGCCGAACCGCACGAAGAGCCCCGAGGCGATCAGGCCGATGATCTCTCCCTCCCACTTCTCGTCCCAGCCGACCTCGAACAGCCGACGGTCGAGCAACCAGGCGAGGCAGATCGCGTCCGCGGCGTACTCGACCTGGGCAGCCGCCCGCTCGCGCTCCGACGTGTGCTCGGCGAGGTGCTGCAGGTCCTCCGGCAGCGGGTCGTCGGACTGGCCGAGCTCTTTGAGGAGCGCGCGATGGACGATCAGGTCCGGGTAGCGGCGGATCGGGGATGTGAAGTGGCAGTAGGCGCTGCTCGCAAGTCCCGCGTGCCCGAGGTTCTTCGGGTCGTAGCGTGCCTGCTTCAACGCCCGCAGAACGAGCGACGGGAACGCCTCGCGGCCGCGACCCGACTGCGTTGTATACGTCGTGACGAGCTTCGACGCCTCGCCGGCCACGGCGGCGGCGAGCTGCGGGGTGAGCGGGCTCGGCACCGGCGGCGTCGGCACGCCGAGGTCGGCGAGCTTCGCGATCAGGTGCTCAACCGCTCTCGGATCAGGCTGCTCGTGCACCCGGTAGAGCGCCGGGCGGTTGCGCGACGAGAGGAACGCGCCGACGCACTCGTTCGCCAGGATCATCAGCTCCTCGACGAGCATGTGCGCGTGCGGCTCGCCCTCGAGCCACGCGTCCGCGACGCCGCCATCGCCGTCGAAGCGGAAGACCGCCTCCGGAGACTGCACCTGCAGCGCACCGCGCGCGAAGCGGCGCGCGCGCAACATGCCTGCGAACTCGTCGTTCAGCGCAAGCTGGTCGAGGATCGACCCGGGCGCCTCGCGCCGCTGAGCCTGGCCGTAGGTGAGGCGCTCGTCCGAGCGGATCACCGAGCGGTAGAACGACGGCTCGCCCTGCGGCGGGATCTCGACGGTCAGGCACAGCCGATCCTGATGCGGGCGCAGCGAGCAGAGGTCGTCCGCAAGATCGTGCGGCAGCATCGGCGCGACGGCTCCCGGCACGTAAGTCGAGAACGACCGCCGCCCGGCGCCGAGGTCGAGCGGCGTACCCGCACCGACGAACCACGAGACGTCCGCGATGTGCACCCACGCCCGGATGCCGTTCTCCTCGCGCCGGAACGACAGCGCGTCGTCGAAGTCCTTCGCCGTGTCGGGGTCGACGGTGTACGTGGGTAGGTCTCGCAGGTCGACGCGGTTTGGGTCTTCCGCGGGCGGCGGGTCGTGCGGCTCGAACGGCTGACGCGCGCCTCGCTCGACGAGGAGCGCCTCGAGGACGTTCTCGATCCGCTTCGCCGACCCGAGCGCCTGCTCGACGTGCGCGCGACCTCTTCCGGGCCGCACCACCGCCAGGTCGCCCGGCTCGAGGTCGCCGAGCCCCTTGGCCTCGAGCACGAGCGGCGTGCCCGGCGTGAAGTACGGCTCGCCGACGACGAGCTTGCCGCGGCGTCCTACCTCGACGACAACCGTGTCGGTCAGACGCGGAGGAAGCGGCGGATCGTCAGGCCCGAGCCGACCGCTCCGAGCCCGAGGCCGGCGCCGAGGAGCACGAGCGCGACGAGCGGGAACGCCATCGCGTGAACGTCGGCGTCACCCCTGAGGTGCGGCAGGATCGCGGGCAGCGCCACCGCCTTGCCGATGACCAGGAAGAAGATCGCGAGCAGCGCACCGGCGACGCCGCAGATCAGGCCCTCGAGCATGAACGGCCCGCGCACGAACCAGTTCGTGGCGCCGACGAGCTTCATCACCTCGATCTCGCGTCGCCGCGAGAAGATCGACAGCCTGATCGTGTTCGAGATCAGGAGCACCGAAGCAATCACGAGCACCATGGTGGCGAGCGTGAACACCACCTCGATCACATGCGCGACCTGAAGGATTCGATGAGACAGTCGCTTGCCATCCGTGACTCTCTCGACGAACGGCGCTTTGTTCTTGCCAGAGACCGAGTCGAAGAGCAGGTCGACGGACTCGGCCCGGACGGGTGTGACCGCCAGCGAGTTCGGTAGTGGGTTGGAGCTGAGTCCCGCCACCATCTCCGGGGACCGCTTCTTCATGATCTCGAACGCCTGCGCCTTCGACGTGTACTTGATGCTGTCAGGTTTTGCGTACTTGTTCTGCGCCAACTGGCGCGCATAGTCGTTTCGCTGCTGCGTGGTCGCGGAGTCGCTGAAGTACACCTTGACGACGAGCTCGTTCTTGACGTGATTCGACCACGAAACCGTCCACGTCCCGAGAGCGATGAAAACCCCAAGCAGGAACATGCCGATCAGCACCGTCATCGTCGCCGCGACGGTGGTCGACAGGTTCGCGCCGAGTGAGCGCCACGCCTCGCTGAAGAGCAGTCTGCTGCGCCCGGTCATTCGCCCGCGTACCCGCCGCGACGCTCGTCGCGCGCGAGCCGGCCGCCTTCCAGCTGGATGACGCGCTTGCGCATCTTGTCCACCATCTCGCGATCGTGCGTCACCATCAGAATGGTCGTGCCGCTGCGATTGATGCGGTACAGGAGCTGCATGATCCCGACGGAGGTGTCGGGGTCGAGGTTCCCGGTCGGCTCGTCGCAGACGAGGAGCGGCGGATGATTGACGAACGCGCGCGCGATCGACACGCGCTGCTGCTCGCCGCCGGACAGCTCGTCGGGGAGCGAGTTCATCTTGTGCGACAGGCCGACCATCGCGAGCACCTCGGGCACCTTCTTGCG
This sequence comes from Gaiellaceae bacterium, assembly GCA_036493955.1. Taxonomy (GTDB): domain Bacteria; phylum Actinomycetota; class Thermoleophilia; order Gaiellales; family Gaiellaceae; genus PALSA-600. Next base: position 13,963 of record DASXOW010000076.1, read on the forward strand.
AATCGCTGCGTTCGACTCGCCCTGCACCTTGAGCGCGTACGCGACGTTCTCGGCGGCGGTGCGGCGCGGCAGGAGCTTGAAGTCCTGGAACACGCACCCGATGTTGCGCCGCAACATCGGCACCTTCGAGCGCTTCAGCCGGCCGAGCTCGCGGCCGCCGACGACGATCTTGCCGCGCGTCGGCTCGAGCTCCTTGAGCAACAGGCGGATGAGCGTCGACTTACCGGAGCCGGATGCGCCGACGACGAACACGAACTCGCCCTTGTCGATGTGAAACGTGACGTCGTTCAGTGCGGTGACGTCAGGCTCGTAGACCTTCGTCACCGCCTCGAAGACGATCATCGACGCGGCAGACGGCGCCGACGCCGCAACAGGCTCGTCGATCACGGCTGTTGCCGTCGGCTGAGGGAATGTGAGCTCGGGTTCCTGCACGTCGGTTCAGCGAGGACGCCGCCTATCGAGGCGCCCGGGTGCGAAGATGCTGCAAAGTGTAGCCCACCGCCTAGATAGCCCTTCCGGCGGCGCGGGCGAGCAAATACTCGCGGATGAACGGATCGAGCTCACCGTCGAGCACCGCCTGGGCGTTTCCCATCTCGTAGCCGGTGCGTGGGTCCTTGACCATCTGGTATGGGTGCAACACGTAGGAGCGGACGGACTCGCCACCGAAGCCGGTGTCCGCCGAACCGCCTCGTTCCTTCGCCAGAAGCGCCTCTCTCTCCTCCTCCTGGCGCTCCACCAGACGTGACTTGAGGACGCGCATCGCCGTCTGCTTGTTCGCCGACTGCGAGCGCTCGTTCTGACACTGGACGACGATGCCCGTCGGCAAGTGTGTGATGCGGACGGCGCTGTCGGTCTTGTTCACGTGCTGCCCACCGGCGCCTTGCGCGCGATACGTGTCGATCTTCAGATCGCCTTCGTCGATCTCGACCTCGCCGTCGTCCGCTAGCAGTGGTGCGACGATCACGGTCGAGAACGCGGTGTGCCGGCGGTGCGCCGAATCGAACGGAGAGAGGCGAACGAGACGATGCTTCCCGCGCTCGGCCTTCAGGATCCCGTACGCGTTCTCGCCGCCGACGGTGAACGTCGCCGACTTGAGCCCCGCCTCCTCCCCCGGGCTCGCTTCGAGCAGCTCGACCGCGAACTTGCGGTTCGTCGCCCAGCGCTCGTACATCCGCAGCATCATCTCCGCCCAGTCCTGCGCGTCGGTGCCGCCGGTGCCCGATTGCAGCGTCACGACAGCATCGCCGCCGTCGTACTCGCCGTTGAACAACGCAGCCTCCTGAAGCTCCTCCAGCTCACGGCGAAGCGGGACGAGCGACGTCGCGATTTCGCTCTCCATCTCACCGCCGTCGATCGTGGCGAGCTCGCGTGCGTCATCGAACTCCTGGCGCAGTCGTCGATACCCCTCGAGCCGCCGTGATACGCGCGCATGCTCGGCGGAGACCTTCGCCGCCCGGTTCTGATCGTCCCAGAAGCCCGGGGTGTTCAGTTCCTCTTCGAGAGTTACGAGGCGTGTTTCGAGCGACGCGGGGTCAAAGGTACTCCCGGACCCAGTCGAGCTGGGCCGCGAGCTCTTCGAGCTGTTCCGTCAGTGATCTTGTGTCCTCGAGCATCCCGGGATCGTACCGGCGAGCGTCTGCAGTCCTCGCTTGACGCTCACGCCGAAGCGCAGCTCGACGAGCCCGGTCTCCTGTGTGGTGATCCGCGTCAATCCATCGGGCGTCCGCGAGACGCACCCGCTCGACGAGTGCCAGTACGGGGACCAGCGGATCCGGACGCGATAGCTACCCGGCCTCGTCACGGTCGTCACGAGCCGCTGCGGCCACAGCCAGAGGACGGTTGCGCGGCCCGCGCCGGTGATGAGCGGGGTCGCGTGAGGCAGCTGGTAGACCGTCATGTGCCGGAGGACTTTCACGGGGACGAGCCCGGACTTCCCGGAGCGGATCAGCGCCGCCTCGCGGCGCGAGCTGTAGTCGACCGGCGCGTCCGTGATCAAGACGTAGCGCACGGCCAGCTTGCGAAGCCACGCGCGGTACGCCCTGCCGCCGAGCTTCGAGTCGTACAGAAGCTCGTTCTGCGGAAAGTCGCTCTGGCGGTACCACCCGCGCACGATCGGGATCCCGGCGTCGGGCAGATAGGCGGCGGGCCAGTGCTCGGCTGTGTCGACGACCTCGACGCGGTACGACGGGCTGAGATGCGCGCGGAGATACGAGACCGCCGGTTGCCAGTACGCCGGCGACGACTCGGGATCGGTGCTGGCGCGCGCGAGCGTCGAGAAGATCGGCGTCGTGTTCCAGATACCGGCGAGCGCTGCAGCGGGAACGACCAGCCACAACGGCCGCCAACCGCGGAGCGCCGCGGCGAGGAACGCGAGCGGCAGCGCGATGTAGCGGAATCGCTCGAGGTTCGAGCCGACCGCAGTCGGCACGACGTACGCAGCGAGGCAGACCCCGATGTACGTCCAGAAGAGCCCACGCAAGAGCCGGGCTTCGGGCACGCCGCGCGTGACGATGAGCCCGATCCCGCCGAAGAGCAGCGACGGGGCGAGCTGCAGGAGGCCGTACGGGAAATGGCCGCCGTCGCCGAACAGCCGCCAGAGCACGAGCTCGGCCGAGATGCAGAGACCGACCACCGCGATCGCGATCCGCGAGTCGCGCAGCGTCCGCCGAGCAAACGCGACAGCGACGAGCGCGACGACGAGGAACGCGAACCCGAGCGGGCTCGCCGCGAGCGTCAGCAGCGCGCACACGACGAAGCGCCCGTGGCGGCGATCCTGCAACGCCCAGAGCGCGAGCATCCCGAACGCGAAACCGAGCGCGAACGGGAACGCGGCCGACACCACGAGCCCCGCCGACACGACCGCGAACGTGCGGCTCGCGACACGTGAGCTCGGCCCCCACTGCCGGAGCACGACCGCGCTGAACGCGAGCGCACCGCTCGCGATCGAGAGAACGGCCAGCAGCCGGATCCCGATCAGCGCCGCGAGCGGGTAGTAGAGGACGCTGTACGTGACGAACGAGTAGCGACCTGCGTACCAGAAGTTGTTCCAGATGGCGAAGCCGTGCTCGACCAGGAACGTCGTCTGGTACGAGTGCGCAGCCCAGTCGACCCCGGGGGGTGCCGCCCAGAGCAGTGCGGCTGCCAGCATCGCGGCAAGTGCCGCAGCGAATGTCTCCTCGCGCACGAGCAGCCGGCGTGTCATCGCCAGCGTCATGCCCCCACCCTACGAGATCACTCGTCGGCCAGGCGTGACCAGACGCCGACGTCGCCCCGCCGGCCTTCCTTGAAATACGTGTTGCGGAGCGTTCCCTCGTGGTGGTAGCCAACGCGCCGGGCGATGCGAGCCGAATGCTCGTTCGCAGGATCGATGCGCAGTTCGATGCGCTGGAGCCCGAGAACGCTGAATCCCCAGTGCGTCAAGAGCACGACGGCGCGTGTCGCGACGCCGCGACCGCGAGCGGCAGGCGCGACGACGTAGCCGATCTCGCCCTCCTGCTGGTCGAGGTCGAGTTGCACGAAGCCGGCGAAGCCGATTGCGTCACCGGACTCCGCGTCCCGAACGGCGAACCCAGCGGACGTGCCAGAGCCGTCGTTCCACACCCGTTCGTAGCGGCCCAGCCAGCCGCTCAGAAACGCGGCGTCCGGCTCGAACGGGATCCGTGTGAACCGGCCGGTATCGGAGTCGCCGTCGAGCACCCACGCGAGTGCGGGAACGAGCGCCTCGGAGAGCGGCTCGAGCCAGATCGCGTCGTCGGCGAGGGCGGGCTCGGGCCTAACTACGACCCGTGGCACTTCTTGAACTTCTTGCCGGAGCCGCACGGGCACAGGTCGTTCCGGCCTACGTTCTCGAAATCGCTGTTCACCTTCGGGCGCGACGCGACCGGCGTCGCCACTCCGCCCGCGCTCGCGAACCCCGCGGCTGCCGTCGACGTGCCGCCGGCGGCGAGGATCGCCTCCGAGCCGGCGAGCGACTGGTGCTCGTAGCTCAGGTTGCCGTTCGCCCCGTTCTGCTGCTGGAGCTCCGTGCCTTCCTGCGTGCTCACTTCGGCGTGGAAGAGGAGCGTGATCACCTCTTCGCGGATCGACCGGTTCAAGTCCTGGAACATCATCGCGCCCTCGTTCCGGTACTCGACGAGCGGGTCCTTCTGCGCGAGCCCGCGGAGGCCGATGCCCTCGCGCATGTAGTCCATGTTCTCGAGGTGCTCGCGCCACCGGGTGTCGACGACCTGAAGGATGATGAACCGCTCGAGCTGGCGCATCAGCCCTTCCTCGAGCGCCTCGATGTCCTTCTCGCGCTCTGTATACGCGTCGAGCGCGTCGTCGAGGAACTCCTGGACGAGCTGATCGCGTTCGAGACCCTTCAGCTCCTCCGCGGCGACGCCGGTGCCGTACAGCGTGTCCATGGCGGCGACGAGGTCGCCGATCTCCCAGTCCTCCGACAGCTCGGAGTCGGTGTAGTCGGAGACGACGTTGGAGATCACCTCGGGCAGCCACTCCTCGCGGATCTCCTCGGAGAGGTCGGCGCCGTGCAGCACGCTGTTCCGCTGCTCGTAGATGACCTGGCGCTGGACGTTCATCACGTCGTCGTACTTGAGGACGTTCTTGCGCGCGACGAAGTTCTGCTCCTCGACTTTCTTCTGCGCGTTCTCGATCTGGCGCGAGAGGATGCCGGCCTCCATCGGCTGGTCGTCGGGGAGCTTGAAGCGCTCCATGATCCCGTGGATGCGGTCGCCTGCGAACAGGCGGACGAGGTCGTCGCGGCCGGAGAGGTAGAAGCGCGTCACGCCCGGGTCGCCCTGGCGGCCCGAGCGGCCGCGAAGCTGGTTGTCGATCCGGCGCGCCTCGTGCCGCTCGGTTCCAAGCACGTAGAGGCCGCCGAGCTCACGAACCTCGTCGTCGATCTTGATGTCGACGCCGCGGCCCGCCATGTTCGTCGCGATCGTCACCGAGCCGCGGTTGCCGGCGTCCTTGATGATGTCGGCCTCGCGCGCGTGCTCCTTCGCGTTCAGGACGGTGTGCGGAACGCCTTGCCGCTTCAACAACTCGCTGAGGTACTCGGACGTCTCGACGGCGATCGTGCCGACGAGGATCGGCTGTCCCTTCTCGTGTCGCTCCTTGACGTCCCGGGCAACGGCGTCGAACTTCGCCTCGACGGTCTTGAAGATCAGGTCGTTCTGGTCGTCGCGGGCGACCGCGACATTGGTCGGGATCTCGACGACGTTCAGGCCGTAGATCTCGACGAACTCCTTCTCCTCGGTCTTCGCGGTGCCCGTCATGCCACCGAGCTTCTCGTAGAGGCGGAAGTAGTTCTGCAGCGTGATCGTCGCGAGTGTCTGGTGCTCCTCCTGGATCGGGACGTTCTCCTTCGCCTCGATCGCCTGGTGGAGGCCTTCGCTCCACCTGCGGCCCTCCATGATGCGGCCGGTGAACTCGTCGACGATCTTCACCTCGCCGTCCTGGATCACGTAGTCGACGTCGTTCTTGTAGAGCGCCTCCGCCTTCAGTGCCTGGTTCAAGTGGTTGACGAGCTGCGTGTTACCCGGCGCGTAGAGATGCTCGATCCGCAGCGCGCGCTCGACCTTCTCGATCGCGGACTCGCCCGGCGAGACCGTCTTGTGCTTCTCGTCGTAGAGGTAGTCGTGCTCCAGCGCGAGCCGCTCGTCCTCGAGTTTGGTCCCCTTCGTCTGCGCGCCCGACAGCTGCTTCACGATGCGCGCGAAGTCGTAGTACGTCTTCGCCGCGGTCTGCGGCTCGCCGGAGATGATCAGCGGCGTCCGTGCCTCGTCGATCAGGATCGAGTCGACCTCGTCGACGATCGCGTAGCGATGACCGCGCTGCACGACGCCGTCGAGGCTGATCGCCATGTTGTCGCGGAGGTAGTCGAACCCGAACTCGGAGTTCGTGCCGTAGGTGATGTCGGCGTCGTACGCCGCCTTGCGCGCCTCGAACGGCTGATTCGTCTCGATCGCAGCGACGGTGATGCCGAGCCGCTCGAAGACCGGCCGGTTCCATTCGGCGTCGCGCGAGGCGAGATAGTCGTTGACCGTCACGAGGTGCACGCCGAGACCCTCGAGCCCGTTCAGGTACAGCGGCAGGCTCGCGACGAACGTCTTGCCTTCGCCGGTCTTCATCTCGGCGATGTCGCCTTCGTGCAGCGCAATCCCACCCATCATCTGAACGTCGAAGATGCGCTGGTTCGATTCGCGCAGGCGCGCCTCGCGCACCGCAGCGAACGCCTCGAACAGGAGGTTCTCGAGCTCTTCGCCGTTCTCGAGCCGCTCCCGGAACTCGACGGTCTTGGCGCGGAGCCCCTCGTCCGAGAGCTTCTGGAAGTCAGGCTCGAGCGTCGCGATGTACGCAGCCTGCTCTTGCAGGCGCTTGAGCCGCCTGCCTTCGCCGAAGCGCAGTGCCTTTTCGAGGCTGCCAATGGCCGGGGACATTCCGCGACAGGGTACCGGGTCGGCCTGCGGCCGAGCCCTGGACGGAACCGCGCACACGAGGCGTGCACGGAATTTTCACGCGCCGCTCACAGCACAGTCCTAGGGTCAGCCCGTGCAGCGGAGACTCGGCGTAGCGCTCGCAGCAATGGCCGTCGTCGGCGGGCTCGGCGGTGCCGCGCACGCCGACCGCGGCTGGGCGCCGCCCGCCGGTGCGCATCCCGGGCCGGTCGACGTCGCCTCCGGGTCATTCGCGGCCGGGCTCGGCTGGACACGGTCGACGTGTGAAGGGGCCGTCTTGTGGCTGCCGGGCCTCCGCCGACGTTGGCTCTTCCGCGTTCCCGGCCCGTGCCCCGCGACGAGCACCGGGCGTGGTGTCTCTGCCGTCGCGGTGAGCGGTGACCGGGTCGTGTTCCTCTCGTACGTCGGCGGCAACACGCGCGAGTGGCGGTTGTGGACCGCGACTTCGACCGCGAAGCGGCCACGCCTCTTGCGAACCGCATCGGCCGATGCAGACGCGTACTCGCCGATCCTGCTCGGAAACGGCGGCGAAGATGCCATTCCTTACGCAGTCGGACGCGACGTGTTCGCCCTGACGCGGGATGGGCGTCGCGCGCTCACGTGGCGCGCGCCGGCGGATGTGGTGTCGCTGAGTGTCCAATCGGGCACGCTCGCGGCGACGCTCGCGGATGGCACGGTCACCACGATCTCCCTCGCGCCCGCGAAGACGATCACGTCGTATACGCAGCCGGGCGCGCGGGCCGCCGAAGCGATCACCCGCGGCGTGGTGATCGAGGCCGCGGACGGGATCCACCTGCGCAAGGGCAGCACGCGGATGCTCCGATTCGACGTCCCGGTCAATGCCCGAATGATCGGCTACAGCAATGGCTGGCTCATCTATGCGAGTGGGCAGGAGATCCACGTCTACTCGTATCAACGCAAACAGGATCTGCTCGCCCGCACCGTCCGCTCTCGGCCGATCAGTGCGGATGCAGACATCGGTGGGATGGGCTGGACGAACGGCGGGTCGCTCTGCTGGAGCGTCGTCTCCTACCTCCAGGGCAAGCCGCTCCCGTTCAGCGCGGCCTGCGACCGCTAGAGCGGCGCCGTCTCGACCTCCCAGAGATCGTCCGCGAGCCGGGAGGCACGCACGACCACTTCGGCCGAGCCTCCGGCGCGCCCGGCCGCCTCGAGCGTGGGCACGTGTGCGAGGCGATGCTGTCCGTCGACCGTCAGCGCCCACCCCGATGACGTCAGGACGAGCTCGGCCTCCTCTCCCGCCAGACCCGGCTCGGACACGACGGTGATACGGCGGCCGGCGACACCCCACAGCGCTCCGTCACGCCGCACCGCCTCCGCGCGATACGGCGGGGCCAGACGTGTCTCGATGGCATCCGCGAGTGGAGCCAGCGCGCCGTCGGGCTCGTCCTCCTCGACGACGATCGTGCGGTCTTCGAGCGCGACGAAGTGCACCGCGTCGCCGCGCAGCCCCGGGGCATCGGCCGTTACGACGGCGTCCCACCGCCGAGCGCGGGGCACGCCGTGGATGCCTGTCTCGCCGCGCTGCTCACCATCCCAGCCCGGAGGGGCGGCCGCCGGTGCGGGAGCCCGGACGGGTCCCTCGCCGAGCGAGAGCCCGGCCGAATCGGCCAGCGCCCGATGGAGGGGCTGCCTCCGGCCGAAGAACCTCACGAACGCGCGTCAGGGAGCGGCGACGTCGCCGTGGTGCTCGGTGTGCCTGCGCGGCTCCATGCGCCGGCGCTCGCGGTACTTCGTCACCTGGCGCTCGAGCTTCTCGACGAGCTGGTCGATCGCGACTTTCATGTCGGTGGATTCCTCGCGCGCACGCAACGTCGGCCCCTTGGTGAAGATCGTCGCCTCCGCGACGTGGCTCTCCGCGATCGAAGGGTTCTTCTGCTCGGACAGCTCGACCTCGACCTGCGTCTGCTCGGCGAGTTGCTTCTCGAGCTTGCCCAGCTTTCGCTCGGCATACGCGCGGATCGACGGCGTAACCTCCACGTTCTTCCCCTTCACCTGAAGCCTCATCGCGACCTCCTCGGTGGTGAACCGGTCCGAGCTCTGAGCGTACTCCACAACCCCCACGTGCGCGCGGGAGTGCTAGACACGGACGGTCCGGGCGAACGTGACCACGTCCACCTCCCTCGCGCCCGCTCGTCTGAGCGCGGTGGCCGCTGCAGAGACAGTGGCCCCCGTCGTGTACACGTCGTCGACGACGAGTACGCGCCCGGGCGGCGCTGCAACTGCGAGGAAGGCACCCCGTGCGTTTCGCAGCCGGTCAGCCCTCGCCAGTCCGACCTGGCGCGCCGAGGGCCGACTGCCGGCTCGGGCCAACAGCGCGACCTCGGGAAGACCCCAGCGGCTCGCGAGCTCCCGGGCGAGCCGCTCGGCCGGGTGGTACCCGCGGACGAGGAGCCGCGCCGGATCGGGCGGGATATAGGTGATGACATCTGCCGCCGGGGGCTCGAGGCGCTCTGCCGTGAGCTCAGCGGCCATGATGGCGGCGCGGCGGAGCCCGTGCTCCTTCCAGGCTGCGACGAGATCGCGCGCCGCGCCGACGTAGGCGACTGCCGCTCGGGCACGGCGAAAGGCGAGCCGGCGTCCTGCGCACTCGCGGCAGCGCTCGACCGGCCAGAGCGTCGGCGCGCCGCAGCGGCCGCAAAGGACCGGGCCGAGCCGCCGGAGCGATTCCCGGCAAGTACGGCAGAGCACGGTCGCCGAGGAGGCGCAGGAGACACAACGGGGTGGGAAGACGAGGTCGACGAACCACTCCCTCGACGGTACGCGCGAACCCGTCGCATGTCTGTCACGACTTCGTGCCGAATACGTGACTTCTCGTCAGGAAGGGTCGTACGCGGCGCGCGTCGGCAGCCCGGCGGCAGCGCGCAGCCGATTGTCTGCCTCGAGCAACTGCTCGTGGTCGCCGATGTCGTACCAGGCCTCGGTGAAGGCCCACCCGTACACGGGCTCACGCCGGTGGAGCCAGGCGACGAACCGGCCTGGTTGATCCGCGTTCGCCTCGGTCTCCACATAGGTGCGGATCAGCCCGACGTGCTCGCGGTGGTAGAGGTAGGTCGCGGTCGCGGCGAGCGTCGACGTCGGCTCCGCCGGCTTTTCCACGAACGAGCGAATGCGGCCTTCGGCGTCGAGATCGACGATCCCGTACTGCCGCGCAAGGTCGAGCGAGCCCACATCGCGCAGCGCGACGGCGCTTGCGACGCCTTTCGTCTGCCAGAAAGCGACGAGGTCGCTCAGACGAAAGTCAAACAGGTTGTCGCCGGCGATCACCAACAGGTCGTCGTCGGTACCGATGCGGTCAACGACGAACAGCATGTCGCCGATCGCGCCGAGCCGATCGCCGTTGGACGTCGTGCCGTCGTCGTGAATCGTTACGTCACGCCCGTACGCCCACTCATGGAACCACGGCGCCTTGCGCGAGTTGGTCACGAGATGCACCTCGTCGACATCCGCGACGTCGGCGAGGTTGTCGACGATCCGGTCGACGATCGGGCGGCCGCCGACAGGCAGCAGCTCCTTTGCCCACGTGTCGGTCAGCGGACGGAGACGGGTGGCGTAGCCCGCAGCGAGGATCAGCGCCTTCACGCGGGGACCGCTTCGCTCAGCGTCTCGACATACGGAGCACGGTGGACGCCGCGTTCGGTGACGATCGCCGTGATCAGAGCAGCCGGCGTCACGTCGAACGCCGGGTTCCGCGCGGTGAACCGCGCCGTCACCTCGGTGGGATCGCGCTCCTCGATCGGGATCGAGGCGCCGTCGGGCGTTCCGAGATCGAGCGTGGTGCTCGGTGCAACGACGTACATGGGCAGGTCGTGGAACCGGGCGAGCACGGCGAGCGGGTACGTGCCGATCTTGTTTGCGGCGTCGCCGTTCGCGGCGATGCGGTCGGCACCCGTGATCACGCAGTCGACTTCTCCGGCGGCCATCAACGATCCGGCTGCGGAGTCGGCGATCACTGCGTGCGGGATCGACGCCATCTCGAGCTCCCACGCCGTCAGGCGCGCCCCCTGAAGCAGCGGGCGCGTCTCGTCGACCCAGACGTGCGCAAGCAGACCTCGCTGGAACGCAGTCAAGAGCGCGCCGACCGCCGACCCATAGCCACCCGTCGCGAGCCCGCCCGCATTGCAGTGCGTGAGCGCCCGCGTTGCAGGCGCCAGCAGATCGGCCGTGTGTGCAGCCATCTGCCGGCAGCGCTCTACCTCGGCCGCATGGATCGCACGCGCGCGCTCGGGCGAGGGGTCGCCTGCCATCTCGTCGAGGGCCCACGTGAGGTTGACTGCGGTCGGCCGCGACGCGCGCAGCACCGCATCGGCCGCCGCGAGATCCTCCCCGCGGATCGAAGCGAGTGCGAGACCGTAAGCCGCGGCAACACCGATCGCCGGCGCACCGCGGACGACCATCGTCCGGATCGCATCGGCCACCTCAGCCGCGGTCGTGCACTCGACATCGATTTCCTCGAGCGGCAGCTTCCGCTGGTCGAGGAAGACGACGCGATCCTGCTCGAGTCGCAGGATGCGCTCAGGATCCAGCAACCGTCACCATCGCCTTCGCCGGGGTTCCGTGCAGCGCGGCCCGCGGCACCACGAGCACACGCGCCGTCTCGAAGATCGCCTGGCATTCCGCGGTTCCGGGCGCGAGCGGCTTCAGCGTCAGATGCACGGTGAGGTCGAGGACGATGCGGTGGACAGAAACCCGGGAGGGGCCGACGAGTGCGAACGGCTTGGCGGTCGCAAGGCCCGTCGAGATGCCGTGGACGACGACACGAAATGGAATCGCGCTTGCGGCCGCCGCCGAGGCGGCGACCGCAAGCGCGAGACCGAATGGCAGGAGTCGGCTCAGGTGCCTTCGTCCCACGACGCGAGGTACTTCGCCTGCTCCGCGGTCAACTTGTCGATGTCGACCCCCATCGTCTCGAGCTTCAGACGCGCGATCTCCTCGTCGATGTCGGTCGGCACCGGATAGACCTTGTTCTCGAGCGACGACGCGTTCTTGACCGCGTACTCGGTCGCGAGCGCCTGATTCGCGAAGCTCATGTCCATCACGGTCGCCGGATGACCCTCGGCGGCCGAGATGTTCACGAGACGACCCTCGGCAAGCAGGAAGACGCGCCTGCCGTCCTCGAGCTTGAACTCCTCGACGAAGTTCCGCGCCTCACGCGTCTCGACGGCGAGCTCGCGCAGCGCCGGGATGTCGATCTCGACGTTGAAGTGGCCGGTGTTGCAGATGATCGCCCCATCCTTGAGCGATGCGAGATGCTCACGGGCGAGCACGTGCTTGTCGCCCGTGGCGGTGCAGAAGACGTCGCCGACCTTCGCGGCTTCCTTCATCGTCATCACCTCGAAGCCGTCCATCAGTGCCTCGAGTGCCCGCATCGGGTCGATCTCGGTGACGATCACGTGCGAGCCGAGTCCGCGGGCGCGCATCGCGACGCCGCGGCCGACCCAGCCGTAGCCGGCGATGACGAACCGCTTGCCGGCAAGCAGGACGTTGGTCGCGCGGATAATCCCGTCGATCGTCGACTGGCCGGTGCCGTAGCGATTGTCGAAGAAGTGCTTCGTGCGGGCCTCGTTGACCGCGATCACCGGGAACTGGAGCGCGCCGTCGGCCTCCATCGCCTTAAGGCGGATCACACCGGTGGTGGTCTCCTCCATGCCGGCGATGATCTCGTCGAGCTGCTCGCGGCGGGACGAATGCAGTACACCGATGACGTCGGCTCCGTCGTCCATCGTCAGCTGCGGCTTGTGATCGACGGCGGCCATGATGTGCGAGTAGTACGTCTCTTCGTCCTCGCCCTTGATCGCGAAGACCGGGATGCCGTACTCCTCGACGAGCGCCGCGGCGACATCGTCCTGCGTCGACAGCGGGTTCGACGCGCAAAGCACCACGTCGGCGCCGCCGGCCTTGAGCGTACGCATCAGGTTCGCGGTCTCCGTTGTGACGTGCAGGCACGCGGAGACGCGATAGCCGGCGAGCGGCTGCTCACGTTCGAAGCGCTCGCGGATCTCCGTGAGCACCGGCATCTGCCGGTCGGCCCACATGATGCGCCGCACCCCTTCCGGGGCGAGCGAGAGATCCTTGACGTCGTGCTTGGCGGTCGTTGCCATGAGTTCCTTTCTGCTTCGAAATCCGGGGCAGTGTAGTTAGGCGGCGAGCAGGCGCTCGTGCTTGCGCTGTTCCCACTCGACCCACGAGCCGGCGTCGTCGGCGGTGGCGAGCCAGCCGTCGACTGCACGCTTCAACTCTGGCTCGCGACGGAGCCGGCGGGCGAACGCAAGGTCGTTGAGCTCGAGTGCGAACTGTTGGCGCAGGTCGCGCAGCGAGCGGAGGCGGTTCACCTCGGAGAGGCCGTAGACCCGGTAGCCGGACGGGGTGCGCGTCGGGACGACGAGCCCCTGCGCCTCGAGGTACCGGAGCATGCGCGCCGACCAGCCGGTCTCGGCGGCGGCGGCTCCGACGGTGAGCGGGCCAGGCATCGGCCAAACCTTATCACAACCGTGTGAAGGTCTAGGGAGCCGACGTGCCTTCGCGCCCGTAGGCGTCCTCGAGCCGCACCACGTCGTCGAGCTGCGGGGTCGAGACCTCGAGGATCGTCGTGTCCTCGAGCGCCGTCACACGATGGACGGTGCCCGGGCGGTAGTGGAACGCGTAACCGGGGCCGACGACCTCTTCCACGAGCGCCGCCTGGCCGGCGTCGCCGAGCTCGAGCTTCGCCCGGCCCGACTGTACGAGCCACGACTCGTCCTTCTCTCGGTGAAACTGGAGCGAGAGCGCGTGGCCGGCCCGCACGAACAGCACCTTGCCGCAGTACGTGTCCGTCAGCGCCCAGATCAGCTCGTGACCCCACGGCTTCTCGACGCGCCGGACGTCAAAGCCCCAGCGGTCGAGGGACGTGAGGTTCGGCGAGTCCATCGGCGGCGATCCTCTCACGTCGCGAGCCACTCCGGATGCGACTCGACATGCTCCTGCGCGACGCGCAGCTCCTTCGGCGTGTTCACCGTCAGCCACAGCCCTTCATGGCGGTACGCGCGCAACTGCCCCGTGGCCGCGAGCTCCGGGAACGTCGACGACTCGTGGTCTCCCTTGTCCGGAAAGCGGTCGATCGCCTCCTCGGTCAGGACGTAGTTACCGCAGTTCACCCAGTACGGCACGCGGCCTGCTTCTTCGAAGCCGCGCACGACGCCGTCGTCGTCCACCTGCACGAGCCCGAACTGCGACTTCGGCTGCGCGACTGCGATCGTCGCGAGCACACCGCCCGCCCGGTGCGCCGCGAGCAGCGCACCGAAATCGACGTCGACGAGCTCGTCTCCGTTCAACGCCAGGACATCCCCACCGTCGCGCCGCTGCCTGGAGGCGAACTTGATCCCCCCGCCGCGCCCGAGCCGCTCCGGCTCCTCGACTGCGACGATCTCCGGGCCGATGCCGGAGAGCAAATCGACGAAGTTCGAGCCTTCGCCCGCGGCGCACGCGAAAATGACCCGCGTGACGCCTGCGTTCGCGAGCCGGCCGACCTGATACGCCGCGAGCGGCTTGCCCGCGACGTCGACGAGGGACTTCGGGCGTCCAGCGGCAGCGTCGCCGAGCCGTTCGGCCTTGCCGCCGGCGAGGATGATCGCTTCCACGACGGCCTACGTCCGGCCGATGCCCTCGTACGTGAAGCCCGCCTGCCGCGTCTTGTCGGGGTCGAGCAGGTTGCGGCCGTCGACGATCAGCGGAGTTCGCATGGCGGCGAGAACCTCAGGGGAGGCGAGCTCCTTCAGCTCGCCCCATTCGGTCACGATCACGGCCGCATCCGCGTCCTGCACCGCCTCGAGGATCGAGCCGACGATCTGGACGCCGTTCGGCAGCTTGTCGTCGCCGCGCACGACGGGATCCCACGCGCGGACGTCGGCGCCTTCGGCGAGCAGCCGCGACGCCAGCACGATTGACGGTGCCTCGCGCATGTCGTCGGTGTTCGCCTTGAAGGCGAGACCGAGCAGCGCGACCGTCTTGCCGCCGAGCGAGCCGATGTGCCGTTTCAACTTCCCGATCACGCGCCGCTTCTGCAGTTCGTTGACCTCGATGACCGCGGAGAGCAGCTGGAAGTGGTAGCCCGAGTTCGATGCCAGCTGTTTCAGGGCGAGCGAGTCCTTCGGGAAACAGGAACCTCCGTACCCGATCCCCGCGCGCAGGAAGTGCGGCCCGAGCCGACGGTCGAGCCCGATGCCCTCGGCGACCGCGACGACGTCGGCGCCGGTTGCCTCGCAGACGTTCGCGATCTCGTTGATGAACGAGATACGCGTCATCAGGAACGCGTTCGCGGCCAGCTTGATCATCTCCGCCGAGTTGACGTCGGTGCGGACGATCGGCGCGTCGATCGCGTCATAGAGCCCGGCGACGGCCTCGGCGTCGTCGGCGGCGAACGCACCGACCACGATCCGGTCCGGCCCCATGAAGTCTTCGATCGCGCGGCCCTCGGCGAGGAACTCGGGGTTCGACGCGTAGCCGACGTGGTCGAGCCCGCGCTGGTCGAGCCCGACGCGCACCTTCTCGCCGGTGCCGACCGGGACGGTCGACTTCATGACGAGAATCGGATGGCCCTCGAGCTCCGGCAGCTCGTCGACGACAGTCCAGACCCGAGAGAGGTCGGCGTCTCCCGAGTACGTCGGCGGTGTGTCGACACACACGAACAGGAACTCGCAGCCCGCCACGTCCTCGGACTCGAGCGTGTACGTGATGCGCTCGGCGTTCGACGCGAGCAGCTCCGGCAGCTTGTTCTCGTGGAACGGGACCTCGCCCCGTTGGAGGGCGTCGATCTTCGAGGCGACAACGTCGCGGATCACGATCTCGTGGCCGAGCTCCGCGAAGCACGCGCCCGTCACGAGGCCCACCCAGCCTGCACCGAAGATGCCCACCCTGCTCATTCCGGCCCGGAACCTACTTCACGGATGTAAGGGGCTTGAGGCCCTTGGCGATGGAAATCATTGTCTCGTTCGACAATGAATCGAGCAGCGTGTTCACGACCCAGTACGTCGCGCCGTGCGCGCTCAACACGATCATGTGCAGGTGCGAACCGGAGTAGTGGAACTCCATCTCGCGGCCGCCAACGGCGTGGCGGAAGCTGCGGTCTGAGAGCACCGGCGCGTCGGTCCAGTTGGTCTCCTCGATCCCCCAGTACTCGTTTCCACCCGTGTGGAAGACAAGACGGACGGCCTTGTGCTTCCCGTGGCCGTCGATCCAGTAGCGCCGGACCGCCTTGTCGCCCGATTGCGTGTCGGGGTACGAGTTGCGCTCGAGGACGGTCGGCGTGTACAGCGGGAAGTTCACCTTGGAGCGCATGGGCCGAAGCAGCTGCGTCGCCGAGAACGCGTCGTAGCGCACGTACGCCGGCTGATGCTTCGGCGTCGTTTGCTGCGACAGCGGCTGGATGTCCCCGTGGAACGCCGTGCCGAGCACGACCATGAGCATCGATCCCGGGTCGAGGCTGAGCAGCTTCGGGCGCCTCGGCAGCTTCGCCACGTCTGCCGGCTGCATCAGGTTCTGGAGCGCAATCGCGGCGAGCTTCGATCCCTTCTGCGCGGGGTCGTAGTAGATCTTCGAGTGGAAGACGTACGGCTTGATGTTCGGGTCGAGCCCGTTCGGCGCGGGGACCACCTGGTAGCCGCGCCCCTGCGGCCCGAGCTTGTAGGAAGCGTCGGCGGCTGCACCCGGGACACCGTTCCCGTTCACGACGGTGACGGTGACCTTGGCCGGCGGCGGCGTTTTCTGCTTGACCTTGATGCCGAGCGCCGCGGCGTTCGCGTTCTTCGACGAGTCGACGTCCGGATTCTGGAACGAGTTCACTGCAGTCTGGATGTCGCTCGACGACGCCTGACAGCCGAGACTGCATTGCACGTTCTCGATGCGGTTCTGGAACACGTGCCCCGCAGGCAGCGCCTTGGCGAAGAAGGCGTACGACAGCACCTGCTTCCCGCTGAGCGGATGGCCGCCCTCCCCCACCTCGATGTTCTTCGTGATCGAGCCAACAAGGGCCGGCAGGCTGAACGCCGAGAAGTTCTGCGAGACCTGCGCGCGTAGCGCCCGCACGAACTCCTGCTGGCGCGCGTTCCGGTGCAGGTCGTCGTCCGTATGGCGGAAGCGCACGAAGTCGAGGGCCTGCTGGCCGCTCAAGAGCTGGTAGCCGGGTTGCAGGTTGATGTTCGCGTAGTCGTTGTAGGACGCGCCGGTATTCCTGTTGTAGTACCGCCGATCGACGTCCATCCAGACCCCACCGAGCTTGTCGACGACCTCCTTGAAGCCATGGAAGTTCACGGTGATCAGGAAGTTGATCGGCAGACCCGTCAGGTGCTTGATGGTCAGGACCGTCCCGGTCGGCCCGCACCGCGAGTACGCCGAGTTGATCCGGTCACCGCTCGACGCGACGTATCCCTCCTTGTCGCTCTTCGACGGGCAGTAGATCGGCACATCGAGGTCGCGCGGGAATGAGAGCAGCGAGATCGTCTTCGTGGACGGGTCAGCGCGGACGAGCATGAGCGTGTCGGACAGCGACGGCCGATCCGACTCGACACCCGCCCGGTGGTCGTAGCCGATCACGAGCGCGATCGCCGCCTTGTTCGCGACCGGGACGTCGAGCGTCTTCTGCGCGCGCTTGACCTCCGGTGTGTGTGCACGGACGGCCGCCACCGACTGGTGGAAGTACAGATAGCCGCCGCCGGCCGCGGCAAGCCCGACGGATGAGAGAATGATCAACGTGCCGATCACGAACCGCCAGAAGAGGCCCAGCGGCGTCTTCGAAGGTGGCGGCGGCTGCCGGTAACGCGTGACCGTGCTGAGGGTCCCGGGCGGGAAGACGGCCTTGCCGTTCCCGTTATGGGCTGCGCGCCCGACGCCTCGCTTCAGTGTGGTCCGCATACAAACGTTTGCGGCGCCACGAATGGCGCCCGCACGCGCCAGGATACCCGACCTCCCGGACCGACTTCCCGGCTAGGAAAGGCTCTGTCCGAGCCAGCGTTCGACGGCCTCGGACGGTTCCCCTTTGCGCTCCGCGTAGTCGGCCAGCTGGTCGCGGCCGATGCGGCCAACCGCGAAGTACTTCGCTTGCGGACTGTGGAAATACACGCCGGACACCGCCGCTGCCGGCGTCATCGCAAAGCTCTCCGTCAGTCCGACGCCGATCGCCTCGGTCCCGAGCAGCTGCTTCAGCTTTGCCTTCTCGCTGTGGTCCGGGCACGCCGGATACCCGAATGCCGGGCGGATGCCGCGGAAGTTCTCCTTGACGAGATCCTCCGGGCTCAGGTGCTCGTCCGGGGCGTACCACTCTCGGCGGACCCGGGCGTGCAGCCATTCGGCGAACGCCTCGGCGAGCCGGTCCGCGATCGCTTTCACCGCGATCGCCGAGTAGTCGTCGAGCACCGCCTCGTAGCGAGCGGCGAGCTCGTCCGCACCGTGGATCGAAACGGCGAATGCGCCGAGCGTGTCGTCGGCCGGCGCGACGTAGTCGGCGAGGCAGCGGTTCGGCCGTCCGTCAGCGTGGTCGGCCTGCTGCCGAAGGAAGCAGAAGCGCGTGCCGTCGACGACGACGTCCTCCCCCTCCGCATGCGCAGGCCAGAAGCCGTAGATGCCACGCGGACGGAGCGACGCTCCCTGCAGGATCTCGCGGAGCAGCGCCTGCGCGTCGTCGTAGAGCTCGCGCGCCGCCGGGTTGTCGAGGATCGCCGGGAACTTGCCCTTCAAATCCCAGGCATGGAAGAAGAATTGCCAGTCGATGTACGGGACGAGTTCCGCCAGCGCCGGGTTCACCTGCCGCACACCTACGAACGGCGGCGCGGGTAGGTCGTCGAAGCGGACGGGCACACGATTCGCCCGCGCGGCGTCGAGGGGCAGCAGCGGGCGCTTCATCTTCTCGGCGTGCTGGTCGCGCAGACGCTCTTGCAGCGCGCGGTTCTCCCCGTCCAACTCGCGCCGACGCTTCGGGTCGAGGAGCTGCGAGACAACGTCGACCACGCGGCTCGCATCGAGGACGTGCACCGTCTCGTTCCCGTACTCCGGCGCGATCTTGACTGCGGTGTGCTGGCGCGACGTGGTCGCGCCGCCGATCAGGAGTGGCAGCTCGAGGCGGCGGCGCTCCATCTCGCGGGCGACGTCGACCATCATGTCGAGCGAGGGCGTGATCAGCCCGGAGAGACCGACGAGCGCTGCGCCCTCCGCCTCCGCGGTGTCGAGGATCCGTTCGGGCGGGACCATCACGCCGAGATCGATCACCTCGTAGTCGTTGCAGCCGAGCACGACACCGACGATGTTCTTGCCGATGTCGTGCACATCGCCCTTGACGGTCGCGAGCACGACGCGTGCCTGGGGCTCCCGTTCACCGTCCTGCTCGTCTTCCATGAACGGTTGGAGATAGGCGACCGCACGCTTCATCACGCGCGCGGACTTGACGACCTGCGGCAGGAACATGCGGCCGGAGCCGAACAGGTCGCCGACGATGCGCATCCCGTCCATCAGCGGGCCTTCGATCACCTCGAGCGGACGCGCGCGCTGCGTGCGCGCCTCTTCGGTGTCCGCCTCCACGTAGTCGACGATGCCGTGCACGAGCGCGTGCTCGAGCCGCTTCTCGACAGACGCTTCGCGCCAGGTGAGGTCGAACTCGCGCTTGGTGCCCTCGCCGCGTGCGCGGTCGGCCATCTCGACCAGGCGCTCGGTTGCGTCGGGGCGCCGGTTGAAGATCACGTCCTCGACGCGCTCGAGCAGCTCGGGGTCGACGTCCTCGTAGACCGCAAGCTGGCCGGCGTTCACGATCCCCATGTCGAGCCCGGCACGGATCGCGTGGTAGAGGAATACGGCGTGCATCGCCTCGCGGACGACGTCGTTGCCGCGGAACGAGAAGCTGAGGTTCGAGATGCCGCCCGACGTCCGCACACCGGGGCAGCGCTCCTTGATCAGGGGCAGGCACTCGATGAACGCCCGCGCGTAGTCGTCGTGCTCCTCGATCCCCGTCGCGACGGCAAGGACGTTCGGGTCGAAGACGATGTCCTCGGGCGGGAACCCCACCTCGTCGACGAGCAGCCGGTAAGCGCGCTCGCAGATCTCGACACGACGCTCAGAGGTCGTCGCCTGGCCCTCCTCGTCGAACGCCATCACGACCACCCCGGCGCCGTAGTCACGGACACGCCGCGCGTGCTCGAGGAACTCGGCCTCACCCTCCTTGAGCGAGATCGAGTTGACGATTCCCTTTCCCTGGATCGACTGGAGACCCGCTTCGAGCACGCTCCACTTCGAGCTGTCGATCATCACCGGCAGCCGAGCGACCTCGGGCTCGGTCGCGATCACGTTCAGGAACGTCCGCATCGCGTCCTCGCCCTCGAGGAGGTCTGCGTCCATGTTCACGTCGATCAGGTTTGCGCCGCCGCGGACCTGCTCGAGCGCCACGGCGACCGCGGCCGTGTAGTCGCCGGCCTCGATCAAGCGGCGGAAGCGGGCCGACCCCGTCACGTTCGTCCGCTCGCCGACGAGCACGAACCCCGTGTCCGCCGTGATCGCGAACGGCTCGAGGCCGCTGTAGCGCGGGCCGCGGCGTCTTTCCGGGACAGGTCGTGGGGACAGTCCCCGGGTCGTGTCCGAAATGGCGTGCGTGTGCTCCGGCGTCGAGCCGCAGCAGGAGCCGACGATGTTCAACAGCCCGTCGCGCGAGAATTCATGCAGGAGAGCCGACGTGACGTCGGGCGTCTCGTCGTAGCCGCCGAACGCGTTCGGCAGGCCGGCGTTCGGGTGCGCGGAGGTGAGACAGCTCGCGATCTGCGACAGCTCGGCGACGTACGGCCGCATCTCGCGGGCGCCGAGCGAGCAGTTGACGCCGACGATCAACGGGTCGGCGTGCTCGATCGACGTCCAGAAAGCTTCGATCGTCTGCCCCGACAGCGTCCGGCCGGACAGGTCGACGATCGTGACGCTGATCCAGAGCGGCAGCTCCGGCGCCGCGTCGCGCGCGGCGACGATCGCGGCCTTCGCGTTGAGCGTGTCGAAGATCGTCTCGATCAGAAGCAGGTCGACGCCGCCGTCGCGGAGGCCGCGGATCTGTTCGGCGTAGCTCTCGACGATCTGGTCGAACGTGTGCGTCCGGTACGACGGGTCGTCGACGCGCGGGCTGAGCGACAGAGTGACGTTCAACGGGCCGACCGAACCGGCGACGAACCGATCGGGGCCGGCCGCCTCGCGCGCGATTCGCGCGCCCTCGACGTTCATGTCGTACACCGCGTCCTCGAGCGCGTAGTCGGCCTGGCCGATCGACGTCGCGGTGAACGTGTTCGTCGTCGCGATGTCGGCACCCGCCGCGAAGTACGCGTCGTGCACCTCGCGCACGATGTCCGGCCGTGTGAGGTTCAGCAGGTCGGGATCGTTCTTGACGTCGCGCGGGTGCGACGCGAAACGCTCGCCGCGGAAGTCGCCTTCCGAAAGCCCACGGCTCTGGAGCAGGACGCCCCACGCGCCATCGAGCACGAGAATCCTCTCGGCTGCCAGGCTACGGATGTCATCAGCAACGTTTCGCATAGCTCTTTAGGCGTTTGGTGACCCGGTCGCCAAGCTGCTCGTCAAAGCTTTCCGGGGCGTACAGCTTACCGCGAGGTGGGGACGTGAGGGAGCCTCGGAGCAGAGTTGACGCGCCGAAGTTGAGTCTTACGATTGGCGCGTGGCAGACGTCCTCCGGAAGAACGTCGACGAGCCGGACGAGGTCGTCAACTTCCCGAACGTCAAGACGGACATCGTCCATCTCGGCGACCTGACAGTCGGCCGCTTGGTCAACCAGCCAGGCTGGCGTTGGTCCAAGGACATTCGTCCCGTGGTCGGCGGTGAGTGGTGCGAGATTCGGCATGTCGGCTTCATCATCTCGGGCCGGCTCGGAGTCGAGATGCGTGACGGGTCCTCAGTGATCTTCGGCCCCGGCGACGTCTTCGAGATTCCGCCCGGCCACGACGGCTACACGGTCGGCGACGAGCCGGTCGTGCAGATCGAGTGGAGCGGGCTTCGCCATTGGGCCGGTTTTGCCGGTAGCCACAGCCGAGTGCTCCTCACGCTGCTCTTCGCCGATGTCGTCGGCTCGACGGAAGCGGCGGTTCGCGTCGGTGACGCAGCCTGGCGCGATCTGCTCTCGCAGTACTTCGAAGGAGTGCGGGCCGAGCTCGAACGTTTCCGCGGTCGCGAGGTGAAGACGACGGGCGATGGGATGCTCGTCACCCTCGACGGGCCCGGCCGGGCGATCCAGTGCGCCGCTGCTATCAGGCGGAGTGCGCGCGAGCACGACCTGCAGCTGCGAATCGGTGTTCACGTCGGTGAGGTCGAGCTCGTCGGCAACGACATTCGCGGGGTGGCCGTTCACGAGGCGGCCCGGATCATGGCCAAGGCCGGCCCGGACGAGATCCTCGTCTCCGACCTGACCCGCGTGCTCGCAGGCGCTACCGGCCTGTCGTTCGACGACCGCGGGACACACGTGCTGAAGGGACTCGACGGTGAATGGCGCCTCGCGGCCTACACCGGGGGAGATAGCTAGAAGCTCGGGGGAGCTCAGCCGCGGCCGGCGACCGAGAGTTGGTTCTCGGCGTGCTTCTTGCGCTGCTCGGCCTGCCAGCGGTCGGCGGTCGAGTCGCCCTTGTCGATCGCCTCGAGCTCGGCCTCGGCCGCTTCGAGCTGCTCGCGTGCCCGCGCGTCGTCGATCTTCGACGCCTCGACGGCGTCGTCGACGAGTGCGATCGCACGGTCCTGCAGCACTTGGAAGAACCCGGGGCCGGTCGCGAACTCAAGCACCTCACCGCCCGGCGGATGGACGCGCGTCGAACCGGCCTTCAGCGTCGCGATCAGCGGCGCATGGCGCGCGAGCACGCCGATCTCGCCGGCTGCGCCGGGGACGATGATCATCTCGGCGTCGCCTTCATACGCCGGGCCGTCGGGTGTGACGACCGAGACCGAGAACGGCTTCCTATCCGCCATTACGCGTTGGACATCTGCTTCGACCGCTCGACCGCGCCTTCGATCGGGCCGACCATGTAGAACGCCTGCTCGGGCAGGTCGTCGTGCTGGCCGTCGATGATCTCGGCGAAGCCGCGGATCGTGTCCTCGAGCTTCACGTACTGGCCGGGCGTGCCGGTGAACTGCTCGGCGACGAAGTTCGGCTGCGAGAGGAAGCGCTGGATCTTGCGTGCGCGCGAAACCGTCAGCCTGTCCTCGTCCGAGAGCTCCTCGATGCCGAGGATGGCGATGATGTCCTGCAGGTCCTTGTAGCGC
>DASXOW010000077.1:0-33427 GCA_036493955.1 Gaiellaceae bacterium
CGGTGAGCCACCCGTCGGCGGGTTGAAGATGCCGCGGATGAAGAACGTCTTGTGGGCGCCGCTCGCGAACGTCATATCGATCGGCGAGCCGACGACCAGGTGATGTTTCTTCGCATATCCGTCGTCCGTGAATGCGCCGTCGGCGCCGAGCTGCGAGAACACGGCCTGTGAGCCCTGCTTCCACTTGAGCTGGAACATCGAGCCACCCGGCGGGTTGACCGCCGTTGCGAAGAAGTTCTTGCCGAACGCTCGCGCGTCGCCCGTGCGGACGTTCGCGACTGCCTCCACGCCCGGAACCTTCGCGACGGCGTTGGCGGCGGCGATCGGAATCGGGTCGAAGTTGTTCTGGGCAGTGACCGCGTAGTCGGCGTTCGTCCAGATGTTGTTCACCGCGCCGCGGAACGAAGCGGTGATACCCGCTGCAAGGAGCGAGACGAGCGTGACGAGCGCGAGCCCGATCATCAGCGCGGCCGCAGTCGACGCCGTCCGCTGCGGATTGCGCCGTGCGTTGTCCCGGGCGAGCCAGCCCGCCGTGCCTCCGAGCTTGGTGGCCGGCCAGCCGAGGGCCCACGCGAGCGGGCGGATGAACCGAACCGACAGCATCGAGACACCGACGAAGATCGCCAGCGTGCCGATACCCATCCAGATCAGGACGCCTTTCGTCCCGAGGTGGTTGCCGAACAGGCCGTAGAGCAGCGCCGCGAACCCGGCCGCAGTGACGATCGCCGAGCCGACGACGCGGAAGCGTGCAAACCGCGACGGCGGCAACGTCGAGCCTTCGCGGACGGCTGCGATCGGCGGCACGCGCGTCGCCCGGATCGCGGGCCGCAGGCTTGCGATCAGCGTCACGATCACACCGACGATCATCGAGACGACCGCAGTGCGCGTCGCGAAGATAATCCCGCTGTTGGGCAGGGTGAACCCGACCGCATTGAATAGCTTGAAGAGCCCCTTGGCGATGCCCAGGCCGAGGAACAGGCCGACGACCGACGCAGCCGTCCCGATCACGAGCGCCTCAACGACGATCGCGCGCAGCACCTGACGGCGCGTCGCACCCATCGTCCGGTACGTCGCGAACTCGCGCGTCCGCTGCGCGATCGTGATCGAGAGGGAGTTCGCGATCACGAAGCTGCCGACGAACAGCGCGATGCCGCCGAACGCGAGCAGGAAGCCGCGCAGGAACGAGATGAAGCTGTTCGTGTCCTTGGCGTCCTCGGCCGCCTGTTGTGCCGCCGTCCGCGCCTGGGCGTTCGCGGGCAAGACCCCGCGCACTTCCTTGAGCAGCTGCTGGTCGCTGACGTTTGGCTTTGCCGCGATGTCGATCTCGTCGAGCGCGCCCGGCTTGTCGAAGAGCGACTGCGCGGTGGGCAAGTCGAAGCCGGCGAGTGTCGCGCCGCCGATGCTTCCGACTGTGCCGAACTTGACGATCCCCGAGATTTTCATGCGCACGATCGGGCCTTGCGCTTGCACGCCGATCGTGTCGCCGACCACGAGGTGCTTTTTCTTCGCGGTGCCCTTGTCGATCACGACTTGCGTGCCGTGCGGCCACGCGCCGTCGACGAGCGTCAGCGGATTGAAGCGGGAGGCCCCATGCGGGATGCTGAAGCCGAGGTTCGGCGCGCCGCCGAAGACGATCGCTTTCCCGTCTTTGCCGATCAGGTGTGCGCTGTCGCTCGCGACGTTCCCCTCTGCAGTCAGGACGTCGGGGAGCGCCTGAACGCGGGGAAGGAGCGACTGAGGGATCGTCGGCGCGGTCGAGCCGTTGTTCGTGCTCGTCGCTGCCTTGCCCGTGATCACCGCGTCGGAGCCCTTCCGCGAGTCGGTGAAGATCGAGTTGAACGCCTTGTCGATCGAGTCGGTCAGTACGAACGTGCCGCTGACCATCGCGACGCCGAGGATGATCGCGACCGCGGTCAGGATCGTACGCAGCTTCCTACCGAACAGTCCTCTGAGCTCTGCGGTGATCATCGGACTACGAGATCTCGGTCATCGTCGCCAGGATGACCGCCGCGGTGCTCTTCGGAAGCTCGCGCACGATCTCACCGTCGGCGAGGAACAGGACGCGGTCGGCGATCGCGGCAGCCTGCGCGTCGTGAGTGACCATCACCATCGTCTGACCGAGGTCGGTCGTCGATGCACGAAGCAGCTCGAGGATCTCCGAGCCGGTGCGCGAGTCGAGGTTGCCGGTCGGCTCGTCGGCGAAGACAACCGTCGGCTGTGCGACGAGCGCGCGGGCAATCGCGACGCGCTGCTGCTGGCCGCCTGAGAGCTCCGACGGGCGATGGCTCTTCCGCGGGGTCAGACCGACGCGATCCATCAGATCCTTGAAGAACTGCGGATCGGGTTTCTCGCCGGCGATCGAGAGCGGCAGGAGGACGTTCTCCTCGGCCGAGAGCATCGGAAGCAGGTTGAAGAACTGGAAGACAAAGCCGATGTGCTTGCGCCGGAGCAGGGTCACTCCGCGATCGGAAAGGTGGCCGACGTCCTCGCCGGCGATCGTGACGCTGCCGCTCGTCGGCTTGTCCAACGCCGCGAGGAGGTGCATGAGGGTCGACTTGCCCGAGCCCGACGGGCCCATCACTGCGACGAGCTCGCCTGCTCCGACCGAAAGCGAGACCCCACGCAGCGCGTCGACTGCCGCCTCACCCTCGCCATAGCGGCGGGAAAGGTCGGTTGCGGTGACGACTGCTCCGTTGCTGTTCATGCCTCCGAGGCTACCGGCTCCGCGCGCACGGCGATATTGGGGTTGTCCCCCCAATCGACCCTAGGGGTTTCCCTACGCTGCGATTTTGGCGAACTCGGGGATGATCCCGTCGCCGTAGGCCTGCAGCGTCTCTTCTTGCCCGTGCGTCATGAGGTAGACGTTGAACTGGTCGACACCGATCTCCTCGAGCTCACGCAACTTCTGCTTGCACTGTTCGAGGTTCCCGATCACGCAGAAGCGGTCGCAGATCTCATCGGTGACAAACCCGCCATGTTTCGCACCGACGCGCGAATGCTCGTTGTAGTCGTAGAACTTGCGCGCGAGGACGTACTCGGTGAGCGCCTTCGGCACCGTGCTGCCGTCCGTGCCGTAGCGGTCGATCAGATCCTTGACGTGGTTCGAGACCATCGCCGGGAACCAGCGCACCTGCTCGCGTGCGTCGGCGAGGTCGTCGCTGATGTGGCTCGGTGCACTGACGATGCATTTGAGCGCTGCCGGGTCGCGGCCTGCCTCCTCGGCGGCCTGCCGGGCGGTGGCCATGATCCACTGGATGATGTCGGGATCGGCGAGCTGGATGATCACGCCGTCGCCCTGCCGTCCGGCGACCGCAAGTGCCTTCGGGCCGTAGCCGGCGACGTGCATCTCGATCTCGGGCAGCTCGGGGCGCACCCACTTCAGCTGGAGGTCCTTCTCGTTCCAGTTGACCTCCTTGCCGTTCATGAACGGCTTGATCATCGCGAGGGCCGCCTCGAACTCGGCCACCTTCACCGGCGTCTGGCCGATGTACCGCCGCGCCGAGTCGCCGCGACCGATCCCCATGATCATCCGGCCGTTGGAGATGTCGTGCAGCGTGGCGTATGCGCTCGCGAGCACGGTCGGCTCGCGCGTGCCGGGGTTCGTGACCATGTGGCCGAGCTTGATTTTCGACGTCTGGTCGGCAGCGAGCGCGAGGGTCGGCATCGACTCCTGCCAGAGCACGTGGGAGTCGTACGTCCAGGCATACTCGAATCCGTGGCTCTCGGCGAGCCGCATCAGCTCGATCATCCGCTGGTACGGCGGGTCGGGCAGGACCGTGACGCCGAAGCTCAGAGGCACGCCGCCAGCCTACTACGACAAAATCGCTGGCATGAAAATCATCTGCGTCGGACGAAACTACGCGGAGCACGCGGCGGAGCTCGGGGACGAGCCGCCGACTGCGCCGCTGCTCTTCGGCAAGTTCACCAACACGCTGATCGGGCCCGGCGAGCCGATCGTCCTCCCGCCGGAGGCGACGCACGTCGACGCCGAGGCCGAGCTGTGCCTGGAGATCGGCACCGCCGGCCGCCGGATCCCCGAGGCTCGAGCGCTCGAGCACGTGCGCGGCTATCGCTGCGCGAACGATCTCTCGGCTCGCAACATCCAGTACACGGAGAGCCAATGGACACGCGCCAAGGGCTTCGACACGTTCTGCCCGATCGGCGAGCAGCTCGTGCCCGTGTCGGAGCTCGGCGACGGCAGCGGGCTGCGCGTCATCCAGCGCCTGAACGGCGAGGTGCTGCAAGACGGGTCGACCGCCGACCTGATCTTCCCGGTGCCGTTCCTCGTCGCCTACATCTCGAACGTCTTCTCGCTCGAGCCGGGGGATCTGATCCTCACCGGGACCCCGCCGGGCGTCGGCTGGGCACGGGATCCGAAGGTCGCGCTAGCCGCCGGCGACACGGTTGAAGTGGAGGTCGAGGGGATCGGCGTGCTGACGAACCCGGTGGTGGCAGGTTGACGGAATGCTTCTTTTGCCGGTTTCTCGCCGGCGGAGAAAGCGCGCACAACCGAAGCGAAGACATCGTGCTCCGCACGAGGAGAACGACGGCGTTCGTCTCGCCGCGCATGTGGCCCGCGAACCGAGGGAATGTGATCGTGATCCCGAACGAGCACATTGCGGATCTCGAGTCCGCTGACGACGATCTCCTCGGCGAGCTGTTCGGCGCCGCGAGGCAGGTGGCGCTGGCGATGCGCACCGCCTACGGCTGCGAGGGGACCTCGACGCGTCAGCACAACGGGATGGCGGCCGGACAGGAGGTTGATCACCTCCACGTGCACGTGTTCCCGCGATATGTGAACGACGGGCTCTACGAGCGGAACCGGGAGCATCGTTTTGCTCCGGCCGAGGAGCGGGCCGACTACGCCGATCGGTTGCGGCGCGCGCTTACGCGCTGAGCTTCGCGATCGTCTTGTCCGTCAGGCCGTCGAGCGCCCGCACCGACAGCTCCAAATGCTCGCGCTTCGTGTCCTCCAGCTTCGTGTGCGAGAGGCCGCGGAGGCTCTGCACGAAGATCATCACCGTCGGGATGCCGGCGCGCGCCACCTCGGCGGCGTCGTGCAGCGGCCCCGACGGCAGGCGATGTGACGTGCCCGCGATTTCGCGGATCGACTCGTCGGCAAGCTCGATCAGCGCGTCGTCGAACAGGATCGGCTCGATGTTCCAGATCCGCTCCCACTCGACCTCGATGTTCTCCTCGCGTGCGAACCGCTCCGCACCTTCCCGCGCCATCGCAAGCA
The DNA here is from genome assembly GCA_036493955.1 of Gaiellaceae bacterium. Lineage (GTDB taxonomy): Bacteria > Actinomycetota > Thermoleophilia > Gaiellales > Gaiellaceae > PALSA-600. The sequence continues at coordinate 5,240 of DASXOW010000077.1, forward strand.
TCCGGGCGAGCTGCGCCGCGTCGAGATGGCGCTGGTCGAGCAGCTGCTCTGCGGTTTCGACGACGGACGTGACAATCCCCGGCTTCGTGACGACGCCGCCGGACGTGCATACGGCGCCGCCACCGACCTCGGCGGCGATCTCGCGGATGTACAGCGCGAGCTTCGCTGCGCCCGCGAGCGCGTCGCGGCGCTTGTCCATCGGAGTCGACCCGGCGTGAGCTGCCTGGCCACGCCAGGTGAAGCGCGAGCGCTCGACGCCGAACGTGCCCAGGACGACGCCGAGCGGCAGATCCATCGTCTCGAGCACGGGCCCCTGTTCGATGTGCAGCTCGAGGTACGCAGCCGCATTCGCGAGCTGGGAATGCGCTGCCAAGGCCCCGTCGAGGTCGACGCCGTGCTCCCGCAGCGCGTCGGGTAGCGCGATCCCGTCGCGGTCCTTGAGCGCCCGCAGCTCGTCCTGGTCGGCCATCGAGCCGGCCGCCGCCGACGAGCCGAAGAGCGAGCGACCGAAACGCGCACCCTCCTCGTCGGCCCAGGAGACGAGCCGGACCGTCACCGGAGGGTCGCCGTCGGAAGCAATCCGCCGCATCACCTCGACCCCTGCGAGGACGTTCAGGCAGCCGTCGAGCCAGCCGCCGTTCGGAACCGAATCCATGTGCCCGCCGATCAGGAGCGCGCGCTCGGAGCCGCCTCGGAGCGTGAACCACTGGTTGCCGGCCTCGTCGATCTCCTCGACGGCGCCGGTAGGCGCCATCTGCCGCCGCAGGAACTCGCGCGCCTTCTCCCACGTGCCCGTCCAGGCAACCCGCTGCGCACCGTTCTCGTCGCCGGTCAGCTCACGGAGCTCGTCGAGGTCGGCGACGGCGCGGCCCGGGTCCAGCGACATGAACCCGATCCTAAACCGTGATAAGAAAGTCGGCGTGAGGGCCGCCGCCACGAGAATGCTGACGCTTGCCGTCACGGTCCTCGCCCTCGCCTGCCTCTACGAGCTCTACCACTGGATCTGGGCCACCACCGGCTGGACGCATCCGTTCCCCGTCAACAACACGACGCTCCCCCACCTCTGGACGATCTTCAAGGCGCTCGGCGAGCCGTCGCGCACCCAGGGGCCGCTCCTGATCACGGTGCTGCTCAAAGCAGCGTGGTTCACGGCCAAGGAAGCGCTCGCCGGATTTGCCATGGGCGCGATCGTGGGCTTCGCCCTCGCCGTCGGGCTCGTGCATTCGCGGCTCGCGCAGCGGGCGCTCCTGCCGTACATCGTCGCCTCGCAGACGATCCCGATCCTCGCCGTCGCGCCGATGGTCGTCGTATGGCTCAAGGCCGGCTGGCAGTCGGTGGCCGTGATCGCGGCGTACCTGACCTTCTTCCCGGTGACCATCAACACGCTGCGCGGGCTCCAGGCGATCGAGCCGCGCGCACACGAGTTGATGCTCTCGTACGCCGCGTCCAAGTGGCAGGTGCTGTGGCGGCTGCGCGTGCCGTCGTCGCTCCCCTACCTGTTCACGGCACTCAAGATCAGCGCGACCGCGAGCGTCGTCGGCGCGATCATCGGCGAGCTGCCGAGCTCGATCACGGGCGGCCTGGGCGGCGCGATCCTCAACTTCAACCAGTACTACTCGCTGCAGCCCGCGAATCTGTGGGCGACGAACGTCATCGCGGCGGGGCTCGGCATCGCCTTCTTCCTTGTCGTCGTCACCGCCGAGAAGCTCGTCGTGCGCCGCGCACCGGAGCACGTCGCATGAGCGTAGGCTCGAGGGAGCTCAGCAAAGAGCGGAGGCACCGGCTTTGCCGGCGCTGGAGCGGGAAATGAGCGTCGTCGAGATCAAGCGCCTGACGAAGACGTTCACGAAAGGGAACGTGACCGCGCTCACCGGGATCGACCTGCAGATCGAGGCGGGCGAGTTCGTGTCGCTGATCGGGCCGTCCGGCTGCGGGAAGTCGACGCTCCTACGCTTGATCGGTGACCTGACGCCGCCGACGGAGGGCACGGTCGAGGTGAACGGGAAGCCTGCGCCGAAGGCGCGTGCCGACCACGACTACGGCATGGTCTTCCAGGACTCGGTGCTCTTCGACTGGCGCACCGTCGCGAAGAACGTCGCGCTCCCGCTCGAGATGCTCGGCTGGGATCGCGGGAAGCGGAAGCAGCGCGTCGACGAGATGCTCGGCCTCGTCGAGCTCCAGGGCTTCGGCGACCACCATCCGTGGCAGCTGTCGGGCGGCATGCAGATGCGCGTCGCGATCGCGCGGGCGCTCGCCTTCGAGCCGGCGCTGCTGCTGATGGACGAGCCGTTCGGGGCGCTCGACGAGATGACGCGCGAGCGCCTCAACATCGAGCTGCTCGAGATCTGGCGCCGCATGCAGTCGACCGTCGTGTTCGTGACGCACTCGATCTCCGAGGCAGTGTTCCTCTCGACCCGCGTGATCGTCATGAGTCCGCGGCCCGGACGGATCGCCGGCTCGGTCGTCGTCGACCTGCCGCAGCCGCGCACGAACGACACGCGCGAGGAGACGCGCTTCTTCGAGCTCGTGACGGAGGTGCGCGAGCTGCTGCGCGGCGTGGGCGCAGACGAGCACGGCTCCGTCGGGGCGGAGGCCCGGTGAGGATCCGCGCGAAGGTCGTCGAGTGGGTGCCGGCGATCCTTGTCTTTTGCCTCGGGATCGTCGTGTGGCAGCTGGCGATCGACATCTTCAACATCCAGAAGTTCCTGCTGCCGAAGCCGTGGTCGATCGTCAGCGCCTTCTGGACGCAGCGCTCGACACTGTGGAGCGCCGGCTGGCTGACGCTGAAGGAGGCGCTCGGCGGCTTTGCGATCGGCTCGGGCCTCGGCATCCTGTTCGCCGCGATCCTGGCCCGGTTCCGCCGGGTCTCGGCCGCGCTGATGCCGATCGCGATCGCGGCCAACGCGGTCCCGATCATCGCGTTCTCGCCGATCTTCAACGCCTGGTTCGACCCGCTTTCGCTCTCCCCCCGGATGGCGACCGCCGGCGTCCTGTGCTTCTTCCCTGCGTTCGTGAACACCCTGCGTGGCCTGACGTCAGTCCGACCGTCGCAGATCGAGCTGATGCGCTCCTACGCCGCGAGCGAGCTCGAGATCTTCCGCCGCGTCCGGGTGCCGACGGCCCTGCCGTTCGTCTTCTCGGCATTGAAAGTCGCGACCGTCCTCGCGATGATCGGCGCCATCGTGGCTGACTACTTCGGCACGTTCGGATCCCTGGGGATCACGATCAAGAATTCCGTCTCGCTGTTCGACTTCGAGACGGCCTGGGCGGCGATTCTCACCGCCAGCATCCTCGGCGTCGCGATGTACGTCGCCGTGTCGCTCGTCGAACGTTTCGCCCTCCAGTGGGATCCAACACGTCAGGAAAGGGGCACTGCATGAAGAGGAAATCGCTGCTCGCACTTGCGCTCGCAGCCGTCGTGGCCGCCGCGATCGCCGCGGCGCTCGGGATGGGTCGGGCGCAGGCAGCACCGAAGCTCACTCACGTCACGCTGCAGCTGAAGTGGGTGACGCAGGCGCAGTTCGCCGGCTACTACGCGGCCGTCGAGAAGGGCTACTACAAGAAGGCCGGGCTCGACGTCACGCTCAAGGTCGGCGGCCCGGACGTCACGCCCGAGCAGGTCGTGCTCGCCGGCCAGGCCGACTTCGGCCTCGACTGGCTGCCGAACCTGTTTGCAACGAGGGAAAAGGGCGGCAAGATCGTCTCGGTCGCGCAGGTATTCGCGCGCTCCGGGATGACCGAGCTGACCTGGAAGGACTCAGGCATCAACTCGATCGCGAAGATGAAGAACAAGAAGGTCGGCGTCTGGTGCTGCGGCAACCAGCCCGAGCTCTTCGCCGCCCTCACGAAGAACGGGATCAACCCGGCTTCGAAGAGCGCGGTCACGATCGTCAACCAGCCGTTCGACATGACGCTATTCCTGAGCCGGAAGGTCGACGCGGCTGCCGCCATGACCTACAACGAGCTCGCGCAGGTGCTCGAGACGAAGAACCCGAAGACCGGGAAGCTCTACACGCTCGCCGATCTGAACGTCTTCAAGATGGCGAGCCCGACGGTCGGGACAGGGATGCTCGAGGACAACATCTTCGCGACGCAGAAGTACCTCAGTGACCCGTCGCACTCGGCGACGACGACGGCGTTCCTGAAGGCGTCGTTCCAGGGCTGGATCTACTGCCGCGACCACGTGTCCGACTGCACGAACATCGTGCTGAAGAACGGCACGGCGCTCGGTCACGGCCACCAGCTCTGGGAGATGAACGAGATCAACAAGCTCGTCTGGCCGAACGCGTCCGGCATCGGGACGGTCCCGGCGTCGGCACTGAGCGCCACGTCGAAGATCGCCAAGACCTACGGCGTGATCAAGAAGTCGCCGTCGGGTGCCTGGAACTACACCTGGGCGAAGAAGGCGCTCGCCCAGCTCAGCGGCACCGACACGAAGGGCGCGAACTACAAGCCCATCACCGTCAAGGTGACTGCCGGCGGCAAGTAGTAGCCTGGTCCCCGGGCCCGGATCGCGGGCCCGGGGATCGGTTCTCGCGAAAGGAGCGCTCACCATGTCCGTGCTGATCAAGGGCGGCCGGGTCATCACCGCGGCCGACGACTACGTCGCCGACATCTACATCGAAGGCGAGCGGATCACCACGATCGGCGAGTCACTCGACGTGAGCGCAGACCGCACGATCGACGCACGCGGGAAGTACGTGCTGCCGGGCGCGGTCGACCCACACACGCATCTCGAGATGCCGTGGCGCGGCGAGACGACGATCGACGACTTCGAGTCCGGCCAGACCGCAGCGGCGTTCGGCGGAACGACGACCCACGTCGACTTCTGCATCCAGGCCAAAGGGCAGACGTTCGGCGAGGCGCTCGAGATCTGGCACGGGAAGCGCAGCGGCAAGTCGATCATCGACAACGGCTTCCACATCGCGATCACCGACCTCGCCGGGCAGGAGCGCCTCGACGAGCTCGCGACGCTCCCCGACGAGCACGGCGTCACGTCCTACAAGCTCTTCATGGCGTACAAGGACTCGCTGATGGTCGACGACGAGACGCTCTTCCGCGCGATGCAGGTCGCGGCGCAGAGCGGAGCGCTCGTGATGGTGCACGCCGAGAACGGCGACGCGATCGAGGTGCTGATGGGCGAGGCGATCGCAGCCGGCAACACGTCGCCGAAGTACCACGCGCTCACACGCCCGCCGGAAACGGAGGGTGAGGCGACGAACCGAGCAGTCCAGCTCGCGCGCGTCGCCGGAGCCAAGCTCTACGTCGTGCACGTGTCCTGCGCGGAGTCGGTCGAGCCGATCGCGATCGCGCGCGAGAAGGGCTGGGACATCTGGGGCGAGACGTGCACCCAGTACTTCTTCATCGACCAGTCGTTCCTCGACCAGCCCGGCTTCGAAGGCGCGAAGTACGTCTACACGCCCCCGCCGCGCCCGAAGGCGAACCAGGAGATCCTCTGGAACGCCGTGCGCACCAATGTGTTGCAAGCGATCTCCACCGACCACTGCGCATACCTGTTCAACGGTCAGAAGGACGCGGGCAAGGACGATTTCCGCCAGATCCCGAACGGCGGCCCCGGCCTCGAGAACCGGCTGCAGATGATCCATCACTTCGGCGTGCGTGAGGGACGGATCTCGCTCAACCGGATGGTCGAGCTCCTCTGCACGAACCCCGCGAAGCTATTCGGCCTCTACCCGCGCAAGGGCACGCTCGCGGTTGGCTCCGACGCCGACATCGTCGTCTTCGATCCCGACAAGCGCGTCACCATCTCGGCGGCGACGCACCACTCGCGCTCGGACTACAACCTGTACGAGGGCACCGATGTGCAGGGCTCGCCGGAGATCGTGCTGCTACGCGGCAACGTAATCGTGGACGGCGACCAGCTGCTCGCGAAGCCCGGAAGCGGCCAGTTCATCAAGCGCGCCCGGCCGAACGAAGAGCTGACGTCCGCGGCGCTCGCCACCGCGTAGGCGTTTCAGTCCAGGTAGGCATGCACCTCGTGCTCGCTGATCTCGGGCAGCGGTAGCCCGAGGCGCTGAGCGGCAGGCCCGACCCGCTCTGACACGAGCCTGTCGGCGACCTCGCGCGACTCGTAGACGTCGATCGCCCGCATGCCCTCGTCGGTGCGCTCCGCCCAGTGGAAGAGCACGCCCGGGGCGGCCTTCCCATCGAGGCCAAGCTCCTCGATGAGCGCGTCGTACTGGTCGGGCGTCCACCCTTTTCCCTCGAAGACCCGTGCCACGGCCATGTCCGCCTCCTTTGCTAGAACACTCCAAGTAGGAGTATATGGCGCGCACCTCGACGACCGCAAACGCCGTGCTCGGCCTCCTCGCGCTCCGCACGCGCTGGTCGACGTGGGAGCTCGCGACGCAGCTCCGCCGGAACCTCCGCTTCTTCTGGCCACGTGCGGAGAGCCGTGTGTACGACGTGGTCAAGGAGCTCGCGGCAGCCGGTTCGGCGACAGCGGAGCAGTCGTTCACCGGCCGTCGTGCACGGACGACGTATGCAATCACGCCCGCCGGCCGCAAACGGCTGCGCGCGTGGCTCGCCCAACCGCCACGTCGGACGACGCTCGAATGCGAAGCCGTTCTCCGCATCCTCCTCGCCGATCTCTGCACACACGAGCAGCTACTCACAGCGCTCGACCGAGTACGCGCCGACGCGGACGCGATTCAGGACGTGGGGCGCATCGTCGCGGCCGAGTACACCGCCGGGGCCGCGCCGTTTCAGGACGACGTTCACGCGCGCGCTCTCGTCTTCGACTTCCTCTGGACGCACGCGGAGCAGCTGCGCGCCTGGGCGGACAGGGCGGAGGAGAGGATCGCCAGGTGGCCGGCGGAAACGCGATCCGAGCGCGCAGAGGCGGGCGTCGCCTCGATCGCGCGGCGCGTCGGTTAAGCGTACGGCGATCCAAGAAGCGACTGGACGTACCGCAGGTTCGCCTGCTCGACGCCTCGCACCGCGGGCAGCTCGTCAGAGCGTACGGCGACGCGGTCCTGCTCGAGCACGATCCAGCCGTCGAAGTCCTGCAGCTCCGGGAGCGCGAGCACGGCCTGCAGATCGACCATGCCGTCCCCGAGCCCGCAGAAGATGCCCTCACGCCAAGCCTGCTCGAGATCCACCTCGCCCGACCGCACGCGCGCAAGCAGGGCCGGGTCAACGTCCTTCACATGCAGGTGCCCGATCCGCTTCGCGTAGGTGCGCGCCAACTCGATCGGATCGCCTCCACCGACCGCGGCGTGGCCCGTGTCGAAGCAGAGCGGCACGTCGGTACCGTCCATGAACGCCGCGATCTCCTCGGGCGTCTCGATGTACGTCCCGATGTGATGGTGGAGGACCACGTCGAGACCCCGTGCGCGACACCGCTCCGCCGCTCGTGCGACGCGCTCGAGCGCACGCGCGAGCCGCTCGCCTTCGAGAGCGGTGCGCGCCGACCGCCCTGCATCGGCAAGGACGACCGGCCCGCGTTTCCCGGTCTCGGTGAGCACCAGAGCGATCGGATCGAGCCACTCCGTGACGTCCACCGCGAAGGCGTCCGGATCGTCGAGATGGAGCGGCGCGAAGCCTCCGGCGAGCTCGAGGCCGGATTCACGGAGGGCGTCCGCATCGAGGTAGCCGGGCGGCCCAAGCTCGATCCCGGAGAAACCGAGCCCGGCAACGGTTCGCAGGAGGCGATCGGCCGGGATGCGATCGCTGCCTGTCGCAAGCTCCCAGACGCCCCAGGTGACGGGAGCGCTTGCCAGCCCTCGGAGCCGCTCCACGCTAGTGACCGGCCCTGTCCGCGGCGTAGTCCGCGAAGGCGACGGTGAGCTCCGCCGCCTCGTGCTCGGCAGGTTGGGCGACACGCTCCCAGGGATTGGCTCGATCCGCCAGCGCCCGGTGAACGAGGGGCGCCCACTCCGCGGCGAGCGAGTCAACAGCCCATTCACCGGCCTCGCGCTTCGCTGCGACCCGGCCCGTGGCGAGCGTGAAGAGGAGACGGCAGAAGGTGAGCACGAGATACGGCTGCTGCCACCGGCTCATCGCCGACAGCTCGTAGGCCCAGGCGGCGTACTCCTGAATACGGGCGCGAGCCTCTCGCTGCAGGTCCGACGGTGTGATCGGGTCGACGAGCCCTGCCGGATGCGGCCCGGCGAGAATCACACCGCGCTCACGGAGGAGCCATCTGACGACCGCAGTGTTGCAGTGGGCGTCCCGGACGAGCTCGTTCGCACCGTTGTCCAGAAACAGAAACGACCGGTGCGACCAGTCCATCTGCCGCAGGGCTCGCCGAGGAACGTATGAGCCCTCCAGGTGCTGTGCCCACGGCGACTCGAGCGCGAAGAGCCGACGGTGGAGCAACTGCAGGCCGTGTAACTGGTCCGACGTGACCTCGTCGTGGGTGACGATGACGAAGTCGACGTCGCTGAACTCGTCCGCGTCGCCCGTCGCGAACGAGCCGTGAAGGTATGCGCCGCAAAAGTCGTCCCCGAGTGTTGCCCGCGCACCGTCGACGAGCTCCGCGAGGACGGCGTTCAGCTCCGGATAGGCGGTCGGCTTCACCCCGGGCAGCCGCAGGAGCGGCGCACGACGAGGTCGACCGGCAGCCGAACGGCAGCTGTGGCGACTCCGCCGTTCAAACCCTCGAGCAGAAGCTGCGCCGCCTCGCGACCGAGCTCGTAATCGCTTCGCCGCAGCGCAGTCAGCGGCGGGTCGACGAGCGAGCCGAACAGCGGGTCGTCGAAAGCGACGAGCGCGATGTGCTCTGGAACGCGCCGTCCGGCTGCACGGCACGCGGCAATCGCTCCCATCGCGAGCGTATCGCCTGACGTGACGACGGCGGTCGGCGGTTCGGCGAGTGCCAGCAGTCGCATCATTGCCGCAGCAGCGCTCTCGGCCGACCACGATGAGTCCGCGATCTCGACGTACGCGGCGTCTCCACTCGCACCGTGTCGTGCGACAGATGCGCGGAAGCCGGCGAGTCGCTCCTGTCCCGACGTGAACGTCGGTGGGCCACCGATGTACGCGATCAGCTCATGGCCGTGCCGTGCGAGGTGCGCGACGAGAAGCTCCATCCCTTGGTCGTTGGCGAGTGCGATCTGCGCAAGGCCGCGCGACCCCGCGAGACTGTCGAAGTACACCGTCGGGATGCGCGGCTCGTCGGAGGTCGGGCGCGACGTCGCGAGCAGCACGCCTGTGACCCGATGGCCCTCGAGCGTCCGCAGCGCAACCTCCTCGTGGCCCGCCTCGCGCTCGGTGTTCATGACGAGTGCCTGGTAGCCCGCCGCCTCGAGCACCTCCTGCGCGCCTTTCACGAAGCGGCTGTAGAAGGTGATGCCGATATCGGGGACGACGATCCCGACGAACGGCGCCGTCTTCGCCCGCAGCGACTGCGCGACCCGGTTCGGCTGATACCCGAGCCCGCGTGCGGCGGCCATGACCCGAAGCCGCGTCGCCTCGCTGATCCGCGGGCTCTCCTTCAGGGCGCGCGACGCGGTCGACGGTGCGACCTGTGCGAGCTTCGCGACGTCGATCAGTGTCGGTCGCCGTGATTCGACGCTCATGTCGCCGGCCAGATCGACAGCAACTCGTCGACGACGCCCGGCGCCGCGCACAGGAACGGCGCGCCCTCGTCCGGAACGCCCCACGGAAGAACCGCACCGGCTTCGGCGGCGATCAACGCGCCGGCGAGGCAGTCGCCCGGGTTGAAGCCGCCGATCGCAGTCGCGACACACCGCCCGGCTGCGACGGCGGAGATGGAGAACGCGTTCGAGCCCATGATTCGGGTCACACAGCCGGCATCGGCCAGCGCCTGCATCGCGTCGACCATGCCGCGCCAGATCGACTGCGCGCTGTACTCCGTCAGCACGATGCCGCCCATCAGCGAGCGCGCCTCCGAGACTCGCGTCGGACGGCCGTTGTGCAGAGCGCCGCGGCCGCGGACCGCCGACAGCACGTCGCGGCGATAGGGATCCGCGACGATCCCGGCTGCGGCCCCCGCCTCGTCAGCGACGCAGAGGCTGAACGACGACAGCGGCAGCTCGTGGACGTAGTTCGTCGTCCCGTCGACCGGATCGATCAACCACGTCGTCGTCGCGTCCGCGTCACCCGTGACGCCGTACTCCTCACCCTCGATCCGATGACCCGGAAAACGCACCGCGATCTCGTCGCGCACGAATCGCTCGACCGCGAGATCGGTCTCGGTCACCCAGTCGGCCGCCGTCTTCTTCGTGGCGATCTGGTCGGTACGAGGACGCTCGGCGATGATCCGCTCCATCGCGCGCCCGGCGACGTCGTCCATCAGTGAAGCGCAGGCGTCGAGCTCGGCGTCCGTCAGCACGGCGCTTCCGCGAGCAAGGCGACCAGCTCGGCGACCCGGTTGGTGATGACCGCATCGACGCCGCAGTCGACTACACGCCGCATCTCTACGGGATCGTCCACCGTCCAGGTCGACACCTTGCAGCCGCGTTCGCGCATCAACTCGACGACTCGCTCACCGACGTGACCCCACGGTGGATTGAAGTACTCGATGGACAGCTCATCCAGCAAGCCGCCTGGCGGCAGCTTTCGCTCCTTCCAGGTGAGCGCGATCCGCGCAGTCGGGGCGAGCTCGCGCAGGCGGCGGTGGCCGTCGACATTCCCACCCGAGAAGAGCACGCGGTCGAGTGCCTCCGCCCGACGGATGACGTCGAGCGCCGGATCGACGACGTCGGTCAATGTGAAGTCGACCATCACCGGAACAGCGACGGAGCCGAGAGCCTCGTCGAGGCTCGTCACGCCCTGGACACGGCAGAGCTCGGCGAGTGTTGAGTCGGCGACGGCGAGCGGTGACCCCCACACACGCTCGAGCGTCGGGTCGTGCATGACGACGACGCCGTCGTCTGCCGTCCGCCGCACGTCGAGCTCGATCATGTCTGCCCCGGACCGCTCGGCCGCCTGGAACGCAGCGACCGTATTCTCGCGCGCTTCGCTCCAGTCCCCCCGGTGGGCGACCGCCAGCGGCACTACACCGAGACCGGCGCGGAGGACCGCTGGAGCACGCCGTCGCGGTACAGAAGGACGCGCGCAAACGAGATCCGCACGCGTTCCGCGGACGGAAGATCGGTGCCTACGAACGCCCGGACTTCATTCGGACCGGCATTGAGGACAAGCTCCTTGTAGTGGCCGCGCGGAACCTCTCGTACGACGTCGGCAGGTGCGCCGTCGCCGTCGAGCGACACGCGCACGTCCTCCGGCCGCACTCCTGCCTCCCACATTCCGCCGCCCGATGCCGAGAGGTCGTCGCACGGTACGACGACGTTGCCCGGCAGCTCGAGGCCGCCTGGCACCACGGCTGCGTCGTAGGTGTTCATCGCACCGACGAAGCTCGCGACGAAGGCGGTCTCGGGCTCACGGTAGAGACCACGCGCGTCTGCGTACTGTTCGACTCTGCCGCCCGACATGACCGCGATCCGGTCGGAGATCGACAACGCTTCGTCCTGATCGTGTGTCACGAACACAGTCGTGATCCCGATGCGCTGCTGGATCTCTCTGATGTCCTCGCGCACACGGACACGCAGCTTCGCGTCCAGGTTCGAGAGCGGCTCGTCGAGCAGCAGCACCTTCGGCTCGAGCACGAGTGCGCGTGCGAGCGCGACGCGCTGCTGTTCGCCACCAGAGATGCGCGCCGGATAGCTGTGGACGTGGTGTGTCAGCCCGACGAGCTCGAGCACCTGCTCGACCCGCTCGCTCACCTCGCGCCGCGGCAGCTTGCGCAGGCGCAAGCCGAACGCGACGTTCTTGAACACCGTCATGTGCGGCCACAATGCGTAGTTCTGGAACACCATCGCCGTCGGTCGCTTGTCCGGCGACTGGTTCGTCACGTCGGCACCGCTGATCAGGATCCGGCCTTCGTCCGGGATGAGGAACCCACCGATCATGCGGAGCGTCGTCGTCTTGCCGCATCCCGACGGGCCGAGCAGGCACGTGAGCTCGCCGGCGCGCACCTCGAGCTGCATGTCGTCGACGATCGTGCGACCGCCGAGATCCTTCGAGACGTGCTCGATCTGCAGTCCGACCTCGCCGGCACTCATCGGAGCTGGAACCCTTCAGCGAGCTTGCCGCCCATCACGTGCTTCCGCGCGAACGCCATCAAGACGACGGACGGAATCGCGAGCAGGAGTGCGAACACCGCCGCCACCTGCTCCGGATAGTTGAGCACGAGGGTGTACATCTCCGTCGGCATCGTTATGTACTTCGGCACGCCGACGAGGAACGTACCCTGCGCCTCGTCGAACGACGCGAGGAACGAGAGGATCATCGCGACGAAGATCGCCGGTGCTGCGAGCGGGAACGTCACGCGGAAGAACACGCGCAACGGCCCGGCGCCGACGTCACGCGCCGCCTCCTCGAGGCTGCGAGGGATCGACGAGAACGCAGCCGCGGGAATCCACGTCATGAAGACGATCGTGCCGATCAGCTGCACGATCACGACGCCGAGGAACGTGGCGATCAGGTTCAGCGAGTAGAAGACCCCGGCCATCGAGATGTAGAGGCCGATCTTCGGGAACGCGTTGACGGCGAAGAGCGAGATGAGGAGGAACCGCCGCCCAGGGAACTTGTACCGCGAGAACGCGTACGCCGCGGGCAGGCAGATCACTGCAGACGCAACCGTCACGACCGGGGCGAATTCGAAGCTCAGCTTCATCGAGTGGCTGAGGTTCGGATCGTTGAACACCTGCCGCCACCCGCTCACGGTCCACTGCGTCGGCAGCAGCTGCGGGTACCGCCAGAGCCCGGAGAACGCACGAAGGCCGAGCCACACGATCGGACCGACCATGAACACGAGCAGCGAGGTGACGAATACAAACCGCAACGCGCGGAGCCCGACACCGCGCACGACTGCGGCACTCACGAAGTCATCCCCGAGCGCTTCCCGGTGCGCACGTTCGCCCACACGTAGACGGCACCGATGCCGAGCGCGAGCACGAACACCACGATCGCAAGGACTTCCGCCTGCTGCGGCTGGTTGAACGCGGAGAAGAAGTTGCTCATCGACGGACCGAGCAGGTTGGGCGCGGTCGGGCCGGTCAGGTACGGGACGGTGAAGCTCCCCAGCACGTAGATCCCGGTGAACGTCCCCACGATCACGGTCGGGATCACGTTCATCGGCAGGAGGATCGAGCGAACGACGCGCGGCATGCCGGCCCCGGAGTCCCGCGCTGCCTCGATCAGGTTGTTCGGCACGCCGTTCAAGCCGGAGCTCATCATCAGCACGCCGAACGGGATGTTCACCCAGATCTCGGCCAGGACGACACACCAGAGCGTGTAGCCGAGCGTCGGGAAGCTGTGCCACCCGAGGTGAAAGGCGACGCTCCGCATGAAACCGTCGGATGCGTAGAAGACGAGGATCGCGTACGACGCGATCACGACGGGGATGAAGAGAGGCACCACCGAGAGCGCCGAGACGATGCGTGCCAGGCGCGAGTCGGTGAGCCGAAGGTAGAGCGCGATCGCCCAACTGACTACGACGACCACGAGTGTGACGACGATCGTCACCCAGACGGTCGCCCACAGGTCGCGATGGATGGTCGCGTTCCCCAGGATGTCGCGATAGGCGTCGAGCGTCACGCCGTGGTGCACGATGAACTGCCGCTGCCCGAGCGAGGCGACGACCGAATTCGGGCCGCCCGCGCGGCCGAGGGTGTAGGCGATCGCCGCTACCACCGGGAACCCGATGAAGACGGCGATCACCGCCACCGGCGGGAGCACCATGAGGAGGCCTTGCGCTCCCTCACGGAGCCCCCGCCTGCGCACGGACCGGCGCCGTACGACTACGGCACCGTCTGCTGCCACTGCGCCTTGAAGTCGCTCTGCTGCTTCTGCGCGTAGGTGGGCCGGAGCGAGTTTGCGGACACGTCCGCGAACTTGTTCTGGATCGCCTGCGGCATGAGCTTCAGCGGGATCGCCGGGAACCCCGCCATGATGTTGATGATCTGCGTCTGCGCGGCCGGCGACAGGACGTAGTTGACGAACTTGTAGACGTCATCCTTGTGCCGTGCCGACTTCGGAACTCCGAGGTATGCCGCCCCGCCGGTGAACGACGGGTTCGAGATCTGCGTCAGGTGAACCGATGCCGGCAACTGACCCGTCTTGAGCGCGGTCAACGACTGGTCCGACCACACCGGTGCAACCCAGATCTGCCCCTTGCCGAGCAGATCGAGGACGGCGGCGTTCCCGTTCGGATAGACGCCCTGGTACACGTACTGGTTCAGGCTGTGCAGCACGTCGAGCCCCTGCTTCCAGTTGGACTCGAGGTTCGGCACGTATCCGTTCTGCATTTGCTTCAGGACGTTCGCCGAGATGAAGCTGTCGACGACGGTCTCGGCGAACGAGTAGCCGGAGCCGCCGCTGTTCGGCGAGTTGTAGGTGAACTTGCCGGGGTGCGCCTTGATCCACGTCAGCAGGGCGCTGAGCGTTTTCGGCGGTGTCGCCACGTTCTTCGAGTCGTACGCAAGGACGACCGACGAGCCGCGGTACGGGATCGCCGCGCCCTTCACCGGCGTGAGGAGCTTCTGGTCGACGTTCTTGATATTCGGCGCCGTGGCCTTCGTGACCGGCTGCGTCAGCCCGTCGGTCGCGAGAGTCGTGACGAGCCCGGCGTCGACGATGTCGATCCCGGGCCACTTGCGCTGCTTGACCGCCGCGCCGATGCGGGCGAGCGTCGTCGTGTCCTGCACACCGTGCTCGGAGAAGATGAACTTGACCTTGATGTTCTTGTTCGCCTTCTCGAACCCCGGGATGATGTACTGCTGCCAGAGCGACTGCACGTTCACGTCGCCGCTCGCGTAGAGGACGATCGTGTCCGTCTTGGCCTGCCGGTTCGCCGCCGCCTTCGACGTAGCTGCGACGGATGCCAGGACGACCGCGAGCGCGAGGACGATGATCGCGCCGAGGTGGTTCCGTTTCACTGCTTCCCTCCTTTTGCGCCTTCGACGATTCGGTTCTTTGGGGGGCTCATGCAAGCTCCGAGACCTTGCCGGCTGCCTCGCCGCCGATCTCGACGTCGTGCCGCGCTGCGAGGACGCGTGCGGCAGATTGACAGACGAGGACGTCCTCGCGTCCTTCTTCGAGTGCCGCTCGAGGCGGGTTGCCGTTCCGCACGAGTGACTCGAAGGCGAGCCATTGCTGCTCGAAGGCCTCGACCGTCGAGCGCGTACGCGTGACGCGCTCGGCCTCCTCATCCGCATCGACCACCGTGAGGATGGTCGGAGCGTGCAGCAGATACGGCGCCGGGAAGACGAGCTCGACACTTCCCCGCTCGTCGTGAACTCGCACCTCCTCGCGGTAAGCCGGATAGCCCTCGAGGTAATGCCAACGAATCGAGACCCGGGCACCGTGAGGGAGCCGGCCGGACAACGCGAGCGATCCGTCGGCGGACTCGTCAGGCCACACGTCGGCGTCGTCGAGCTCGAGACCGCCGCCCGCGAGCGCGCGGATGACGGCGAGGTCGTGTACGACGCTGCCGAGGAGAACGTCGGAGTACACCTCGCCGAGCCACCGGGGCGCTGGGCCGAGCGCCTGCTCGAGCGACGCCGCCTCGTCTGCCGCGAGCCGTGCAACGTCGCCCGCGCCAACATCGCCGGCGGGCGGGAGCAGGCCGGCATGCGCCAGCTGCGGGCCCGACGGGGGGTGGAGCACCGTCACATCGATCGACCGCGGCGAGGGACGCTCGGCCAGCACCGCGGCGGCGCGCTCCACCGCTCGGTCGTACACCTTCATGTACCCGAGCTGCAGCACGGGGTCGAGCGCCGCAAGCTCGTCGATCTCCGCCACGGAATACGCGAGTGGCTTCTCGCAGAAGACCGCGAGCCCGGCGTTTGTCGCCGCGGCAGCGAGCGATGCATGCGAACCGGTGGTGAGGATCGCAACTGCGTCGAGCCCACCCGCGCCGAGCAGCTCCTCGGCGTCGGCGAACCGACGCTCCCCGGCGACCCCGTAGCGAGCGCCGACCCGGTCCCGCGTTCCGCGCGACAGGTCGCAGAGCGCCACGATCCGGAACCTCTCGGGATGCTTCTGAAGCAGGGGTAGGTGAACTGCCTGGGCAACCGCGCCCAGCCCCACCACGCCGATCCGAACTGGTGAGCTCGACCCCTCACTCACGCCGGTGCCAACGTTTGCACGGCCGCCCGTCGCTGTCAAACAGGAAGCGTCGGCGCACGGATGTCACCGTGTGCAAACGTTGGCGCAGGCAGGTTCTCAGCGCGTCTGCGGGAAGCCCAGGTCGACCTTCGAGGTCGCCGGGTCCGGCCACCGCGACGTGACGACCTTCGAGCGCGTGTAGAAGTCGATCCCTTCCGGGCCGTAGATGTGCCGGTCGCCGAAGAGGGACGCCTTCCAGCCGCCGAACGAGTAGTACGCCACCGGCACCGGGATCGGGACGTTGATCCCCACCATCCCCGCCTGCACGTCGAACTGAAACTGGCGGGAGACGCCGCCGTCGCGCGTGAAGATCGCGGTGCCGTTGCCGTACGGGTTCTCGTTGACGAGCCGAATCGCCTCGTCGTACGTGGCAACGCGCGTCACGCCCAGCACCGGGCCGAAGATCTCGTCGTCGTACGCGCGCATGCCCGGCGCGAGCCCGTCGATCAGCGACGGCGCGAGGAAGAACCCGTCGTCGGGACATCCATTCCGACCGTCGACGAGGACGTCGCCGCCGCCGTCTTCGAGATACGACGCGACCTTGTCGCGATGCTCGCGCGTGATCAGCGGGCCCATTTCGCTCGACGCGTCCATGCCGTCGCCGATCTTCACGTTCGGGATGCGCGCCTTGATCGCCTCGATCAGCGGATCGGCGACGTCGCCGACCGCGACGAGCATCGACACGGCCATGCAGCGCTCGCCTGCGGAGCCGTAGGCAGCGGACACGGCAGCGTCGGCCGCCATGTCGATGTCGGCGTCCGGCAGCACGATCATGTGGTTCTTCGCCCCGCCGAGCGCCTGGCAGCGCTTGCCGCTCGCGGTCGCCGTCTCGTAGACGTACTTCGCGATCGGTGTCGAGCCGACGAACGAGACGGCGGCGATGTCGCGGTGGCCGAGGATCGCGTCGACCGCAACCTTGTCGCCGTGAATCACGTTGAAGACGCCGTCCGGGAGTCCGGCCTCCTTGAGCAGCTGCGCGGTGTACACGGACGCCGAGGGATCCTTCTCCGAGGGCTTGAGGATGAACGTGTTGCCGCAGGCGATCGCGGGCGCCCACATCCACATCGGGACCATCGCCGGGAAGTTGAATGGCGTGATGCCGGCGACGACGCCAAGTGGCTGGCGGATCGAGTACACGTCGACGCCGGTGGACGCCTGCTCGGTCATAGCGCCCTTCAGGAGATGCGGGATGCCGCAGCAGAACTCGATCACCTCGAGCCCGCGCGTCACCTCGCCCATCGCGTCGGACAGCACCTTGCCGTGCTCTGCGGTCAGGTACTTCGCGATCTCCTCGCGGCGCTCGTGGACGAGCTCGCGGATCGCGAACAGGATCTCCGCGCGCTTCGCGATCGACAGCGCACGCCACGCCGGGAACGCGGCCTTGGCCGCCTGGACGGCACGGTCGACCTCCTCGGCCGTCGCGAAGTCCACCGCACCCGACTGCTGCCCCGTCGCCGGGTTGAACACGGGGCCGCTTCGGCCCGACGTGCCGGCGTACGGCGCGCCGGAGATCCAGTGGTTGATCGGCTTGACGGCTGCGGGTGCGTCGAGGACGTCGGTCACGATGTCTCCTCCTTGAAGGCTGTGGGCAGACTAGCGCCGTGGCACCCACGGTCGCAGAGCTCGCGGAGGATGCGGCCGTCCATGTGCTGCCGCGGCCCGGCTTCGAGACGATCCGCCGCGACGACTTCTTCTTCGAGGCCGGTCGACATCGCGCTTCGATGCAGCGCCTGCGGCTGGACGACGTCGCGGCGACCGTCGCGTGGGCGCGCGAGGAGTGCGCACGCCGAGGCGTCACGCGCTGCGAGTGGTGGGTCGGGTGGAGCGCGACGCCCGGCGACCTCGACGAGCAACTGGCCGGGCTCGGTTTCGTGGCGGACGACGAGGAGGCGACGCTGACGGGGATGAGCATCGAGCACGAGCCGCCTGCTGCGCCGCACGTCGACGTACGGCGGACCGAGACGCTCGAGCAGCACCTCCAGGCGATGGAGGTCAGCTGGGACGTCTGGGAGCTGCCCGAGGCGGAGCGGGTCTCCCGGCGAGGACACGAACGAGAGCGCTTCGAGCCGCACGGCTGCGTCCACCACTTCGCCGCCTACGAGAACGGGCACCCGGTCGGTTTCGGCCGCGCCATCGACATGGAAGCGGGCGTCGCGCTCATGGGCGGCGACGTCCTACCCTCGGCCCGCCGGCGCGGCGTGTATCGCGCACTCGTGCACGCGCGCTGGGAGCACGCGGTCGCTCGCGACACGCCCCTCCTCGTCGTTCAGGCCGGTCGCATGTCCGCGCCTGTGCTCCACGGGCTCGGCTTCTCCCCCCACGGGACGCTGCGGCTCTATGCCGACCCGGAGGTCGCCGGCGCGGCGCGGGAGTAGCATCCAGCCATGGCGACCACAGAGACGAACACCGAGCTGGGCAGGCAGATCGTCCAGGACGCGAAGGACTACGTCCTCTACTCCTGGAGCGTCCAGAGCGCGATCAACCCGATCGCCGTGGAGCGCGCGGAAGGGCGCTACTTCTACGACTACGACGGCAAGGCCTACCTCGACTTCGCCTCTCAGCTGGTCAACGTCTCGATCGGCCATTCGCACCCGAAGGTGGTGCAGGCGATCAAGGATCAGGCGGAGAAGCTCGCGACGATCGGCCCGCCGATGGCGACCGAATCGCGCTCGCGCCTCGGAAAGCTCCTCGCCGAGGTCACGCCGGGCGACCTCTGCATGTCGTTCTTCACGAACGGCGGCGCCGAGGCGAACGAAAACGCAATCAAGCTCGCCCGCTGGTACACCGGCCGCCACAAGATCATTGCGCGCTATCGCAGCTACCACGGCGCCACCGCCGGCGGAATCACGCTCACCGGCGACCCGCGCCGCTGGGCCGCGGAGCCGGGTATCCCCGGCGTCGTGCGCATGTTCGACCCGTACACCTACCGCTGCCCGGCCGGCCATCCCGACCCGTGCCCGGTGTGCACGGGCGCGCCGCACCTCGAGGAGATCCTCCAGTACGAGGGCGCGCACACCGTCGCCGCCGTGATCCTCGAGACCGTCACGGGCACGAACGGGATCATCGTCCCGCCCGACGGCTACCTGCAGTCGATCCGCGAGGTCTGCGACCGCCACGGCATCCTGCTGATTGCCGACGAGGTGATGGCCGGCTTCGGCCGCACCGGCAAGTGGTTCGCTGTCGACAACTGGGACGTCGTGCCGGACATCCTCACCGTCGCAAAGGGAATCAACTCGGGGTACGTCCCGCTCGGGGCGATGATCGTGCGCAAGCCGATCGCCGAGTGGGTGCGCGACAAGATGTTCGCCGGCGGCCTGACCTACAGCGGCCATCCCCTCGCGTGTGCGTCGGGCGTCGCATCGATCGAGGCGTTCCAGGAGGAAGGCATCGTCGAGAATGCGGCTGCGATGGGCGAGGTGTTCGCCACCGAGCTCGCGCGCTTGCAGGACAAACACCCGTCGATCGGCGAGGTGCGGGGCCTCGGCTGCTTCTGGGGGCTGGAGCTCGTGAAAGACCGTGCGACGCGCGAGCCGCTCGTGCCGTTCAACGGCTCGGGCGACGCCGCGAAGCCGATGGCGGCGGTGATGAAGCGTGCGCTCGACAGCGGCCTGTACTTGATGACGCATTGGAACGTCGTCATGTGCTGCCCGCCGTTGACGATCACGCGCGACGAGCTCGACGAAGCGATCGAGATACTCGACGACGCGCTCTCCGTTGCAGACGAGTTCTGCACTTAGCGAGTTCGCGCTCGACCCACCGGCGTACTTGCCGCCGCAACGTGGCGTGACGGTCTTCGAGGACGCGCGCTTTCACCTCACGGTGTCCCCCGACGGCCTGCACGCAACGGTCTGCCGTATCCGGACCGACCACGTCGCCGACCTGTTCAAGGATGTCCGCGCACATGTTCCACGCGCACGCCTCATCTGGATCACCGACGGGAGCTGCGAAGCAGAACTGCGCGCGCTCGGGTGCCGCGATCAGGATCCGCCCCTCACCTCGTACATCACCGCGCTCGCAACGACGGAGCCGCCGCCCACGGTCGCGGGAATCGAGATTCGACGCGTTCACGGCTACGACGAGTTCCTGGTCGCGATGCAGGTCGCCAACGAAGGATGGCAGACAGACGTCGCCGGCGATCGCAAGACGCGTTGGTCGCGGCATCGCGACCGTCCTGGCGGAGACTGGATCGCCGTGCTCGACGGCCGGCCGATTGCGTACGCGGGCGCGATCGCCGGCCCGCGCGGCCTCTTCCTCACGGGCGGCGTCACGTTGCCCGACGCCCGAGGTCGCGGCGCCTATCGCGCGCTCGTGCGGGCGCGCTGGGAAGAAGCCACGCGCCGGGACACGCCGGCGCTTGTCGTGCACGCCGAGGAAGCCTCCCGGCGCGTGCTGGAGCGCATCGGCTTCGAGCGTGTCGGGAACGTCGTCGAGCTCGTCGCCGACGCCTAGACTCGCTGCGTGAAGGACGAACTACGCCGCTTCGCTGAGGACCCGCCGGCCTGGGGGGAAATCGACCCACGTAGTGGGCTGACACGCGTCCTCACGAACCACTACTGCCTCCTCTTCGGACCGTCGCCTACCTCGACGCTCGTCTGCCGGCTGCGGCTCGACCCGGACGAGATCCCAGAAGCGATCCACGAGGTCCGCGAGGAGATCGCGCGTCGCGAGCATCGCCAGGCGATCTGGCGGGTTGGCAGCTCGGCGACGCCGGTCGACCTCGTCGACCGTCTGGTCGCGCACGGCTTCGTCCCTTCCGACTTGCCCGGCCACGAGCCGCATCTCACCTCGATGGTGCTGACCGACGAGCCGCCCGCAGTCGACGGTGTCGAAGTGCGGCGCGTGGCAAGCCCGGACGAGCTTGCCCTGGCGAGCAGCATCTCCGCCACGACACTCGGTGAGGAGCACGACGACGAAGACTGGAAAGAACAGTTCGCGGCGGAGCAGGCCGGCGACCGGCCGCGCGTCTACCTCGCGTTTGTCAATGGCGCGGCGGTCGGCGCGGCGCGCGCACTTGTCGAGGACGGGCTGCCCGCGGTCATGCTGATCTCGGGCGGCGTCCTCGCCGAGGCACGGGGCCGCGGTGCCTACCGCTCGCTCGTGCGCGCGCGCTGGGATGACGCCGTCGAGGTCAGGCAGCCTGCGCTGGTCGTGCACGCAGGTGCGATGTCGCGCCCGATCCTGGAACGAATCGGCTTCCACGTCGCCGCGGAGCAGGAAGTGCTGCTCGATCCGGCGACGTGCTGAGCACCGAGCTGCGCGAGTTCGCGCGGAGCCCCGGCGCGTATCTCGATCGATCCGGGACGGAGGTCGTCGACAACGATCGGTTCTTCGCCGCGATCGTCGCCGGCGGGAAGTACATCAACGTCTTCCGGCCGTCGTTCGCTCCTCTGGACGCCGCAGAGGTGCTCTCGGCGGTGCGGTCGCTCGCCCCGTCCGCGATCGGCTCCTGGCAGACCGACTCGAGAGAGCTCGCGGACGCACTCGTCGCCGCAGGAGCGCGTCGTCCCGCACCGCCGCTCGAGTGGGAGTTCACCGCGCTCGCGACGTCGAGCGCGCCACCGTCTGTCCCGGGCTTCGACGTGCGCCGGATCGACACGTTCGACGACTACCTCGTGGGCCTCGAGATCGCTCTCTCCGCGGAGCAGTACACCGACGAGGCTCGCGCCCACCGCCGGGAAGAAGCCGAGACGACGTACGAACGGCGCAAGTCTGGTCCATCGATGGAGTGGCTGGCGTCGATCGACGGCGTGCCGGTCGCGCACGCTCGCGCGTTCCCTGGGCCGCGTGGACTGTTGCTGGACGGCGGGGCGACGCTGCCGAGCGCACGCGGCCGCGGCGCTTACCGCGCGTTGATCGCCGCGCGGTGGGAAGAAGCGGTCGCGCGCGGGACGCCCGCACTCGTCGTGCAGGCACAGGAAACGTCGCGTCCAATCCTGGAGCGCTGCGGCTTCGAGCGCGTGTGCACGATGTACGAAGTGGAACACGATCCGCTTTGAACGACGCTCTCCGCGAGTTCGCGCAGAACCCCGACCGCTACACGCGGATCTCGGCGGACGTCGACCGCTTCGCCGACGAGCGCGTGTGCGTGATCCAGGGGAACACGTGGGCGGGCGTGTCGGGCGTGCGGGTCGCGCCCGACGACGTCGAGGCACTCCTCGCCGAGGTGCGAGAACGTGTACCGCCGGAGAAAGGGCTCGTCTGGTGGCTCGACCCGGACACGCAGCCTCCAGACCTGCACGAGCGGCTCCTCGCGCTCGGGCTTCAAGAGCCACGCGACCGCGGCGCGCTGCTGCATGCGCTCGCCTGCGTCGACGAGCCTCCGCCGGGCCCGGCGTACGTTGACGTCCGGCGCGTCGAGAGCTACGAGGATCACCTGACCGCGACCGAGGTGATGTGGGAGGCCTTTGCGACTCCCGACGACCGGCGCGCAGCCCAGCTGAAGCATGTTCGCGCCGAGTTCGAGGCCGCGCGCGACGCGAGCGTCCCGGTCACGTTCCTCGCTTACCTCGACGGGCAGCCGGCCGGCCTCGGCCGCTCGGTCTACTCCGACCGGGGCGTCTTCCTGATCGCAGGCTCGGTTCTCGAGTGGGCGCGCGGCCGCGGCGTCTACAAGGCGCTCGTGCGCGCCCGCTGGGACGATGCCGCCGCCCGTGCTACGCCTGCGCTCGTCACCGAGGCGCTACCCGACACGTCGTACCCGATCTTGAAGCGCATCGGCTTCGTCGACGTGTGCACGATCCGCAGGCTCGAGGACGTGCGCTAGTCGAGCGAGAGGACGTCGCCCGTCTCGAAGAGCCGGACGAAGGCCTTGACGACCGTCGGGTCGAACTGCGTGCCGGCCGACTCGACGAGCCGCTCGACGGCTTCGACGCCCGGCATGCGGCCGCGATACGGGCGATCGGTGACCATCGCATGGAAAGCGTCGCACACGAGCACGATGCGCGACTCGATCGGGATCTCTTCGCCGACCTTGCCGTCGGGGTAGCCGCCGCCGTCCCAGCGCTCGTGGCACGCGCGAACGATCGGGCGAACGTCGGAGAGCCGGTCGATCGGCGCGAGGATCTTCTCGCCGAGCTCGGGATGCGCCTTGACGATCTCGAACTCCTCGTCCGTCAGCGGACCAGGCTTCTGAAGGATGTCGGACGGGATCCCGATCTTCCCGATGTCGTGGAACAGCGCGCCGAGCTCGAGCCGCTTCAGCGCGTCGCGATCGAGCTCGAGCTCGCGTCCGACGAGCAGTGCCATGTCGCTGATCCACCGGGCATGTGAAGACGTGTACTCGTCGTTCGCCTCGAGCGCGTTCGCGAGCGTCGCGACGGTCGAGACGAACGTGCGCTCGAGGCCCTCGAAGTGCTCGGCGCTCTCGATCGCAAGCTTGGCTTGGTGCGCGAGACCCGCCAGGAGCCTCAGCTGACGGTCGACTGCGAAGCGGTCGCCGACCGTCGCGACGAGCGCACCGACACGACCGCCTTCGAGCCGTAGCGGTGCGACGAGGTAGCGGTTGACCCGCTCCGGCGGGACCTCTGCGAGCTGTGCGAGGTCGTCGGCCTCCACGACGAATGGCTCACTGTGCTCCAGCAACTGGTTCGCAAGCGCAGCGGAGTACCGGCGCCCGTCGGCGGAGTCGAGATCCGGGAAGTACCCGACCGACGCGCGGCCGACGAGATCGCGCGGCTCCGCTTCTTCCTGGATCCACAGCGACGCGCGCTCGGTGGCGAGGACGCGCGCCGTCACCTCGACGCTCCGAGCGAGCACTTCCTCGGGCGACTCCGCAGTCGCCAGCTCGCGGCTCGCGTCGAGCAGCGCATTCGCGATCTCTGCAGCCTCACGATGGCGGCCGTAGAGCCGCGCCTTCTGCAGCGCAACCGACAGCTGGTATCCGAACGACGCGAACAGCCGCTCACGGTCCTCGTCGAGCTGCGGCACGTCCACGACGACGCGCCCTTCGGCACCCTCGCCTGTATCGATCGGGACCGACGGGCCCTCGGCAACCGGATCGCCGGCATGCGCAACGCATTCCATGTCCATCCAGATCGATGCGCGTGAGGTCGCGAAGACACGGGTCACCGCCTGGACGGCGAGCGTCTGGATCTCGTCGACCGAGTGGGCACGGGACAGCTCGTCGGCGAACGCGAGCAGCGCCTTCGCGCCCTCCGCCTCGCGACGCTGATGCTCGTAGAGCCGCGCGTTCTCGAGCGCGACCGACGCCTGCCCCGCGAGCACCTCGAGCAGGCGAACGTCGTCCTCGTCGAACTGGTTTACGCCGAGCTTCGAGATCACGATCGCGCCGGTCACGCGCGTGCCGTACCGAAGCGGGACGACCGCGAGCGACTCTTCGAGCTCCTCGGTCCCAGGAATGCGGAACGCGAAGTCGCATTCGAGCGCGTTCGGGATCAGCAACGCCTCGCCCGTCTCGACGGCGCGGCCGGTGACGCCGACGCCGACACGCTGCGTGTATGCGTCCGACGTATTGCCGATCGCATCGTCTGCATCGCCCACGAACGCGATCGGGCGCAGCTCGTCGCCGTTGCGGAGGACGACGCGGCAGTTGTGGTAGTCGATCAGCAGCCGTAGCTCGGTTGCGATCGTGCTGCCGATCTGCGCGACGTCGTTCAGCCGGTTCAGCTTTCCCGCGAGGGACTGAAGCATCTTCAGGTGTGCGATCGAGCGCACGTCGCGGCCGGCGAGCGCCTCAGCACTCGGGCGCTCGGTCGAGCCGTCGTCGTAGACGACGCTCTGGTTCTTGCCACGCGCCTTCGCAGTCATCATCGCCGCCTCGGCGCAGGACACGAGCTCGCGTGGGTTCATCGCGTGCTCCGGCCCCTGGGCGACACCCATCGAGACGGTGATCCGTCCCGCCGGCTCGATGTCGACGTCGCGCAGCGCCTCGCTGAGTCGGGACGCGAGCCCGAGCGCGTCACCGGCGTCGCACGACGGCATGATCACCCCGAACTCCTCGCCGCCGATGCGGCAGACGACGTCGGAGCCGCGAACGGTGTCGCGCGCGACGCGCGCCACGTGGATCAGCAGCTGGTCACCGGCTCCGTGGCCGTACACGTCGTTGACGCGCTTGAAGTCGTCGAGGTCGAACATCAGCACCGCGACGGTGTCGTGCGTGCGCGACGCGCGCGTCAGCTCCGAGCGAAGACGCTCGTGGAAGTAGCGGTGGTTGTAGAGCGTGGTCAGCGAGTCGGTCTGCGCGAGATGCTCGAGGCGAGCGCGGATCTGCGCGTTGTCGAGCGCCAGCGCCGCGGCGTCGCCGAACGACCGGGCGAGGTGGAACTCGTGTTTGGCGAACTCGGCGTCCTCGCCGATCCGGTAAATGTTGAGTGCGCCCTTCAGCGCGCCGCGAGCGATCAGCGGGATCGAGATCAGCGCCTCCGGCTCGACCGGCGTGCCGGGCACGGTGACCGCACGAGGATCGAGGTGAGCGCGGTTCGTCCAGACAGGACGGCGGTTCTCGACCGCCCAGCCGGTGATCCCTTCGCCGTAGCGCGGCCGGCTCCGCATGATCTCGTCCTCGTAGACCTGGGAGCGCGCCTTCAGCGGCACGAGTACGCGCCGGTCGTCGTCGGCCTCGTAGATGTGCAGCGCCTCGTACGGCATCAGGTCGCCGAGCGTGACGACGATGCGGTCGAGCAGGTCCTCGAGGCTCTGCTCGGAGAGCACCTCGTGAAACACCTCGGCGAGACGCCGGTACGACTCGACGAGCGCCTCAGGGCGCCCGTTGCCGTTCCCATTGACGGCGCCGTCGAGCTCAGGCGTGTGCGCCGCCGCCGCAGACCGCGTCACCATGCGGCCCCCATCGGCGAAGGCACAGCTCGGCTTGATAGCCCCGGAGGGTGGTTTGGGAGCTAAATCGAGCTAGATCAAGCCACAGACGCGGGCCGTGTTCGGCCACGGAAAGAAGCCCCGCCCCGCCTGGTAGGCGCGCACCGCGGCCTGGAGCTGCGCCCAGGCAGGCCAGTTGTCGGCCGTCCCCCAGCGCGCGACGAAGTCGGAGCCGTAGAGGGTCTGGAACCGCCGGTCCATCTGCAGGCCCCCGTAGTAGCCGTTTCCCGTGTTCGCGTTCCAGGCGCCCTCGTAGTGGTGGATGCAGAGGAACGCCGAGCTGAGGACCCGCGGCAGCGGCCGGTGGCCGTACTGCAGCACGAGGATCGTGGCCGAGGCGAGACGCCGCTGCCAGAGCTGGAGCGTGACCGCTGCGGTCTTGGCGCGGGCGTTCGCGAAGCGTCGTGTGACGGAGCCGGGATAGACCCGCCGCAGCTCGAGCGTCAGGCGCCGCGTGTAGGCGATCCGCCGCGAGAGGGCACTGTGCAGGCGCGGCGCCCTGGGGATCGCGACCGCGAGCCGGCGGTGGACGCGGCGCAGGGCCACGTCACGGGCGGTGGACGCACGGCGCGCCCAGGTGTCGACGGTCCATTGCAGGTACTCGCGATCGACGCTGTGACGGTACGAGAACGACGTCGGGGTGCGACGGACGCGAGCTGCACGCTCGAACGTCCAGGTCAGCGTCCGGTAGTGCTCGACGGTTTGGCGGAGCGCCGGAATCGCCACGGGTCTGGCGGGTCGAACGGTCTCACGCGCGAACGCGGCTCCAGCGAGCGCAAACGTGATCAGGGCCGCGAGCGCCGCAATGCTCAGCGGAATAGGGAAACGCACGAATAGTCCTCCTTGGCCGGGAGCGTCAGTGGCTGTGAGGGGGTTCCAGGGCGAGGCTCTGGGCTAGAGCGCCGCGCCCACGTGACCGCGGGACGGTAGCGGCCAAGTGTGAGCTGGTGCAAGGAAGAACTAAAGGATTTGTAAAGAACGGGACCTGCCGCGTCCCGGATTCCTGGGATCAGCTGAAGAGATCGAGCTCATGCTCGATCACGATCTCCTGCCCGGATCCGTCCCCGTGGAGCCGAAGGCCGCGGACGATCACCGCCGGGATCCCGTCCGCCTTGCCGCGGGCGAGATCGGCGGCGCCGGCGATCTCGTCGGCGATCGCGACGCGGCTCGAGCGGAGCTCGTAGCCGATCCGATCGGTCGTGCCGCGCAGGTCGAGGATCGCCGGCACCCCGGCGACGCCGATCGCGACATCGGTCGTCCCCTGCCGGAAAGGCCGCCCGAACGAGTCGGTGACGATCACCCCGATATCGACGCCGGTCAGCTCGGCGACCCGGTCGCGGACAGCACGCGCGCTCGCGTCTGGATCGACCGGCAGCAGGACGAGCGTGCCGTGCTCGGGCGCGTTCGAGTGATCGACGCCCGCGGAGGCGCAAACGAAGCCGTGGCTCGTCTCGGCGATCACGAGCGGCCCGCGCTCGCGCACGATCCGCTTCGCCTCACGGAGGATCACCTCGACCTCGCGCGGGTCGCGCTCATCACCTGCGAGCTCGACCGCCTTGGCCGACGCTTCGTAGTCGTCGATCCGCACGACACGGCCCTCGGCTTTCGACACCGCCTTCTGGGCTAGGACGAGGACGTCGCGCGGCTGCAGCTCGACCAGTTCGACGACGAGCGCAGCGAGGTCGTCGCCCTCCCGGATCTCCGGTAGGCCGTGAACGGGGATGAGCTCGATCATTCCACGCCGGCAATGCGCACTCCGGCGTGCGCCTTGTACCGCCGGTTCAAGTTGACGATCACGGCGGTGAGACCCTCGAGTGCGCGCGCACTCGCCAGCGGCCCCGCGTCAAGCGCACGGCCGCCGACGACCCGACCGGCAAGCTCGAGCGAGAGCGCCTTCGCGTGGTCGTCGTCACCGCAGACGAGCGCGTCCTCGTCGGGTGCCTCGACGAGGTTCGACGCAGCAACCGAGTGCAGGCCGGCGGCCACCGGCGCATCGACGATCTGCTGCACGCGCTCCGCGAGGCTGAGCGCTTCAGGGTCGGGGAGCATGCCTCGGCCCTTCTCGAAGCTGATCGCGCTCGCGACCGAAAGGAGCGGCGTCGTGCCGAGCGCCGACGCGACCGCGCGCGCTGTGTCGAGCGCCGCGTCCGCGTTGACGGCGAGCACGGCGAGATCAGCACCGCGCACCGCTTCTTCGTT
>DASXOW010000078.1:0-1994 GCA_036493955.1 Gaiellaceae bacterium
ACGAGGCCGACCGAGGCGGCGACGAGCGACCACTCCGCGACCGCGATCCCGAAGCCGACGGACAGGCGAACGAGCAGGTACGCCTGCTGCCGCCAGAACGCCGCGTCGCGCAGGACGTTCAGGCCGCTCCGCCAGAAGCCGCCGGGCCCGGACGACGTCACCGGCGGCTGCGCGGAGGTGTCGAGCAACGCGTTCGCGAGCTCCGCGTCGAGCCGCGCGACACCGCCGACGGCGACCCGGAACGCGACGAGCGCCGGTACGACGAGCGGCGTGACCGCGAGGGTGGCGACGAGCACCCACCCCGCGATCAGCGCCGCGAGCCCGATCCCGCCGAGCGGCACGACCGCCAGCAGGAAGAGCAGCGTCTTCAGCGTGCGCTTGGTCACGCCGCCTCCACGGCCGGCACCTGCACGCGCGGCAGCCAGCGGAGACCACGCGGCAGATACCAGTTCCACTTGCCGAGCAGCTTCATCGTCGCCGGCAGCAGCACGGCGCGCACGATGGTCGCGTCGAGGAGCACCGCGACGGCGAGGCCGACGCCCATCTGCTTCATGTCGAGCACCGACAGCGTCGCGAAGATGGAGAACACCGCGACCATCACGAATGCAGCGCTCGTCACCGTTCCCGCCGTCGAGCGGATGCCGCGCTCCACCGCCTCGTCGGTCGGCATGCCGCCGTCGACGAGCTCCTTGATCCGGCTGAGGATGAACACGTGGTAGTCCATCGACAGGCCGAACAGCACGGTGAACAGGAACAGCGGCAGCCACGTCACGATCGCTCCGTTCGAGTGGAACCCGAGCAGCCCCTGCAGGTGCCCGTCCTGGAAGATCCAGACGAGCACGCCGTAGGCGGCGCCGACCGAGAGCAGGTTGAGCGCGATCGCCTTGATCGGGATCACGATCGACCTGAACGTGACGAGCAGGAGCAGGAACGCGAGGCCGAGCACGAACGCGAACACGAGTGGCGCGTGCGAGCTGTTGTTCGCGTCGAAGTCGAGGTTGCCCGCCGTCTCCCCGGTGACCGGGGCGGCGGTGAGCCCGCGCAACACCGAGAGCGCGTGCGTTGCCGTCGCGTCGTTCCCGTTGCCGGAGAGCGGGACGTCGACCGTCTCCACGGTGCGGGTGGGATTGATGCGCGTTCTGATCGGCTCGTGCATGACGCCGGTCGCGAGGGCGCGCCGTTTCAGGTCGGCGATCTCCCTCTGGACGCGCGGTGCGGTGACGTCCTTCGCCGCGACGACGACCTCCGCCGGCGACGACGCGCCGGGGAACGCCTTCTGCACCGTCTTGTACGTCTGCACGATCTGCAGCTTTTGCGGGAAATCGCTGAAGCCGAGCAGCTTCGTGTGCATGCCGAACGCGGGGACGGCGAGCGCGACGAGGACCGCCACGGAGAGCACCGCCGCGATCGCGGGATGGCGCAGCGACGGCTTGAGGATCGCCGCCCAGACGCGCGAATCGCTGCGCGTGCGCCTCCGCCGCAGGCGTCCCCATTCGAGGCGGTCGCCGAGCTTGGAGAGGAGTGCGGGAAGGACGGTCAGGGAGCCCACCATCGACACGAAGACCACGATCATCGCTCCGATGCCGATGGACGTGAAGATTCCCGAGCCGGCGAAGAGCAGCCCCGCCATCGCGACGAGCACGGTCGCGCCGGAGACGAGCACGGCCTGGCCCGAGGTCGCGGCAGCACGGTGAACTGCTTCACGTCCCTCGTGGCCGGCGGCGCGCTCCTCCCGCTCGCGCTTCACGTAGAAGAGGGAGTAGTCGACGCCGACCGCCATTCCGATGAGCAGGATGACGGAGCTCGTCGCGCCGGAAGCGTGCGCGACGTGGCTGACGAGGCTCGAGAGCCCAATCGACGCGAGCACCGCCGAGAACGCGAGCAGCACCGGCACGCCGGCGGCGACGAACGCGCCGAAGGCGAGTAGGAGGATGAGGAACGTGATCGGCAGCGACAGCTTCTCGGCTCTCGAGAAGTCCTTGCCGATCGTCGCG
>DASXOW010000079.1:0-54149 GCA_036493955.1 Gaiellaceae bacterium
CGGTGCGCGATGTCCTTCGACTCGTTGATGTACGAGACGTAGTCCCTGATTCCGCCCTCGTAGTGGAACTCGACGGGCTTGCCGCCGTCTGCGCGCTCGTCGGTGAACGAGATGCGCAACCCGCGCGTCAGGAACGCCACCTCGCGGAAGCGCGAGAGCAGCGTGGTCGCGTCGTACTCGATCTCTTCGAAGATCTCCCCGTCGGCGAGGAACGTGGTCGTCGTGCCGGTCTCGTTCGACTCGCCGACGACCTGCATGTCGCCGCGCGGCACGCCCCGCTCGAACTCCTGGCGGTACACCTTCCCGTCGCGCTCGACTTCGACGACGAGCCATTCGGAGAGCGCGTTGACGACCGAGGCCCCGACGCCGTGCAGGCCGCCCGAGACCTTGTAGCCGCCGCCGCCGAACTTCCCGCCGGCGTGCAGCTTGGTCATGATCACCTCGAGCGCCGACTGGCCGTCCTCCATCTTGTCGACGGGGATGCCGGCGCCGCGGTCGCGCACCGTGACCGAGTTGTCGGGGTGAATCGTGACTTCGATCGAGTCGTTCCGGCCGGCGAGCGCCTCGTCGACGGAGTTCGCGACGATCTCCTCGACGAGGTGGTGGAGGCCCCGTGGACCGGTCGAGCCGATGTACATGCCGGGCCGGAGCCGGACGGGCTCCAGACCTTCGAGCACGGTGATGTCCTTGGCCGAGTACTCGGCCTGCGCTTTCGCCTTTGCCATAATCAAGAAAAGCCTGCAAAACCTAGGTTTTGCGAGGCCCTAGAAGTGTATCAGAACGGGCGGTCGCGACGCTCCTGCGCGAGGCTCAATCTGACCGCTTTTTGCACACTTTCGCGCAGCATTTCGTCGCTGATCGCCGAAGCCAGCGCCCGGGCCCGCTCCTCGTCCTCCGGGGTCGGCTCGAGAGGCGGGTGAGCAGCCTCGGCGTCGGCCTCCGGAAGAGGTCCCGGGGCGAAGCGGATCCTGGGCACCCCGAGGCGCTCGGCAATCTCCCGCTCCTGCTGGCCGAGCTCGAACGCCCAGATCGAATCGGCCGTGCTCACGTGCACGGTGCCGTCCTTCCCGATGCGCGCCGGCCACGCCTGGCGCGCGATCGCCTCCCCGACCGCCGCGGGCCAGCGCTCGAGCAGCTCAGGCATGCCCGCCTGGGGGCCGAAGCGGGCGAGCTCGTCGCGGATCTCCTTACCGAGCGGTTCCAGGCTCCACCTCCACGACCTGCGCAGGCTCGAGGGGGAGCGCCGACGCGTGGGTCGCGGTGATCATCGCCTGTCCCATGCCCGCCAGGCGCTCGGCGAGTACCTGGCGGCGGCCCAGGTCGAGCTCGGAGAGGACGTCGTCGAGGAGGAGGAGCGGCGGGTCGGGCAGCAGCTCGGCCTCGGCGAGCAGCAGCGCGAGCACGGCGAGACGCTGCTCGCCCTGCGAGCCGAACTGGCGAAGATCGCGGTCGCCGCTCGCGACGAGGACGTCGTCGAGATGCGGGCCGAGCCCGGTCGTGCCACGGTCGACGTCCCGGGTGAGGCGAGCCTCGAGCGCTTCGACGGTCGGCGCGACGGCGTCGTACCCGAGCTGCGCGGCCGGGAGGCCGAGCTCGTCGGCACGGGCCGCGAAGGTAGGCGCGAGCGTCTCGAGAGCCGACCGCCGCAGGTCGACGAGCACGGCGCCCAGCGCGGCGACCCGCTCCGTCCAGGGCTCGAGCGCGTCACGATCCGAGAGACGCGCTTGCACGCGGCGGAGCGCGGCATTCCGCTGCGCGAGCGCGGCGACGTACTCCTGTGGTGCGCCCGCCCGGGCGGGGAACACGCGGCCGAGCACGCGGTCGAAATACGCGCGCCGTGCCGCCGGTCCGCCCTTGACGACGGCGAGCCGGTCCGGCGTGAAGACGAGCGCCGAGAGCTCCCGGCGCAGCAACTCGGCCGAGGGCAGGCGTGCTCCGTTCAGCCGCGCCTCCTTCGCCTGGCCGTGACGCAACGTCACCGTTGCCTCGACAGGCGATCCGCCGCGACTCCCCGACACGGAGACGCGCGCGGCCGTCTCCCCGAAGCGGATCAACTGCGCGTCCTGGCGCGTCCGCGGCGAGAACCCTTGCGTCGCGAGGTGGAGCGACTCGAGCAGGTTCGTCTTGCCGACGCCGTTGCGACCGACGACCAGCACCACGCCGGGGGCGAGGTCGAGGTCCAGCGACGTGTACGACCGGTACTGGCGGAGCGTTACGCGATCGACGATCAGCCGGCGAGGCGGATCGGCATGATCAGGTACACGTAGTCGGGCGTGTCACCTTCGAGCACGGCGGGCCGAAGCGGGCTGATCAGCTTGAACTTGATCGTGTCCGCGTCGACCGACTCGAGTCCGTCGCGCAGGAAGTCGGCGTTGAAGCCGATCTCGAGCGGGTCAGCCGCGTACGGAGCCGGCAGCGACTCGCGGGCCTCGCCGACGTCCTGGGTGACCGCCGAGACCGTGAGCTCGCCCCCGGCGAAACGCAGGCGCAGCGGGGAGTTGCGCTGGGCCATCAGCGAGACGCGGCGGACGACCTCCAGGAGCTCCTCGCGGGGCAGCATGAGCTCGTGCTCGAACTGCTCGGGTAGCAGTTGGCGGTAGTTCGGGAACTGGCCGTCGATCCGGCGCGTCGTGAGCCACGTGCCGTCGGCGCCGAAGACCACGTGGTTCTCGAGCAGGCCGAGCTGGAGCTCGTCCGAGCCGCCGGCGATGCGGGCGAGCTCCTGGAGCGCGCGTGCGGGGATGATCGCTTCGAGGTCGGGGAGTGTTCCGTCGACCGGGGTCTCCTTGACCGCGAGCCGGTACGAGTCCGTGGCGGCCATCACGACCTTGCCCGGCTCGAACCGCACGAGGATACCGGTGAGCACGGGGCGGCTCTCGTCACGCGACGCGCTGCGGCCGACCCGCGAGATCGTCTCGACAAGCGCTTCGCGATCGACGGCGTGCAACGGCAGCGTGTCGACGTCCGGCAAGCGTGGGAAATCCTCCGCCGAGTACGTGTGCAGCCGATACATCGCGGTGCCCGACGACACGACGACGACCGCTTCCTCGGGGCGATGCTCGATCGAGACATCGTTGTCCGGCAGCGAGCGCGCGATGTCGAGCAGCAGCCGGCCGGGAACGACGACCGTTCCTTCGTCCGTGACCTGCGCATCGATCGCCCCGCGCAGCGAAACCTCCATGTCGGTGGCAGCGAGGTGTAGGCGGCCGGCTTCCGCGCGTAGCTGGATGCCGCCGAGCACGAGCACTGCCGTACGCGTCGAGACACCGCGTGCGACGGTCGTCAGCTTGGACGCGAGCTCGTCCTTCGCGACCGTAATCCTCAGCCCGGTACCCACCATTGTTTCTGAGTCAATCATTTAATAAAAACCTCGTTGTAGTCGTAAGGGCTGTGGGTCCGGGGAAATCCGCTCCCAAGCGTTCAACCGAGCCATTCTCGCTGTGGGAGCGGACGGGGGAGAACTGAGCGTTACGCACATGCCTCTTCGGTCAGCGCGCCTGGCGCACGCGAGCTGTGAGCTCCTGCACCAGGTTGTACACAGACCTGTCCTCACGGATCAGCCGGGCGATCTTGGAGGTCGCGTGGATGACGGTGGTGTGGTCGCGGCCGCCGAATTCCTTGCCGATCTTCGGCAGCGAAGCGTCCGTCAGCTCGCGTGAGAGGTACATCGCGACCTGGCGCGGATAGACGATGTTCTGAGAGCGCCGGTCGCCCGTCAGCTCGTCGTGCGTGACGCTGAAGCGCTCACAGACGAGCTCTTGGATCCGCTCGATGGAGATCTGGACGCTCTCGCCTTGTGGGAAGACGTCCTTCAGCACGTCCTGTGCCAGTCCGACCGAGAGCGCACGACCGGTCAGCGACGCGAACGCGACGACACGGGTGAGCGCGCCCTCGAGCTCCCGGATGTTCGTCGAGACGCGCGACGCGATGAAGGTCAACAGCTCTGGGTCGCGGATCTCGATCTGGTCGGCCTTGACCTTCTTGCGGAGGATCGCGATGCGCGTCTCGAGATCGGGCGGCTGGATGTCGGTGATCAGCCCCCACTCGAAGCGGGATCGCAGACGATCCTCGAGCGTCGAGATGTCGCGCGGCGGCCGGTCGGACGACATCACGATCTGCCGGCCCGCCTCGTAGAGGGAGTTGAACGTGTGGAAGAACTCCTCCTGGATCCGCTCCTTGTGCTCGAAGAACTGCACGTCGTCGATCAGGAGCACGTCGTAGGTGCGGTAGCGCGTCTTGAAGCCCTCGATGCGCTTGTCGCGGAGGCTGTTGATGAAGTCGTTCATGAACGTCTCCGACGTGACGTAGCGGCAGGTCAGCCCGCCGCCGTGGTCGGTGACGAAGTTCGCGATCGCGTGCAGGAGGTGCGTCTTGCCGAGGCCGGTGTGCCCATAGATGAAGAGCGGGTTGTAGGCCTGGGCCGGCGCCTCCGCGACAGCGAGAGCGGCCGCGTGGGCGAAGCGGTTCGATGAGCCGATCACGAACGAGTCGAACGTGTACTTCGGGTTGATGCCTGCGATCTCGCTCCGCCGCGTCACCTCGATGGGGAGCGGCGTCACCGAGGCCGGGACCGCCGACGCGGCCGGCTGGACCGGGGTCGCCTCGGTCACCTGGAACGCCACCTGGCGCTCCCCGCCTGCGATGTCGCGAACGGTGGCGCGGATCAGGTCGAGAAAATGGCCCTCGATCCAGTCGCGCGTGAAGTCGTTCGGGACGGCGAGCACGAGCCGCTCGCCGTCGAGCTCTTCGCCGCCGACTTCGCCGAACCAGGTCGAGTACGTGGTGTCGTTGAGCGCTTCACGGAGTCGGGTGGAGACGTCGTTCCAGAGGTCTTCCGCCGTCAACTCGGTTTCCTGCTCCACGCTTGCCTACCGCTCCTTCACTACGACCTCAGGGGGCGCGAGCATAGCAACGTGCAGGAGCCGTCTCAATGAGGATTTCTCGGCCCGTCCGTACCAGCGAATGTCCTCTTTTGCAGGCACTTCTCTGACTCCACACGTTCTTCCACACCTGTGGATGACTGCGGCTCCACACACGCGTCCTCCGCACTTTCCACGACTTTTCCGCCACATGGGGGATGTGGACAAACGGGTGCGCAAAGAGGTCCGGCTATACTCGCCGACGGCCGGCTCAGTGTCGGCTCATTCCTTCTTTCGGACGAGATGAAACGGACCTACCAGCCGAACGTTCGCAGGCGCAAACGGAAGCACGGCTTCCGCGCGCGCATGTCGACGCGCGCCGGACGCGTGATCCTCAAGCGGCGCCGCGCCAAGGGCCGCAAGCGTCTGTCAGCCTGACGCCGGTGCAGCGGCGGAACCGCCTTTCACGCTCACGCGACTTCGACGCGGTGTACCGGCAGGGCCGGTCCGTCTCGACGCGCTTCCTCACCCTGTGGTGGGGCCCGCGCGACGAGCCCGTCGGTGAGCCGAGACTCGGCTTCGCGGTGCCGCGCGGGGTCGGGAACGCGGTCGTCCGCAACCGGATCAAGCGCCAGCTGCGGGAGATCATGCGCGGCCGGCTGGAGACCGTCCCGACCGTGAACGACTACGTCCTGATCGTCCGCCAGGGGCTGCCGGAGGCGGCCGAGGCGAACGGGCACGAGTGGCTCGAACAGCGCGTGGACGAGGTGCTCGGTAAGGCGGCCGCATGACGGCGGCCGTCCGGAGCGTCTTCATCCTCCCGATCCGCCTCTATCAACGGCTGGTCTCGCCGCTCATGCCCGCGAACACCTGCAAGTACCACCCGACCTGCTCGGAGTACGCGGCGCTCGCGATCCGTAACCACGGCGTGATCAGGGGCGTCCCGATGGCCGGCTGGCGCCTGCTGCGCTGCAACCCGTGGTCGCACGGGGGGATCGACTATCCATGATCGGGTTCGCGCTGTATCTCGCGAGCATCCTGACGCCGCTCGAGAACGTCATGAAGGCGATTCTCGATTTCTTCCACGCCACGCTCGGGCTGCCGTGGGGCTGGTCGATCATCGCCGTCACGATCGTGGTGCGGCTCTGCCTCGTCCCGCTGGCCGTGCGGTCGATCCATTCGATGCAGTCGCTCCAGGCGCACGCGCCGGAGATGAAGGCGATCCAGAACAAGTACAAGGGCGACCGGCAGAAGCAATCGGAAGAGCTGCAGAAGTTCTACAAGGAGAACAACATCAACCCGGCGGCGTCGTGCCTGCCGACGGTCGCGCAGTTCCCGGTCTTCATTGCGCTGTACTTCACGCTGCGTCACCAGTCGCACCACATCACCGGGACGTGGCTGCACGTCGTCCATGTCGCCGACCTGCACGTGACGGCGCACTGGTCGGGCTACGTGCTCCTCTTCCTGTACGCCGGCTCGCAGGTCTCCTCGACCTACTTCATGGGTACGACGATGCAGAAGTCGCAGCGGACGATGATGATGATCCTCCCGCTCTTCTTCGTCTTCTTCATCTCGCGGTTCCCGACGGGGCTCGTCCTCTACTGGGTGACGACCAACCTGTGGACGGTCGGCCAGGGGCTGATCACGCGGCGGTTGATGCCGAAGCCGGGCTCGGCGCCGCCGTCGACGGGCCCGAAGCGGAGCTCTCGAACTGCGCCGGCGGTTGCTGCACCGACGGCTCCGGAGAACGGCAAGGCAGAGGAGCAGCCGAAGGCTTCGCCGAGCGGCCCGCGGCGCGTCAAGAAGAAAAAGGGCGGCGCACGCCGTTGAGTCCTGAGGTCTCCGTGGAGTCGACCGGGGAGACCGTCGGCGAGGCGAAGTGGAAGGCGCTGCGCGACCTCGAGCGCATCGCGCCCGGGATCGACAAGGCGAACGTCCGCTTCCAGATCGTGTCCGAAGGCGAGCGCGGCCTGCTCGGCGTCGGCTACACGCCGGCGCGCGTGATCGCCGCGGCCGACGCACCCGACGCACCCGAGCCGCTCGAGTCGGACACCGACCTCTCCGAGGCCGCGCTGCGCGTCCGTTCCCTCGTCGAGCAAGTCGTTGTCGCGATCGGGACCGGCTCGCAGGTCGCCGTGCGCGAGACGGACGAAGAGATCACGGTTGCATGCGCCGGCGGCGAAGCTGGTCTCCTGATCGGAAAGCACGGGCAGACGATCGACGCACTCCAGTACGTCGCAAACGCGGCCGTCCATCGCCGCGGCGTCGGGAAGTCGGTGACGGTCGACGTCGCGGGGTACCGCGATCGCCGCCGGGCGACGCTCGAAGGCATCGCGATGCGTGCCGCCGATCGTGCCCTCACGGGCGAGCGTGTGCTGCTCGAGCCGATGACAGGTGTCGAGCGGAAGGTCGTCCACACGCGGCTGCAAGACGTGGCCGGGGTGCAGACGACGAGCGAGGGGACGGAGCCGAATCGGTACGTCGTCGTCCTCCCCGCTTGACGACGCCTGGCTCGCCGCGGTTCTCGAGACACCGGGCCTGACGGCCCTCCGCGATCCGGCCGCCGCACGCAGCGTTCTTCTCGACGACTCGCTTCGCGGCCTGCCGCTTGTCGCGACGCTCGACGGGCCGATCGTCGACGTCGGGAGCGGCGGCGGTGCGCCGGGCATCCCGCTCGCCCATGCGCTGCCCGATCGCGAGGTCGTACTGCTGGAAGCGGAGCGGCGGAAGTGCGAGTTCCTCGAGCGAGTCGCGCCGGCGAACGCGCGCGTCGTGTGGGGGCGGGCCGAGGAGCAGGAGCTGGACTGGGCCGGCGTCGCGGTCGCGAAGGCGCTGGCGCAGCCGTCGACAGCGGCCGAATGGTGCCTGCCGCTCGTGCGTCCCGGGGGCGTAGTCGTGCTGTGGGTCGGCCCGTCCGCAGAGCCCGAACGGGTGTCGGCGGCGGCGGGCCGGATCGCCGGCGAGCTCGTCGAATCGCCCGCAGGCTTCCTCGTGATCCGAAAGCTCGGGCCGACGCCGCCGGGCTTCCCGAGACGCGCCGGCGTCGCCAAGAAGCGTCCTCTGGCCTAGGCCACCGGAGCCATGACTAGTGGTCTGACCAGAGTGGCGAAACAGTGACGTTTCGTCCACAGGGAAGCTCCTTCGCGGTCCGGTCCCCTGGCTAGATTGGCTTCGTGAAGCCGCGGGTCTACGCCTTTGCGAACCAGAAGGGCGGAGTAGGCAAGACGACGACCGCGATCAACCTCGCGGCGTGCCTCGCTGAGGCGGGTGAGCGCGCGCTCGTGGTCGACCTCGACCCGCAGGCGAACGCTACCTCGGGGCTCGGGATGCGCGCCAACGGCACGTCGAGCTACGACCTCCTCGACGGCGCACCGCTCGCTGACCTCGTGAAGCCGACGGCGTTCGACAACCTCTTCCTCGTTCCCTCGAAACCCGAGCTCGCCGGCGCGGCGGTCGAGCTGTCGCGCCGCGACGACGGCGACCGCTACCTCGCGCAGGCGCTCGAGCATGCCGAGGAGTTCGACTTCGTTCTCCTCGACTGCCCGCCGTCGCTCGGTCCGCTGACGGTGAACGCACTGGCCGCGGCCGACCGTGTGATCGTGCCGGTGCAGACCGAGTACTACGCGCTCGAGGGCCTCGCGCAACTCGTGCAGTCGATCAACCTGATCAAGACCCGGCTCAACCCGCGGCTCGAGATCGCCGGCGTCCTCTTGACGATGGCCGACGGGCGCACGCGCTTGTCGGCGGAGGTCGAGGCCGAGGTGCGCCGCCACTTCGGCGAGCTCGTCTTCACCGCCGTCGTGCCGCGCTCGGTGCGCGTCGCGGAGGCGCCGAGCCACGGTCTCCCCGTGACGCACTACGACCGGCGCTCACGCGGCGCCGAGGCCTACTGGAAGGTGGCGATGGAGCTTGTCGAGCGCCGGTAATCCGCGGCGCGGCCTCGGCCGCGGCTTCGAGGTCCTGATCGGGAGCGCCGAGCCGGAGCTCGCGCACGTGCCGGTCGAGCAGATCCACCGCAACCCGAACCAGCCGCGCAAGGAGTTCGACAACGAGACGGTGTCGGGCCTCGCGGAGTCGATCCGTTCGCAAGGTCTCATCCAGCCCGTCGTCGTCCGCCCGCGCGTGCACGGCGGCTACGAGCTGATCGCGGGTGAGCGCCGTTGGCGCGCTGCGATCGAGGCGGGAATCACGACCGTGCCGGCGGTGATCCGCGAAGCGGACGACCGCGACACGCTTCTGCTCGGTCTCGTCGAGAACGTCGCGCGGGAGGACCTGTCGCCGATCGAGGAAGCGCGCGCGTACGCGATCCTGCTCGACGAGTTCGGCCTCTCGCTCGGCGACGTCGCGGAGCGCGTCGGCAAGTCGAAGCCGACGGTCTCGAATCGCGTGCGACTGCTCGAGCTCCCGAGCGACGTGCTCGAGCTCGTCGGCCGCGGCGAGCTGTCGGAGGGCCACGCTCGCGCGCTGCTGTCGATCCCCGACCATGACGCGCGCCGCCGGCTCGCGCGCCGGATCGTGCGCGAGGGCATGTCCGTGCGAGCGGTCGAGCGCGCGGCGAAGGCAGCCGGCGCAGCGACCCGCGAGCGGCGGGCGAGCGCGGTCGACCCGGTCCTCGCCCAGCGCGTTCGGGATGTATTCCGAACGCTCACCGGCTTCGACGCCAAGGTCGGCGCCGCTGGCCTGCAGGTCGCACTCGACGGTGACGTCCAGCTCGAGGAGCTGGCCGAGGCCCTCGAGCGCCTGCTCGCTGCGTAACCCCGTCCGGCGCCCGGGCGTTGCACCGGAGTGCACGGGCTCTGGCTGGACGATCTCGAGGCCCTCGAGGCGATTTCCCAGGACGACTACACGCGTCGTCTCTTCCTGCGCATGGCGCAGATGTCACAGCACGGCCGCGTGCAGCCGTTTCTCCGAGAGCTCGACGCGGACGGCGACCTCGACCAGGCGACGAAGTCGACGCTGTCCGAGCTCGCACAGGATTCGACGTTCCTGCAGGCCGTCGAGGACTACGTCCTCCGGACGCGCGAACTGCACTAGTGGGCGA
The DNA here is from genome assembly GCA_036493955.1 of Gaiellaceae bacterium. Lineage (GTDB taxonomy): Bacteria > Actinomycetota > Thermoleophilia > Gaiellales > Gaiellaceae > PALSA-600. Next base: position 9,901 of record DASXOW010000079.1, read on the forward strand.
TCCTGGACTCGAACCAGGGACCTCCGCCTTATCAGAGCGGCGCTCTAACCAGCTGAGCTAATCGCCCGCGCGGGCCGCATGATAGCGCCCCGCGTTTGGCTTCAACCGCCGGGGTACTCTAGAAAGCGATGGTCGAGATGGCGATCTACGGGGTCTCGTTCGACCTCGTCGGCAAGCAGCCGATCGTGCTCTTGAAGACCGCCGACGGCAACCGTTACCTGCCGATCTGGATCGGTCATCCCGAGGCTGCTGCGATCTTGATGAAGCTGCAGGGAGCGTCGGCGCCGCGCCCGCTCACGCATGACCTGCTCGTCAACATCCTTGGCGAGCTCGACGTGGAGATCGTCCGCGTCACCGTCACCGAGCTGCGCGAGAACACCTTCCACGCATCGATCACCGTCGCGCAGAACGGGAACGAGTTCGAGATCGACTCGCGCTCGTCGGACGCGATCGCGATCGCCGTTCGGGCGCAGGTGCCGATCTTCGCCGCCGACGACGTGATCGAGGAATCGGCGATCGAGATGGAAGGCGACGACGTGAACGAGGAGGAGATCGTCGACCAGTTCAAGGACTTTCTCGACCGCGTCTCGGCCGAGGACTTCGTCGAAGCCGAAGAGCTCGTCGAGCACGACGAAGAGGACGACGAGAGCTAACGGATCTAGACCTCGCGCTTGGTGAGCGCGAGCAGCTCGGCGTAGAACGCGCGCAGGCCCGCCTCGGAGAGCGGCCCGGCGTTCTCGGAGACCCGGTCGGCGATCAGGCGTGCCTCGCGGTCGGGGTCGACGAACGCGACGCCGTTCTCGTCCTTGTGCCGTTTCAGGCGCGCGACCGTGTCGATCCGCCGGTTGACGAGGGAGATCAACTCGCGGTCGATTGCGCTGATCTCCTCGCGCAGGCTGTTGACGACCTCATCGTTCAATACACGTACACCGTAGACCCGTCCGGCATCTCGCCGTAGACCGTGGTCGCGATCCACAGCGGGATGCGTGCGCACCCGTGCGACGCCGGGTACGGCGGGACGTCCGGGTACCCGTGCACCGCGAACCCGCGCAGGAAGTAGCTCGGGTAATAGAGGACCCAGTCGTACCCCGCGACCTTCCGGTAGACGTGCCATACGCCGACCGGCGTGTTCCCAGTTGCGCCCGTCGACGTGGGGACGATCAGCGTGACCCGGCCGGCGCGCACGACGAACAGCACCTGTCGCGTCTTGTCGACTTCGACATGGTCACCGGGATAGCGCGCGGCCGGCACTTGTGCGACGAGCAGCCGGCGCCAGAGCGAGCCGTCCGCGACGCCGGTGCGCGGCAGCCCGGCCAGTTTCTGGAACGCGATCAACGCGTCGGTGTCGTCTTCACCGAAGACGCCGTCTTGCTGCACCGCGAAGTGGAGCGCCGCGAGCCGCGCCTCGAGCGCGCGCACGCTCGGCCCGCGGCTGCCGGGCGCAAGGCGGGGTTGGACGACGGACACGGCAAAGGTCTCGGACACGGCGGCCCAACCCGCCGCCGGGCGCGTGCGCACCTGCACGTGCACGACGTGGGCTGTGCGCGTGTCGACCGCGCGGGGCGCGACCACCGTGCCCGCGACTGCCGGGTGCAAGGTCGCGACGACGCGGACAGGTGAGCCGACGATCGCAGTCCCGCGTGTCGCGACAGTGAGCTGCGGTACGACGACGGTCGACGCACTCGCGCTGACGCCGAACGCACTCGCGACGAATAGCTCGGGCCCGAGGATGCGTACGCGGAGCACGCCGTGCTGGAACCGCCGCCCGCGGTAGGTCACGGGAATGCGCGGGACGACGGTTGCGCGGAGCGCCACGTACTGCGCGTAGCGAGCGCGCCGCGGGAGCGCGAGCGTCAGCGCCACGGACGTCACCGGCCCGAGCTTCTCGACGCCCGCGTCGGAGGTGAGTACCGGGCGCCAGGAGCCGGCGCCGTAGACGTGTTGGACGGTGCGGCCCGTCGCCGTCGTGCCGTCGCCGAGATCCCATGTGTACGCCGCCGACGCGCACTGCGCGGTCAGCGAGACGGTGAGCGGCGCCTTACCCGTCAGCGTGGTCGTCGCCACGCCGCAGCCGGCATGGGCGGCCGGCGCGAACGCGAGCGCCGCGACTCCGACGAGAAGGATGCGGCGCACGGAGCGAAGGCTAGTGCGAGATGGTGACGGCGGCGACCAGCGCGACGGCGTTGAAGAGCGAGTGCGCGACCATTCCCGGGAGCACGCTGTCGGTCTCCGACCGGATCCAGGCGAGCGCGCAGCCGAACGCGACGAGCACCGGAAGCGAGAGGACGAGCCCGTGCGCGAGCCCAAACAGGATGCCGACGCCGAGAATCGCCCGGCCGCGGCCGAAGCGCTCGAGGAGCGAGTACCCGAGCCCTCGATAGGTCAATTCCTCGACGAACGGAACCCACGTGCAGATGACGATCGCGTTGGCGATGTACGCCGCCGCGTGAGCGGGCTCCCATTTGTCGGGCGTGAGGCCCTGCTCATTCCCGGGATCGACGAGCTGGGCGTACGCCGATTCGAAGAAGTAGACGGCGACCACTGCCGCGGCGACGAAGAGCACCGTCATCCAGAACGACCGCCGGGAGAGGCGCAGCGCGAGGAGCGACCAGGCGCCCCGGGCGATCGCGAGCACGATTGCGAGGACGACAGCGTCCTGGATGAATCCCCCGGCGGCGGTCGACCACTCGTACAGCACCTGCGGATCGGGTTTGCCGCCCGAGATCCGCGCCGCATACGCCAGCAGGGCAAACACGAGGACGAGGGCGAGCCAGACCGCGAGGCGCCTCGTCTCCGCCGTACCATGGGCCGGCGCCGTGCCGAAACGCCTGTTCACTCCACGCGAGGCTAACAGCGCGCTCACCGAGGTGCGCCCCGTCGCCGAGCGCCTGGTTGCGCTGCGTGCGCGGATGCGCGCACTCGCCGAGACGCAGGGCGAGAGCATCCTGTCGATCGGAGGCAACGGCGTCGGCTATGCCGCGAGCGACCTGAAGGCGGCGCAGAGCGAGTTGGAGCAGCTCGCCGAGCAGGCCGCGGCGGCGGTTCGCGAGCTCGACGACCTCGGCGTGGTCGTCAAGGACCTCGACCTCGGGTTGCTCGACTTCCCCGGTCTGCGCGACGGCGAAGAGGTCGAGCTCTGTTGGCGGGCCGGCGAGGATTCGGTCGAGTACTGGCACGAGCTCGAGGCCGGATACCGCGGGCGGAAACCGATCGACTGGGACGAATAGACGAGCTGATGTCGATCTTCTGGCAACGCCTCGTGACTGCCGTCGCCGTTCTCGTCGTCACCATCGCGGCCGCGAAGCTCGTCGACTGGCGCATATCCAAACGGTCACTCGACCCGAGCGTCGCGACCCGCTATCGCGTGCTCCGCCGGGCGCTGGTCGCCGCGATCGTCTTCGTCGGGATCCTCTCGGCGCTGCTCGTCATCCCCGAGGTGCGCACCGTGGCGGGCGGAGTGCTTGCGTCATCCGCGGTGATCGGCCTCGTGATCGGCTTCGCGAGCCAGCGCACGATCGGCAACCTGGTCGCCGGGATCCTCATCGCGGTGAGCCAGCCGCTCCGGCTCGGGGACGAGGTCGAGGTGCAGGGCGTCCAGGGTGTCGTCGAGGAGATCGGGCTCACCTACACCTGGATCCGCACGCGGGACAACGACCGGCTCGTCGTCCCGAACGAGAAGCTCGCCTCAGAGACGATCCGCAACTCGACGATTCGGAGCGCCGAGACCTTTGCCGAGGCATTCGTCGAGGTCGCGTCTGCGAACCTACAGTCGGTGGTGAAGACGCTCGGAGCAGACGGGGACGAGGTGTACGTGACCGCCTTGAAGGGAGAGAAGGCGGTGGTGAAGGTCCGGAGACGCGTCCCGAGCGAGGGCATCGCCGATCGTGAGGCGAGCGACCTGCGGATCGCGATCGCTGAGCGGCTCGAAGGCCTGATGTCATGAGCCGCCGCCGGAGGCAGGACGACTTCGACTTCATCCTGGCGCACCGCGGCCGCAAGCGGAAGCGCGCCGAGCGGGTCCGCCGCCGCCGCCGCGCGGGTGTGATCGTTGCGACGGTGCTGATCGTGGTCGGGATCGCGTTCGCGACTGTCGGGTTCGGTGCGGGCGCGGCCCTCACGACGGGCTGCGACCTGAACGCGCTGCGGCCCGCGGACATCGGCTCGAACTCCTTCGTCTACGCGCGCGACGGCTCGCGGCTCGGATCGATCCCGGCCGAGCGCAACCGCGAGCCGGTGACGATCACGAACATGTCGGCCTGGCTGCCCAAGTCGACGGTGGCGATCGAGGACCGTCGCTACTGGCAGCACGGCGCCGTCGATTACGTCGGCATCGCGCGAGCCGCGTGGGCCGACGTGACTGCTGGTCGCGCCGTGCAGGGCGGCTCGACGATCACGCAGCAGCTCGTGCGCAACCTCTACACCGGTAGCGAGAAGACGTTCAACCGGAAGCTCAAAGAGGCGTGTCTTGCGATCAAGCTCTCGCGCAAGTGGTCGAAGACGAAGATCCTCGACGAGTACCTCAATACCGTGTACTACGGCAACCATGCGTACGGCGTCGAGGCGGCAGCGCAGACGTATTTCTCGAGGCACGCGAGCCAGCTCACACTCCTCCAGTCGGCGATGCTCGCCGGGCTGCCGCAGGCGCCGTCGGACTACGACCCGCTGCACAACCCGCGCGCAGCGCTCGCCCGCCGCGGCGAGGTGCTACGCGCGCTGCTCGCAAACGCGCAGATCACCCAGCACCAGTACGACGTCGCGAGCAGGTCGCGCTCGCTGAACTTGAAGCCGGGTCGCGTCTACTCGACGATCAAGCAGCCGTACTTCTTCTCCTACGTGATCGACCAGCTCGAGCGCCAGTACGGCGCCACCACCGTCCGCGAGGGCGGTCTCAAGGTCTACACGACGATCGACCCGCGGCTGCAGCGCCTCGCCCGCAAGGCGATCCTCGACGTCCTGCCGTACAAGACCGATCCCGCGGCGGCCGTCGTGTCGGTCGAGCCCGGCACCGGCGCGATCCGCGCGATGGACGCCATCGTCCGGACGAAGGGGAACCAGTTCAATCTCGCGGCGCAGTCGACGCGTCAGGCGGGCTCGACGTTCAAGACGCTGGTGCTGGCGTCGGCGATCGAGCAAGGCGCGGATCCCGACTCGACGTACTACACGTCTGCGCCGTTCACATGCTCGACCGGCGGTTGGTGCAACGCGGAGAAGCCGTGGGACGTGCACACGTACGACAACACGTACAACGGCAGCGAGTCGGTGACGCGCGCGACGCTGCAGTCCGACAACACCGTCTACGCGCAGCTGACGCTCGACGTCGGCCCGAAGTACGTGTGGCAGATGGCACATAGGCTCGGGATCACGATGCAGCCGGACACGCCGGTCGCGTCGATCGGCCTCGGCAGCCTTGCCGTGTCACCGCTCGACATGGCCGCGGCCTACTCGACGTTCCCGGCGATGGGCATCTACGCGAAGCCGATGGCGATCACCAAGGTGATCCTCCCGGGCGGGAAGATCGATACCGCCTCGGGCTGGGGCAAGCCGCAGTCGAAGCGTGCGGTCTCGCAGGGCGTCGCATGGAAGGTCAACGACGTGCTCGGGCAGAACGCCCAGTACGGCACGGGCGCGGGCTCCGGTGACGGCATCCATCCAAACGCCGGCAAGACCGGCACCACCGAGGACCACGCCGACGCGTGGTTCGACGGCTACACCCGCCAGCTCACGACCGTCGTCTGGATGGGCTACCCGAAGGGCGAGATCCCGATGACGAGCGTGCACGGCGTGCCCGTCGCGGGCGCGACGTTCGCGGTCCCGATCTGGCACGAGTACATGGCCGCCGCGCTGTACCACCACAAGGTGCTCGACTTCCCGCCGCCGGACAAGTACCCGGTGTGGCGCGGGCTCACGCACGGCTACTACGGGCACCTCGGCTCGTACTACACGCCGCCGGCGGTGACCACGACGGCTCAGACGACGACGTACGCGCCGATCATCCCGCGCGCGCCGACGCAGCACTGATCACGGCGCAGTAGTCGTTGTCGCGACCGTGGTCGTCTCCGCGGTCGTGGTCGGAGTCGTGTCGGTGGTGGTCGCCTCGGTGGTCGTCTCGGGAGTCGTCGTCGTTGTCGGCGGCGGCGGTGCCGTGGTGACCGGCGCGGTCGTGGTCGGCGGCGCGGTCGTGGTCGGCGCGGTGGTCGTCGTCGGTTCGGCGGCGGTCGTCTGCGCCGTCGTCGGCGCGGGCGTGAACGTGGTTGTGGGTGCCGTGCTCGAGCCGACGGTGGGAAGGTCGAGCGTCGGCACCGTCTGCGTCGTCCCGCCTCCACCGTGCCGCGTGAGGGCGAGCGCCAGCGCGCCTCCGGCCAGGAGAAGCAGGACGGCGATGCTCGCCGCGACGAGCGGGAGCCGCCGGCGGCGCGGCGGCGGGGCGATGATCTGCGTCGCCTGCTCGAGCTCCTCGCCGCGCAGTGCGGTGACGAGCGCGCCGCCGTCCGGCGGGCGCGCCGCCGGCTCTTTCTCGAGGGCGGCCGTGGCGATTGCAGCGAGATCGGCGGGCGCGTCGGCGCGGAGGTCGCCGACGCGCGGCGGCGTGTCCTCGCGGTGCATCCGCACGAGCTCCATCGCGTTCTTCGCCGCGAACGGCAGACGTCCCGTGAGCAGCCGGAAGAGGATGACACCGAAGGAGTAGACGTCGCTCGCCGGCCCCGCGGTCGCGCCCGTCGCCTGCTCCGGCGAGAGGTACGACGCCGTGCCGAGCACGGTGCCGGTCTCGGTCAGCGTCCCGGTGCCGCGCATCCGGGCGATCCCGAAGTCGGCGATCTTCGCGCGACCTTCGGCGTCGAAGAGGATGTTCGCCGGCTTCAGGTCGCGGTGCACGAGGCCACGCTCATGTGCGTGTGCCAGGCCGGAGGCGACGTCGGCCGCGATCCGGCGTGTCTCGCCGTCGGGCAGCGGGTGGTCGCCCCCAAGTCGATCCTCGAGCGAGCCGCCCGAGAGGCATTCGAACACCATGAACGGCCTGCCCTCCGACTCGCCGTAGTCGAAGAGCGCGACGATGTTCGCGTGCGACAGCGCCGCGACGGCGCGTGCCTCGCGCTCAAAGCGCTGGCGGTCGGCGCTCGGCGCCAGCGTCTTCACCGCGACGCGGCGTGCGAGCTCGAGATCCTCGGCCTCCCACACCGCGCTCATCGCGCCGCGGCCAAGCGGCTCGAGAAGGCGGTACCGGCCGGCGACCAGCTCCTCGCTCATCGGCCGGGATTATCGTGATCAGCGTGCCCGGCCTCCTGTCGATCGACGAAGCGCTTGCGTTGGTGCTCGCGCACGTTCGCCCGTTGCCCGAGGAACAGGTCGGTGTCGGGGACGCCTCGGGTCGCGTGCTCGCCGCGGACGCAGTCGCGCTGGTCGACCTGCCGCCGTTTCGGAGCTCCGCGATGGACGGGTACGCCGTCCGGGCCGCCGATACGCCCGGCTCGCTCCGGGTCGCAGGGCAATCCGCGGCCGGCCACCCCGCGGCTGTGCCGCTCCGCGCGGGCGAGGTGATCGCGATCTCGACCGGCGCCGTCGTCCCGGATGACGCTGACGCGGTCGTTCCCGTCGAGCGCACGCAGCGCGACGGCGACTCGGTCGAGGTGGAGCGGGTCGACCCCGGCGAGAACGTGCGACCGCGCGGCGGCGACACCGCCGCCGGCGCGACCGTGGTTCCCGCGGGTGCCGCGTGCGGGCCTGCGCAGCTCGGCGCACTCGCGGCGGCCGGCCTCGAAGCTGTCCGGTGTGCGCGGCGCCCGCGCGTCACGGTCCTTGCGACCGGCAGTGAGCTGCGCCGTCCGGGAGAGACGCTCGGGCCCGGCGAGATCTACGAGTCGAACACGGTGATGCTCGCGGCGCAGGTCCGGCGCGCGGGCGCCGTCGCAGACGTGCACGGCGCCGTCGTCGACGATGCGGACGCGACGCGCGACGCGCTCGAACGTGGGCTCGAAGCGGACGTCCTGATCACGTCCGGTGGCGTGTCGGTCGGCGAGCACGATCTCGTGCGGGCGCTCTTGACGGAGCTGGGCGCTGCGGAGGTTTTCTGGCGCGTCGCGGTGAAGCCGGGCAAGCCGATCGCGTTCTCGACGCGAGGCTCCACGCTCGTCTTCGGCCTGCCCGGCAATCCGGTCTCGTCGTTCGTCGGCTTCGAGCTCTTCGTCCGACCCGCGCTCGCTGCGTTGCAGGGTTCGAGCGACCCGCGCCCCGCGTTCCTGCCCGGCCGGCTCGGCGTCTCGCTGCAGCGCAACGCCGTGCGCGACGAGCTCGTGCGTGCGCGCGTCGAGGACGGCGGCGTCGTGCAGCCGCTGCGCGGTCAGGAGTCGCACATGATCGCGCGAGCAGCGCACGCGACCGCACTCGTGCTCGTTCCGCGCGGCGAGGGAGAGCTCGCAGCCGGCGCCGTCGTCAGCTGGCTGCCGCTTTGACGGCGTAGGTCGAGCCGTCCGCCGGCGTGATCGAGGCGAGTGCGGCGTCGACGATATAGCGATGCGTCGCGAAGAAGCGCGGGTGGCATGCCTGGAGGCGCAGGATCTCGCTGCCCTGGTCCTTCAGTACCGAGAGCTGATCGGAGCGGACGATGTAGTGACGTTGCACGCGATACGTGAACGTCGCATACGGGACGGAGAAGGTGATGTAGTCACCAGCCTTGATGTCGTTGATCCGTGCGAACGGTGCGAGGTACGTCGTGCGGTGCCCCGCGACGTAGATCAGATGACCCTCGCCCGGCAGCGCACTCGGCTCGTAGTGGCCGGGTCCTTTCTTGAGCGTCTCATGATCGGTGCCCTGGACGACCACCATCTTCAGGCCGATGCGGCCGATCTGCAGCCGCCCGACCGGGTCGCCGGTGTGCAGGCCTTTTTGGTACGCGCGGGCCTCGGCCGCGATCTGCACCTCGACAGCGGCGAGGTCCTTCCCGTGCGTCGGCTTCGGGCGGTACGCGTGGACGCGGCGCTCGTAGTTGTGCGAGAGCCGGTTCTGCTGGACGTGCGTGTAGATCGCGGTGAACGGGTCCTGCCACTGCCACACGACGACGACCCACGTAAGCGTCAGCACGCCGGCGGCGATCAGCAGGACGCCGAGGATGCGACCGGCGAGGCGCACTACGCTCGTCGCGCGCGCGCCGTCAGCACGAGCGCGCGGACGAGGCTGCGGAATGGCCCGAACTGCGGGCGCTCGTCGCGGTCGGGATACGGTGCGTAGCGGTGTGCGGTCACGGCAACGAGTTGTGCGGCACACGCAGCGCCGGCAAGCGTGATCGCAACGGCGGGCACGTGGACGTAGCCTAGCGAGACGAGCTCGAGCAGGTACCACGGCGCATCGAAGCCGAGGCCGAACCTGACGGCGAGCGAGAGCACGATCAGCGCAGGTCCAGCGAGCCCCGACGCGAGGAGAAGTACGGCGACCGGCCGTTGCCGGGCCCGTACGTGCGGCAGCCACAGCCACGTGTGCAGCGCCGGCACGAAAAACACGAGCGCGTACGGGTTTGTTGCCAGAACGAGCAACGCTACGACTCCCAGCCCGATCAACGCCGCGGTTTCACCGGCGAGCTGCTCCTCCGGTTCAACGCGCCGGCGCGGCGCCAGCCGTTGATGTGCGAACAGCCAGCCGACGAACGAGATCGCCGCGAGCAAGATCAACGAAAGCACGGGCCAGTCGCCTGCCGCTCGCGAGGTCGGGCTCGGCGGCCGCGGCTCCCCGGACGGCCACGCGCTGAACGCGCGCATGGCATAGAACACCGCGCCCGCGAACAGCCAGACGACGATGCGGCTACGCAAGCTCCGCACCGCGGGCAGGAGTGGGATGCGTCGCCGTCGGCAATGCGCGAAGAGATCGACCACGGCGACGAGGTACGGGATGAGCAGCGTGAAGAGAACCATCTCGATCGCCCACCCCCGGATGAATCGCTGACCCGCCCACACGAACGTGGTCGTGCCTTGCGCCAGCTCGAGTCCCTGGTCGAGCGACCCGACGACCTGCTGGGCGGCGCGGCCGATCTGGCCGATGCGGTTCGTCGACAACGTCGTGCTCCGGTCGGTGAACGACTCCGGTGGGCGCGCGCCGGACGTCGAGATCGTCAGGGCGGGGATGCCTCGCGCGACGAACGGCCCCTGGCCGTAGAGCGTGAACGGGAACCCGAGGTCGATCAGCTGCGCGACGACGCTCGGGCGGGCGGGCGGCCGACCCGACTGCTCCTCGAGCCTGCGCGCCGCGGTCTCGACGAGGCTGGCGGCAGGCGACCGGGGCGCGTCGCCCGCGATCTGGATCTCCGGCTGGCCACGGCCGCCGATCGCGTCGAGGTCGATCGCGGCGACGACCGGGAACGGCGGGTGCGATGCGAACCGCAGCGCACCGAGACCGCCGAACGACCCGGCGTCGGTCGAGAGGAACACGATCGTGTGACCGGAACGCACGCCCGAGCCGGGCGTCGCCGAGAGCGCGTACCCGCGGGCGAGCTCGACGAGTGCCGCCGTACCGGTCGCGTTGTCGTTTGCGCCGGTCCCGTCGCCGGGATCGTCGCGGTGCGCCATCACGACGATCGCCTGCCGCGACGACCCGCGCGCGACCGCCCAGAGGTTCTGCAGCCGCGTCCGGCCGCGACCGGGGATCGTCGCCGTCCACGTGTCCGACGAGACGGGCAGGTCGTACTGCCGCATCTGGTCGCGGAACCACCCTGCGGCCGCCAGCGAGCCCGAGCCTCCCGGCGAGCGGTCGGGATAGCGGGACGCGAGGTACGTGGCGAGTACGCGTGTCGTCGAGCCGTCGAAGTTCGGCGGCAGCTGCGGCGGCGGCAGTGCGGCCGGCCGCACGATCGAGAACGCGAGCAGCAAGACGGCGAGCGCGACGACGATGAACGAGCCGCGGTAGAGGCGGCTGTTCACCGGGCGTTCGAGGGATCCGCGGCGGGCGCGGCGAGCAGTGCGCGCCATCTCCAGGGCTATCCTGGCACCGCCGGAACGCCGATGCCCGACCACTCCCCCACGATTCTGCTGGTCGACGACGAGGACGCCGTGCGCACCGTCCTGACGTTCCCGCTCGAGAAGGATGGGTACGTTGTTGTCCAGGCTGGCGACGGTGAGGAGGCGCTACGACTGTTCGCCGAGCAGCCGGTCGACCTGGTCGTGCTCGACCTGATGCTGCCGCGACTCGACGGGCTCGAGGTCTGCAAGCGGCTGCGGGCGACGAGCACGGTGCCGATCATCATGCTGACTGCGCGCGACGACGAGCTCGACAAGGTGCTCGGGCTCGAGCTTGGCGCCGACGACTACATCACGAAGCCGTTCTCGATCCGTGAGTTCCGTTCGCGTGTTCGCGCGCTGCTGCGCCGCGCCCGCCAGCCGCACGTGCCGGCGGACGAGGGCGACCCGCGCATCGAGGCGGACGGGCTCATGATCGACCTGTCGCGCAGGACAGTCGAAGTGCGCAGTGCGGCGGTGACGCTGACGTACGTCGAGTTCGAGCTTCTGCGCACGCTCGCGGCGAGCCCCGGCCGCGTCTTCAGCAGGCGGATGCTGCTCGAAGCGCTCTGGAAGAGCGCCGACTATCGCGACCCGCGCACGATCGACGTCCACGTCCGCCACCTGCGGGAGAAGCTCGAAGCCGAGCCGCGCGAGCCGGAGTACATCCTCACCGTGCGCGGCGTGGGCTACCGCTTCCGGGATAGCTGATGCCGTTTCGGAGCGTCGGCAGCCGGCTCGCGCTCGCACTCCTCGTGATCGTCGTCGGAGTGCTCGCGATCGTTTACGTGATCGTCGTCCCGTCGTACCGGCGCTCGCTGGAGAACCAGGAGCTGAGCCGCCTGAGCTCGGCGCTGCAGAAGGTCGTGCTGCCGAAGTTCCCGGCCGAGTACGACCTCCGGGCGCAGTTCGTGAACGAGACGTCGCCCACCGTCGACGCACGCGTCGCGGTGCTCTTCCCCGTCTCCCTGTCCGGCCCGCTCGAGCCGCAGGCCGACTCGAATCTCGACGAACGCTCGTCCGACCTCGAGGAGGACCCGATCGGCCTGCTCGCGTACCGCCGCGGCGCGGCCGCCCGTGGGATCGTCACGAGGCGCGGGCAGCAGTTCGCTGAGGTCGCGGCCCCGGTCGCGGACGAGGCGTCCGTCGTCCTGCTCGCGTCACCCCTGCGTGCGCAGCTCCAGACGGTGAGCGTTGTCCGCCGCCGGCTCCTGATCGCGGGCGCGGTCTCGACCCTCTTCGCCGTGCTGGTCGGGTACGCGGCCGCACGGCTGTTTGCACGTCGCCTGCGCCGGCTGGAGCAGGCGGCCGAGCGGATCGCGTCAGGGAACTTCGAGGAGCCGGTCGTCGACGCGGGCCGCGACGAGGTCGGCCAGCTGGCGCGCGGGTTCGAGCGCATGCGCCTGCGGCTCTCGACGCTCGACCGCGCCCGCGGCGAGTTCATCGCCAACGCCTCCCATGAGCTCCGCACGCCGCTCTTCTCGCTCAGCGGGTTCCTCGAGCTGCTCGAGGAACCGGAGGTCGACCCCGCGACCCGGGAGCAGTTCCTCGCCTCGATGCGCGAGCAGGTGGCGCGGCTCGCCAAGCTCGCCACCGACCTGCTCGACCTCTCGAGGCTCGATGCGGGCCGCCTGACGACCGCGACCGAGACCGTCGATCTGGCGGCCCTCGCTGCCGAGCTGACCGCGGAGTTCACGCCGCGCGCGTCGGCCACCGGCCATGCGCTCGACGTCGAGTACGGGGCTCCGGTCGAGGCGCGCGGCGACGCCGAGCGGATCCTCCAGATCGGCCGGATCCTGGTCGAGAACGCGCTTGTTCATACGCCGGCCGGGACGCAGGTGCGGCTGGCTGCCTCGCTCGACGGGCACCGGGCCGTGCTCGCGGTCGCGAACGACGGCCCCGGCATACCGGACGACGTCCGTCAGCAGGTGTTCGAGCGCTTCTTCCGGCTCGACGGCGGCCGGGCCTCCGGCAGCGGCCTCGGGCTCGCGATCGCCCGCGAGCTCGCCGGCGTCATGGACGGGCGGATCGAGCTGGCGGAGCGCGACGGCTGGACGTGGTTCACGCTTGCCCTGCCGGCCGAGCTGCCGATCGCGAAAAACGTGAAAACGGCGCAAACGGCCGTCTGAAGCCAAAAACCGTTCGGCGCCAGGCGTCGTATAGTGGCGCACGGTGCGCGCGAGCCCGATCGCTGCCTTCGCTCTGCTGATGGCCGTCCTCGGGGGCGCCGTCGCGCTGCTCGGTGCCCGCGCTGCCGGCTTCCTGCACCAAGGGCACACCGTCGTCGTCCGCGAGCAGGTGACGACCGGCGATGCGTCTCCCGTGATCGTGGCCAAGCCGATCGCCGGCAACGGCTTCCAGCCGGCGCAGATCTTCGCGCACCGGGCAGCCGGCGTGGTGACGATCGTCTCGTACTTCAACGGCCCTGCAGGGGTCGGCGGCCAGGGCTCTGGCTTCGTCGTCTCGTCGAGCGGGAACGTCCTCACGAGCGCGCACGTCGTCACGACCGCGGGCCAGGGTGGCGGGAAGATCGAGCGGGCGCACACGATCTACGTCCAGTTCTCGGACGGCGACCGGGTGCCCGCGCACATCGTCGGGTACGACCTGTTCGACGACGTCGCGGTCATCCGCGTCAACCCGAAGCTTCACCGGCTGCGGCCGGTGCCGCTCGGGATCTCGGCGCGCGTGGTCGTCGGCCAGCCCGTCGCTGCGATCGGGAGCCCGTTCGGCAACGCCGACTCGTTGTCGGTCGGCGTGGTCTCCGCGGTCCGCCGGTCGATTCCGTCGCTCACCACCCGGTATGACCTGATCGACGCGATCCAGACCGACGCGCCGATCAACCACGGCAACTCGGGTGGCCCGCTGTTCGACGCGCGCGGCCGTGTGATCGGCATCAACGCCCAGATCAAGTCCTCGAGCGGCAGTTCGGGCTTCGAAGGCGTTGGCTTCGCGGTGCCGATCGACTCGGCCCGCCGCTCGCTCGGCCAGATCCTGCAGACCGGGAGCGTCCGGTATGCATATATCGGGATCGAGACCGAGGATCTCACCCCGGCGATCGCGCGGCATTTTGGCTATGTCGCTCCCCGTGGCGCCCTGGTCGACACCGTCCTGCCGGGGAGCGGCGCGTCGGCGGCCGGCCTCAAGGCGGGCACGCGCACCGAGGCGTTCCGCGGCCTCGGCGTCCATGTCGGGGGCGACGCGATCGTCGCGATCGACGGCACGCCGGTCGCGAGCTCCGAGGACGTCGTCCGGATCGTCGCGACGCAGCTCTATCCGGGCGAGGTCGCCCGGTTCACGCTTGTCGACGGCAAGGCGCGGCGCGTCGTCAAGGTGACGCTCGGCGAGCGGCCGCCGGCCGGTTAGGAACTGGCGGGGAAGGGTAGGGCGCCGGTAACGGAGAACTGCCTGCTCAAGATTCGGCAGAATCTCCGAGGTTCGCCTGAGCCAATCCTCTGAAATCCCCACCCTGACATGAATCCCGCCCAGAACGGTCACGGCAGCGCCCAGGCGATCCGTCTGACGATCCCCGCGAAGCCCGAGTACATCACGCTCGGGCGACTTGCCCTGACGGGCATCGCGCGGCTCCGCGCGGTGTCGGCGGAGGTGCTCGGCGACCTCAAGCTCGCTCTGACCGAGGCGTGCACCAACTCGGTCCGCCACGCCTATACCGAGGGCGCCGGCCTCGTGCACATCGTCTACGAGCTCCATTCGGACCGGCTCGTCGTGGAGGTGTCGGACTCCGGCGAGGGATTCGACCCCCCGACAGCGCGAGCCGACCTCGACACCGACGAGCTCGCCGAAGGCGGTCTCGGGATCGCGATCATCGAGGCGCTCTCGGACGAGCTCGAGATCGCCGAGGGTGATGACGGCGGGTCGCGTCTCCGCTTCGTGAAGCATCTCGCGTAGTCGACATGACCGGCCGCCGGTCGCTGATCATCGTCTCCAACCGAGGCCCTGTGACGTTCGATCGCGGCCCCGACGGCGAGCGCATCATGCGCCGCGGCGGCGGCGGGCTCGTTACGGCATTGCGTGGGCTCGTCGACCACCACGACGTGACCTGGATCGCGGCGGCGACGACCGACGAGGATCGCGTCGTCGCGGCCGAGGGCTCGAGCGAGGCAGCGCTCGTCGCACCGGAGCCCGCCGCGTATCACGGCTACTACAACGTCGTCGCGAACCCGATGCTGTGGTTCATCCAGCACGGGCTGTGGGGGCGCGGCCTGCGGCCCGACCTCGACGAGGCGTTCCACGCGGCGTGGCGCGACTACGAGACCGTCAATCAGCTGTTCGCAGACCAGGTCGTTGCCGAACTGGACAACAATCCCGAGGCGGCGGTGCTCTTCCAGGACTATCACCTGTATCTCGCGCCCGCCTATGTGCGCGCGGCCAGGCCCGATGCCCAGCTCGCGCACTTCGTCCATATCCCGTGGCCCGTCGACTGGACGATCCTGCCGGAGACGATGCGCCGCGCCGTTCACGACGGCCTGCTCGCGAACGACGTCGTCGCTTTTCACACCGCCCGCTGGGCCCGGAACTTCGAGACGAGCTGCGACGAGATCGTCGGCGGGCACGAACGGACACACGTCACGCATCACGCGATCTCGGTCGACACCGCCGAGTTCGACGCGCTCGCGCAGTCGGCCGGCGTACTCGACGAGGAGCGGACGATCGAGGCGCGGCGGCCGGAGAAGCTCGTGCTGCGCGTCGACCGTACGGATCCGTCGAAGAACATCGTCCGCGGCCTCGAGGCGTTCGGCGTGCTGCTCGATCGGCATCCCGAGTGGCGCGGCCGCGCGCGGATGCTTGCGCTCCTCGATCCGTCGCGGCAGTCGATCCCGGAGTACGTCGAGTACGTCGCAGCGATCGAGCGCACGGCCGAGGAGGTCAACGCGCGCCATACGCAGGCGATCGACTTGCAGGTCGCGGACAACTTCAAGCGCTCGGTCGCGGCGTACAAGCAGTTCGACGTGCTGCTCGTGAACGCGGTGTACGACGGGATGAACCTCGTCGCGAAGGAGGCGCCGCTCGTCAACACCCGCGACGGTGTGCTCGTGCTCTCCGAGAACACCGGTGCGCACGAGGAGCTCGCGGAGTGGTCGCTGACGGTGAACCCGTTCGATGTGTGGGGGCAAGCGGAGGCGCTGCACGAGGCGCTGTCGATGGACGCGGCCGAGCGGAGGCGGCGACGTGACGGCATCTGCGCCCAGGTGCGGGGCCACGACGTGCACGCGTGGCTGGGCGGCCTGCTGGCTGATCTGGACGCCGTCTAAGGTGTCGTCGATGTCGGATCTCTCGCATGTCGACGAAACGGGCAACGTCCGGATGGTCGACGTCGGAGCAAAGCCGGTCCAGCAGCGCCGCGCCGTCGCGCGGGCGCATGTCCGGATGGCGCCGGAGACCGTTGCCAGGCTGGGCGACTTGCCCAAGGGCGACGCACTGACGACCGCGCAGATCGCCGGGATCATGGCCGCGAAGCGCACCTCGGAGCTGATCCCGCTCTGCCATCCGCTCGCCCTGTCGCACGTCGGTGTCGACCTGCGTGTCGTCGCCGACGGCGTCGAGATCACCGCGTCCGCCGAGACCGCTGCGCAGACCGGTGTCGAGATGGAAGCGCTCACCGCCGCGTCGGTTGCAGCGCTCACCGTCTACGACATGGCGAAGGCGATCGACAAGCAGATGACGTTCGAGGTCGAGCTCGTCGCGAAGACGAAGCAGTGAGAGCGGCGGTGCTCACGGTGTCGGATCGCGTGTCGCGCGGAGAGGCGGCCGACGGCAGCGGCGACGCGCTCGCCGACCTGCTCGCGGCGGACGGTTACGAAGTTGCGCGACGCCTTGTGCCCGACGAGGCGGGCGAGATCGCGGCGGCGATCGAGGAGCTCGCGCGCGAATCGGCGCTCGTCCTGACGACGGGTGGAACCGGCGTGGCGCCGCGCGACGTGACGCCCGAGGCGACATTGACCGTGATCGAACGCGAGGTGCCGGGAATCGCCGAGGCGTTGCGGGCGAGCTCGATCGCGAAGACGCCGCACGGATTGCTCTCGCGCGGAGTGGCCGGCGTTCGGGGCACGACGCTCGTCGTGAACCTGCCCGGCTCGACGGGCGGGTGCCGCGACGGGTATGCGATCCTGCAGCCCGCGCTCGGCCACGCCTTGTCGCTGCTCGCCGACGAGCCCACGCACCACCGCCAGACATGAGATTCGCCCGCCTCTACTACCGGCTCGTCAAGTTCGAGCACACCATCTTCGCGCTGCCGTTCGCCTACGTCGGAGCGTTCCTCGCCGTCGACGGTATCCCGTCGGCGCACGACCTCCTCTGGATCACGCTCGCCATGGTCGGTGCCCGCTCCCTCGCGATGGCGCTGAACCGGCTGATCGACGCGCGCATCGACGCGCTCAACCCGCGCACCGCGTCGCGCGAGCTGCCGTCCGGTGCGCTGAGCGCGGCCGAGGTGATCGGCTTCTGCGCGGCGTCGCTTGCGCTCTACGCCGTCGCGGTGTTCGAGCTCGACCCGCTCGTCCGCTGGCTGTCGCCGATCCCGGTGGTCGCCTTCGTCGTCTACCCGTACCTGAAGCGGTTCACCTGGCTCTGCCATCTCTGGCTCGGCGCGGTGGACGGGCTCGCGCCGGTCGGCGCGTGGGCGGCGATCAAGGGCGAGTTGCCGTGGCAGGCGTGGGCGCTCGGCGCCGCCGTCGCGGCCTGGGTCTCCGGCTTCGACCTGTTCTATGCGCTCTTCGACGTCGACATCGACCGCACGCAGGGCTTGCATTCGTGGGCGACGCGGTTCGGCGAGCGCGGCGCGTTCGCCGGCGCGCGCGCCCTGCACCTCGCGACGCTCGCCCTGCTCGTCGCCGCCGGCATCGGGCTGCACGTCGGCGTCCTGTACTGGCTCGGCGTCGTCGCGGTCGGCTGCCTGCTCCTCTACGAGCACTCGCTCGTGCGGCCCGGCGACCTGCGCCGGCTCGACGCGGCGTTCTTCACGATGAACGGCGTGATCTCCGTCGCGTTCTTCGTGTTCGTGCTCGCCGACGTCCTGTGATCGCAGGACTTCTGCATCCCGGGGAGATGGGGGCGGCGGTCGGCGCGTGCGTCGACGGCGAGGTGATCTGGGCCTCCGCCGGCCGGAGCGACGCGACCCGGGCGCGGGCGACGGCCTTCCGGGACGCCGGCACCGTCGCTACGGTCGTCGGCGAGGCGGACGTCATCCTGTCGATCTGCCCGCCGCACGCCGCGGTCGACGTGGCGCGGGTCTGCGCCGGGTTCACCGGCATCTACGTCGACGCGAACGCGATCTCGCCGCAACGCGCGGCGGAGGTCGCGGCCCTGCAGCCGCGGTTCGTCGACGGCGGCATCGTCGGCGGCCCGCCGACGGAGCCCGGCACGACGCTCTACCTCTCGGGCGACGACGCCGAGACGGTCGCCGGCCTGTTCGCCGGCTCTCACCTCGCGACGCGCGTCGTCGCGAACGCCTCGGCGGTGAAGATGGCGTACGCGGCGTGGTCGAAAGGAACCACCGCGCTCCTGCTGTCGATCCGGGACGTCGCCCGCGCGAACGGTGTCGAGGACGAATGGCGCCTCGCGGCCCCCGAGCTGGCCGAGAAGCTCCCGCGTGCGGAAGCGGCCAAGGCGAAGAAAGGATGGCGCTGGATCGGCGAGATGGAAGAGATCGCCGACACGTTCGCCGCCGCCGGCCAGCCGGAAGGCTTCCATCGGGCGGCGGCCGAGGTGTACCGCTCGTGATTCGCGTCCAGGGTCTCGCGAAGCGGTTCGGCGACCGGCGGGTGTTCGCCGGCGTCGACCTGGAGCTCGACGCCGGGCTGTTGCTTGTCACAGGCCCGAACGGCTCAGGCAAGACGACGTTGCTGCGCATCCTCGCGCGGCTCGCTGCGCCGTCGGCAGGCTCGCTCGAGCTGCCGCCGCGCGAGCGGATCGGCTACCTCGGCCACAGCCCGAACGTCTATCGCGAGCTGACCGCGCTCGAGAACCTGACGTTGTTCGCGCGCCTCTACCGCGTCGAGCGCGAGCGGGTCGGAATGCTCCTCGAGCGGTTCGGCCTGTGGGAGGTGCGCAACGAGCGCGTGTCGACGTTCTCGCGCGGGATGCAGCAGCGGCTCGGCCTGTGTCGCGTGCTCCTGCACGACCCGTCACTGCTTGTGCTCGACGAGCCGACGAACGCGCTCGACGGCGACGGGCTCGCGTTGCTCGACACGGTTCTCGACGAGCCGCGGCTGCATGTCGTCGCCACGCACGACGCCGCGCGCTTCGACGCGCGCGCGACCGAGAGGCTCGTGTTCGCATGACCTACGTCTCCGACGTCGGCGCGCTTGCGCGCAAGGATCTTTTACTCGAACTGCGCGCCAAGGAGACGCTCCCGTCGATGCTGCTGTTCGTGATCTCGGCGCTGACGATCTTCCACTTCGCGCTGCCCGCGGGCACGAGCGACGTCGCCGCGCGCGGCCTCCTCTGGTCGGCGCTCGTCTTCACTGCGCTCCTCGGATTGACGCGTGCGTTCGCCACCGAGCGGGAGCAGGGGATGTTCGACGCGCTCATCCTCACGCCGTGCGACCGCAGCGCGATCTGGCTCGCCAAGTCGATCGCCGTGCTCGCGTTCCTGGCCGCCGCCGAGGTTGTGGCACTTCCGGCATTCGCAGCGTTCTTCCACGGGCTGGACGGTCGCACGGTCGCCGCCGTCGCTCTCGCCGACCTCGGCATCGTCGCGGTCGGCACGTTGTTCGGCGCGATGGCCGTCGCAGGGCGCGCCCGCGAGCTGCTCCTGCCGCTGCTGTTCCTGCCCGCGGCGATGCCGATCGTGGTCGGGGGCGTGGGCGGGTACCTGTGGTTCCTCGTGCTGTACGACGCGATCTTCGCCGTGTTCGCGTGGGGCACGTTCGAATACGTGATCGCCGAGGCTTGAGGAGCCGGCGGGACGCCGGCTCCTCCCGACTACGATTCCGACGTGAAGCTGCCGGCCCTGACGACGGTCGCGTTCGGCGCGGCGGTCGCCCTGATCTTCTTCTACGCGCCGACCGACGCCGACCAGGGCTTCTCCCAGCGCATCTTCTACTTCCACGTCCCGATCGCGCTCACGTCATACGCGTGCTTCGGCTGGGGGGCCTGGAAGGCGCTGCGCTATCTGCGCACGCGTGACGAGCGCGCCGACCTCGAGAGCTACGTTGCGATCCACCAGGGCGTCATCTTCGGCGCGCTGACGCTCGTCACCGGGTCGATCTGGGCGCGCGCCTCGTGGGGCGTGTGGTGGTCGTGGAGCGAGAACCAGCTCGTGCTGTTCCTCGTGCTCTTCCTCTTCTACTGCGCGTACTTCATGCTCCGCTACTCCGTCGACGCCGGGCCCGCGCGCATGAACATGAGCGCGGTCTACGCGCTCTTCGGTGTCGTGCTGATCCCCGTGTCGTTCCTCGCGATCCGCCTTTCGCAGCGCTTCATCCATCCGATCGTGTTCGACTCGCACGCGCCGAGCAACATGACGGGCGCGCAATGGCTGTCGTTCCTCGTCTCGTTCGCGGCGATGCTGCTGCTGTTTGCCACGCTGTACAACGTCGAGCTCGCCGGCAAGCGCATCGACGCGCACCTGCGTGAGCTGAGGGAGTTGCTCACATGAAGGGCATCCCCTCCGAGTGGCAGTACGTGGCGGCGGCGTATCTCGTCGTGTTCGTCACTGTGCTCGCCTGGGTCGGGATCATCGCCGCGAAGTTCCAGCGCCTGAACCGGCAGTTGGCCGACCTCGTCGAGAAGGCGCGCGAGCGTGGTTGAGGCGCTGTTCTGGCCGGCCCTCCTCGCGTACGGCGAGGCGGCGCTCGCGTACAGCTCGCCGCGAACCACGCGCGCGGCGACGTGGGGGGTGCGCATCGGCTGGCTCGCGCAGACCGCGCTGCTCGTCGTGCAGGCGGCGCGCGCGGACGGCTTCCCGTGGTCGAGCTGGGCCGGCTCGCTCAACCTCTTCGTCTGGTTCGTCGTCGGTGCGTATCTGATCTGGGGCTGCCGGCCGCGGTTCCGCCTGCTCGGCCTCGCCGTGATGCCGCTCGCCGCGGCGCTCTTCCTCGTCGCGCGGCTCGGCGGTGGCATCCACGGTGGCTCGGGGTCGACCTACGGCAACGTGTTCCTCGTGCTCCACGTCGGGCTCGTCCTCGCTGCGTTCGCGGGCTTCACGCTCGCGGCCGCCCTCGCCGCGTTGTATCTCTGGCAGGAAGGCCGGCTGAAGTCGCGTGCGCCGGACATCCTCAGCCTGCGCCTGCCGCCGCTCGCCTCGCTCGAGCGGCTGACCTGGCGCACGGTGCTCGTCTCGCTGCCGCTGCTCACGCTCGGCCTTGGCGCGGGGATCGTCCGCTCCCGTCAGGACCACGCGGGTCTCGACGCGCTCGAAGCGGTGACGCTCCTCACCTGGGCGGTATACGGCGTGTTCATCGGCCTCCACCCGACCGGCCGTCGCGCCGCGTACCTCGCACTCGGGGGCTTCGCGCTCGTCATCGTCGCGCGGCTCGCGCTCGCCGGGAGTCACTTCACATGACGTTGTCCCTGGTCGGCCTCTCACATCACGTCGCGCCGGTGGAGCTGCGCGAGCGGGTGACGCTCGACGCGGCCGCTGCAGCGGAGCTCGCGCGGTCGCTCGGCGACGCGGTCTGCCTCTCGACGTGCAATCGCACCGAGCTCTACCTGTCGAAGGTCGACGAGGGGCGTGCGGTGACGGCGCTCGAGGAGCTCGCCGGCGAGTCGCTCGACGGCGTGCTCTACCGATTGACCGAGGACGCCGCTGCGGTGCACCTCTTCCGCGTCGCCGCCGGGCTCGACTCGCTCGTGCCGGGTGAGGGCGAGATCCTGGGCCAGGTGCGCGACGCGTACGAGTCGGTCACGCCGGGCCCGACGCTCGACCGCGTGTTCCGGCAGGCGCTCGGCGTCGGCAAGCGCGTGCGCACCGAGACCGCGATCGGCGAGAGCCCCGCCTCGGTGTCCTCGGCCGCAGCAGCACTCGCGGCGCAGGTGTTCGGAGACCTGAAGGGACGGCGCGTGCTGCTCGTCGGCGCGGGCCGCATCGGCGAGCTCGCAGCATTGAACCTCGCCTCACGCGGCGCGGAGATCGCGTTCGTCGCGAACCGCACCGTCGAGACCGCGCGCGAGCTGGCGCATCGCTTCGGCGGCGCCGCGATCGGGCTCGACGAGCTCGCCAAAACGCTCGGCGAGGTCGACGTCGTGCTCTCGTCGACGTCCTCACCGGATGCGGTCGTCCACGCGGGAGACGTGCCGGTGAAGCGCCACGCACCGCTCTTCTTCATCGACATCGCCGTCCCGCGCGACCTGGATCCCGAGATTGCAAACCTCGCCGGCTGTTTCCTCTACGACATCGATGATCTCGAGGCGGTCGTCGCCGAGACGTTGACCGGGCGGCGCGCCGAGGCGGAACGTGGCGAGCAGCTCGTCGCCGAGGAGGCGGAGCGGTTCCGGGCGTGGCATGCCTCGCTCGACGTCGTGCCGGCGATCGCGTCGCTGCGCGCACACGCGGAGGAGATCAGGAGCGCCGAGCTCGCGAAGGTGCGCGTCAGCGACGACGAGCGGCGCACGCTCGAGTCGGTGACCGCGCAGATCCTGAACAAGCTGCTCCACCTACCGACCGTACGGATGAAAGAGGCGGCGGTCAGCGCCGACGGGGCGGTCTACGCTGACGCGGTGAAACATCTGTTCGGATTGGACGATGAACGACAACGACCCTAAGCGCATCGAGCGGCCGCTGCCGGCGATCGCGCCGTCGGCGTTCCTGCGCGTTCGTCTCGCGTTCCCGTCGTGTGGACGCGCGCGGCGCGTTCGGAGGTCGAGCTGTGCTCGTTCGCGTCGGGTCTCGCGGCTCTAGGCTCGCGCTCATCCAGGCCGAGCAGGCGGCGGAAGCGCTCAGGCGACCCGGGATCGAGATCGCGTTCGTCCCGATCACCACTGCCGGCGACCGCGACCGCACGCGGCCGTTCGGCCAGATCGGCGAGCGCGGCGTGTTCGTGAAGGAGATCGAAGAGGCGCTGCTCGCAGGTCGCATCGACGTCGCGGTCCACTCGGCGAAGGACATGACGTCGACCGACGCCAACGGTCTCACGGTCGGCGCGTACCTCGAACGGGACGATCCGCGGGACGCGCTCGTGGGGGCCGCCGCGATCGAGCCCGGCATGCGGATCGGCACCGCCTCGGCGCGCCGCCGGGCGCAGCTACTCGCTCTCGAGCCGTCGCTCTCGATCGAGCCGCTCCGCGGCAACGTAGACACCCGTCTGCGCAAGCAGCACGAACGCGGCCTCGACGCGATCGTGCTCGCGGCCTGCGGCCTCGACCGCCTCGGCCTCTCGGCGGAGATCGGGGCGCGGCTCGCGCCGGAGGTGATGCTCCCGGAGGCCGCCCAGGGCGCGCTTGCGCTGCAGGTCCGGGCCGGCGAAGAAGAGCTCGTCGGGGCCGCCGACCACGCGCCGACGCGCGCACGCGTCGAGCCGGAACGGCTGTGCGTTGCGACGATCGGCGCCGGCTGCCTTGCGCCGGTCGCGGCCCACCACGACGGCTCGACGCTGCATGCTTTGATCGCCGACGAGGACGGAGCGTGGATCGAGCGGCGAAGCGGCGACGACCCGGTTGCCCTCGCACACGAGCTCGTCGCGCTCGCGAAGTGAAGGCGATCGTCACCCGGCCGCGCGCGCAGGCGAAACCGCTCGTCGCTGCGCTCGAGCGGGCCGGGATCGAGGTGGTCGAGTGCCCGTTGATCGAGGTCGAGCGCACGTCGGACGAGCCGGTCGACGGTGCCGGCTACGACTGGCTGATCGTCACGAGCCCGAACGGTGCCGACGAGCTTGCGCGTCGCGGCCGCAACCTGCCGCGCATCGCGGCCGTCGGGCCGGGCACCGCCGAGACGCTGCGCGGGCACGGAATAGAGCCGGCCTTCGTGCCGGTCGAGTCGTCGCAGGACGGATTGCTGCGGGAGTTCCCACGACCCGCCGGCCGGGTGCTCTTCGCCGCGGCGGAAGGTGCGCGCAGACGGCCGATCGAGGAGCTCCAGGCCGACTTCGTGCCGCTCTACCGCACGCGGCTGCTCCAGCCGGAGCCGCCGGCCGGGGACGTCGTCGTGCTCGCCTCCGGCTCGGCGGCGCGCGCGTACGCCGCGATCGGCGGCCGGGCTCCCGCCGTCTGCATCGGGCCCGAGACGACGAGCGTCGCGCGCTCGGTCGGGCTCGAGGTCGTGGCCGAGGCGGCGTCGCACGACCTCGACGGCCTCGTCGCCGCCGTGCGCGATGTGATGGACTCGGGGCCGACATGAGCGTCGTCACGTTCTTGACGGACTTTGGGCTGCAGGACGACTTCGTCGGTACTTGTCACGGCGTGATGGCGCGCATCGCGCCCGACGTCCGCGTGATCGACGTCACCCACGGCATCGAGCCGCAGGCGGTGATGCAGGGTGCGATCGTGCTGCGCAACACAACCCCGTACCTGCCCGTCGGTGTGCATCTGGCGGTCGTCGACCCGGGTGTCGGCGGATCCCGCCGCGCCGTTGCGGTGCGTGGCCGCGACGGCCGTACCTTCGTCGGGCCCGACAACGGCCTGCTGATGCTTGCGGCTGACGCCGGAGACGTCGAGGCCGCGCACGAGCTCGTCGATCCGCGCTACCGGCTCGCCGACGTGTCGCACACCTTCCACGCCCGTGACATCTTCGCGCCCGCAGCCGCGCACCTCGCGAGCGGCGTCGAGATCTCCGCTCTCGGGCCTGCGATCGATCCAACCGACCTCGTCCGAGTCGACGTGCCCGAGCCCGTGGTCGGCCGCACGCAGATCTCCACCACCGTGCTCGTCGTCGATCGCTTCGGGAACGTCGCGACCAACGCGAGGCGCGAGCACGTCGCAGCGCTCGGCGTCGCTGCCGGAGACCGCGTCGAGATCCGGCTCACCCTCGACCGGTATTACGCCGTTCTCGCCGACACCTTCGCCGACGCCGGACTGGGCGAGCTGCTCCTCTACGAGGACTCGTACGGGCTGATGACGCTCGCGATCAGCCGAGGCGATGCCGCGGGCCTGACGGGTGTCACGGCGGGCGGCGAGATCCGCATCGCCGTCACATGACCGCCGGGCAGCGCTTCGTCCGCCTCGTCACCGATGTCGTCGTGCGCGTCCCGTTTGCGTGGCGGTTGTTCCGAGGGAGGATGACGCGCTCGTTCGACAAGCTTGCTCCGACATGGGAGGGGCGCATCTCCGACGAGCGGCTCGCACCGATGAAGGTCGCGCTCGGCGGTCTCGCTGAGCCGCCGGCGACAGTCCTCGACCTCGGCACCGGCACCGGACGCGTCGCACGCCTCGTGGCCGAGGTCTGGCCGCAGTCGAGGGTGGTCGGCGCCGATCTGTCGCCGGGGATGATCGACGAGGCGCGACGACTCGGCGGTGACGTGCACTACGACGTCGCCGACGCGACCGCTCTCCCGTACGCCGACGGAGCGTTCGAGCTCGTCACGCTGAGCAACATGATCCCGTTCTTCGACGAGCTCGCGCGCGTCACCGCGCCGGGTGGGAGCGTGATCGTCGCGTTCACCATGGGCGATCGCACGCCGATCTACGTGCCCTTCGCCCGGGTGCGCAGCGAGTTGGAGCGGCGCGGGTTCTCGCACGTTGCGGACTTCGACGCCGGCACGGGAACGGCCCTCCTTGCCACGAAGGGCGATCGGCCGTAACCTCGTGAGTACGGAGACGTTCGCGACGCGGTAGCACCGGTCCGGACGTCTCTTTTTTGGTTGGATCGCACGGGTGGCGACCATTGCGTTCTTCCCGGAGGGCGCGTACGGGCCGACCAACAACTGCGTCGGCATCGGCGACGTGCTCCGCCGTCGCGGGCATCGCGTCGTGTTCATCGTCGAGGAGTCGTTTGCCGGCACGCTCGATGCGCAGGGCTTCGAAGAACGGCTCATGCGGCTCACGCCGCCGCCGCTCGAAGAGGAAGTCCCCGGCCAGTTCTGGAAGGACTTCATCCGCGACACGGCGCCGGTGTTCCGGCAGCCGACGATCGAGCAGCTCGCAGGATTCATCGCGCCGACGTTCCAGGCCCTCGTCGACGGCTCGATGTACGTCGACGCCCGGCTGCGCGAGCTCATCGACGAGCTCGACCCGGACGCGATCGTCGAGGACAACGTCGTCGGGTTCGCCGCGTTGCCCGCCTGCGGCCGGCCGTGGGCGCGCATCGTGTCGTGCAACCCGACCGAGGTTCGCGATCCCGACGTCCCGCCGGTGTTCTCCGGGTACGCCGCGGCCGAGCGTGGGCACTGGGGTGCGTACTGGGACGCCTACTGCGACGCGCACGCGGAGCTGCACGCCGGCTTCGACGCGTTCTGCCGCGAGCGCGGCGCTCCGCCGCTGCCTGAGCTCGAGTTCATGTTCGAGAGCCCGTGGCTGAACATGACCATCTACCCCGACGAGGTCGACTATCCACGCGCGCGGCCGCTGCCCGCCACGTGGCAAAACCTGCAGGCGAGCGTGCGCGCGACCGATGCGCCGTACGAGCTGCCAGAGGCACTGCACGGCGACAACCCGCTGGTGTATCTCAGCCTCGGTTCGCTCGGGTCGGCGGACGTCGACCTGATGCGTACGTTGATCGCCGAGCTGGCCGACGGCCCCTACCGCGTGATCGTCTCGAAAGGCCCGCAGCACGACCAGCTCGAGCTCGCGCCGAACATGGCGGGCGCCGAGTTCCTGCCGCAGACGTCGATCCTGCCGCAGGTCGACCTCGTGATCACGCACGGCGGCAACAACACGGTCACCGAGTCGCTCTTCTTCGGCAAGCCGATGGTCGTCCTACCGCTCTTCTGGGATCAGTACGACAACGCACAACGCATGCACGACACCGCCTTCGGGGTGCGGCTCGACACCTACGGGCACACCCGCGACGAGCTGACGGGAGCGGTCGATCGACTGCTGGGCGACGACGATCTGAAGCGCCGGCTGAAGACAGTCTCAACCCGGCTGCGAGCCGCGCCGGGAACGGAGCGGGCGGCTGACTTGATCGAGCCGCTCGTGAGTGGCGAGAGCCGGACTTGAACCGGCGACACCACGGTTTTCAGCCGTGTGCTCTACCAACTGAGCTACCTCGCCTCGTCGCGCCAGTGTACCCACGAGGCACGTAACCTCTCGCCGTGCCGGGCATCGCCGATCCAACGCTCGCGCCCGAAGGACGGCGCCGCATCGACTGGGCGCGGCAGCACATGCCGGTGCTCCACCGCCTGCTCCGGGAGCGGCTCGAGGATGGTGCACTCAGCGGGCGCCGGGTCGCGGTCGTCGTGCACCTCGAGGCGAAGACCGCTTGCCTCGTGCTGGCACTGCGTGCAGCAGGCGCGGACGTCGTCGCGGCGGGATCGAACCCGCTCTCGACGCAGGACTCTGTCTGCGCGGCGCTCGTCGAGGAGGGCGTGGAAGTGCACGCGCGGCATGGGGTGCCGCAGGGCGAGTTCACCGCCGACCTGCTCGCGGTCGCGGAGAGCGGTGCCGAGCTCGTTATCGACGACGGGGCAGAGCTGACGCGGCGGATGGCGCAGCACCGGCCCGAGCTCTATGCGCACCTCAAGGGCGTGAGCGAGGAGACGACCACGGGCGTCGCGCGCCTGCGCGCACTGGAGCACGAAGGGTTGCTGGCGTTTCCCGCGATCGCAGCGAACGATGCGCGCTGCAAGCACATGTTCGACAACCCGTACGGAACCGGACAGTCGGCGCTCACCGCGCTCCTCGCACTCACGAATGTCCTCGCGGCGGGACGCGAGTTCTGCGTCGTCGGCTACGGCTGGGTCGGCAAGGGCGTCGCGCGCGCGGCGTCCGGGCTCGGCGGGCGCGTCACGGTCGTCGAGCTCGATCCCGTGCGCGCGCTGACCGCGCACATGGACGGCTTCCGGGTCGCGGCACTTGCGGAAGCACTGCCGAGCGCCGACGTCGTGATCACCGCCACCGGGCTCACAAAGGCGGTCGGAGTCGAGGCGTTCGGCCTGCTCAAGGACGGCGTGCTGCTCGCGAACGCCGGCCATCATGATCGCGAGATCGACGTGCCCGCGCTTGCCGAGGCCGCCGACGACGTCGTTGACGCGCGCGCCAACGTGAAGACGTACGTCCTCGGCGGGCGGCGCGTGCACGTGCTCGTCGACGGCGCGCTCGTCAACATCGCCGGTCTCGACGGCAACCCGATCGAGATCATGGACCTGTCGTTCTCGGTGCAGGCGCTGTCGATCCACCACCTCGCGTCCGGCGGACTGCCGGCCGGCGTGAACCGGTTCCCCGACGAACTCGACGACCTGATCGCGCGGACGAAGCTGCGCACCCTCGGGATCGAGCTCGACCTGCCGAGCGCCGAGCAGGTCGCTTTTCGCGCCTCATGGACGGTCTAGAGTCCTCGACCGTGAGCAGCCCGGAGACACAGCCGACGGTCGCCGTGATCGGCGCCGGCCTCGATCTCGGCGCGGGCCGGCGCGGCGTCGACATGGGCCCGTCCGCGATCCGGTACGCGGAGCTCGCGACGCGGATCCGCAGCCTCGGCCGGCACGTGATCGACCTGGGCGACGTCCGTGCGCCCGTCGCCGAGGCGATCGAGGTCGGCGACCCGAGCCACCGGTACCTCGGGCCGATCATGCAGGTGTGCACGCGGCTCGCGGAGCTCGTCGACGACGCGGTCGGGCAAGGGCAGGTCCCGCTCGTCCTCGGCGGTGACCACGCGATCGCGATGGGCTCGCTCGGCGGCATGGCGCGGAGGCACGGGCCCGGCGCGGTGCTCTGGATCGACGCGCACGGCGATCTCAACCGGCCGAGCACGTCGCCGACCGGCAACGTCCACGGCATGCCGCTCGCAGCGGCGCTCGCCGCCGCCGGCGATGGGTTCGTCACGGACGGCTTCCCGACTCCGTCGGTCACACGGGCCGTGCTCGTCGGCGTTCGCTCGCTCGATCCCGGTGAGCGCGAGCTGATCGAGGAGCTCGGGATCCGCGTCTTCACGATGACCGAGATCGACCGCCGCGGCGTCGAGCCCGTGATCGAGGACGCGCTGACGGAGGTCGCCGGCGCGAGCTTCCTCCATGTCAGCCTCGACCTCGACGTCGTCGACCCGATGTTCGCGCCCGGCGTCGGCACGCCCGTTCCCGGCGGCCTGTCCTACCGCGAGGCGCACCTCGCGCTCGAGCTGCTCTCCGAGTCCGGCGAGATCGACTCGCTCGACGTCGTCGAGGTGAACCCGATTCTCGATCGTGAGAACCAGACGGCGAAGCTCGCCGTCGAGCTCGTCGCGAGCGCACTCGGCAAGCGCATCCTTTACGGGTCTTCGTAGAAGACGCTTCCCTTCAGCTCGTCGGGGAGGCAGTCGACGTCGAAGCCGCGCGGGTCGTCCTGCGGATGGACGTACCCCTCGCCGCGGCCGAGCGCGCGCGCGCCGCGATAGTTCGCTGACCGGAGGGCCGCCGGCGGCATCAGGTGACCCCGTTCGCGCACGACCTCGGTCGCCTTCTGCAGCGCGACGTACTCGCGATTCCCTTTCGGCGCCTTCGCGAGGTACACCGCCGCCTGCACAAGGTTCAGCCGCGCCTCCGGTAGTCCCACGTGCTCGACGGCCTGCGCGGCGGCGACGGCGACGAGCAGCGCCTGCGGGTCACCGTTGCCGATGTCCTCCGACGCGAACACAATCATGCGGCGCGCGATGAACCGCGCGTCCTCACCGCCTTCGATCATTGCCGCGAGGTAGTACACAGACGCCTGCACGTCGCCCGCGCGGGTCGACTTGATCCACGCCGAGATGAAGTCGTAGTGGCGGTCCCCGCCCTTGTCGTACGCGAGCGGCCGCTTGCGTGCGGAGTCGTCGACGTGCCGCGTCTCCAGCGCGACGCCCTCGGCCTGCGCGGTCTCGAAGGAGAGCTGCAGGATCGTGAGTGCGTTCCGCGCGTCGCCACCGGCGCGCGTCGCGATCAGCTCCTCGACGTCCTCGGGCACCGTCGTCGCGAGCGCGGCCGCGCCGCGGCGGATGACGCCGCGAAGCGTCTCGATGTCGTGCGGCTCGAGCTCGTAGATCTGCGTGCGTGAGAGCAGCGCCGAGTTGACCTCGAAGTACGGGTTCTCGGTCGTCGCGCCGATCAACGTCACCAGGCCCGCTTCGACACCGGGCAGGAGCGCGTCTTGCTGCGCCTTGTTGAAGCGGTGGATCTCGTCGAGGAACAGGATCGTTCGCGTCCCGCTCGTGCCCAGCCGCTCGCGCGCCCGTGCGAGCACCTCGCGCACGTTCGAGACGGTCGCCTGGACGGCCGACAGCTCCTCGAACTCGGCGCCGGTCCTCTGCGCCACGATCCGCGCCAGCGTGGTCTTCCCGGAGCCCGGCGGCCCGTAGAGAATGAGCGACGGGACCCGGTCCTGCTCGATCGCGAGCCGCAGGGCGCGGCCCTTGCCGATCACGTGCTCCTGGCCGGCGAAGTCGTCCAACGACGACGGTCGCAGCCGCTGCGCGAGCGGCGCCGTCGCGTCGAGCCGCCGCCCCGCGGCCTCGCTGAAGAGGTCACCCACGCCGAAAGTATGCTCTGGGACATGTCGGACGCCTGGGGTGCGCGCACCTACGAACGGCTCTCGGCCAACTTCGCAGCCGTCCAGGACCAGCTCGTCGACCTGACGCGGATCGGATCGGGCGATCGTGTCCTCGACCTCGCGAGCGGCAGCGGCGAGGTGGCCGTTCGCGCGGCGGTGCGGGGAGCGCACGTGACGGGGATCGATGTCTCTGAGCCGATGCTCCTCAAGGCGCGCGAGGTCGCGGCCTCTGCCGGCGCCGACATCACGTTCGACCTCGGCGACGTGGAGTACCTGCCGTACGAGGACGCGTCCTTCGACGCCGTCCTGTCGAACTTCGGGGTGATCTTCGCTCCCGACCACGCGAACGTCGCCTCGGAGGTCGCCCGCGTCGCACGTCCGGGTGCGCGCCTCGGGTTCACGGCGTGGAAGCCGGACCCGAAGCTCGGCGAGCTCTACCGCCGCTTCACCGAAGAGCCGATCGACGGCCGCGAGGCCTACGAGTGGGGCCGCGAGGATCACGTCGAGGACATGCTCGGAGAGGACTTCGAGCTCGAGTTCGAGGACGGGACGGTCTGGCTCGAGGCGGATTCCGGCGAGGAGATCTGGGGGCTGTTCTCGGAGTCTGCGCCGCCCGTGGTCGCGCTCGTCAAGCGGCTCGACGAGCAGGGGGCCGAGCAGTTCCACCAGGCGTTCGTCGAGCTCTACGAGAGCTACCGCACATCCGAGGGCGGCGGCATCCGCGCGCCCCGGCGGTACCTGCTCGTGCTGGGTACGCGCAAGTGAGCGAGGTCGTGGAGCTGCTGCAGCAGCTGATCCGCGTCGACACCACGAACCCGCCGGGCAACGAGACCGCCGCGGCCGAGCTCCTGCGCGACTACCTCGAGCCCTTCGGGGTCGAGTGCGAGCTCTTCGCGCGCGTGCCCGAGCGTGCCAACCTGGCCGCGCGCATCCGCGGCGCGGGTGACGGACCCTCGCTCGCGATGCTGTCGCACACCGACGTCGTGCTCGCCGACCACACCGAATGGGAGCGCCACCCGTTCGAAGGTGCCCTCGTCGAGGGAGAGGTGTGGGGGCGAGGGGCGCTCGACATGAAGTGCGAGGTGGCCGCTTCGGCTGTCGCGATTGCGACTCTTGCCCGTGAGGGATGGCGCGGCGGCGGCGACCTGGTGTTCATCGCCGCGGCCGACGAAGAGGTCGGTGCCGGCTTCGGGCTCGAGTGGCTCGTCGAGGAGCACCCCGACGCCGTTCGCACGGACTACTCGGTGAACGAAGGCGCCGGCGATCGCGTCCAGCTCGGAGACCGCGTCGTCTACCTGTGCGCGACGGCCGAGAAGATGACGTCGCCGTTCCTGCTGCGTGTGTTGGGGCGCAGCGGGCATGCGTCGATGCCGTCGATTGCCGACAACGCGCTCGTGAAGGCGGCGCCGCTGATCGAGCGTCTCGGGCACTTCGGCGTCGAGCCGCAGCTCGTGCCCGAGGTGGAGGCGTTCTTCCAGGCGACGCTCGGCTCCGTTCCCGCGGCGGCGGACGCGCTCGCGGCTGCGCAGGGCCTCTCGCCGCTCGCCGGTGAGATCGTCGAGCCGTTGCTCGGGATGACCGTCTCGCCGACCGTCGTGCGCGCCTCCGAGAAGCGCAACGTCATCCCTGCGGTCTGCGAGGTCACGATCGACGTGCGTCTCCTGCCCGGTCAGTCGCCGGCCGAGGCAGAGGCGCTGCTCCGCGCGTGCCTTGGCGAGGGCGACTACGAGCTCGTCAGCCTGGCGCAGCACGGCGGGACGCGATCGGAGATCGGGGGACCGCTCTGGGCTGCCGCCGAGTCGTTCGTGGCGGCCGAGGAGCCGGGAGCCGCGCTCGCGCCGGTGTGCGTCGCGGGCTTCACGGATTCGCACTGGGTGCGAGAGGCGTTCGGCACGGTCGCGTACGGCTTCTTCCCGGCACGCGCGCTGGCGCCCGAGGTCGCGGCGCGGCTGATCCACTCCGCCAACGAGCGCGTTCCGGTCGCCGACGTCGAGCTGGGCGTGCGCTGGCTGCTCCACGCGGCACGTTCCGTCTGTGGTTGAGCTCTCGAGCTTCGAGGAGCTCGAGGAGTTCGTCGCGGGCCGCGCCGCCGACGTCTTCATCTCGTACGGAACGAACACACCTGCAAAGGACGAGCCGTGCCCGCTACCCCGCATCGCTGCACGGCCCGTGCGAGCTTGTGTTGACTCAACACAAAGTGGGTTTCGGGTCGGCGAATGGGCGCGGACGTGGTCCGACGACGACTACGGCACGGCCGTGGAGCTGGTGCGCGCGGCGATTGAGCGCGGCGACGTCTACCAGGTCAACCTCGTGCAGCACCTCTCGGCGCCGTTCAGCGGCGACCCGCGCGCCCTCGCGGCCGCGCTCGGGCCGTTGCACACGCAGACGCTCACGGGCGACGGCTGGGCGATCGTCTCCGCCTCGCCCGAGCTCTTCCTCGCACGCCGCGGCGACCGGCTCTGGACGAAGCCGATCAAGGGGACGCGACCGCTCGGCGAGGACATCGACGACGCCAAGGACGCGGCCGAGCACGTGATGATCGTCGACCTCGAGCGCAACGACCTCTCGCGCGTCTGCGTCCCGGGCACGATTCGCTGGCCCGAGTTGATGCAGCAACACGAGCTTGCCGGCGTGACGCATCTCGTCTCGACCGTCGAAGGGCGCCTGCGGTCCGATGCCGGCCTCGCCGAGATCCTGCACGCGACGTTCCCCGGTGGCTCGATCACGGGCGCACCCAAGCTCTCCGCCATCGGTCACATCGCGCGCTTCGAGCCCGTTGGCCGCGGCGCGTCGATGGGCGCACTCGGGCGCATCGAGGCGAACGGCGACTTCGAGCTCGCGCTGACGATCCGCACGTTCGCGATCGCCGACGGCTGGATCCACCTGTGGGTCGGCGGCGGCGTCGTCTGGGACTCCGACCCGGAGGCCGAGATCGAGGAGTCGTGGGTCAAGGCACGCCCGCTGCTCGCTGCGGTCGGCGGTCTCGTTCCTGCATGACGTTGCTCGCCGTCGCGATCGCCGGCCGCGGCCTCGTCGACCCGGCCGAGCCGGTCTTCCGCGCCGACGACGACGCGTTGCTCCGCGGCGGCGCCGCGTTCGAGACGATCCGCGTGTACGGCGGACAGCCCTTCCTGCTCGCCGACCACCTGACGCGTTTCCGCTTCTCCGCCGAAGCGCTCGCGCTGCCGGAGCCGATCGGTGTCGAAGAGCTGGTCGCGGCTGTACTCGGTGCGGCCCCGGCCGACCACGTGCTGCGCCTCTATCGCACGACGCACGCCGTCGTCGCCACCGCAGCGGCGGTGCCCGCCGGGCTGGACGAGGCGCGTGCGCACGGCGTCGCCCTCAAGACGTTTGACGTGGGACAGCCCACGTCGCTGCTGGCGGGTGCGAAAACGACGAGCTACGACGTCTCGCTCGCGGCCCGCCGCGAGGCGGAGCGGGCCGGCGCCGACGACGCGCTGCTCGTGGGAGCGGGGCGCGTCCTCGAAGGCGCGACGGCCAACATTTGGTGGCGGCGCGGCGAGGAGCTCTACACGCCGGCAGTCCGGCCCGGCGTTCTGCCGGGGGTCACGAGGGCATTCGTGCTCTCCGTCGAGACAGCGCGGGAAGGCGAGTTCGACGTCGCCGACCTGCTCGACGCGGACGAGGCGTTCCTGACGTCGTCGATCCGCGAGGTGATGCCGGTCGTGGCGGTCGACGGGAAGCCGATCGGCGACGGGCGTCCGGGACCTGCAGCGACGCGGCTGCAGGACGCGCTCAGGCTACGCTCCGCGGCGTGAGCGGCACCGTTCGCCTGGGTGGCATGGCGCTCGCCAACGGCGTGCTCGTGCACGGTCCGACGGCCTGGGCCTGCGCCGTTCGGACCGAGGACGGCGTGAAGGTCGTAGCGCGCCGGAAGCGATTCCGCTCCGCGTCGGTCTCCAACCCGCTCCTGCGCGGCCCCGCGCGGCTCGCGGAGGCGTTCGCCCTCCTGCCACAGGTCAAGCGCGCACTACCCGAAGCCGAGCTGCCGATGCAGCGCCCGCGGGTGCTTGCTTCCCTGGCGGGCTCGGCGGTCGTGCTCCACGGCGTCAAGCGGAGCTCCCTTCGCCCCATCGCCCGCGAGCTGGTCACGGCGGTGCTGTCGGTCACCCCCGCGGCGTTCGCTCTGGGCGGAGGAGAGCTCGCGGGCTACCACGGCGCGGAGCACGTCTCGATCGGTTCGTACGAGCACGGTGAGTCGCGGCCGAAGGAGCACGAACGATGCGGCTCGCACCTCCTCGGCCCGATGCTGCTGACGACGGCGCTCGGCAACGTCGTCGCCGAGCGTGCGCCGCGGTGGCTGCGGAACCCCGTGCGCGCGATTGCCGGGCTCGGCGCGGTCGTCGCCTCCGTGGAGACTTTCGGTTGGATGACGCGTAATCCCTCGCATCCGGTCGCGCGGCTCCTTGCGAAGCCGGGACACGAATTGCAGCACCGATTCGGGACACGCGAGCCGACCGTGGCGCAGCTCGAGGTCGCCGAGGCGGCGCTGCAGGCCTGTCTGGAGCTCGAGTCGTGATCACGACCCGGCTGCGGCTCGACCCGAGCGTGTTCGACCTTCCCGTCGAAAAGATGCGCGCCGGGTGGTACACAGATGCGTACTTCAATCACACGCGCGCCGCGCTGCTCGAGGACGGGCGGCATCCGCAGGTGGTGATGCAGGTCTTCCAGAAGAAGAACGCGTACCTCGGCGGCATGGACGAGGCGATCGCGATTCTCAAGCTCTGCGCCGAGGGGTTCGATCGGCTGACGGTGCACGCGCTCTACGACGGCGACGAGCTCGAGCCGTACGAGACCGTGATGACGATCGAGGGGGACTACACGACGTTCGCGCATCTCGAGACGGTGTACCTCGGCGTGCTCTCGCGACGGACGCTGATCACGACCAACACGGTCACCGTCCTTCAGGCAGCAAACGGCAAGCCCGTGATCTTCATGCCCGCGCGCCACGATCACCACCGGGTGCAGACCGGCGACGGCTACGCCGCCTACGTGGCGGGACAGGTGATGGGCGCGGAGATCGGCGTCACCACCGACGAGCAGGCGTCGTGGTGGGGCGGACGCGGTCTCGGGACCGTGCCGCATGCGCTGATCGCCGCCTACGGCGCCGACACGGTGCTTGCCGCGACGAAGTTCGCCGAGTGGGCGTCGGACGACATGCGCATCACCGTTCTGGTCGACTTCGACAACGACTCCATCCGCACCGCGCTCGACGTGGCGGCGGTCCTGGGCCCGCGGCTGTGGGGCGTTCGACTCGACACGTCCGAGTCGCTGGTCGACCGCTCGCTCTGGGGTGAGCTCGGCGACTTCACGCCGACCGGCGTGAACGAGCGGCTTGTACGCAACCTCCGCGACGCGCTCGATGCAGCGGGCCACGAAGCGGTTCGGATCGTCGTCTCGGGCGGGTTCACCGTCGACAAGATCCGCATGTTCGAAGAGCGCGGCGTCCCCGTCGATGCGTACGGCATCGGCTCGTCGCTGATCCGGGGCTCGAACGACTTCACCGCCGACATCGTCGTCACCGACGGCGAGCCGTCGGCGAAGGTCGGACGCCGACTGCGGCCCAACCCACGCCTGGAGCTCGTCACGTGAAGCGCCTGCTCTGGGAC
The DNA here is from genome assembly GCA_036493955.1 of Gaiellaceae bacterium. Taxonomy (GTDB): domain Bacteria; phylum Actinomycetota; class Thermoleophilia; order Gaiellales; family Gaiellaceae; genus PALSA-600. The sequence goes on from DASXOW010000079.1 coordinate 46,052, forward strand.
GTCGACACGCAGGTCGACTTCATCGACGCCGACGGCAAGCTTGCAGTACCGGACGCCGAAGCGCGCGTGCCGGCGATGGCGCGGCTCGTCGAGTGGGCGAGGCGTGAAGGCATCCCGCACGTCGCGTCCGCCGACGACCACGAGTTGACCGATCCGGAAATCTCCGAGTCGCCCGACTATGCGGACACGTTCCCGCCGCACTGCCTGCGCGGGACGCACGGCGCCGACAAGATCGAGGAGACGGCGCAGGCCGATCCAGTGCCGCTCGGATCGACGGCCGTTCCCGACACGTGGCTCCGTGGGCGCGAGTTCCTGATCCACAAGAAGCACTTCGACGTCTTCACGAACCCGAACACGGAGCGCCTGCTCGAGCACTTCAAGCCGGACGAGATCGTGCTCTTCGGGGTCGCGACGGACATCTGCAACGACGCGGCGATCAAGGGTCTCCGCAAGCGCGGCTACGACGTCACGTTCGTCGAGGATGCTTCCTGTGGCATCGACGACGAGCGGTCACGGGCCTGCATCGTCGACTGGCAGGGCGGCGGCGTTCGGATCGCGACCGTCGACGACGTCGTCTCGTGACGGGAGGCATCCATCACGTCGGCATTGCGGTCGACGACCTCGATTCTGCGATCGCTCGTTGGGCCACGCTGTTCGGCGCGACGCTCGAGCACCGCGAGCGGGTCGAGGGGCAGGGGGTCGAGGCGGCCTCGCTGCGTGTCGGCGGCTCTCGGATCGAGCTGCTCGCTGCGCTGGGTGAGGAGACGCCGGTCGGGAAGTTCCTCGCGAAGCGCGGACCAGGCGTGCACCACGTCGCCTTCGAGACGGAGGACGTCGCCGGCGAGCTCGCCCGGCTGAGGGCCGACGGGGTCGAGCTGATCGACGAGACGCCCCGGCGCGGGATGTTCGGTTTCCAGGTTGCGTTCGTCCATCCGGAGGCGACGGGCGGCGTTCTGGCAGAGTTCGTCGGCAATGAGTGACAACGACCGCATCCGGATCGAGGTCGCCTTCGACCAGCAGGTGCTCTCCGTGCTCGTCCCGCAACAGGCCGCCGAGGAGCTCGACCGTGCTCTTGCGGGCGGGCAGGAGCCCACGCACACCTTCGAGGCTGACGACGGCCGCTACACGATCGTGCTCAAGCGCGTGGTTTATGTGAAGCGGTTCGCCCGCGAAAGCCGCGTCGGCTTCGGGGCCGCTGCCTGATCCGGGTTAGGTGACCCGGAAGCCGGGGCAACAAACGCAGGCGATGATGTCCGAGGCGACCGGCCAGAAGAAGGAGAGCGAGACGAAGCGTGTTCGGGCGCTCGTCGACCGGGCGCAGCAGGGCGACCGCGACGCCCTCGAAGAGCTCTACCTGATCCACTTCGACCGCATCTACGGCTACCTGCACGTCAGCGTCGGCAATCGTCACGACGCCGAGGACCTGACGACGCAGACGTTCCTGAAGATGCTCGAGTCGATCGGGAAGTTCCGCTGGCAGTCGGCTCCGTTCTCCGCGTGGCTCTTCCGGATCGCGCACAACCTGGCGATGGACCACTTCAGGGCGAGCAAGCGCTGGCAGCCGGAGGAAGAGGTGCCGGAGCCACCGGCCGACGAGTCGACGTCGGCGGAGGCGGGCGCGCTCGAGGCGATCGGACGGAAGTCGATGCTGGAGCTGATCGACGACCTCTCGCCGGAACAGCAGCAGGTGCTGACGCTGAAGTTCGTCTTCAACTTCGCGAACGCCGAGGCTGCGACGATCCTGGGGAAGACCGAGGGGGCGATCAAGTCGCTCCAGCACCGTGCGCTCGTCTCGCTGCAGAAGCAGCTCGAGAAGCGCGAAGCGACCTCCTAGCTACCCTTCGCCGCCGTGGCTCTCGAGGTGGGCATCGTCGGCCCGTCCGGCAGCGGGAAGACGTCGCTCTTCACCGCGCTGACGAAGGCGGGTGGAGGCGAGTATGGGAAGACGAACGTCGGCATGGCGCCGATCGCCGACGAGCGCCTCGGCGGACTCGCCGAGGTCGTGAAGGCGCGCAAGGTGACGCCCGCGACGGTGCGGGTGCAGGACGTTCCCGGGTCGGCGCAGTTCGGGACGCTGAGGCAGGTCGACGCGCTGCTCGTCGTGGTGCGCGGGTTCGGCGCCGGCGCGACGCCGGACGACGATCTCGAGACGTTCAAGCTCGAGCTGCTGGTCGCCGACCGCGACCACGTCGACAAGCGCCTCGAGCGAGTGTCGAAGCAGGCGAGGTCCGGCGATCCGCGGCTGCGGGCCGAGGCCGACGAGCTGGAGCGGATCCTCGCGCACGTCGACGCGGGCGGTGTGCTCGCCGACTACGCCGGTGAGCTGCCGGGTGAGCTCGAGCCGCTGACGACGAAGCCGTTGATCGCGATCGTGAACGGCACGGACGGGATCGATCTCCAGCTCGAGGCAGAGCTCGCCGAGTTGCCGGACGAGGAAGCGGCCGAGTTCCGCGGCGGCGGCTCGTCGGCGCTGGAGGATGTCGCGGCCCGCCTCGCTGCCGCGCTCGACCTGATCACGTTCTTCACGGCAGGCGAGCAGGAGACGCGCGCGTGGACGCTGCGCCGCGGCCAGACCGCGCTCGACGCGGCGGGGACGATCCATACCGACATCGCGCGCGGGTTCATCCGCTGCGAGGTCGTCGACTGGCGCGACCTGGTCGAGCTCGGCTCCCATGCGGAGGTCGCACGCCAGGGCAAGCAGCGCCTCGAAGGCAAGACGTACGTCGTCGCCGACGGCGACGTCCTGAACGTCCGCTTCAACGTCTGAAAAGGCCCCTGAACGGAACCCAGGAGGCTTCGTGCCGGGTGCGTGACTTCCCCTGCACTTGGAGCCGCGGCGTCTGAGCTTCCTCTGAGCCGGCTCCGAGCCGGCTCTGACGCGGCTCAGAGGCCGATCAGGACGACACCGGCGAGTGTGAGTGCGATCCCGGCGCGCTGGAGGGGCGCGACGCGCTCGTGCAGGACGCTCGCCGCGAGCAGGACCGTGATGATCGGGTAGAGCGACGCGAGCACCGCGGTCAGGCTGACGAGGCCGTGCTGGGACGACGCGGCGAAGAAGACGTTCCCGGCCGTGTCGATGATGCCCGCGAGGGCGGCGAAGGCCACGTTGCGGCGGCTCATCCGCACGTTGATCCGGCCGATCCCGACTGCCGTCACGACGAGGAGCAGGGCAGTCGTCCGAAAGATCATCGACGCCCACCAGAAGTCGACCTTGCCCGCGGCGTGCATCCACGGGAAGTAGAAGCCGAAGCCACACGCCGCGAGCAGAGCGAGCCCGACACCTGCCGCGACGCGCCGGCGGCCCTCCTGGTGCTCGATCGACGCGAGCCCGACGCCGGCGATCGCCGCCGCCACGCCCGCGATCTGCGAGACGGACGGATCGTCGCCGGTCGCGATCCCGTAGACGACCGGGATCACCGCCGACACGCCGGCGATCGGCGCGACGACACTCATCGTCCCGGTGTTCATGCCGCGGTAGTAGGCGAAGAGCCCGAGCATGCCTCCGAACGACGCGCCGATCGCATAGAGCACGCCCCAGCCGGCGGGACCTTCGGCGCGGATCGCCATCGCGATCGCGATCGCCGCGACACCGCCGACCTGCGCCCACAGAAGCACAGGCAGCACCCCGAGCGTGCGGCTGATCAGCGGCCCGAAGAAGTCGCCGACGCCCCAGGCAAGGCTGGCGCCGAGCGCGAGGAGCAGCGGGGTCAATCGACCTTGCGAGTCGCGGCGACCGCGTCGAGCTGATTGGCGTGGTAGAGCACGGACGCTTCGGCGGTACGGGCGCCGCGCGCGTCGTGGTGCATCGCGACGCAGTGCAGCAGCTCGGCGAGCTGCGCCGCGCTCAGTCCTTCCGCGCGCTCCTCGATCAGCCTGAGCCCGAGGTGCACGTGGCCTAGGAGGCGGCCCTCGGCCGTCGGGGAGAACGCAGGCCCGGGCCCGAGCTCGAGCGTGCGGCCGACGTCGTGGACGAGTGCAGCAGCGAGCAGCAGGTCGCTGCGCAGCCGCGGGTGCAGCTGCGCCGTCTCGCGCGTCAGCGTCGCGACCCCGACCGTGTGCTCGAGCAACCCACCTGCGTACGAGTGGTGGTCGTCGTACGTCGCCGGGAACGACCCGAGCTCGCGATCCGCGAGCGTCGCCTCGACCGTCGCCCGTAGGCCCGCGTGCGTCAGTTCGGCGACGAGGAAGTCGAGGAACCCGCTGAGCTCATCGCGGTCGCGGCGTAGCGCTGGCGTGAGCGTCTGCGGGTCGACGTCCGCCGACTCGAGCGAGCGTACGTCGAGCTGCAGCCGGTCGCGGAACTTCTCGACCCGGGCGAGCACGCGCACGGCGTCACCCTCGGCAAAGCGCCCGTCGAGCAGCTCCACGTCGTTCCAGACGCGCGCCTCGACGCGGCCGGTCGGATCGACGAGCTCGAGCGCGAGGTACGCCGCGCCGGACTTGGTGCGCAGCTTGCGCTTCATCCGCACCGCGTAGATGCCCTCGACGACGCGGTCCTCCTGGAGCTCGGCGATGGTCACGGGCCGAGCCTACCGCCGCGTCCAGATGCGGAAGCCCGCCTCGTCGTCGCGGCCGTCGGCGATCTCGTCGAGGATCGAGGCCGCCTCCTTCCGACGCCACGTGAACACACCGGCGAGATCGGCGGCCGTCAGCTCACCCGCTCGCTCGAGCACGAGAGCGGCCAGCTCACGTCGCGCAGCGTCGCGTTCCGGAAGCGCGGCCGGGACCGACCACTTCCGATCGAGCAGGTCGTGCGCGAGTGCTCCCCACGGCCCTTGCTGCTCGACGAGATGCGAGCTCGTGAGGACGAGCCGGTGGTGGAGCGAGGCGATTGTCCGGTCGACCGACTTCTTGTCCAGGCCGGTCGCGTCGCGGAGCTGCGGCCCCGTGAGTGGCCCGAGCTCTCGGACCGCGGAGACGACCGGATCGTCGTCCGCCGGCTCGCGATTCGCCGCGGCGAGCAGGGGGACGACCCGCGGCGCGACGCAGGCGACGACCCGCGCGAGGTGCTTGCCGACGCAGACGAGCCCTTGCTCCGGCAGCTCGTCCTTGGCAGGCCAGAGGAAGCCCATCGGCTCGCTCCACGAGACGAACTTCCCGTCCTCGGAGCGGATCGACCAGTTTTGCTCGGCGCTGCCGTTGACCTGCTCCCAGAGCGACGGCAGGACGACGTCGGGCTTGGGAAAGAGGAGCGCGAGGCCGACATCGTCGACCCACGCGGCTGCTGCGGCGAGTGTGCGGATCACGCCACTAGTCTGCAGGAGTGCCTCGGATCCGCCCGTTCGCCGCGCTGAGCTACGACCCGGAAGTCGCCGGCCCGCTCGACGCGCTCGTCGCGCCGCCGTACGACGTCATCTCGGACGCGCAGCGGGCCGGCTACCTCGCGCGGAGCCCGTACAACGTCGTCCGCCTGACGTTGCCCGACGCACCGGAGGACGCCGCGCGCGACCTCGCAGCGTGGCGGGCCGACGGCGTCCTCCGGGAGGAGCCGCCGCGCTACTGGTGGGTCGCGCAGGACTACACCGGCCCGGACGGGGTCAACCGCACCCGCGAAGGGCTCGGCGCGTCGGTGCCCGTCACGCCGTACGAGGACGGCGAGGTCTTGCCGCACGAGCGCACGCACGCAGGGCCGAAGGAAGGCCGGCTGAGGTTGCTGCGTGCGACGCACACACAGCTCGAGCCGATCTTCCTGCTCTACGACGCCGACCCCGTCTTCGAGCGTCCTGCCGGCGCGCCGGCGATGGACGTCGACGAGAGCGGCGTGCGCACACGCGTCTGGCCGGTCGAAGGCGACGAGCTCGAGCTCGGGACGCCGCTTCTGATCGCCGACGGCCACCATCGGTACGAGACCGCCGTGGCCTACCGCGAGGAGAACCCGCACGCGACGCACCTGTTCGGGATCCTCGTCTCGGCGCGCTCGCCCGGCGTGGAGATCTTCCCGACACATCGGCTCGTGGAGGCGCTCGGGGAGGTGTCGGGCGTGGAGATCGACACGCCGAACGGCGGCGTCACGCTCTATCGCGACGGGCGCTACGTGCGAGTCGCGAGCGATGACGACTTCGGTCCGCGTGTCGTCGAGTCGCTGCAACCGAGTGGCGTCACGTACACCTCGTCCGCCGCCGACGCCGTGGCGGCGGTCGACCGCGGCGAGGCCGCAGCTGCGTTCCTGCTCGAGCCGGTCACGTTCGAACAGGTGGCGCGGTTCGCGCACGCCGGCGAGACGATGCCGCAGAAGTCGACGTTCTTCTATCCGAAGCTCACCTCGGGGCTGCTTTTCCACCCGGTACCCTCGCCCTAATGGCGAGCCACGACGAGATCCTGGCCGCACTCGGGAGCGTGATCGATCCCGAGTTGCGCCGGCCGGTCACGGAGCTCGGCATGGTGCGCGGCGTCGAGCTGAACGGCGGCCATGTCGAGGTGACGATCGCGCTCACCGTTGCAGGCTGCCCGCTCCGTTCGAGCTTCGAGGACCAGGTGCGCGAACACGTCGCGTCGCTGCCGGGCGTGGAAACCGTCGACCTGCACTTCGACGTGATGAGCCCCGACGAGCGCGCCGCGCTGACGACACGCCTGCGCGGCGGCGTCGAGCAGCGCGGCATGCAGCTCTCGCCAAAGACGCGCGTGATCGCGATCGCTTCCGGCAAGGGCGGGGTCGGCAAGTCGTCGCTCACGGTCAACATTGCGGCTGCGCTCGCCGCGACCGGCAAGGAGGTCGGCGTGCTCGACGCCGACATCTACGGCCACTCGGTCCCGCACATGCTCGGCATCTCGCAGAAGCCGGTTGTCGTCGACAAGATGATCGTTCCACCGGTTGCGCATGACCTTCGCCTGATGTCGATCGGCTTCTTCCTCGACGACAACCAGCCGGTGATGTGGCGCGGCCCGATGCTGCACCGTGCGCTCGAGCAGTTCCTGCAGGACGTGCACTGGGGCGAGATCGACGTGCTTGTCGTCGACATGCCGCCGGGCACAGGCGACGTCTCGATCTCGCTCGGTCAGCTGCTGCCGCGCGCGGAGGTGGTGGTCGTGACGACGCCGCAGCCGCTCGCGCAGGAAGTTGCGTCGCGCGCGGCGACGATGGCGAAGAAGACCGGCATGCGCGTCGTCGGGGTCGTCGAGAACATGACGTCCGAGATCTTCGGCGAGGGTGGGGGCGAGCGCCTGGCGAACGAGCTCGGCGTTCCGCTCCTCGGTAGCGTCCCGCTCGACCTGGAGCTCCGTCGCGCCTGCGACGAGGGCCATCCGCACGTGACACCGGAGATCGCCGCGATCGCTGCCGCGATCGACGAGAGCCGCGCCGGCGGGTTCACCCGCACGCTGCCGCTCGTCTCGTAGTGGATCCGGCCGAGGCGCGCCCGCGGCTCGCCGCGCTCGGCTTCCGGCCCGAGGACGTCGAGACGCTCGCTGCGCATTTCCTCGACGCAGAGGCGCGTGGATCCCTCGGGCACGGCCTCTCGCGCATCGAGTGGCTCGAGTCGTGGGAGACGCTCCCGGTCGCCGCGCGCCCGGAGCGTGGGGTCTCCGAGGAGGGCTGCGAGCGCTGGGACGGTCACGACGGGCTCGGCTACCTGACGCTCGCTGCCGCCGTGGACACGCAGCTCGCCGATCCGCCGGGCCGCGCGCGGGTCGTCGTCTGCGAGCGCACGTTCCCGACCGGCGCGCTCGGCTACTGGGTGCGCAAGCTCGCCGAGGGCGGCCTGGCCGCCGCGCTGACGGCAACGTCACCCCGCCGACTCGCATCACCCGCGGGCGGGCCGCCGCTCGCCGGGACGAACCCGCTCGCGATCGCGGTGCCGTCCAGCGACGGCAGACCCGTCGTCGTGGATGTCTCGATGGGTGCGGTCACCCACGGCGACGTGCTCGCCGGTCGCGCGCGACCGGAAGAGCTCGTGCCGTTCGGTGGGCAGCAGGCGCACAAGGCGTTTGCGCTGGCCGTCGGGCTGCAACTGCTCGTCGACGCGCTCGTCCCCGGTGACGGCTACGGCGCAGTGCTCCTGGTCGCGCGTCCCGAAGCCGATCCGGTGCCTGCGCTCCGTGCCCTCGCGGACGGTGTCCGGCTGCCAGGGGACAGAAGGTCTTAGGTGCGCCTCAGGCGGCG
>DASXOW010000080.1:0-29851 GCA_036493955.1 Gaiellaceae bacterium
CTCGACCGCCTCGCAGCGCGCCTCGTGGAGCGGGTCGCCCGGCGCCGAGAACGGCAGCTTGTCGATCACGAGCAGCGAGAGCGATTCGCCCGGGATGTCGACGCCCTGCCAAAAGGTCGACGTGGCGAGCAGCACGGAATCGACCTCGTCCCGGAAGCGCTCGAGCAGCCGCTCCCGCGGCGCCTCTCCCTGGACCAGCACGTCGTACGGGACGCGGCCGCGCACGTGGTCTCGGTACACGGCGAGCGCGCGATAGCTTGACGTGAGCACGAGTGCACGACCCTCGGAAAGCGCGAGCAGCGAGACGATCTCCTCCGCCGCGCGCTCCGTGAACCCGTCGCCGCGCGGATCGGGCATCGCACGCGGCACGTACAACAGCGCCTGGTCGGGGTAGTCGTACGGCGACCCGACGACCGCCTCCCGCGCGCGGTCGAGCCCGAGCCGCCGCCGGACGAAGGTTGCGTCCTCCCCGGTCGTCAGCGTCGCCGAGACCAGGATCGCCGTCGGGCCGTCCTCCCACAGACGGCCGCGCAGCTCCTCCGCGACGTCGACCGGCGCCCAGGCGAGCGCGTCCGGCTCCGCCCAGACGACACGTTCGAGCCCCGGCTCGAGACAGGCCTCGACCTCACCGGCAGCGCCGAGTGCGCGGCGCGACAGCGCATCGAGGTCCTCGGTCTGCCCGTGCAGGGCGGTCGCGAGATCGCCGAGTGCGTCGAGCAGGACAAGCGCAGGCTCGGGCGGCACCTCCCGGATGCGGCGCCTGCCCGCCGGCGGCGCCACGGCGCGGAGCAGCCGGTCGCCGGTGCGCTCGACACGATCGAGCTCGCGTGCGGGCAGCGGTCGCTGCGCCTCGCGGCACGCGCGCTCGACGTCGTGCGCGAGCCGCCGGAGCACCTGGCGGGAGACGCGCCCGCCGAGCCAGGACGCGGCCGACTCCTCGAGCCGGTGCGCCTCGTCGAACACGACCGCGTCGTGCTCGGGCAGCACGGTCGCGCCGGAGGCGATGTGGGCGAAGTAGAGCGCGTGGTTGACGATCACCAGGTCGGCCTCGGCGGCGCGGCCGCGCGCCGCCTCCGCAAAGCACGCGGAGACGAACGGGCAGCGCCGACCGGAGCAGCGGTCGGGGCCGACGGAGAGCTCGCCCCAGAGCGCGGCTGACGGCTCGATCTCGAGCTCGGCGCGATCGCCCGTCTCCGTCGCGTCGAGCCACGACTGCATCGCCTCCCACGCCGCGCCGTCGTTCCCGCCCGGGAGCAGGAACGGCTGGAAGCCCTGGAGCTGCCGCCGGCACAGGTAGTTCGCGCGTCCCTTCAGGACGCGCGCGTCCACGGGCCGGCCGATCGCGGCGGCGGCGATCGGGACGTCCTTGCCGAGCAACTGTTCCTGGAGCGCCTTGGTCGCGGTCGCGACGACGACCCGCTGGCCCGACTCGAGCGCGGGGATCAGGTACGCGAGGCTATTGCCGACACCGGTTCCCGCCTCGGCAACCAAGTGCTCGCCGAAGGCGAGTGCGCGTTCGATCTCGGCGGCCAGCGCCGCCTGCTCCGGGCGCGGCTCGTACTCGGGCAGGGCGCGCTCGAGCGCGCCGCCGGGGCCGAAGACGTCCATCTCCGGTCTCAGGCTACGCGATCGAACGGATGTTCCCCGTGTTTCCGCCTTCAACTTGACGGTTTCTCGCAAATTGCGATAGTTCGCCGTGGGCGCCCTTGACGGTGCCGCCAGGTCACGGCTACCTTCCTGCCCGTCGGATCCGGTAGCTCTTCGGAGTCGCTGGATCCGGCACTCAGCCCCGGCGGCTCCTCGGAGTTGTCGGGGCTGATTTTTTGGCGTCCCCGGATGCAGATGCTTCGTCGATCGGGCGCGATCGGCGAGTGCGATGCAAGGACGCAGGGAGCGCCCATATGCAGGCATATGGGCGCGACTGAGGACGCGGCAGCGCGCCGCGGAGCGACACAAGCCTCGAGATGCGGGGGCGCCAATGCCGTCCGACGTCCCCTCTAGCGTCCGTCGGTCCATGGCACTCGCGTTTCTTCTGATCGGGATCGCCGGCGGCGCCGCTGGGGTGTACCTCTGGGCGCGGACCGCGCTCGCGGCGGAGCGTCAGCAGCGGCGACTCGTCGAGGCGACCCAGGGCCAGTGGGAAGAGCGGCTCAAGGCGACCACCGGCGACGCCCTGCTGCGCAGCCAGAGCTCGCTCCTCGAGCTGACCGAAGCCAAGCTGGCGCCGATCAAGGACACGCTCCTCAAGTTCGAGTCCCAGACGCGAGCGCTCGAGGACAAGCGGTCGCGCGAGGTCTCTGCGATCGCCGAGCGCCTGCGTGAGGTCGCCGCGGGCCAGGAGCGGCTCCGGACGGAGACCGGCAGCCTCGTCACCGCGCTCCGAGCTCCCAACGTCCGCGGGCAGTGGGGCGAGATGCAGCTTCGTCGCGTCGTCGAGCTCGCAGGGATGCTCGACCACTGCGACTTCAAGACCCAGGAGTCGACCCGCGACAGCGAAGGCTCGCTTCTCCGTCCGGATCTCGTCGTCAAGCTTCCCGGCGGGAAGTCGATCGTCGTCGACTCGAAGGTCCCCATCCAGGCGTACCTGGACGCGGTGAACTGCGACGACGCCGAGCTGAAGCGGACCCATCTCGCTCGTCATGCACGGCAGCTGCGCGACCACATCGCCAAGCTCGGGCAGAAGCGCTACTGGCGCCAGTTCGAGCCTTCGCCCGAGTTCGTCGTCATGTTCGTCGACGAGGGCCTCTACCGCGCTGCGCTCGACCAGGACGGCTCGCTGCTGGAGGCGGGCGCGGAGGCAGGTGTCGTGATCGCCTCGCCCGCGACGCTGATCGCGCTGCTGCGCACGGTCGCGTACGGCTGGCAACAGGAGACGGTCGCCGAGAGCGCGCGCCTGATCTCTGACCTCGGTCGCGAGCTCTACGACCGCCTCGGCATCTTCGCGGGCCACTTCGCCAAGGTTGGACGAAACCTCGACACGGCCGTCGGGGCGTTCAACCAGGCCGTGAGCTCGTTCCAGACGCGGTTGCTCGTCACGGCGCGGAAGTTCCCGGAGCACGGCGTCACGAACGACACACTTCCCGAGCTGACGCAGATCGAGAAGAAAGCCTCGGTCGTCGAAGCGACCGAGCTTGTCGGATTGCCGCACGCCGACGCAGACGCTGCATAAGCTCGGCGCGTGATCTCACCCGAGGAGCACGGGGACCGCCGCGCGCGGCTACTCGAGCACGTGCAGGCTGCCGGCGCGACGGGCTACGTGCTCTTCGACCCGACGTACATCACGTACTTCACCGGCTTCCGGTTCCTGTCGAACGAGCGGCCGATCGTCTACCTCCAGTCGGCCGACGGGGCCGACGCGATCTTCGTCCCCGAGTTCGAGGTCGAGCGCACGCGCGCCGAGTCGGCATTTGAGCGGGTCGAGTCGTATCCCGAGTACCCGGGGCCCGAGCACCCGATGCTGGCACTGGCGCGCGTCGCCGCCGACCTCGGGCTCCGCGGCACGATCGCCGCCGACGGCGACGGCTATCCGGGGATCCTCGGCTACCGCGGCCCTCCGCTCAGCGACGTGACCCGCGCCACGGTTCCACTCGTCGGCGACAAGATCGAGCAGATGCTCGTACGCAAGAGCCCGGCCGAGGTCGAGCTGTTGCGCGAGAGTGGCCGGTGGTGCGCACACGCACATCGCCTGCTCGAGCAGTACACGCGGGTCGGTTCGACCGAGGCCGAGGCGAGCCTGCGCGCCCAGCAGGAGACGACACTCGCGATGCTCGCGGCGCACGGCTCGCGCGGCCTGCTCGGCTCCGGCGACGGAGCGAAGGCCGGCTTCCGCGGCCAGATCGGCCTGCGCAGCTCGTGGGCGCACGCGGTCGCGCACAACATCGAGTTCCAGGCGGGCGACGTCCTCGTCACCGAGACGGGCGCCCCGGTCTGGGGGTACCAGGCGGAGCTCGAGCGCGCGGTGGTCATCGGCCCCCCGACCGACCCGATGCGCCGGCTGTTCGACCACATGCTCGGGTCGCGGGAAGCGGCCTTCGCCGCGATCCGTCCCGGCGCGACGTGCGCCGACGTCGACGGCGCCGTGATGGACTATTTCGCGCGGCACGACCTCCAGCGCTACTGGCGCCAGCACACCGGGCACGGCGCCGGCCTCCGCAACCACGAGGCGCCGTTCCTCGACGTCGGCGACCCGACGCCGCTCGAAACCGGGATGGTCTTCACGATCGAGCCCGGGCTCTACGACCCGGAGGTCGGCGGCTTCCGGCACTCGGACACGGTGGTCGTGACGGACGGGGGCTACGACCTGCTGACCGACTATCCCGCCGACCTGGAGCGCCTGACGCTCCCGGTCTGAGCGGAACATCCGACCGCCTTCTAGCGTTTACTACATTGAGGCGCGAAGTGAAGACACGCGAATTGATCATCATCGGCGGCGGCCCCGCCGGGTACACCGCGGCGCTGTATGCAGCCCGGGCTGATCTCGAGCCACTCGTGATCGAAGGCTTCCAGTGGGGCGGCCAGCTCATGATCACGAGCGACGTCGAGAACTATCCCGGCTACGCCGACGGCGTCATGGGGCCGGAGATGATGAGCGACTTCCGCCGCCAGGCGGAGCGGTTCGGCGCCGAGTTCATCACCGATGACGTCACCCGGGTCGACTTCTCGGAGCAGCCGCATCGCGTGTACGTCGGCGACGACGAGTACACCGCGCGCACGATCATCATCGCCACCGGCGCGACCGCACGCTTCCTCGGCATCCCGTCCGAGGAGAAGCACAAGGGCCGCGGCGTCTCCGCGTGCGCGACGTGCGACGCGGCGTTCTTCCGCGAGAAGGACGTGTACGTGGTCGGCGGCGGCGACTCCGCGTTCGAGGAGGCGCTCTTCCTGACGAAGTTCGCCTCGCGCGTGCATCTCGTGCACCGGCGCGACGAGTTCCGTGCGTCGAGGATCATGGTCGACCGCGCCGACCGGAACGAGAAACTCGACTACATCTTGAACGCCGTCGTCGACGAGATCATCGGCGACGTCAAGGTCGAGGCGTTGCGCCTGCGCAGCACGGTCACGGACGAGACCTGGGACGTCCCGGCCGACGGGCTCTTCGTCGCGATCGGGCACGACCCGTCGACCTCGCTGTTCGTCGACCATCTCGACCACGACGGCCAGGGGTACCTCGTGACGGCGCCCGGCTCGACCGCGACGAACATCCCGGGCGTCTTCGCCGCCGGCGACGTCCAGGATCACACCTACCGGCAGGCGATCACGGCCGCCGGGTCCGGCTGCATGGCGGCGCTCGACGCCGAGCGCTTCCTCGCCGCGCTCGAGGGTCACCCGGGCACGGCGCTCACCGCCGGCCGGTAGCCGGCGAAGCTCGACTCGACGACCCCTTCCCCACGCGTGAGGCCGGGCAGCGTGCGCTGCAGCGCGGAGAGCCGAGCCGCCGGCAGTTCGCCTTCGAGCGTTGCGGCGTCGTTCTCCGTCGTGGGTTGCTCGAGCGTCGCGTCGAGACGGCGTGCTGCTGCCATGACCGCACCGAGCGACGCGGCGGGAACATCGATGCGGATGTGCAGGATCGGCTCGCAGACGACCGTGCCCGCGACGGCGAGAGCGCCGGCGAGCACATGCGAGGCGAGGCCGCGGAAGTCGGACGGCATGCTCAGCGGACCGCGCCTCGACGGCGGCCCGTCGGCGAGGCTGTACCAGCAGTCGACGAGCGTGACGGCGCAGTCGATCACCTCCCAGCCGTGTGGCCCGACACGGAGCGAGTCCCGCACGTAGCCGGCCATCGCCGACTCGAACTCCTCGCGCCGCTTGTACGCGTACAGCGGGATGCGGTCGTGGGTGACCCCGCCGAGGTCGAACGTGACGCCGGTGCCGTCGGGCGCCGGCTCGACGCGCAACGCGAGCTGCGCGTTGAAGGGATTGGTCGCGGCGTTCAGCAGCTCGCCCGCCTCGCCGACGCCGACCGGGCGCTCGACACAGATCGGGCGGGTCTCCAGGAACGCGACCTCGAGGCCGTAGTCTCGGGACAGCGTCGCCTCGAGCACCTCCTTCTGGACGTCGCCGTAGATCGACACGGACAGCTCACGTCCGCGCTGCCGGAGCCCGATCAGCGGATCCTGCTCGGCGAGTTGCTCGAGTGCGACCCGAAGGCTGTTACCCGCGTCGAGGTCGACCGGCTCGACGACGGCCTCCAGTGTCGGCGGTGCGAACTGCTGCCTGGCGAACGCGTGCGCACCGCCGAGCCGGTCCCCGATCTGGACGTCGTGCAGTCCCCACACCTTCGCGATGTCGCCCGCAGTTGCGGCCGTGCGGCGCAGCGGCCCGCCGTGGTCGAACACCTCGAGCTGAGTGACCTTGGCGTCGCCGACCCGGTCGCGAACCCGCAGGCTCCCGGCGAAGAGGCGCGTCCAGGCGACCTTCTCGCGCTTCAGGCCGCGGTCGATCTTGAACACCGCCGCTTCGAGCGGAGCCTCTGAATCGCCCGAGCTCGCCGGCAGGAAGCGCACGATCCCCGCGCGCAGGTCGTCCACACCGTCACCGGTGAGCGCCGAGCCGTGCAAGACCGGCTGCACGACACCACGACGAGTGAGGTTTGCGAGCGCATCGTCGACGTCGATCTCCCGGCCGTCGAGGAAGGCGGCGAGGAGGTCGTCGTCGTACTCGGCGAGCTGCTCCGCGTCGAGCGACGACAGGGGCACGGGATGCACGCCGAGCCGTGTCCTGATCTCGCCGACGACGCGTTCGACGTCCGCGCCTGCCCGGTCGGTCTTGTTGACGAAGAAGAGCGTGGGGATCCGCAGACGCTGTAGCGCGCGCATCAGCACGAGCGTCTGCGCCTGAACACCCTCTACGGCTGACACGACGAGCACGACACCATCGAGCACACCGAGCACACGCTCGACCTCAGCGATGAAGTCCGGATGGCCGGGCGTGTCGATCAGGTTGATGGTGACGCCGTCGATCGGGAAGGACACGACCGCCGACTTGATCGTGATCCCGCGTTCGCGCTCGAGCGCGAGCGTGTCGGTTTGCGTCGTCCCGCGATCGACGCTGCCAGGAGCGGCGATGACGCCGGCGTCGTACAGAAGCCGCTCGGTGAGCGTGGTCTTACCGGCGTCTACATGCGCCAGGATCCCGAGGTTCAAGGTTGCCTGCAGCACGGTTCATACCCTCCGAAGGTGTCGTGAAGCTCTTCGCGATGGAGATGAACGGAGTGCGCACGTGCGCTCCTCGGGTCGCTGACGGGATCGGGCACATCATACGTCCGGCGACGGCCGTAGCCTGCGGTAGTGCCCAAGTGGATCGATCTGATCGACCCCGAGGCGGACGAACTGCGGGACGCGCTCCCCGAGCGCGTGCATGCGACGGCGCTGCAGGCGCTTCTTGCACCGCACGAGCACGACGACGAGCCGCGCCCGCGAATCGAGTCGCACGACGACTACGTCCTCGGGATCCTGCTCCTCCCCGTCGAGGTCACGGAGGACGACCGGCTCTACTATCAGGAGATCGACTTCGTCGCAACGATGGAGGCGCTCGTCACGGTGTCGAAGACGCCGCCCGGCGAGCAGCCGTTCGACCCGGCGCCGGCGAAGGAAGCGTGCCGCTTGCACGAGGACACGGGGATGTACGTCTACCACCTGATCGACGAGGTGGCGGAGCGATACCTGGACGTGATCGACGCGATCGACGACGAGATCGACGAGCTCGAGGACATGGTCGCGCAGACCGAGCCGCGGGAGATCGGGCGGCGCATCCGCGGCCTGCGGCACGACATGCTCCGCATCCGCAGGACGCTGTCGCCGACGCGCGACGCGGTCCGCAAGATCGTCGACAACCGCGTGGAGCTCGACAAAGGGGAGCTCTTCCCTCGTGACATCGAGATCGCGTTCGGCAGCGCGTTCGACAAGCTGCTGCGGGCATCCGAGGGACTCGACGCGGCGCGCGACTCGCTGGCGGGGATCCGCGACTATCTCCAGGGCAAGATCGCAAACGACCAGAACGAGGTGATGAAGCGCCTCACGGTGATCGCGTCACTGCTCCTCCTGCCGACGTTCATCGTCGGTCTCTACGGTCAGAACTTCAACCACATCCCGGAGCTCGGCTGGTCGTGGGGCTACTGGTGGGCGTGGGGCCTGATCCTCGGCACCACCGTGGCGCAGCTCGTGTTCTTCCGCTCGAAGAAGTGGCTCTAGGGACCTAGAGGCGGTTGCGCCGGCGCGAGCCGAACTCGCGGTCGGCACACGCCGGGCAGTAGAAGGCGAGCGCAGGCGGCTCGCCGTACTCAGGGTCGTCGATTCGGTAGGCCCGCCAGCGAATCCAGAACGCACCGCTCGAGATCCCGCATTCACGACACTCAACAGTGTTGAGTGTCCGCGCTCCCTGGTGACTGTCGATCCCCATCCCGCATCTCATCTTCGTGATCGCGGAGGACGGCGCCCGATGCGATCGGCTGATTTCCGTCCCACCTCGGTTGTGCCTCGAACGAGGGACGTCACGTGACGTCGCGTGGCTACCCTGCCCCCGCGTGCCGTACTTCATCTGCCCTCGGTGCAAGGAACGCTCCGTCGACATCGACGCGCGGGAAGGGTTCTCCAAGGACGCACCTGCCTGCCGGCACTGTGGCTTCGGGTTCCTGTTCGAACTGCTCGACGACTACTACCCCGCGCCGGACACCGGCTTCGTGGTCACCGACCAGGAGCGGCGGGTGCTCGCGATCGGGCGCGGCGTCTTCGAACTGACCGGCTTCGGCGAGCCCGACCTGATCGGGCGGGACGTCGTGGATGCCCTGCAGTTCTCCGACCCGAAGCCTGTCGAACTCGCTCGTGAGTGGGGCGTTCGCCGACTCGGCGAACAGCTGTCGATCAAGACGCGGTCCGGCAGTGAGAAACGCGTTGTCGCCGATGTCTTCCCGGCGTACGACGACGACGGCGGGCTCCTGGTCGCGTTGACGCCTAAACGCGGCTAGACGGGCAGAGCGACTCCGCGAGGGGGCACTCCTCGCACCGCGGCTTGCGCGCGTCGCAGATGCGACGGCCGTGCCAGATCAACAGATGCGGGAAGCGCGCCCAGTCGGCACGCGGCACGAGCCGGACGAGGTCCCGCTCGATCTTCACCGGGTCTTCCTGCTTCGTGAACGCAAGCCGCTGGGCGATCCGGCGCACATGCGTGTCGACCACGATGCCCTGCGCATTTCCACGCTCGGACGAAACCACGTTCGCGGTCTTGCGCGCGACACCCGGGAGCTTGAGCAGGTCGTCGAACTCCGTCGGCACCTCGCCGTCGTGCACCTCGATGATCCGCTGCATCGTCCCGCGGAGCGACTTCGCCTTCTGGCGATAGAAGCCGGTCGCGAAGATGTCGCGCTCGAGCTCCTCCACCGGGACAGCGAGATAATCCTCAGGCTTCCGGTACTTGACGAACAGCTTCTCCGTGACGCGGTTCACGTTCACGTCCGTCGTCTGCGCGGAGAGCATCACGGAGACGAGCAGCTCGAGCGGGCGCTCGAACCGGAGCGCGATCTTCGCGTCGGCGTGCTCGACGGCGAGTGCGTCGACGACCGGCCCGATGCGCTGCTTCTTCGGCAGGACCTTCTTGCGCCGGGCTTCGGCGACGTAGCTCCGCGGCATCTAGCGAAGGATGTTGACCGCGCGGGCGGCGACGAGCAACAACGTGGTGATCGAGACGGCCGACTGGAGCAGCATCAGCAACTTCGCGCGCCGCGTCAGCGGCAGCGTGTCGGTGGGGCTGAAGGCGCTCGCGTTCGTGTACGCGACGTAGAAGTAGTCGGTGAACCGCGCCTCCCATCCCTTGGCCTTCAGGTCGGGATCGGTCATCTGCACGAACGCGAAGTCCGTGACGTCGGCCGTCTGGCCGTCGAGCTCCCAGTAGAGCAGCGCGAACACGATTACGTTCGTCACCCAGATGTCGAACGCCGCGTAGAGCAGCGGACGCCCGCTGACGGCGCCCGCATACAGCAGCTGGTGGATCAGATAGCCGAGAGCCGTCGCGTTGCCGATCCCGATCACCGCGATCAGCCCGAGCGACGCGCGCCGGCGGTTCCCGACGATCAGGAGGACGCCGAGCGCGACTTCGAGCGCCGAGATCGCGTACCTGACCGCGGTGGGACCCGGAACGAATGCGTCCGGGAGCGTCGCGAACAATGCAGCTGCTGCGAGGACGGTCAGCGCCTCGGGCCAGCGCCGCATGTCCATCAGACGGCTGCGACGAGGCGCTCGGGCGGGTTGCGCAGCTTCGGCCCGGCGCAGACGACATCGAGAGCAGGGCACCCGTTGCACGTGAACTCGTCCGGTGAGGGAGTGAACTCCCCGGCGTCGATGCGGCGAATCGCGGCCGACAGCTCTTCCTTGAGCGCCGGCAGTTCAGAGCGGCTGAAGGTCGACGCCACGACGCCGTCCGCACGCTCAAGGAAGTGGTAGACGACTTCGACCTCGTCGGCGCCGGCACGGAAGCACGCGAGCGCATACACGAGCCGCTGCAGGCGATAGTCGGTCTCGACGATCTCCTCCGGCGACCCCTCCGCCAGCGAGTTCGTCTTGTAGTCGACGACGAGCGCACGGGCACCGTCGCGCCAGAGCACGTCGAGACGCCCGTGGAGGAGCACGCCGTCGTGCTCGAACGCGAACGGGCGCTCGGGCGCTACTCCGGCGAGCTGCGCGATGCGCGTCGCGAGCTCGGACGTGCAGTAGGCGTCGACGAATCCCTCGATGCGCTCGACCTCGTCGTCGGTCACCTCGGGGTACCAGTCGCGGACGACCGTCACGTCGGGCAGCGCGGGCGCCGACAGGTCGACGAGCTCGAGCAAGCGGTGGGCGGCGTCACCGATCTCGGTCGCCCGCAGCCCACCCTCGCCGCCCGGCAGTGATCCGCGCTCTTCGCGCAGCCCCGCGACCCGCTCGGCGTAATAGCGGTACGAGCAGCGCTCGAACAGTGCGAGAGCCGAGTACGACAGCCGCCGCACCTTGTGCAACGGCGCCGGTGGTGGCGGTTGCAACTCCGGCAGGCGGTAGCCACGTGGTGCCGGTGCACTCGGCAGCGCCGCGAAGAGCGCCAGCTGCCCCTCCCCGCTCTCGACCGGCTCGGCCGGCGCGTCGGGCTCGTAGCCGTGCACGCGCATGACGAACCTGGCGTCGCCGCGCTCCAACTCGCCGTCGCTCGGTTCGTCACCGACCTCGAGCCGCGAGAGCACCCACCCGATCGGCGTATCGAGATCGCGCGTCTTCTCCGGGTCGATCGCCCCGGACACGATCAGGCGATCGATCGCCCGCGTCATCGCGACGTAGTAGAGGCGAAGCCGCTCCGCGCGCTCGTCCTCGCGCTCTGCCTCACGCACCGCCTCGTAGTCGAGCACCGGTCGTTTCTTGCCTGACTTCGGGTCGACGACACGGAAGCCGAACCGGCCGTCGGGGCGCACGATGATCTCGTCCGCCGACGGGGGGCCGCCGGTGTCTCGTCCGGCGTCGGCGACAATCACGACCTTGAACTCGAGCCCCTTCGCAGCGTGGATGGTGAGCAGCCGCACCGCGTCGGCGCCCTCTTCCTCCGAGACCGCCTCGAGCTGCGACGCACCGACCGCCTCCTGGTCGCGGATGAACTTCACGAAGCCCTCGACGTCGGGACCGCGGAGCGACTCGTACGAGCGCGCGAGACGCATCAGCTTGCGCAGGTTCGCGTAGCGGCGCTTGCCGTCCCACTGCGCGAGCACCGCGAGGTCGTAGTCGTGCGCTGACACGATCTCCTCGCACAGGCGCTCGAGGCTCGTGCGTGCGGACGCGGCGACGAGTCGCTCGTACCGCTGCTTGAAGGCGCGAACGAGGCGCTCGTCGGCCTCCGAGAACGGCTCGGGCAGTGACCGCTCGATGCCGGTGAAGAGCGGGCGCCTGCCGGCGTGCCGGCGGATGTGCACGAGCCCGTCGTTCGAGACGCCGACGAAAGGCGAGGCAAGAACCGTGACGAGCGCCTCGTCGTCGTAGCGGTTGTGCAGGAGCCGCAGGTACGCGAGCAGGTCGACGACCTGCTGCTGGCCGAAGTACCCCCTGCCCGTCGCGCGGTACGTCGGCAGGCCCTCGGCGCGCAGAG
The DNA here is from genome assembly GCA_036493955.1 of Gaiellaceae bacterium. GTDB lineage: Bacteria > Actinomycetota > Thermoleophilia > Gaiellales > Gaiellaceae > PALSA-600. The sequence continues at coordinate 12,094 of DASXOW010000080.1, forward strand.
CTGCCTCGTACCGCTCGGCGTCGGTGCCGGCCGCGAAGAGCAGCACGATCTCGCCGGCGGCGGCGACCCCGCCGTCGACGAGCTCGCGGACACGACGCGCGATCGCCTTCGCCTCTCCGTCGCGCCACGGGAGCGGCACGTCCTTGAAGCTCCGCTTGTCCGTGACGTGCAGCTCGACCGGGTGGCCGAACACCGGATCGGTGAACTCGCCGGACGCGGCGAGGGGTTGATAGCCGTCGCCGAACTCTTCGCGGAACAGGTGGTTCACGGCCGCGAGCACCTCGGGGCGCGAGCGGTAGTTCTGCGAAAGCGGCAGCCGCTGCGCCGCAGCCTCGCGCCGCTCACGGAACACCGCCACGTCGGCGTGCCGGAATCCGTAGATCGACTGGAACTCGTCGCCGACGAAGAAGACGTCGCGCTCGAGCGGCCCGCCGCGCAGCAGGTCGACCAGCTCGCACTGGAGACGGTTTGTGTCCTGGAACTCGTCGACCATCAACGCGCGGAAGCGCAGCTGCTCCTGCTCACGCACGCGCGCGTCGTCGCGCAGCAGGTCGCGCGTCATGAGCTGCAGGTCTTCGAAGTCGAGCGCGGACTCGCGCTGCTTGGCCGCCGCGTACTCGGCCGCGAACAGGTCGAGCAGCTCCTGCAGAAGGTCCTTGTCGCGGAGCGCGAGCTCGTCGAATGCAGCTTGCTCGAGCCGCTTGCGCGCGGACTCGTAGCCCGCGGCGCGATCGCCGGCCGCACGCAGGGCCGCGAGGTCGAGGAGACGCTCGGGGTTCGTCGTCGAGAGCGCGAGCGCCGCCTGCGCCGCAGCCGCCTGCTTGTCCGAGCAGTCGCCGTCCGTCAGCAGCAGCCGCGCCTCCTCGTGCAGCTCGGCCAGCCGCTCGGCGATGTCCACCGGCTCGCTGAGCTCGAGCGTCAACTCACGCCCGGCGGAGCGCAACGTCTCGTATACCGCGGTCAGCTTTCGACGGAGCCCCTGTGCGCCGTACGTGGCGAGCAGGCGCAGCCGCTCAGCATCGCGCGTCGCGCAGAACGCCGCGAGCGCCCGCTCGAACGACTCGCCGCGGATCACCATGCCGTGCTCGTCGTCGAGCTCCCGGAAACGCGGATCGATGCCGACCGCGAATGGATGCGTCCGCAGCAGCCGCGAGCAGAAACCGTGAATCGTCGAGATCCACGCGCCGTCGAGGCGGCGAGCAAGATCGGGACGGCCGCGACCGTGCAATGCGGCACGGATGCGAGCGCGGAGCTCGCCCGCCGCTTTGCGCGTGTAGGTGATCACGAGCACCGACTCGACGTCGAGCCCTTCCTCGCACACCGCCCGGACGAACCGTTCGACCAGCACGGTCGTCTTTCCCGTGCCGGCACCGGCCGAGACGAATACCTCGCCGTGTGCGTCGACGGCTGCGCGTTGCTCGGGGTTCATGGGCGGTCCACGCGGCACATCGTCCAGAGGTCGCACCACGCCGGGCACGTCCCGCCCTTCGGGTCGTGGCGCACGTCGCCCGCGCGGATGCGTTGTGCGTAGCCGAGGGCGCGCTCGCGTGCGGTGTCGACGAGACCCCAGAACGCCTCGTCGTCGAGGTAGTCGTTGCGCTGGTAGCCGGGCAGGTCGTCGGCCGCGGCGGCGGACAGGAGGCCACGGGTCACGCGCGCGCCGGCGAGTGCGCGGTACACGCCGCCGAGCGGCTCGATCCCCACGAGATCGCGCAGCACTAGCATGTACAGCGGGATCTGGAGCTTTAGCTCCTCGTCGATCTGCTTGGCCGAGTGCGCACTGCGTCCCGACTTGTAGTCCTGCACGATCCCGCGGGCCGAGAACGGGTCGACGTCGATGCGGTCGATCTTGCCGCTCAGGTGGATGCCCTCGCCGAGCGGCAGGCCGCGCTGTAGATGCGGCGCCGAGCGGTCGGATCCGAACCCGACCTCGAACTGGCGGGGCAGGAGCTGGACCGGCGAGGCCGCCTCGTCGCGCACGAACCCCTCGAGGTCGCGCCAGAGGCTCTCCTCGAGCTCGGCCGCCTGTAGCTCGGTGAGCTCGAGGCGGACGCCGCCGCGTAGCGCGTCGTCGAGGCAACGGCGGAGGAACCCGACCGCCTGCTCGACGTTCTCAGGCACGACGCGGTCGGAGCCGAGCTCCTTCGGGAGTCCCGCGTAGAACTTGTGCAGTGCACTGTGCGCGACCGAGCCGCGGAGCATCGCGTCGGCCTCGGCGTCGATCGTGCGCGGCGAGATGACGCGCTCGAAGAGCCACGCCGACGAGCAGTCGGCGAACCGCTCGAGCTCGGTGACGCTGAACGTCGAGCGCGCGCCGTACACCGCACGCAGCGCCTCGCTGCGCAGGCGGGTCTCACGGTTCAGCGCCCCGCGCGCACGCGCAAGCCTCCGCTCCCAGTCGTTCGCGTCCGCGAGCACGACCGCCTGGTCGGCGTCCGACGCGGAGAGCAGCGAGAGGGAGCGCAACCGTTCACGCTCGGACGGCGCCTCCTCGAGCGGCCACGTGAGCGCAGACAGCGGCCGCCGCGTCGTCGCGTGCACGACGTCGTCGCGGTCGAACACCGCAGCAACCTCCTCCCAGAACGGGGAGGGCTCGCGCGGCGTCCCCTCGTCGCTGGCGGCCTCACGGACGAGGTAGAGCCGGCGGACTGCGCGTGTGCACGCCGTGTAGAAGAGGTACCGGTCGCGCGAGACCTGATCCGGACGCTCGAGCCGTGCGCCGAGCTCGCGCCGACGGTCGTCGTCGAGGAACGGTGACGTGCGCGAGCGGCGCGGCAGCGATCCCTCCTCGAGGCCGAGGAGGAACACGACCTCGAAACGACGCGTCCGTGCGCGCATCAGGTCGAGCACCGCGACGCGTCCGGCCTCGCCGGCCGACGAGAGCCGCACCTCGCAGCGCTCGAGCGCGGTGATCAGCTCCTCGCGGTTCGCCTCGAGCCCGCCGAGCTCGTTGAGCAGTTGCAGCACGTGACCGTACGCGCGCAAATCAAGCCGGGACACCTCTCCTGCAGGTGGAGCCTCCGTCCCGTACGCCGCGCGCAACATCGCGCGCAGCTGGACACGGACAGCGTCGACAGGATCCTCGGATGCGCGCAGCTCGGCGAGAGCGGGAACCGGTGCCTCGCGGAGCTTCTCCGCCTCCTCCTCGACGCGCGCGGGCGTGTGGATGGCGCGACCGCGCAGCCGGCCCTCAACGTAGTCGACGGACGAGCGCCCGAGGCCGGAGTACGGGCTGCGCAGGAACGCGAACAGCTCGCGACGGCCGGCGTCGCCCCAGGCGTAGCGAAGGAGCTGGAGCAGCGCGTGACCGATCGGCGTCGCGCCGAGCCGGACCCGAGACTCCACCGCGTACGGCACCTCGAGCGCGCCGAGGACCGTCTCGAGTGGCCCGCGCCACGCGTCGACCGACGGCGCGACGAGGGCGATCTGCTCGGGGCGGACGCCGGAGCGAATGAGCTCGAGCAACTCGTCACCGACAAGCTCGAGCGAGCCGCGTGCGCCGGCTCCCTCGAGGAACCGGACCACCGCGTCGAGCGCGGGTGGTGGCGGCGGCGACTCGTCGAACAGCGCCCGCTCGAGGTGCGCGAGCGCGGGGTGCTGGTACTCCCCCGAGCGCGGCGGCAGCTCCTGCACGTTCCCGGACGCGAGCGCGGAGAGGTCGTCTGCGGTCCGCTGCAGCGACGCGAACGCGATGCGGCCCGGCTCGTAGGGCAGCGAGACCTCGACGTCGGTGCGGCCTGCGAGCGCCTCGAGCAGCGCCCACTCGGCGCCGGTCAGGTCTTCGAACCCGTACGCGAACACGGGCTCGCCGTGCCACGCGTCGAGGTCGCTCGCGAGACGCTCGGCCGCGCGCCGGCGCAGCAGGTCTCGATCGAAGCGCCCGAGAAGCTCGAGCTCGCGGCGGTAGCTCGCGTAGAGCTTCGCGAGGTCGCCGTCGAGGTCTTCCGGGTCGAGCATCCCCTGCTCGAGCTCGCCGAGCGTCTGCAGGAGCGTGTCGGCGAACCCGCTCGTCCGCGCCGAGCGTGAAAGGCCGTTGAGGGAGGCGGACTGCAGGAGGCGCCGCACGATCAGTGATCGCTCGGCGTCGCTCAGCGGCCGTCGGCCCGCGTCGGCGCCCGCGAGCCGACGGAAGAGGTCGTCGAACGTACCGATCGTCCCGCTGAAGAGGCAGCCGCAGCGCGCGAGCAGGTCGCGCTCGACGCGGTCGACGTCCGACGCGTTCGGCACGATCAGTGTCGGTTCGTCGTCGAGGCGTGCCAGGTAGCGGTCGAGCAAGAGCGCGACCTTGCCCGCGTTGGCAGGCCCTGCGAGCAGGGAGAGTCCCACCTTCCCATCGTAGGCTCGCCCTCGGACGGTCAGGCGTCCGAAAACGGCGCAAACAGCGGGAGAGGACGACTAGCTTGCGGCTGCGGCCTTCGGCCGCCGGCCCCGGCGAGCGGCAGCGCGGCCCGGCATGGTGCCTGCGCAGTCGTCGCAGAGATCGGCCACCTTCGAGCCGCGGCGGGCATCGACGTAGGTGATGCGCAGCGTCGCGCCGCGCGACTCGTCGACTTCCTTGCCGCAATTGTCGCAAACGAGGATGGTTTTCCGTGCCATTCGCGGCAGTTTACGCGGCGGCACGCGAGGCGCGAATTCGCCAGGATCTGAGCAGACTCAATGTCGCCTGCTCTTCGACGTCGAGTCCGAGATCGCGTGCGCCGACGACGCGTAAATGTCGTGGCCGGAAATCCTCGATCGTTCTCCCGTCGAGATACTGCTCCACGACCGCCGGGCTCACGTACGACGAACGGGCGACTGCGGGCGTGTTGCCGAGGCGTTCGGCGACGTGCCGCATCACCGCGGCAATTCGTTTCTTGGCATCGGCGGGATTCTCCGGCGGCTTGTGCTGCGCGAGTTCGATTGCGGCGAGCAGCGTGCCGCCCCAGGTCCGGAAGTCCTTGGCGGTGTAGTTCTCGCCGAGGTGCGTTTTGACGTAGTCGTTCAGCTTGCGCTGGGAGAGGTTGCAATACGTCCCGTCCGGCAGCTCGTACTGGAATAGCCGAGCCCCGGAGACGGCGCGCAAATCGCGAATCGCCGCGGCCAATTCGGCATCGACGACGGCGTTCCGCACCATGATCGAGTGCTTGCCGCGGTAGCGAAACGAGATGCGGGAGCCGCGCACTGTCACGTGGCTCTTGCGAAGCGTCGTGATCCCGAACGTGCGCGATTGCTTCGCGTAGCGGTCGCCGCCGACGCGGAACCAGCCGAGGTTGATCAAGCGAACGGCGATCGCCGCGACCTTGTCGGCCGGATAGCCCTCGAGCTCCATGTGCTCGGCCATCGTCTCCCTGAGATCGGGCAGCCGCTCTGCGAACCCGATCAGGCGGTCGAACTTCGCCTGTTCCTGCCGCGCGCGGAAGGCCGGGTGGTAGAGGTACTGCTTCCGGCCCGCGGCGTCGACGCCGGTCGCCTGGAGCTTGGCGCGCGCCGACGGTGAGATCCAGACGTCCTTCCACGCGGGCGGGATCACGAGCGAGTCGATTCGCTCGAGCTTTTGCGCGTCGGTGAGCTGACGACCGCGCGCGTCGTAGTAGCGAAAGCTCCGCTTCGATCCCTTGCGCGTCCAGCCGACCCTCGCCGCCATAGGCCGCGAACATTCCCCGAAGGACGCCGTCGCTAATCTTGCCCCGCGATGGAGCTGAAAGCGATCGCGGTCCTCGAGGGCGACCAGACCGGCCAGGAGCTCCTGGAGGAGTCCTTGCGCGTGCTCGCCCCGGACGTCACCGGGCTTGAGCTCGACCTCCCCCGCTTCGACCTCTCGCTGGCGGCGCGGCGGGCGACGAAGAACACCGTCGTGCATGACGCGGCGGCCGCGATCCGCGAGCACGGCCTCGGCCTCAAGGCCGCGACCGTCACGCCCGAGACGCGAGACGATGTCGGCTCGCCCAACCGCATCCTCCGCGAGGAGATCGGCGGCAAGGTGATCGTGCGCACCGGCAGGCGCCTGCCGGGCGTGGTGCCGTTCGGCGGCGTGCATGCCCCGATCTCGGTCGTGCGGATGGCGGTCGGCGACGCGTACGGCGCGAAGGAGTGGCGCGAAGGCTCGGGCGACAACGAGGTCGCCTTCCGCACCGAGCGGATCGAGCGCGGTGTGTGTCGCGCGGTCGCGGAATTTGCGTTCCGTGAAGCGGAGCGCACCGGTGCGAAGGTGTTCGGCGGCCCGAAGTACACGGTCTCGCCGACGTACGAGGGGATGCTGAAGGAGGAGATGGACGCCGCCGCGGCGCGTCATCCGGGCGTTGCCTACGACCCGCAGCTGATCGACGCGACGTTCGCGCTGCTGATCGCCTCGACAGGCGACCCGATGGTGATTCCCGCGCTGAACCGGGACGGCGACATCCTTTCCGACCTCGTCCTCCCGCTGTTCGGCTCGATCGCCGGCTCGGAGTCGATGCTCGTCGCGTTCGAGGGCGCCGAGCTCGAGCCGACCGCGTTGATGGCGGAGGCGGCGCATGGAACGGCGCCGTCTCTCGAAGGGAAGAACGTCGCGAATCCCTTGGCGATGATCCTCGCCGCCGCGGCGCTACTCTCGCAGACGGTCGACGGCAGCTCGGCGGGACGCGCGATCCGCGAGGCGGCGCTCGAGGCGGTCGCTCAGGGAGTGAAGACGGCGGATCTCGCAGGCCATTCGACGACGACAGAGTTCACCGACGAGGTGATCCGGCGCACGCGGACGAAGCTCGAGGTCTGGTCGACGCTCTAGGCGCGGGCCTCGACGCGTTTCTGCCAGACACGAAAGCCGACGAACGCCAGGCCACCGAGGACGACGAGCACGACGACGGCGTAGAGGCCGTACCGCTGCACCGCGTCGGCGGCGGCCTTCCCGGCCCAGTAGGCGAGCAGTCCCGTGCCGGTGGCCCAGACGATGCCGCCGAGGGCGTTCCACGCGAAGAACTGCCACCAGTGCATGCGGCTGATGCCCGCGAGCCACGCGGCGGTGATGCGGAGGAACGCGATGAACCGGCCGAAGAAGACCGCCTTGCCGCCGTGGCGTTCGAAGAAGCGCTCGGCCGGCGGCAGGGCCCGCTCGGAGTAGCGGCGCGTCAACTCGAAGCGCTCGAGCAGCTTGCGGCCGCCGATCCGCCCGAGCCAGTAGCCGATGTTGTCGCCGACGATCGCCGCCGCCGCCGCGACGACGATCACCCACTGGATGCCGTAGTGATCATGGGCGAGCACCGCAGCGGTGATGAGCGCCGTCTCGCCTGGCAGTGGGATCCCAGCCGACTCGATCGCGACGAGCACGAAGAGGATGCCGAGCCCGTAGTCGAGGAGAAGGTGCGTCACCGAGCGCGTGCTCACCGTACACGCCGCCGATTGCGGTAGCGTCGCGCGCGGCGATGCAAGTCGGAGTACCAAAGGAGGCGGCGCCCGGCGAACGTCGGGTGGCGCTCGTTCCCGAGACGATCGGCCGTCTCGGGGAGGACGTCGAGGTCGTCGTCGAGCAGGGCGCGGGGATCCAGGCGGGCTTTGCTGATGCGGCGTACACCGACGCCGGCGCAACGATCGGCGATCCGTGGGCCTGCGACGTGATCGTCAAGGTGGCCCCACCGAGCGAAACCGAGGCGTCGCGGCTCCGCGACGGACAGGTGCTCGTCGCGTTCCTCTCCCCGCTCACGGACGCGGAGGGGGTGGCGCGCCTCACGGCCGCCGGCGTACACGGTCTCGCTCTCGAGTCGATCCCGCGGATCACCCGTGCGCAGCCGATGGACGCCCTGTCGTCGCAGGCGACGGTCAGCGGCTACAAGGGCGCGCTCGTCGCCGCCGACCGATTGCCGCGGTTCCTGCCGATGCTGATGACGGCGGCGGGGACGATCCCGCCCGCGAAGGTGCTCGTGCTCGGCGCGGGCGTCGCAGGGCTGCAGGCGATCGCGACCGCGCGACGGCTCGGCGCGGTCGTGAGCGCGTTCGACGTGCGGCCCGCCGTGAAGGAACAGGTCGAGTCGCTCGGCGCCACGTTCCTCGATCTCGGCGTGCAGGGCGAGGAGACGGAGGGCGGCTATGCGCGCGAGCTGACGCCGGAGCAGCAGGCCGCGCAGCAGGCGGAGCTGCAGTCGCGCATCCCAGGTTTCGACGCAGTGATCACCACGGCAGCGATTCCCGGTCGCCCGGCTCCCAAGCTCGTGACGGCGGATGCTGTGCGCGGCATGCGCGCCGGATCGGTGATCGTCGACCTCGCAGCGGAGACCGGCGGCAACTGCGAGCTGACGCGGCCCGGCGAGGAGATTGTCGAGGGCGGCGTGACGATCGTCGGCACGACCAACGTGCCCTCGACGATGCCGACACACGCGAGCCAGCTGCTCTCGCGCAACATGGCGGAGATCGTCGGGCTGCTCGCGAAAGACGGCGAACTGGTGCTCGACTGGGACGACGAGATCGTCGCCGGGGCATGTGTGACGCGGAAGGAGGGGACAACTTGAGCCACGGCACGCTGCTCGTGTTCGAGGTGACGATTCTTGTGCTGGCGATCTTCCTCGGGTTCGAGGTGATCTCGAAGGTGCCGACGCTGCTGCACACGCCGCTGATGTCGGGCACGAATGCGATCCACGGCATCGTGATCGTCGGCGCGATGCTCGTGATGGGGCTCGACCACAAGGACACGCTGACGTTCGTCATCGGGTTCGTCGCGGTCATGCTCGGCTCAGCGAACGTCGTCGGCGGATTCGTGGTCACCGACCGCATGCTCGAGATGTTCAAGCGCAAACCGTCGCCGCCCAAGGACGCGGATGGGGCATAACGCCTCGAACCTGCTCTACCTGGTCACGATCGTGACCTTCATCTCGGCGCTGCGCGACCTGTCGAACCCGGCGCGCGCTCGCCGAGGCGTGTGGGTCGGCGCGGCCGGCATGGCGCTCGCGATCGCGACCACGTTCGGCCAGCACGGGCTGCACGACTACCTCTGGATGATCGTGGCGATGGTGATCGGCGGCGCGTTCGGCGCCGTCGCGGCCCGGCGCGTGAAAATGACCGCGATGCCGCAGATGGTGGCGCTGTTCAACGGCGTCGGCGGTGGCGCGGCGGCGCTCGTGTCGTGGGCGGAGTTCCACCGCGAGGCAGGGCTCTCGGGCGATCTACAGCGCGACATCTCGATCTCGCTCGTCCTCTCGGCGCTGATCGGCGCGATCTCGTTCTCCGGCTCGATGATCGCGTTCGCGAAACTGCAGGAGCTGATCGGTGGGCGCCCGATCACGTACCCGGGCCAGCAGGTCGTGAACGCGCTGCTCTTCGCCGCGATCGTCGGCGCCGGGGTCGCGATCGTCGCGGGCGCAGAGCGCAGCTGGCTGCTCGCGATCGTGCTCGTCGGCGCGTCGCTGTTCGGGATCCTCTTCGTGCTGCCGATCGGTGGCGCCGACATGCCGGTCGTGATCTCGCTCCTGAACGCGTTCACGGGCCTCGCGGCCGCGGCGACCGGCTTCGAGCTCGAGAACAACGTGCTGATCGTCAGCGGGATGCTCGTCGGCGCATCGGGCACCTTGCTGACGCTGATGATGGGCCGTGCAATGAACCGATCGATCGCGAACGTGCTCTTCGGTGCATTCGGAAAGATCCAGGCGGGGACGAGCGAGGTCGCAGGCACGAACGGAACTGTGCGGCCGACGACTGCGGACGACGTCGCCGTCATGCTCGCGTACGCACAGAAGGTCGTCGTCGTGCCCGGCTACGGGATGGCAGTCGCGCAGGCGCAGCACGATGTGCGCGCGCTCGCCGACCTGCTCGAGAAGAAAGGGGTCGAGGTGACGTACGCCATCCACCCCGTCGCCGGACGCATGCCCGGACACATGAACGTGCTGCTCGCCGAGGCGAACGTCCCCTATCCGGCGCTGAAGGAAATGGACGAGGCGAACGCCGAGTTCCCGCGGACGGACGTCTCGCTCGTGATCGGTGCAAACGACGTCGTGAACCCGGACGCGCGCGAGAACCGCGGCAGCCCGATCTACGGCATGCCGATCCTGAACGTCGACGAGTCGAAAGCCGTGATCGTGCTGAAGCGCTCGATGAACCCCGGCTTCGCGGGCATCGACAACCCGCTCTTCGTCGAGCCGAACACGATGATGCTGTTCGGCGACGCGAAGGAGTCGGTCGCGAAGCTCGCAGCGGCGGTCAAGACGCTGTGACGCAGGCTTGACGGAGTCACCAAGTAGCGAGGTGCCGGCTTTGCCGGCGCCGGAGCGGGAATCTTGACGTCTGCGGTGGTGATGGACCGCGCCGCCGTCGAGGCCGCGGTCTCACCGGAGCGTGCGGTCGACGCGGTGCGCGACGCGTTCGTCGCGCACGCGCGTGGCGACTGGTCGATGCCGCCGAAGGTGTACGTCACGAACTACCCGGCCGGCGACTTCCGTGCGATGCCGGCGCTCGGCGGCGGCCACGCGCTACTGAAGTGGATCACGTCGTTCCCCAGGAACCCGGAACGCGGCCTCCCGACCGTGACGGGCATCGTGCTCGTCTCGGACGCGGCGACGGGTGAGCTGCAGGCCGTGCTCGACGCGGCTTCCGTGACCGCTCTCCGCACGGGCGCAGCGGCCGTCCTCGCCGCCGAGACACTCGGCCGCGCCGGCGCGGCGACCGCCGCCGTGATCGGCGCAGGGGTGAACGGCCGCGCGGCAGCGCGGACGTTCCTCGCCCGCGGGCACGCGGTCGCGTTGTGGGACGTCGACACTTCCCGCGCCGAGCACGTGGCGGCCGAGCTCGGCTGCGCGGTCGCCAGCTCGCGCGACGAGGCGCTCGCCGCCGACCTACTCGTCACGGTGACGCCGGGACACGAGGTCGTGTTGGCGGACGGCAGCCTGCAGCCGGGCCAACACGTCTCGCTCATGGGTGCCGACGGCCCGGGCAAGGCCGAGGTCGCCGGCCCCGAACTCGCACGCGCACGGCTCTTTTGCGACGACTGGGAGCAGGCGTCACACGGAGGCGAGCTCGCGCACGCGGTGGAGGCGGGGCTCGTGACCAAGGACGACGTGACGGCGATCGGCGCCGTCCTTGCCGGCTCGGTTCCCGGTCGCACGAGCGATCAGGAGATAACGATGTTCGATTCGACAGGTCTGGCGATTCAGGATCTCGCGATCGCGCTCGCCGCCCTCGACGGCGCGACTCGCACAAGCCTGCCGCGGCTCGAGCTCTAACCCGTCGGCATCACCACCCGGTACAGCCCGTCCGCCTGCATGACGACGCCGGCGATCTCTAGCTCGGCGAGTGCCGCCGCGATGACGCTCGCCGGCAGGCTCGTCTTCCTGACGAGCTCATCGGCCGCCGCCGGCGAGTCGGCGACCGCCGCGCGCACGGCTTCGAGGCGCGGCTCGACCGCAGCGGGGGGAGCAGCGACCAGGTCGACGCCGATTGCCGCGAGCACGTCGCCGAGGCACGTGACCGGGATCGCACCAAGCCGGAGCAAGTGGTTCGTGCCTTTTGAAACCAGTGACGTGATCTCGCCGGGAACCGCCAGCACGTCTCGCCCCTCGTCGAGAGCGAGATCGGCGGTGATCAACGCGCCGCTGCGCTCGCGGGCCTCGACGACGACCGTCGCATCGCACAACCCGGCGACGATCCGATTGCGCGCCGGGAACCGCCAGGGCGTGGGCTCGACGCCCGGCGGGTACTCAGAGACGATCAGCCCGCGCTCCGCGATCGCGCGGGCCAGCGTCCCATGGGCCCGTGGGTAGTCGCGATCGACGCCGCAGCCGAGCACAGCGACTGTCGTGCCGGTGTCGAGTGCGCCGCGGTGCGCGGCACCGTCGATGCCGCGCGCCATTCCCGACACGACCACGACGCCTGCGCGAGCAAGGCCGCGCGCGAGCTCGGTGGCGACCGTCGCACCGTACGCCGAGCAGGCGCGGGCTCCGACGACCGCAACGCACGGCGCGTCGAGCACTGTGAGGACAGCCGAGCCGCGCACGAAGAGCCCCGGCGGCGGGTCGTGGATCTTCCGTAGCCGCGCCGGGAAGGCACGGTCGCGGCGGGCAACCCACCTGATCCCTCGCCGCTCGAGGTCGGCCAGCAAGGTTCGCTCGTCGAGCTCGACGCGGAACCGCTCGAACCTCGCCGAGCGCGGTTCGTCCAATAGATGCGAGTCGGTGGAGGCGGCGAACATCGCGATGGCGAGCTCACTCATCCGACCGTCTCCGTCGGCAGACGGTACGAGAGGGCCTCGGCGAGATGCTCCGGCAGCACGTTGTCGGCTTCGGCCAAAGCGGCAATTGTGGCGGCGACGCGTGCGACCCGCGCGTGGCCGCGACCGGAGAGCGGCAGGCGCTCGACGGCGCGTTCGAGCAACTCGTCGGCGGCGGCGACTCGCGCGGGTGGCGACTCGCGGAGCCGCGACCGCGCAACGACGACGCGTGCCCGGACGGCGCTCGAGCGCTCGCCGGGCGGACCGGCGAGCTCGTGCCCCCGTGGACGCGGCATGGTGACCGCGAGGTCGAATCGGTCGAGGAGCGCGCGCGAGAGCTTCTCGCGATAGCGATGGATGCGCTCGGGCGTGCACGCGCAGCGTGCGGCGGGATCCCCACGCCCGCCACATGGACACAGGTTCATCGCCGCAACGAGCTGGAACCGCGCCGGGAAGACCGCGCGCGCCGCGACGCGGGCAACAGAGACGACTCCGTCCTCGAGCGGCTGCCGCAGCGCCTCGAGCACCGGCCGCTGGAATTCCGGGAACTCGTCGAGGAAGAGGACACCGCGGTGCGCGAGGCTCACCTCCCCGGGCCGCAGCGAGCCGGCACCGCCGCCGATCAGCCCGGCGACGGAGCTCGAATGGTGCGGCGCGCGGAATGGAGCCACGCGGACGAGCCCTGCGCCGGGTGGGAGCGTCCCGCAGACCGAATGGATGCGTGTGACCTCGAGAGCCGCGTCGTCGCCAAGAAGCGGCAGCAAGCCGGGCAAGCGGCGGACGAGCATCGTCTTGCCCGTGCCGGGCGGACCGGCAAGCAGCAGGTTGTGGCCGCCGGCAGCGGCGATCTCGAGCGCCCGCCGCGCGCGTTCCTGCCCGCGGACGTCGGCGAGGTCGGCGACACAGGCAAGCACCTCGAAGTCGTCGTCGGGCGGTGCCGGTTCGGGAGGATCATGGTCACCGCGGAGGTACGAGACGGCTTCGCCGAGGTGCCGCACACCGACCGCCTCGACGCCGGCCAACGCGACCTCCGGGGCCGACTCGAAGGCGCAGACGAGATGGGTCAGGCCCGCCCGCCGCGCACCCTCGGCGGCGACCAGCGCGCCGGGAACGGGTCGCAAACGTCCGTCGAGACCGAGCTCACCGAAGGCGGCGTGGCCCTCGAGCGATCGCACCGGCACCTGATACGACGCTGCGAGTACCGCAAGCGCGATCGGGAGATCGAATCCCGAGCCCTCCTTGCGCAGCGCCGCGGGCGCGAGGTTGATCGTGATGCGGGCCGACGGTGGCCACTCGAGCTCTGCGGCCGCGACGCTCGAGCGCACGCGCGCCTTGGCCTCCTGGCACGCGCGGTCGGCCAGGCCGACGATGGCGAACGCCGGGATCCCGCCCTGGATGTGCGCTTCGACCTCGACCCGGCGCGGATCGATGCCAACAAGCGCGTGCGTGACGGTGCGTGCGAGCACGTTGCCACGATAGGCGACGATCCTTCACATGTCCGTCACGAGTGTGTGACGAATCAGTGCCTTCTACGCCGGGAAGATCTCGGGACGAAGCGGGTCGGACATGACGTGCGCCCTGGAAGCCAGGGCGCACGCGACAGGGTCAGTGCATCGGCTCGCCGGTCTCGAGCAGCGTCTTGAGGTTGCTGATGACGCCGGTCCAGCCCGCACCCGAGACGCCCGCCGCCGTCTTCGGTGCTCCCTCGAGCCGGTCGTGCGTGACCGTGAGGAGGCACACCCCGTGCTCGTCCTCCTCGATCTCCCACGTGACGCGGCTCTCGTCCTCGAGCGCCATCTCCGGGTCGTAGAGCGACCGCCAGCCGTGGACGAGTTTCTGCGGCGGGTCGAAGACCTCCACAGCCGAATCACCCCACACGTCGCCGTCGGCGCTGCGCGAGTCGTAGTGCTCGGGCGTCACGGTGATGTGCGCACCGTGGAAGTAGCGCGCCGTCCACTCCGGCCTCGTGATCGCCTCCCAGATCTGGTCGGCGCTCGCCTTGATGAACACCCGGTAGACCTGCGTCGTTTTCGCAGCGGTCGTCGTCATCGACGTCCCTCCAGTCGTGTCTTGAGCTCGGAGAGCGCCGACACCTGGCGCTCCGTGTACTTGTCGATCCACCGGTCGTGGATCAGCCGGATCGGGACGGGGTTCAGGAAATGGAGCTTCTCCCGCCCCTCGCGGCGCGTGACGACGACGCCGGCATCTTCGAGGACGCGCAGGTGCTTCATGACGCCGAAGCGCGTCATCGCCAGTTCGGACTCGAGCTCGGTGAGCGTGCGGCCATCCCGTTCGAAGAGCCGGTCGAGGAGATGACGGCGGGTCGGGTCGGCGAGCGCCTTGAAGACGTGGTCGTCGTCGGTCACTCGGTGATCTTATGTGACCTAATAGTCACATGTCAACCAGGCCGGGCGACGAGCACGTCCTCGAAGTACTCGCCCGCACGTCGGCCTGTACGTCGGTTGACGTGACGCTGGTAGCGTTGTTCCAACCGAAGTCCGGCGCCCGCGAGGATTTCCGGGTACAGGTCGCGGCGATCGTTCACGACGATCACTACCCGCCCACGGGGCTTCAGCACCTCACGACACCCAGAGAGGACACCGACGATCCCGTCGCGATAGGCCGCAAGCGCCACCTTCGACGTCCCTCGCGCGGCGGCGCCGATCTCGCGCTCGCGCAGGTCGTCGAGACCGAGTAGCTCGTACGCGTACCGGTGCTGCTCGTGGTAGTCGATCAGGCCGGGGTACGGCGGCGATGTGACGACCGCGTCGAACGGGCCGGGCAGGTCGACCTCGCGCGTGTCGCCATGCAGCACGATCGCGTCGCGACGTTTGCGCACGTGCGCGAACACCTTGAGCCGCGTCAGCGTGTCGAGGGTGTAGCGCCGCACGAAGTGATCGGCGCGTTCGATCGGACGGCACTCGCGCTTGTGCTTGTAACACCAGTACGGCTCGGTCTGCGGCGTGCGCGGGAAGTCGAGATCGAAATGCGTTGTCAGCCGGGCAGAGCGCGCGGCGCGCGCGAGGATGACGCGCAACACATCTGCGGACTCGTAGTCGGAGACGAGCGAACGAAAGCGAAGAAGGTCGGCGCGTGCGACCGGCGCGAACCAGGAGCGCAGATACGGGGTTGGCCGCCCGGCGGCACCCTCCCCACGCTCGAACCGCGCGAGTGCGTCGCGCAGCTCGCGCTCGAGCACGAACGGATTGTGCTCGCGAGTCTTCACGCTCGTCAGGAGGCAGTTGAACGAAGCGACGTCGACGCCGGTCGAGTCGAGCCCCGACTCGAGCGCCTGGACGAGCGTCGTGCCGGACCCGGCGAACGGGTCGAGGACACGACCGCGCGGCGGCACATGGCGGCGGAACAACTCCTCGACGAGCTGCGGGATGTACTTGCCGAGATACGGATGGAGGCGATGGACGTGCTTCGTCCGCTCGCGCTCGGGCAGGTCGCGCTCCGACCAGGAGAGATCGAGATCCAGGCCGGCGTAGAGCTGCTCCTGTGTCGCCACAGGCCTGGGTTCGACGTCGGTTAGAACGCGTCCTGCACGACTCGCAGCCGACCCGCCTGCTCCGCGGCCACGTCGAAGCGCAGCCGAAGCCCATCCAGGCCGGGATGCGCGCCGAGCCACGCACCGGCGGCACGGCGGAGGCGCTCGATCTTCACCGGCGTCACCATCTCGAGCGGATCGCCGTAACGGGTCCCCGCCTTGGACTTCACCTCGACGAACACGAGCACCCGCCCGCGGCGCACGACGAGGTCGAGCTCGTAGCCTCCCGCCCAGCAGTTGGCGGCGAGCACACGGTAGCCGCGTCTGCGGTACCACCAGGCTGCCCGGCGCTCAGACGGATGCCGCGGCGAGCTCTTCTTCGCTGAGGTACGCACGCGCGCGCCACGAACGCCGATGGATCTCGCACGGGCCTCGCTCGCGCACGATCGCCGTGTGCCCCGGCGTGATGTACCCGACATGGGATGCGAACCCGTACCCGGGATACAGCGCGTCGGCGGTGCGCATGTAGCGGTCGCGCGTCACCTTGGCGACGATCGAAGCGGCGGCGATCGCAGCGCTCTTGCAGTCGCCGTCGACGACCGCGCGATGCGGCGGTGCGGTCGGGCCGAGCTTGAACCCGTCGACGAGCGACACGTCGGCGGGCTGGCACGCCCAGAGCGTCTCGCGGAGGCCGCGCAGGTTGCATTTGTGCAGTCCGTCGCGGTCGATCACCGCCGCCGGGAACACCCGCACCGAGATGCGCTCGGCGCAGGCGACGACCGCGCGGTAGAGCTCCTCCCGCGTGTCGGCGTCGACCTGCTTCGAGTCGTTCAGGAGCGCGAGCGGGCGCACTCGGTGATCACGCAGGCACGCGTAGTCGAGCAGGACACCCGCGACGACGAGCGGACCGGCAAGTGGGCCCCGCCCCGCTTCGTCCGCTCCCGCCACGAACCGGCCACCGGTCGACCGGTCGAACCGGAGCAGCTTCGGGCCTGTGCGTTTCTTCGCCGGAGGCATGGCTCGAGCCTAGCCCGAGCGACGGCCGGCGATTGTGCCGAAAGTGTGGAAAGAGCGCGCTAGTTCTGCGACTAGTTCTGGCGCAGCTCGCGCACGCGAGCCTTCTTGCCGACCTTGCCGCGCAGGTAGTACAGCTTCGCGCGGTGCACGTCGCCGATCGCGCCGACCTCGATCTTGTCGATCTTCGGCGAGTGCAGCGGGAACGTCCGCTCGACGCCGACACCGAACGAGTTCTTCCGCACGGTGAAGGTCTCGCGTGCGCCGGCGCCCTGCCGCTTGATCACGATCCCCTCGAACACCTGGATCCGCGAGCGGGTGCCCTCGATCACGCGGAAGTGCACGCGCACGGTGTCGCCCGCCTTGAACCGCGGGACCTCGCGCAGCTGACGGCGCTCGATGTCCTGGATGATCGTGCTCATGTCGAAAGGGGCCGGAGGCCGGGCGGAATGGTAGCGGAAGCCGTGCTCTACTGGATCGAGATCCGGTTCGGCGGCCAGTAGGTCGCGAACACCTTCCCGATCAGGTTCTTCCTCGGCACGGTGCCCCAGCTGCGCGAGTCGCAGGAGGATTGCCGGTTGTCTCCCATCATGAAGTACTGATGCTTCGGGATCACCTGCGGCGCGAGTGTCCGGTCGTCACGCCGATCGGGCTGGATGTACGGCTCGTTCAGCCGCTTCCCGTCGATGTAGACGTACCCGTCCCGCTCCTCCCAGGTGTCCCCCGGCAGGCCGATCAGGCGCTTGACGAACGTGCCGCCGGCCCCGCAGCGCTGCTCGGCGAGCGGCGGGGTGTTGAACACGATGATGTCGCCGCGCCGCGGGTTCCAGAACCGGTAACAGAAGCGACAGGCGAGGACGCGATCCGAGTAGCTCGCCTCGCAGTCGGGCATGGGCCTCGCGCAATGCAGCGTCGGCTCCATCGAGCTCGAGGGGATCCGGTACGGGTTCACGACCCAGTGCTTGATCGCGAGGACGATCACGATCGCGCCGACGATCGTCACGAGCCAGTCGATCGTGACGCGCCAGCCATGAGGCAAACCTTCGGTCAAGTAGTCGATCGGATTCCTCAGCGGACCTGCTCCCTTCGCCAGCTGTCGATCTTCGCGTGGTCAC
>DASXOW010000081.1:0-78926 GCA_036493955.1 Gaiellaceae bacterium
CCGGGTCGCTCGAGCGGTCTCCGCAGCTGCCGGCTGGTCGGCGGCGCGCTCGGATCCACGCACATGGCACTCACGCTCGTGTCGCTGTCCGACGGCCATGTCGACACGCACGTCCACTCGTTCGAGACCGGCTTCTATGTACTCGAAGGAGCGCCTGTTCTCTATCTCGACGGGCGCGGCATCGAGCTCGAGCAGGGCGCGTGCGGGGTCCTCCCCGTCGGTGTGCCGCATGCGTTTCGGGCCGGCGCTCCCGCACTGTGGATCGAGATGGCGGCACCGCGCCCCCGCGCCGACGCGAGCGACACGTTCTTCCTCGGCCCGCCGCCCGAGACGCGCCCCCGGCCGCTCGACGTGCGCGACCCGAGGAATCGCAACCTCTTCCTCCTCGCCGAGGGCCAGATGGACCTCGAGGTCCTGAAGCGCGGTAGCACCGTCGGCGCACCGACGGTCTCGGCGAGCATGGCGACCGCCGTTCTCGCCTACAGCGGCATCGCGGTGAAGATGCTCGTCGACCAGCGGCTCGACGCGCAGTTGCACACGATGTTCATGGTCGACTACCAGCCGGGCGCGGTCGCGCACCCGCACGACCATCCGTTCGAGGAGTCGTACTACATGCTCGAAGGTGAGGTCGACGTCGTCGCCGACGGCGACCGATACACGCTCCGGCCCGGAGACGTCTTCTGGACCGCCGCCGGCTGCGTCCACGCCTTTTACGAGGTGAAGGGCAACCACGTCCGCTGGCTCGAGACGTCCGCGCCCGGCCCGCCCGCGCGCCACTCCTACCGCTTCGAGCGCGACTGGGACTACCTCGCGGAGCGGCTCGCGTCGGAAGCGGGAGCGGCATGAGCCACACCGAGGCGCGCGTGCTCGACGATCTCGGCCTCTACACCGACATCTACCGCCGCATGCTCCTGATCCGCGGGTTCGAGGATCTCGTGCAGTCGCTCTTCCTCAAGGGCGAGGTCTACGGGACGACACATCTCTACTCCGGCCAAGAGGCGGTCGCGACCGGTGTCGCGAGCCTGCTCGAAGAGCGCGACCGTGTCGCGGCGACGTACCGCGGCCACGGGCACGCGCTCGCGCTCGGCGTCGATCCGCAGGCGCTTCTCGATGAGATGCTCGGCCGCGCGACCGGCGTCAACGGCGGACGCGCCGGCTCGATGAACGTGAACGCACCGGAGCATCGGCTGATCGGCTCGTTCGGCATCGTCGGCGGGAGCATCGCGGCGGCCACGGGAGCCGCGCTCGCCCTGAAGCGGACGACCGGTGGAATCGCGGTCGCATACTTTGGCGACGGCGCGATGAACCAGGGCTATGTCTTCGAGTGTCTCAATTTCGCGCAGGTGCAGAAGCTGCCGCTCGTCTTCGTCTGCGAGAACAACGGCTACGGCGAGTACACGGCGTTCCGCGACGTCACCGCCGGCGAGATCCGGGCGCGGGCCGAGGTGATGGAGGTGCCGGCGGAGACGGTCGACGGGATGAGCGTGTGGACCGTGCGCGAAGCGGCTGCGCGGCTGATCGCCCACACACGCGCAGGCAGCGGGCCTGTCTTCCTGGAGGCGCTCACGTACCGGTACGTCGGTCACTCGCGGAGCGACCCAGGTGCCTACCGGCCGGAGGGCGAGCTCGACGAATGGCGTGCACGCGACCCGATCGTGCTGCTCCGCCTGCGGCTCGAGCACGAAGGCGCGGACAGCTCGGCGCTCGACAGGGTCGAGCAGGAGACGCGCGACGACCTCGATGCCATGCGGGAGCGCGGGCTCGCCGCGCCGTTCCCGTCCCCATTGACGGTCCCCGAGTTCGCGGAATGACCGAGCTGACGATGCCCAAGCTGTCGGACTCTGTCGCCGACGCGGTGATCGTCAAGTGGCTCAAGTCGCCGGGCGAGCCGTTCCGGCGCGGCGAAGCGCTGCTGGAAGTCGAGACGGACAAGGCGACCGTCGTGTATGAGGCGGAGAGCGACGGCACCCTCGAGACGATCCTCGTTCCCGAGGGCGGCACGGCGGCCGTCGGCGCGCCGATCGCGGCCTTTGTCGGCGACGCTCCGGCGGCGCCGACCGTGGCAGCGGCGGTTGCAGCCGACCGGCCGAATGCGACGCCGGTCGCGCGCCGCACCGCCGTCGAGCTGGGCGTGTCTCTTCACGGTGTCGAGGGCAGCGGTCCGGGCGGCAGGATCGGGCGGGAGGACGTCGTGCGGGCGGCCGGATCGCCCACTCCGCCGACAGCAGCACCGTCGGCTGGACGGGGCGACGTGCAGGTGCTCGTGCCGACACCGACCCAGGCGACGATCGCGCGCCGGATGGCCGAGTCGGCGGCGACGATCCCGAGCTTCACCGTCACCGCCGACGCCGACGTGTCGCAGATCGTCGCGCTGCGCCTCGGCGCGCGCGCGGAGGGCGGCGACGCCGCACCGTCGTTGAACGACTTCGTCGTCAAGGCGGTCGCCGCCGCGCTCGGAGAGTTCCCGCGGTTCAACGCTTCGTGGGTCGGTGACCGAATCCAGATGTACTCCCGAGTCAACGTCGGGGTCGCCGTGGCGACCGACGACGCGTTGCTCGTGCCGGTCGTCGCGGACGCGGGTACGAAATCCCTCGCGGAGATCGCGGCCGAGACCCGGCGGCTCGCGGACGCGGCGCGCCGACGTGCGCTGCGCCCCGGGGAGCTGCAGGACGGGACGTTCACCGTCTCGAACCTCGGCATGTTCGGCGTGCGATCGTTCACCGCCATCGTCGATCCGCCACAGACTGCGATTCTCGCGGTCGGGGCGGTGCGCCGCGCGCCCGTGGAAGACGCCACGGGCGGTGTCGTGTTCCGCGACGTCATGACCCTCACCCTGAGCTGCGACCATCGCGTCGTGTACGGCGCAGACGGCGCGCGCTTCCTTTCCCGACTTCGCGAGCTGCTGGAGCGGCCGCTCGTCCTCGCCCTCTGATGGCTCCGATCGCCTTCCGTACGGCTGTACGCGACGCTCTCGACGAGGAGCTCGGAGCGGATGAGCGCGTGATCCTGTTCGGGGAAGACGTCGCCGTCGCGGGAGGCGTCTTCGCAACAACACCCGGCCTCTACGAGAAGTACGGCGCGGACCGAGTGTTCGACACACCGATCTCGGAGCTCGCGCTCGCCGGAGCTGCGTTCGGTTCCGCGGTCACGGGCCTCCGCCCGGTGATCGAGATCATGTTCGGCGACTTCCTGACGCTCGCCATGGACATGCTGGTCAACCAGGCGACGAAGTACCGGTTCTTGACGCAGGAGCACGTGTCGGTCCCACTGGTGATCCGCTCGGTCGTGGGGGCGGGCGGCCGATTCGGGGCGATCCATTCACAGATGCCGGCGTCGTGGTTCATGGGCGTCCCCGGACTGAAGATCGTCGCCCCCTCGACACCCGCCGACGCCAAGTCGCTGCTGAAGGCGGCGATTCGCGACGACAATCCCGTTCTCTTCTTCGAGCACAAGCGCCTGTACGGGCTGGAGGGCGAGGTGGACGGGCAGGTTGGGCGGCTCGGACAGGCCGCCGTCGTCCGCGAAGGGAGCGACATCACGGTTGTCACCGCGATGAAGAGCGTGCACGACGCGAGCGAGGCGGCGACCGCGCTCGAGGCCGACGGGATCTCCGTCGAGGTGATCGACCTGCGCACCCTGCGCCCGGTCGACGTCGAGACGATCGTGGCGTCGGTGCGCAAGACCAACCGGATCGCCGTCGTCGAGGAAGGGCCTGCGACGGGCGGCTGGGCGGGCGAGGTGCTCGCGTGCGTGACCGAGGAAGCGCTCGGTCACCTCGACGATGCTTGGCGCATCGCGACGCCGAACACGCCAATTCCGTACAGCCCGCCGCTCGAGGACGCGTTCCTGCCGGGGGCTGATCGCATCGCTGCCGAGATTCGGCGGCGGCTCCGGTAAGAGACGTGGCCGCGACGGACCGAAGCTTCGACGGCTCGAAGGTCGGCACGCGCCTGCGGTCGGCGCGCGAGGATCGCGGGATCAGCCTACGGGAGCTTGCTCGGCGTGTCGGCGTGTCCCCGAGCCTCGTCTCTCAGATCGAGCTCGACCGCGTCAATCCCTCGGTCAGCACGCTCTATTCGCTCGTCACCGAGCTCGGGATGACCATGAGCGACGTGTTCGGCGACGGACCGGCGACGCAGTTGATCCGCGCCCGGTCCGACGACGACAGCCTCGTGGCGCGGCCCGAGTCACGGAGAGTGATCAACCTTGCCTCGGGGGTGCGGTGGGAGCGGTTGACGCCCCACAGCGATCCGGACGTCGAGTTCCTGCACGTGATGTACCCGATCGGCGCCGAGTCGTGCCCGGACGATGCGCTCGTCACGCACGGCGGCCGTGAGTACGGCTACGTGACGAGTGGGACGCTCGGCGTCCGCGTGGGGTTCGACGAATACGAGCTCAGGCCCGGTTCGTCGATCGCGTTCGACTCGTCGTCACCGCACCGGCTCTGGACGGTCGGCGATCAGCCTGCGCACGCAGTGTGGGTCGTGATCGGCCGTGCCGCCGACCCGCGCGCGGCCTCGGCTGCGCTGTAGACCCGCTCTAAGCCGGCGCCTCGCCGTGCGCGTCCGGCGTCGTGCCGACGCGGCGGCGCACGCTGCGAAGACGCTCGACGAGCTCGGGCGCCTGGTAGAGCACGAGCGCGAGGAGGATGAGGACGCCGATCGTCATGTCGGCGTACTCGGCCGGCTCCTGAAACAGGGGCAGGACGTTGTTGATCTCGGTGAGGAAGAACGCCGCGAGGAGCGTGCCGACGAACGATCCCTTCCCTCCGGCGAGGCTTGCTCCGCCGAGCACGGCGGCCGCAATGCTTTCGAGCGCCTGGTTTCCGATGATCGGCGACCCGACCTGTACCTCGGCGGCCAGGTAGAAGCCGGCGAACGCGGCCATCAGCGAGCACACGACGAACGCGAGGACGACCACAAGGCTCGTCGACATCCCGAGCCTTCGTGAGGATCGTGCGTCCAGCCCGACGCCGCGCAGGGCGAGCCCCGCTCTGCTGCGGTACAGCCAGCCGTCCGCGAGCGTGGCCAGGATCACGACGCCGATGAACGCGACGGGCAGGAACCCCACGCTCGTGACGAGCTTCCCGGTGACATTCGTGTTGATCGGGCCTTGCGGATACCCGCGCAGCAGAAGCGACAGACCCTCGAGCACACTCAACGTGCCGAGCGTGGCCACGATCGAAGGCAACTGGAGCACCCGAATGAGGAAGGCGTTGCACACTCCCGCCCCGATCCCGACGCCGACGACGGCGAGCACGCCGGGGATGATGGCGAGCCCGGTCGTCGTTGGAGTCAGCGTGAACGACGCCACGACCACGCACATCGTCATGAGCGCTGCGACCGAGACGTCGAAGCCGCCCACGAGCAGCGCAACCGCCTGCCCGAACGACACGATGATGAGCGGCATCGACTGGAGAAGCAGGCTGTTGAGGTTCGACTTGCTGAGGAACACGGACGAGTGCACTTCGGCGTAGGCGCCGAGCGCGACGATCAGCGCCGTCATCAGTACGAGCGGCAGGAACCCACGTCTCACGGCGCGGAGGCCTCAGCCGTCTTGTCTGCAACGCTCGCGCGGGATCCGACGATCGCCTCGACGATCCTGCGCTCACCGAGCTCGTGGCGTGGGATCTCCTGGACGATGCGCCCGCGCGACATGACGACGACTCGGTCGCAGATGCCGGCGAGCTCGATCGGGTCACTCGACTTCACGACCGTGGCAACCCCCTCGTCGGCCTTCGCACGCAGCGCCTCGTAGATGTCGAAGCGTGCACCGACGTCGACTCCCTGCGTCGGCTCCTCGGCGAGGATGACCTTGACGTCGCCGCGGAGGAATGGGCGGATGAGGGACACCTTCTGCTGGTTGCCGCCTGAGAGCGACTGCACGGGCTGTTCCGTGGAAGCCATACGGACGCGCAGGCGCTCGACGAGCGACGAAATCGCGTTTCGCTCCGCCGCGCGGGGGACGATCCCGCCGCGACCGAGGCGGCGCAGTACCTGGATGGTGGCGTTCGCACGGACGCTCAACACTGGGAACAAGGCCTCCCCGCGCCGGTCGCCGCTCAACAGGACAACCCCGGCCCGTAGAGGCCCGGCCGGAGAGCGACGGTCGAACTGGACGCCGTCGCACGAGGCGCCACCGGTCGCCGGTTCGATGCCGGCCAGGGCTCGCAGGAACGGCACCTGCCCGTTCCCCTCCGCGCCTGCGATGCCGAGGATCTCTCCCTTGCGGACGACGAGGTCGACCGGGCCGAAGCGATCGCCTTGCAGGCCGGTCAGCTCGAGCAGGACACGGGCCTGCTCCGGCAGAGGATCTCGCTCCGGAAACGCGACCGTGAGCGGCCGCCCGATCATCAACGCAACGAGCGCGTCTTCGGAAACCGTCGCCGCGTCGAACGTTCCCTGACCGACTCCGTCGCGCAGCACCGTCACCCGGTCGGCGACTGCGAGCACTTCGGGAAGCCGGTGGCTCACGTAGAGGACGCCCACGCCGGACTGCACCCGCTCGAGCACGAGGGTGTGCAACTGCTCGACCGCGTCAGGCCCGAGCGCGGTCGTCGGTTCGTCGAGCAGCAACACCTTCGGGCGCGTGAGCAGCGCCTTCGCTACTTCCAGGAGCTGGCGGTCAGCGAGTGACAGCGAGGCTGCGGCCGCCGACGCGGAGATGTCGAGCTTGAACGTCGCGAGCGTCTCGGCCGCCCACTGCTCCATGCGGCCGTACCGGGGTCGTGCGTCCGACGGCACGGCGAGATAGATGTTCTCGGCGACCGACAAGCCGAGGACGTGCGAGTAATCCTGATACGCGATGCCGACCCCGAGGCGGCGGGCCGCTGCCGGCGTGTGACGGGTGAGAGCCTGCTGTCCGATCTGGACGCTCCCCTCGTCGGGCGCGACGGACCCGCTCGCGATCCCGAGCAATGTCGATTTCCCGGACCCGTTCTCCCCGACTAGGGCGTGGATCTCGCCGGCACGGCAGTCGACGCTGACGTTGCTCAGCGCCTGCACCGCACCGAACGCCTTCGATGCCCCGCGGACGGACAGGACCTGGGGCAGCTCGGGTCCGGGAATCGACGTTGTCATCAGTTCGTGCGCGAGCCTCCTACGGATACATCTGGTGGAGCAGGCTGAGCGGGATCAGCGATGTGCCCGATGCCGTCGGCGGATAGCCCTTGAGGCACATGTCCCGGGTCGCCTGGTTCTGGAGCTGGATCGGGAAGACGATCGTCGGCGGGATCTTCGCCCCGGCGAGCTTCATCATGTCCGCCGTCAGCGCGACGCGAATCTGGGCGTTGCCGGCGGAGTAGTAGAAGATCTTCAGCTTCGGATCCTTCAGCTTGTCGGCGAGGCAGCCCATGCCGGCCTCGTCCGTGCGGTACGTGAACACACCCTGGTAGGGGATGTTCGCGGCCTTGTACGCCGCGTAGCCGCCCTGCGACATGAACAGCGCGTCCTCGTAGCTCACGCCCTTGAGATCGGGCGTCTTCGCGAGGATGCCGGAGACGATTCCCTGCACCTTCGACGGATCCCAGTTCGTCGGGTCGTTCGCAACGATCTTGATCGACGAGTTCAACGCGGTCTGCTCGCACTTCTGCCAGCCGAGTGAGAGCGGGTTGCCGGGGAAGCCGCCGAGGAAGGCGATGTTGCCCGACTTGACCTGCGTGTTCATCACGTACGCGAACGTCTTGCCCAGCTTGCACGTGTCCTCGCCGACCACAGTGGTGTAGTTCGACCCAGGCCCGCTCACGTAGCCCCAGGCGTACGTCGAGACCGGGATACCGGCCTTCGTCGCTTGCTGGAACACCGGGAGCATCGCGTCGCCGAAGTCCGGATACGTGACGATCGCGCTGACATGTTGAGCGATCATCGACTTGAAGTCCGCGATCGCCTGGTTGAGATCGGAGTGTGCGCTTCGGTAGATGATCTTCCCGATCTTCGGATACGTCAGCGCCTCGAGGATGAACTCCATCTTCGACATCTGGCGATACGTGTTCTCGCCGAAGCCCTCGACGTAGGCGACGGTCAGCTTTCCACCCGTGCCGGTGGTACAACCGTTGTTCTTCCAGCACTTGAGTGCAAGCGCGTAGTTGACGGTCTTCGTCGAGCGTCCGAGCGAGCCCAGCGCGATGTTGCGGGCGTTCTTGTTGGCCGGTAGCAGGTTCGAGTGGAAGAGCGCGTGGGTGAGCGTGGCGGCGGGCGCCTTGTATGTTTCGCCGAATCCACCGCCGCTCCCAACGCTGGCCGAACTCTTGGCGACCCAACCGGAGGGGCCGGAGGCGGCACTCGTCTTGCTGTGCGTTCCGCCGGCCAGGCCGCTCCCGGCCGCGAAGAGTGCGAGCGCGATCGCCGAGAACAGCAGCGCCAACACCTGGTGCTTCGATCTCATTTCAACTCCCTCCATCCCGTGCGTGGTTTGCTCTTGTCCGCGGCGCGAGCCCACCTGGGCCGCGTCATGTCTGGGCGCTCGCCTGCCGTGGAGGCGGCTTCGCGGGCCTCAGGCTGCGACCGAGGAGTAGCGCGACGCGATCGCCGGAAATGACCATCCCGGCGATGATTGCGCCTCCGAAGACGACGTACTGCATCGCCGCCGACAGACCCATGATCACGAGCATCTGCGTCAGCAACGTGAGCGCGAGCGCAGCGATCCACGTCGAGGTCGCACTCGCGAGGCCGCCTGCAAGGGACGCACCGGCGATCACGACGGCCGCGATCGGCGCGAGCAGGTACGCAGAGCCGAAGGCGGGATCGATGCTGATGCTCACACCGGCCAACAGGACTGCCGCGACGGCGTAAAGCGTTCCGGCCGCGGCGTAGGCGAAGACGACGTGCGTGCGCACACGGAGCCCGGCGATCCACGCCGCTCTCGGGTTCGCACCAACCGCCTGGAAGCGCCGGCCGACCGTCGTGTAGCGCAGTGCGAGCGCGACGAGAATCGCGAGCGCAGCGCCCGTCCAGAAGACATTGCTGATTCCGAGGTGCTTCGTCGCCGCCCACGACGCCAAACCGCTCGCCACGTTCGGCTGATTCGTCACGACGTCGCGTGAGTACTTACTGCTCCACGCAAGCACGATCTGTCCGACCGCCAGCGTGACGATCAACGGGTTCAGTCTCAGCAGGCCGACGAGCACGCCGTTGACGAGACCGACGAGCAGGCCCACCCCGACCGCGGCGAGAATCGCGACCGGGATCCGGTGGTCCGACCCGGCTCCGACGCCGACGACGAGGTTCCCACCGGCCGAGATGACTCCGGGGGTCGAGAGATCGATGCCGCCTTGGACGACGACGAGCATCTGACCGAGTGACGCAATCGCGAGGATCGTCGCCTGCGGCAGGACGTACGACCACGACGTGTGACCGAGCGCGTTCGGCGCTGCGAAGGCCGCGATGACGACGAGCGCGACGGTCGCCAGCCATACGGGCAGGAAGCGGGCGGCGGCGGCGGCGTTGCCGGCGAGCCGCGAGCCGGCAGAGCCCGCGAACGGTTTGACCGGAGGCGGCGATGATGGGCTGGCCGCGACCACGCGACATTCTGACCAGGTACGGCGAACAGTGTCAATGATGGCTTAACGAAGCTGTCCCGATTTTCGGGAAACGTGCGCCCTCGCCGTTGACGGAGCGCGGCGCAAACGTTTATGGTCGCTGTACATGCGGCTGGCGCGAGAACAGGGTTCCCGGAACGGGCTCGGGCGCGCCGCCACCACGGTCCATCTCCGGAGAGCAAGGAGTGACGCATGAGCTCGCAACGGCTTCTGTTCCGCAACGGCTTCGTCGTCTCGATGGACCCCGACGTCGGGGACATCGCGCGCGGGGAAGTCCTCGTCGAGGACGGGAAGGTCGTCGACATCGGCCGCGACCTCGGCGTCTCCGACGCGGAGGTGGTGGACGCCTCCGGGATGATCGTCATGCCGGGCTTCATCGACACCCACCGGCACACGTGGCAGACGCCGGTCCGCGGCGTGCTGCCCTCATGCACGCTCGACCACTACTTCGCCGTCATGCTCGGTCAGGTCGGCGGCTTCTACCGTCCAGAGGACGTGCACATCGGCGACTACGCCGGCTCGCTCGAAGCGCTGAATGCAGGCGTCACGACCCTGCTCGATTGGTCCCACATCAGCAACACGCCCGATCACTCCGACGCCGCGATCCAGGGGTTGAAGGACGCGGGCATCCGCGCGGTCTACGCACACGGGATGCCGACCGGCGGCGAGTGGTGGTCATTCAGCGAGCTGAACCATCCCGAGGACATCCGTCGCATCCGCGAGACGTACTTCTCGTCCGACGACGGCCTGATCACCCTCGCGATGGCGGCCCGCCAGCCCGGCAACGTGAACTTCGACGTCGCGAAGCACGACTGGGCGCTCGCGCGCGAGCTCGGGATCCTCATCAGCGTTCACGTCGGGATGCGCCTCCACACCCTCCACTACACACCCGTGAAGGACATGCACGACCTCGGGCTCATGGGACCGGACGTCTGTTACATCCACATGACGGACCTCACGGACGAGGAGCTCGACTGGATCGCCGAGACCGGCGGAAAGGCTTCGATCGCGCCGTACGTCGAGATGCTGATGGGACACGGGCCACCCCCGACCGGCAAGATGCTCGCCCGCGGAGTACGACCATCCCTGAGCGTCGACGTCGTGTCGAGCGTGCCCGGCGAGATGTTCACGCAGATGCGCACCGCGCTCGCGTACGACCGGATCCTCGAATTCACCGACACGCCGGACATCGCGTTCGCTCCGAAGCTCACACACACCGACGTGCTCGAATTCGCGACCATCGACGGCGCGCGGTCGATCATGCTGGAGGACAAGGTCGGATCGCTCAAGCCGGGCAAGCAGGCGGACATCGTGCTGTTGAAGACCGACGTCATCAATACGGCGCCCGTGCTCGACCCGAAGGGCACGATCGTGACGTTCGCGGACACCTCGAACGTCGACTCGGTCTACGTCGCCGGCAACGCAGTCAAGCGCGGAGGCCAGCTCCTCGGCGTCGACATGAAGTCGGTGGTCGGAAAGCTGGAGGAGTCGCGGAACCACATCCTGTCCGCCGGCAACCTGCTGCCGGACTGGTGCGTTGAGCACCCGGCTCACGCCTGATGGCGGGCGGGAGCGTCGTCGTCGTCGGCGGGACTCGCGGCCTCGGTCGCGAGCTCGCGCAGTTCTACGCCGACCAGGGGCGGGACGTCGTCATCAGCGGCCGGGACGCCGCAGCAGCCGAGGCATGCGCTGCGGAGATCGGAAGCTCGACCCGCGGCGTCGGCCTCGACCTCGCCGAGCCTGACACGATCGCGGCGAAGCTCGCGGAGATCGGCGAGGTCGAGTTCCTCGTCCTCGCAGCGATCGAGCGGGACACGAACACGGTGAAGGACTACGACATCGCCGCCGCGCTGCGGCTCGTCACCCTCAAGATCGTCGGTTTCACCGAGGTCATCCACACGCTCCTGCCGCGGCTCGGCGAGAACGCGACGGTGCTCATCTACGGCGGGTTGGCGCGCGACCGTCCGTATCCCGGCTCGACGACCGTGACGACCGTGAACGGCGCGGTGACAGGCCTCGTCCGGACGCTTGTCGTCGAGCTCGCGCCCCGTCGTGTGAACGCCCTCCATCCGGCGATCGTCGGTGACAGCCCGCAGTGGCGCGACATGCCGAAGGAGCGCTTCGATGCCCTCGTCGCCCGCACGCCGATCGCCCGGCTGGTGACGATGGCGGAAGTCGTCGACGCGTCGCGCTTCCTGCTCGAGAACCGCGCCATCAACGGCATCAACCTTCCCGTCGACGGCGGCTGGCTCTGCGTGTGAGCGACCGCTGCCCGGGCTGATCCCGAGGCCGCGCGGCTGCAGGGTCGGCGTGCGCCTGGAGCTCGACCCGAAGAACAAGCTCTACTACCTCACCGACATCGTCCGCGACCGCAAGCGGAACGGTGACGTTCCTGTTCACGGACATCGAGGGCTCGACGCGGCTGTTGCACGAGTACGAGGGGCAGTACGCGGAGCTGTTGAGCGAGCATCGCCGTGCGCTGCGAGGAGCGTTTGCGCCGCACGGCGGGGTCGAGGTCGACACGCAGGGCGACGCGTTTTTCGTCGCCTTCGCGCGTGCGGCCGACGCCGTCGCAGCCGCCGTCGACGGTCAGGCGGCTCTCCGCGACGGGCCGGTTCGCGTCCGAATGGGACTACACACTGGTGAGCCGACCGTGACCGACGATGGATACGTCGGGTTGGACATCCATCGGGCGGCGCGGATCGCCGCAGCCGGTCACGGTGGGCAGGTTCTGCTGTCGCAGCCGACGCGCGACCTCCTCGCGGGCGTGACGGCTCGCGATCTGGGCGAGCACCGGCTCAAAGACCTCTCGGCGCCCGAGCGTCTGTTCCAGTTGGGCGAGGGCGAGTTCCCGCGCCTGAAGACGCTGCACCAGACCAACCTCCCCATTCCCGCGACACCGTTTCTGGGGCGTCAACGCGAGCTCGACGAAGTCCTTCGTTTGCAGTCGCCGGCGCTAGGCGGAGACTTGGCGCGTCGTCCGCGCGGCGACCAATCGATCGACTGCGATCGCAAGGATCGTCCACAACGCGACACGTACCGAAACAGCGGTGACCATCGACAGGCGATCGAGCTCCCCCGTCGCCTCCCCGCCAGAGAGCCAGAGGATGTAGCCCTCCGGCACGACTAACACGGCGACGATTCCGGGCACGACGAAACGCCTGTCAACTCCATGCCGACTTACAGCGAGGATCGCCGCTCCGAACGCGAGCGCAGCGAGAGTCAGCACATCGCCCCACCCGCGGCTGTCCCAAAGAAGGGACTCGACCACGGAGGGCATCACGGATCGCGAGCGGCCGTAATTGACCGACGGCGAGAGCATCGACGGGGTCGGGTTGGGTTGCAGCGCGCCAAACGGTGTGGAGCTAGGATGGTGGAGCGACGCGCCCTCACCCGTGAAGTACGGCAGAGGATCCAGAAGCAGGTATTTCGGGTGCTCGAGGATGAACTGGACATAGGCGTGCTCGCCCTTCGTGTGTAGCCACTGCACGAACTCCGGCAGTGGCTCGCCCTCTTCGGCCGGAACACCTGCGTAACGCGCGACTGCCGGCGAATACGGCATCCCGTGCGAGACGAACCATGACGTCCAGTCTGCGTTCGGCAGGATCCGAATCTGCAGCACTTCCTCGAGCGCATTCTTCGAGAGCGTCTGGTTCCGACTGACCTCGACGAGGCCAATCACGTTCACGCAGACGAGCGCGACGGCCATGGCAACCCGCAGCCGCGTGTCGATACGAGACGCTGCGAGCGCGATCAGAACGGCAACGGTCAGAGCAAGACCGAACAAGACGTTGGGTTGTCGTGCGAGCGTCCATACGAGCGTGACCGCGACTGCGACCGCCGCCCGCCCGGACGTCGGCTTCACTGCGAAACGCATCCAGGCGGCGATTGCCAGCACCGTGAGCGAGATCGTCGCCGACTCACTTAGGACAATCGAGTTCCAGCTCGCGACGGCGCCGACCAGTCCGAGCAGCAGGAGAACACCTCTGAGCGCGAGCCCGACACGGCGATCCCCGATCAAGGTCGACGCGACGCGGGCAACGATCCACCAGGCGGCCGCAGCCAGAACAACCTGCGCGGCGATCCGCGAGTCGTCGCTCGGGAAGATCTTGTACAGCAGCGGGACGGTCGGGAGCCGCAACGCCCCGCCCGTCAGGTCGAGGTGCATGTACGTCTTGCTGTCGGGAAAGCGTGGGGTCTTCAGCCCGAGGACGACCAACTCCTGGAGCAGGAGATACCCCAACAGCGCAAGCCGCTCGAGGCTCGGCAACGAACCGCGCTCGATGCGAAGACGCGTCATCTGCATCGAGTCAATCAGCGCGGCCGGATGACCCTTGGTGCGGACCTCAGGCTCGGCCGACGGCGAGGAGCGACTGTCCGAACGGTGGCGTCACTCGGCGCTCGCACGCGCGCACGCCGGGGACGACGAGCCGATCGTAGAACCGAACAGCGCGCGTGTCGGTCGGCGTCCGTCGAAGCAGCTTCATCATCACGACCCACGCCACGAGCCCGACAGCATTGATGTGGCGGATCTGCTCGATCTGCAGCCCGGCTCGCGTGTACGCGTCACCGAGGCTACCGAGCGTGTACCGGCGCCAGTGACCGATCGCACGGTCGAACGCGCTCATCGCAAACGGATGTGCGGGCGTGAAGACCACGACCGCGCCGCCCGGATCGACAAGCTGACGGGCTGCTGCGAGGGCCCCGACATCGTCTTCGATGTGTTCGAGGACGTTGACCATCGCTACCCCGGTCGCCGGCGGCGCCGACTCGTTGACGCCCGGAACGGCGACGCGACGCGCGGACACGCGCGGATCGTCCGCGAAACGGCGACGGAGGACGTCGACGCCTTCGTCCGTCGGCTCCGAAACGACCACCTGAGCCAAGCCCGCTTCCAGCCAAAGCGCCGCGAGGTCGCCGAGGCCGCTCCCGATCTCGAGCGGCGACGACCCGAGATAGGGCAGTGTGAGATCGCAGATCCAACTGTTGTAGTTCCGTGCCGCTGCGAGCGACTCGAGGGTCGCGAGCTGCAGAGGAACGGCGTCGTCAGGCACCGAGCAGCCTGACCCGGAGGAGCACCCAGATCGCCTTGAAGCCGTCCCGCCACGTGATGTTCTTGCCCTCGGCGTAACTACGCCCGTAGTACGAGATCGGAAGCTGGTAGATCCTCAGCTTGCGCAGGCAGACCTTGGCCGTAATCTCGGGCTCGATCGAGAAGTCGTCCTGCTTGAGATCGAGTGACACCAGAATCTCGGTACGGAACGCCTTGTATCCAGTCTCCATGTCGCCGAGGGTTGTGTTGTAGAGCACGCCGGTCAGGAGCGACAAGAACTTGTTACCTGCGAGGTGCCAGAACAGGTACGCCCGCTGTGGACGTCCGCCCGCAAGGCGCGACCCGTAGACGACGTCGGCCATCCCACGCTCGATCGGCGCGACCAACTGCGGCACCTCGGCAGGGTCGTACTCGAGATCCGCGTCTTGGATGACCGTGATCTCCGCGTCGATGTGCGGAATGCCGGCACGAAGCGCGCTCCCCTTGCCGCCGTTCGGCTTGCGGATGAGCATTACGTCTGCGTGTCCCTCCTGCCATCGCTCGACCAGGGCGGCGGTGTCGTCAGTCGAGCCGTCGTCGACAACGATGATCTGCCGGTCGAGCCCGAGTGCCTCGACCTGATCGAGCAGGGCGCTGATGGTCGCGGCCTCGTTGTACGCGGGGACGAGGAAGCAGATACGCACGGGCGCGAGCGAACGTAGCAACGCCTTCGGATCGCACACACGGGGCGGTCATGTGTAGCTGAGTTGCTCGTCCCAGTTCGCTGGGCGCCCTCAGGAGTCTGGTCGCAAAGGTTCCAGAGCGGTTCGAGGGCGCCGACGTGACGTGGATCTCGGACCCCAGAAGTGACGGTCATCGTCGTCATCGAGATCGAACGCGTTCAGCATCGGCCGCCGATCTCCCTCAGCAGCGGCTAGGGGCGTTTGCCCGATGTTCGTGAGGAGCGGCTTCCCCATCATCCGTCGTCAGAAACGGCCACGCCTACAGACGGAGGGACAGACATGAAGTACATGATCAGCTGGCGCGAACGGCCGCAGGGCTCGCCGACCGAATACGAAAATGCACAGAAGCGCATCCTTGAGGTATTCGGACAGTGGACCGCGCCCGAGGGCTTCAAGATCGAGATGTTCGTCATCCGCGTCGGCGACTGGGGCGGCCACATGCTCCTCAACTGCGACGACCCACTCGAGATCCACAAGTTCTCCACGATGCTCCCCGCCTTCGAGTTCGAGGCACGCCCGGTGATCGCGATCGACGACGCAGTCCGGGTCGAGCTCGAAGCAATGGCGTGGCGGGACGGGCTCACAACCCAGTAGCGGAGAGCCAACCAGGCCCCGGGTCACGCTCTCTCAACCGAGCGCACGGTTTAGAGGCGGACCCGGGTTGGCAACGCGGGCCTGCAACACGCGCAAGGAGCCCATAACGACCAAGTAGAAGCCGACCAGGTTGATCACGACGTCGAGACCGCCCGACGGCCGCGCGAGCATCGCGATTCCGAAAGTGAACGCGGCGATGCTCGACAGCGCTCCGATCCAGCGGTCGCGGCCGGTGTGCGATTGCGCGGTCAGCGCCGAACCTTCGGCGACGCCAAGCGAGACCGCCGAGGCGCCGACGGCGTAGAGAAGCGCGAGTTGGGTGATCGTGGGCCACGCGAGAACGACCACACCCGCGGCGGCGAGCGCCGCAAAGCTGATCAGCCGGTCGACCCGCAAGCCGCGAATGCCGTGGCGTGCCAACTCGACCGCCTCGATCGCCGCGGACACGACAAGCGCGACGCCCACGATCACTCCGGCCGCCCGAATGCTGGGAGCGGGCAACGCCAGGAGGACGATCCCCGCCACGATCGCGACCGTCCCGAGAACGGCACGCGGGAGGCCCGGGGAAGCGCGCCGCCAGAGAAGACGGCCCGGCCGGAGCCGTTCGGCGGCCGCTTCGACCGGAGGCTCGGCAGGTCCGGGTACCGCCACAACGGTGACCCGTCGACTCGTCCACCCTCGCAAGGCCCACACCGTCAGGAACGAGGCGCCGACCAGTGAGCCGCCTTCGTCACACAGGAGATCTGTCTCGGTGTCCCACAGCCCGCCCACAAAGTGGCCGCCGAGGAACTTGTCCTCGAGCCACTCGACGCTCTCGTAGCCTGCGCCGACAGCCATGCCGATCGCGAGCGTGACGATGAAGATGCCGCTGATCTGAGCAATTCGCCGATCGCGGATCGCGCTACTCGGGTCGGGAACGACGCCGAGACGCACGAGCGCGATGTAGAGCACGGGCACATAGCCGACCGGCGAGACGCCGTGGACGATCTTGTCGTAGTAGAACCAGCCGCCGTAGAGGCTGAGCGCGGTGCCCCACGCGATCAGGCTCATCGCGACGATCAAGCCGAGGTCGAACCAGCGCGGCAAGTCGACTACCCGGGCCAGAAGCAGAACCGCTGACGCCCCGGTCATCGCAACCGCGGTCGACCGACCTTGGACGGCGAACACGATCGTTCCGGCGATGAACGCGAGCCGGAGCACATCGAGCCCGTCGCGCACGAACCACGTCCAATCGCCATAGACGAGTCGGCGACGACCCCATCCCGGCTCTGCTTCAGCGTAGGTCGTCATCGGTGGCACGCGACGCAGGAAGAGTGTCCATGATCGCAGCCGTCGCTAGAGTGCGCAGGTGGATCCGGAACGGGCACGGGAGTTGCTCGAGATCGAAAGGCAGCGCCTCGAACGGGCTATCGCGGGGCTTCGGCACCAGGACGACGGTGAGCAATCGGATCCGTTCTTCGACGCTGCGAACAACGCGTCCGAGCTGTATCAGGACGAGCTCGACGAAGGCCTGGCGGAGGACTTCGAAGCGCAGCTCGCGGCAGTCGCCCGCGCAGAGCAGCGACTCGCCGAGGGAACATACGGTCTGTCAATCGAGAGCGGGCTACCGATCCCCGACGGTCGGCTCGAGGTGCATCCGTCCGCCGAGCTGACGGTTGACGAAGAACGTGTCAGAGATGGCCGCTGAGCTCGACCAGATCTTCGCCCTCCACCCACGGGCCACGGAGCTGTCGCACGATGTGCTGTTGCGGTGTGCCGCGGAGTGCATCGCGTGTGACGCGAGCTGCACCGCCTGCGCCGATGCAAGCCTCAGCGAACACGACTCCGAGCAGATGCGAGCCGTCGTTCGGCTTTGCCTCGATTGCGCCGACCTCTGTCACGCCACTGAACGCGTGGTCCTGCGGCAAACCGGTCAGAACATCGAGGCGCTCGCGGCGACCGTCACCGCGTGCGCCGCTGCGTGCAGAGCGTCTGCAGCCGAATGCGAAACGCACGCCGCACATCACGAGCATTGCCGCCTCTGCGCCGAGGTGTGCCGCCGCTGCGAGCAGGCCTGCCTTGCGGTCGCTTCGCTAACGGGTCGCTAGCCGGGCCGTTCGATGTTTCAGGCCCGTGAGTGAGCCGCAGGGAGTTTGCGTCGGCCGTTCGTACCCGATCACGTCGAGCGCGGTCAGCACTGCGGCACGTGTCGCATCCGACACACCGGGCTTGCCGTTCAGCACCCGGCTCACTGTCGCCTCGCTCACGCGCGCCTGACGTGCAATGTCCGCAAGCTTTCCAGGCACGTTGCAAGCGTACGCCGATTCCATGAAAGATCACGACGCCGGCCGCGACGGCCCCGGTACAGTCGGCCGATGACGACGCCGCCGAGCCCGTCACTCTCGCCCGCACAGCTGGCGACGCTGGCGGCAGTTGGCGAAGAGCGCACGGCCGCCACCGGCGACGTGCTCTACCAGATCGGCGACGCGAGTTATCCGTTCGTCGCCATTCGCGAAGGCGAGGTGGCGATCCTCGATGCAGCCGGCAGCGAGATCGTGCGGCACGGACCGTCGAGCTTCCTCGGCGAGCTGAATTTGCTCTCCGGTCAGACCGTCTTCCTCGCCGCCGTCGCGGCCACGCCGCTGCGCTACATCGCGGTCGATCGAGAAGCGCTTCGTGATCTTTTGTTCGAAGACGGGCCGCTGAGCGACCTCGTGCTCTCGACGTTCATCAGCCGCCGCGAGGGATTGCAGCGCGTCCAAGGGATCGGCCTCGAGATCATCGGTCCGCACTCGTCCGAACCGACGATGCAGATGATCGGGTTCGTGCGCGCGAATCAGCTGCCGTTCGGTTGGCAGGACGCTGACGCACCGGCCGGCGTCGAGCCGCCGCTCGTGCGGCTTCCCGGCGGCGTCGAGCTGGCGAACCCGACGCGCGGCGAGGTGCTTCGGGCGCTCGGGGTCGGCCGTGAGCTTCTGCCGCGCGAGGAGGTCGACCTCTTGATCGTCGGAGCAGGTCCCGCGGGCCTGGCCGCCGCCGTCTACGGCGCGTCGGAGGGACTCGACACACTGATCGTCGAGGGCACGGCGCTCGGCGGACAGGCCGGATCGTCCCGGCGCATCGAGAACTACCTCGGATTCCCGGCGGGGATCACCGGAACCGAACTGACCAGCCGCGCGGTCAGCCAGGTGCGGAAGTTCGGCGCCCGCCCGGCGACCCCCTATCGCGCGATCTCGCTCGAGCCGGGCAACGGGCTCCATGTCGTCCAGCTCGAGGACGCCCACGAGATCGCGGCGCGCGCGGTCATCCTCGCGACCGGGGCCGAATACCGTCGCCTCCCGGTCGACGACCTCACGGACTACGAAGGGCTCAGCGTCTTCTACGCAGCCGGCCCACCGGAGGCTCAGCTGTGCGGCGCATCCCGCGTCGGTGTGGTTGGCGGCGGAAACTCCGCCGCGCAAGCGGCGATCTGGCTCGCGCGCGGAGGTGCGTTGGTGACGCTTCTGCACCGTCGCGCCGACCTCCGCGAGACGATGTCGGACTACTTGATTCACGACCTCGAGCGCTTCGGCGTCGTCGTCCGCGACCGCAGCGAGATCGCGGAGCTGCACGGCAAGGATGGGCGGCTCGACGCAGTCACGCTCAAGGACGGATGCGGGCTTCCCCTCTCGTACCTCTTTCTCTTCCTCGGCGCACAACCATGCACTGAGTGGCTCGACGATGCGGTGTCGCGTGCGCCCGACGGGTTCATCCTCACCGGCGAGGAGGCGGGCGCCGACGACCTGCTCGAGACGAGCGTGCCCGGAATCTTCGCCGCCGGTGACGTTCGCTGCGGATCCACGAAGCGCTGTGCAGCGGCAGTCGGCGAGGGATCGATGGCCGTCCAGTTCGTCCACCAACACCTAGCGGAGGTCGCACGGTCACGATGAACGACATCTGCACACATCTCGACGAGGTTTCCGTCCTCGAACTGCCTGGTTCGGTGGACGGCTGCGAAGACTGCCTCCGCGGCGGCGGCAAGTGGCTCCATCTGCGCATCTGCCTGACGTGCGGCCATGTCGGCTGCTGCGACAACTCACCGGGCCGGCACGCGACCGCGCACAACCACGCGACGTCGCACCCGATCATCCGGTCGCTCGAGCCTGGCGAAGACTGGTCGTGGTGCTACGTCGACGAGGTCACGTTCGTGCTCGACGGCCTCCGTGGCACGACCCGCATCCCGCCGTCGCCTTTGCTCGGCTGAGCCGTCACTGGGAACGAAAGATCGGCCAGCCGATCTCGGTGTCCCACGTCGCATCGTCGTCGGTGTTCAGGAACCCGTTGACGTAGTTCTCGCGCAGCGGGCCGGCGACGTTGATCTCGTGTTTCATCACGTAGCCGCCAAGGTCGCCGTAGGTGAGATCGATGTTCGCCAGTGAGCCGGGGTGGTGGATGACGGCGAGTTCGGCGCCGGGGATGAGGAGCACTCTGACGCGACCTATTTCGCGAACGGCTCCATCGACTGGGACGAATACCGTCGCCGGTCCTCGGTCGTGCTCGAAGATCTCGGTGGAGTAGAGACCGCCCGGTGGTCCTGACGGTCGTAGCTTCTGCGCAGACAGGGTGGCGCGAAGCTCGCCGAGCGCCCCGTGCCACCAAGCGAGGACGTCCTCTCGGTCGACGACGTCGTGGATCGCGAGCGCAGCCGTAGTTGCGACGGTGCGGTGTTCCACCGGCCGGTCGACCTGATCGCGTTCGAGGAGTCCTTGCAGCTCGTTCACCGCAGCGGTCGTTTCGGCGAGTTGGGCTTCCAAGCGCCCGAGGTGCTCGAGGATCAGCCGATGGCGCGCGTCGGGATCAGGCGCGCATCGACGCGATCCGCAAATGGGCCACCAAGGAAATGGTCGGAGACCACGTCACGATGGACGTGCGCGACGTCGTCGACCATTACGGCGAGACGATCGTTCGCTCCCGCTACGACGGCACCTACGACAAGACCAACCTGCCCGACGAGCCGGTGATGTCCGACTACTTCGGCGTCCGGGACGGGAAGATCATCAGCCTCACCGTCATCCGCAACCAACCCTCTCCGTACTAGACCCGAACCCGGCGACGGCGACCGTAACGCTCGGGGTCGCTGCCGGAACTGAACAACGGCAACGTGCCACCATCGAAGCGGAGGAAGCCGC
The DNA here is from genome assembly GCA_036493955.1 of Gaiellaceae bacterium. Classification (GTDB taxonomy): domain Bacteria; phylum Actinomycetota; class Thermoleophilia; order Gaiellales; family Gaiellaceae; genus PALSA-600. Next base: position 21,052 of record DASXOW010000081.1, read on the forward strand.
GTGACCTTGAACGACCACCAGCAAGAGCTGAGCACGACGAGTCGCTGGGACTTCAGCGACCTCACCGCGCTCTACGTCAACTGCACGCTGAAGCCGTCGCCGGCGATCTCGAACACGCAAGGTCTGATGGACATCTCGGTCGCGATCATGGAGGCAAACGGCGTCACGGTCGACCAGATCCGTGCGGTCGACCACGCGATCGCGCCCGGCGTCTACCCCGACATGCGAGAGCATGGCGCGCACGTCGACGACTGGCCCACGCTCTACGACCGTGTGCAAGCGGCAGACATCCTCGTTCTCGGCTCACCGATCTGGCTGGGCGAGAAGTCTTCGGAGTGCACTCGTGTGATCGAGCGCCTCTACGGCAACTCGTCCCAGTTGAACGAGCACGGCCAGTACGCGTACTACGGCAAGGTCGGCGGCTGCATCATCACCGGGAACGAGGACGGCGTGAAGCACTGCGCGATGAACATCCTCTACTCGCTCCAGCATCTCGGGTACGTAATTCCGCCGCAGGCCGACGCGGGCTGGATCGGCGAAGCAGGCCCCGGGCCGTCGTACCTGGACGAAAACTCCGGCGGGCCTGACAACGACTTCACGAACCGCAACACCACCTTCATGACGTGGAATCTCCTCCACCTCGCACGTATGTTGCGCGATGCCGGAGGCATGCCCGCACACGGAAACCAGCGTGCTTTGTGGGAGGCCGGCTGTCGCTTCGACTTCGCGAATCCCGATTACCGATGACGCCGACCGGTAGCGGTCACGGATAGCTGAGCTGCTCGTCCCAGTTTGGCGGCCGCCCCTCGGGAGTTAGGTCGAAAAGGTTCCACAGCGGTTCGAGCGTGCCGACGTGGCGCGGATCTTGCCCCGGATCGGTTGGCGCATAGAAGAGCTCTGACCCCCAGAAGTGACGGACACCGTCGCCGTCGAGATGAAACACGTTCAGCATCGGCCGCTGATCTCCGTCAGCGGTCTCGCCGTGGTAGTCGCGGTTGTAGGTGTTACGCGCCGAAGACAGCAACCGCAATCGTCGCCAGCCGCGCTCCTCTGCGAAGGTGGAGAGTCGGGGCAGCGGCGACTTCGCCACGACAGCAAGGTTCAGGTGCTGACCTGCATGCTCGGTGGCGCCCTCCAGCTGATCGAGGAACGACACGCACGAAGGGCACGGTCCTTCCTTCAGCGGTAGCAGCGCCGTCTTGCCGCTGACCGGTCCCGGCCGCTCGTCACCTGGATCGCGTGGGAACATGAAGCTGTAGATCAGGAGCGAAGGCTTCCCGGGCGCAAAGAGCTGCGAGAGGCGCACGTCACTCTCGCCGCTGCCGCTCGGTGCCCCCTGGAAAACGTAGTCCTCGGCCACGAGTCCCCCGGAAGGGAGTGCGCGTCTCGCCGCAGCAACGGCCTCCATCGCGCGGCGCAATTCAATCTCTCGTTCGAGCAGCCGATCCCGAGCCGCCCGGTACTCCCGCGACTCTCCTGGAAACGTCAACCCCATGGTCTCTCCTCTCGGTAATGACGGCGAGCGGTTGATTCAATTCCTGTCATCGTCACGCGATCCTGCGGCGGTACGTGACCATGGCGATGGAGTACGCGGCGATGAGGACGCCGACGCACCAGGCGAGGGCGATCCAGATGCCCGCGCCGACCGGCTGCTGTGTGAGCAGGTCGCGGATGGTGTTGACGATCGACGTCACCGGTTGGTGCTCGGCGAAGACGCGCACCGGGCCCGGCATGGTGTGCGTCGGCACGAATGCCGAGCTGATGAACGGCAGGAAGATCAGCGGATAGGAGAACGCGCTCGCGCCGTCGGCGGACTTCGCCGAGAGCCCGGGGATCACAGCGATCCAGGTCAACGTCAAGGTGAACAGGATCAGGATGCCGGCGACGGCGAGCCACGCCAGCAGCCCCGCCCCGGACCGGAAGCCCATGAGCAGGGCGACGAGCACGACGGCAGTGAGCGAAACCAGATTGGCGACGAGCGACGTCAGCACATGCGCCCACAGCACTGACGACCGCGCGATCGGCATGGACTGGAGTCGCTCGAAGATGCCGCTCTTCATGTCCAGAAACAAGCGGAATGCGGTGTAGGAGATGCCCGAAGCAATTGTGATGAGCAGGATCCCGGGCAGCAGGTAGTTCACGTACGAATCCGACCCTGAGTCGATCGCGCCGCCGAACACGTAGACGAACAACAGCAGGAAGGCGATCGGCATGACCGTGGTCGTGATGATCGTGTCCGGGCTGCGCGTGATGTGGCGCAGGGATCGTCCCAGCAGGACGGTGGTGTCACTGAAGAACTGCTCGTTCATGATTGTTCCTTCCTTCCCTGCGCGCCTACGACGTTGAAGAAGACGTCCTCGAGAGTTGGCTGCTTCTCGACGTACTCGACCTTGGCGGGCGGGAGCAGCTGCCTGAGCTCGGCGAGCGTGCCGTTCACGATGATCCGGCCTTCGTGGAGGATCGCGATCCGATCAGCGAGCTGTTCGGCCTCGTCCAGATACTGCGTCGTCAGCACAACCGTTGTGCCGTGTTCGGTCAGTTCCCTGATGGCGTGCCAGACCTCGATGCGCGCCTCGGGGTCGAGCCCCGTCGTCGGTTCGTCGAGGAAGATGACCTCGGGGTCGCCGATCAAGCTCATCGCGATGTCGAGTCGCCGACGCATGCCGCCCGAATAGGTCGACACCCTCCGCGCCGCGGCATCGGTGAGCGAAAAACGGTCGAGCAGCTCATCCGCGAGCGCGCCCGGGTCCTCGAGACGCCGCAGCTTGGCGACCAGCACGAGGTTCTCCCGCCCGGTGAGGATCTCGTCGACCGCGGCGAACTGGCCGGTAAGGCTGATCGACCGCCGAACGTTCGCCGGTTGCGTGGCAACGTCGACGCCGTTCACGACTGCGGTTCCCGTGTCGGGCTTGAGCAGCGTGGACAGGACCTTTACGACCGTGGTCTTGCCCGCGCCGTTCGAGCCGAGCAGCGCGAAGATGCTGCCCCGCGACACGTCGAAGTCGACGCCGCGCAGCACTTCGAGCTCTTTGTACGACTTGGTCAGACCCCGCACGCGGATGGCCAGTGCGGCGTTCAGGTCCGCGTTCATTGCAGCCTCTCTTCCTCGGCGCGTGCGATCGCGTCTGTCAACCGCGTCCGTGCACGGGCGGGGACGTAGCCACCCTCCGTGTAGTTCTGCACGAACGACTCGACGAACTCCACCGGGTCCGCTCCGACGACTTCGCGGATCGGCGTGTCGTCCGCCGCGGCCTGTTCGAACAGGTCGGCGAGGTCTTCGAACATCGACACGGCGCGTTCACCGTCCGTCGGCACGAAATGCATGAGGTACCACTCGATCGCGTCGACCGCCGAGCGATAGTTCGCGGGAAGCTGACGCACGCGCGCCTTGTACGCGCGCCACCGCCGCTTCGGACCGATCACCTTCGCGATCAAGCCCCTTCCCGTGTTGGGCATCGTCAGCTGCCTCCTTCTTGGAGCCGTTCCAGTCGTTCCGTGAGGAAGCTCCAGGTCCCCCAGAACTCTTCGAGGTAGTCGCGTCCCTGAGCGTTGAGCGAATACACCTTGCGGGGTGGCCCCTTCTCGGACGGGACCTTCTCCACGTCGACGAGACCGCGCTGCTCGATCCTGACGAGCAGTGCGTAGACGGTGCCCTCGGCGATGTCGGAGAAACCCTGATTGCGCAGCCACGCCGTGATCTCGTAGCCGTACGCCGGGCTGCCGGCCAGGATCGCCAGGACGATGCCCTCGAGCGTTCCCTTGAGCATCTCCGTCATCTGCTTGCCCACGAAGCCTCCTCGTTCTACTCAGTGTTACTGACTACCAGTACAAAGTAGCACTAAGTAGTAGGCCCGCAGATGCGCGCTACTCGCGGGGCAGCAGCGACCACACCGTCTTGTCGATCCGGCCGCCGTCGGCGGTCGGTGGCGAGCGGCTGACTCCCTCGCGGGTGAACCCTGCGCGTTCCAGCACACGTTCGGATGCGTCGTTGCCGACCTTCACGTGGGCAACGACGCGACGGACGCCGAGCCGGAACGCGTGCTCTGCGAGCGCGCGTGCCGTCTTGGTGGCGACGCCGAGCCCGCGTGCGTGCGGGTAAAGCCAGAAACCGATCTCGATGATCGCTCCCTTGGCGTCGAGGTGGCGGAACGTGCCGCCGCCGAGAAGCTCGCCTGTCTCGCCGTCGGCGACGACGAGCGGCGCGAGGCGTCCGCTCGCGACGAGCGTTTCCAACTCCGGGAGGAGCTCGGCGAGCCCGTCGCGTGTGAACGCATCCGGCTCGGCGAATACCAAAGGCATCTGTTCGACGTCGGCGCTGGTCGGAAGCCTCAGCACGAGCCCGTCGAAGACGATGCCGTTGCTAGGAATCGACAGCTCGACCACGATCTACGCCTTGTCCTCTGCCTCCTCCGCCTGTTCGCCGAGCTCGACGATGTCGCCGTCGTGGAACAGAACACCGTTGCACGCAATCCGCCACTTCGGCGTTCGTCGCAGCAAGAACTCGAGATCCATGGCGAAGTGCTTGAACTCTTCCTGCTGCGCGTTCGCCATGATCGCCAGCGCCTGAGCGTCTTTTTCGACGTCGAGCCGTTGCTCATACCAACCGATCGCTTCCGCTTCCTCGATCAGAGACTGGATCATCCGCGCGAACGTGCGGGTTTCTTGCGAAAGCTCGTTCGGCGGCTCGTGATACTGGTTCTCCGGCATTTCCGCTCCTCCCGTCGCTGGAGAAGGCGTTTCCACGTCACCGAGCGGGCGAAACCATCACGCGAGCGCACGTTGCGCCGCGTCGTCGAACGAGGTGAGCGCAAGCGGCAGAAGCTTCCGGATCCGCTCCTCGCGCGCGACGGTCGGGTTGCGCAGTCCCTCGACGAGCGGCCGTGCAACCGACGCGCTCACCGGCGTGACGAGGTTGAGCCAGAGCGCGGACAGGTAGGGCGTCAGGAACGGAACCTCGACGATCGCCGGCTTCCGGCCGAGCAGTGCGGCGATTCGCTCGATCATCTGCCGGTACGTCATCACTTCAGGCCCACCCGCGTCGTAGCCCTCCCCAAAGGTCGCCTCGTTGCCGCAGACACCCGCCACGTAGCGAGCGACGTCGTCGAGCGCAATCGGCTGGGTCGGCGTCGAGACCCAGCTCGGCGTGACCATGACCGGCAGCCGCTTGACCAGGGCGAGGATCGTCTCGAAGGCAGCGCTGCCTTTGCCCACGATCATCGCCGCGCGCAGCGTCGTCACCGGGACGCCCGCCGAAGCGAGCCGCTCTCCCGTCTCGCGCCGGCTCCGAAGGTGAGCTGAAGCGTCGGGTTGGTCGGCGCCGAGGCCCCCGAGGTAGACGATCTGGCGCGCGGCCGCCTTCGCGGCTTCGTTTGCAACCCTCTCGGCGGCCGCTCGATCCTGCTCCTCGAAGTCGCGCGCGCCGAGCGAGTGGACGAGGTAGTAGACGACGTCCGCACCGTCCAGCGCCGCAGCGACGCCCTCGCCGCTCGCGACATCGGCGACCACGTAGCGGGCACCAGTCTCGCTCCGCGCGCTGCGCGAGACCGCGGTGACGTGGTGCTCGGCGAGCAGCGGCAGCAGCGCGCGACCGACGACCCCGGTTGCGCCGAACACGGTGACGTTCACGAATCACCACTCCGGAGGAGGAGCTCGAAGTAACGGCGGCTGACCGCGACATGGATGGGGCTCTGCCCTCTCGCGTACAGAATCCCCGTCCACGTCGGCGCGCGCCCGCGGGCGGCCAGGCGAGGCAGGTACTCCTCGACCGTGACGCTCAGTTCATGCCGATCGCCCTCGGGCCGCTGTGCGAGCGTGACCGAGCCGCCCGCTTGGAGCGTGAGCAGACCGCCCTCGATCGCGTACCGGCAGCTGACGAGCCCGTCGTCGAACGCGAGCTCAGCCAGCCCGAACGTGAGCAGTGTCGGGCCGCCGAGGACTTTCAGCTTGCCTCCATCACCTGTCCAGCGCGCGCTGACACCACCGCGTGTAACACGGCCGACTGCCTGCCAGTAGGTGAGACCGAGGGTTCGAGCGCCGGCCTGGGATGCTTCGACGACGGACTCGGCTACGAGCACGCGCTGGCGCGACTCGAAGCCGCCAGACTCGAGAACCCGCTCGGACGTCTTCCAGCCGGTCACAGGACCGCTATACCCAACGCTCAGCGGTTGACGCTCGCCATCCCGGATTTGTCGTAGCGATCGCCGGCTGTCTTCGGCAGTTCCGCGTCGATGCGCACAAGGTCGTCGTTCGTGAGCCCGACATCTACGGCGGCGGCGTTCTGCTCGAGATAGGCACGACGCTTCGTGCCCGGGATCGGCACGACGTCGTCGCCCTGAGCGAGCAGCCACGCGATCGCGAGCTGCGCAGGCGTGACGTCCTTCTCTGCGGCAATCTCCTTGACCTTGTCGGCGAGACGCAGGTTCGCCTGCAGGTTGTCGCCGGTGAACCGCGGGCCGCTCCGACGGAAGTCGCCTTCCTCGAGCTCGTCTGGGGACGTGAACCGACCAGCGAGGAAGCCTCGACCGAGCGGCGAGTACGCGACGAACCCGATACCCAGCTCCCGGCAGGTCGGCAACACCTCGCCCTCGGGGTCCCGCGTCCACAGGGAGTACTCGGACTGGACCGCCGTGATCGGGTGAACGGCGTGCGCGCGCCGGATCGTCTCGGCGGCGGCCTCGCTCAGCCCGATGTGACGGATCTTGCCCTCCGAGACGAGCTCGGCCAGCGCACCGACCGTCTCCTCGATCGGAATGTTCGGGTCGACGCGATGCTGGTAGTAGAGGTCGACGTAATCGGTTCCGAGCCGCTGAAGCGACCCCTCGATCGAGCTCCGCACATGATCGGCCGAGCCGTCTGACGGCCCCACGGTCGACATGTCGCCGGGAACAGCGTCGTCCATCCTCCGGTTGAACTTCGTCGCGATCACGTAGTCGTCGCGACGCCCTGCCACGGCCTGCCCCACGAGCGACTCGTTCGTCAACGGCCCGTACAGCTGCGCCGTGTCGATGAAGTTCAACCCGAGCTCGAGCGCCCGCCGGATCGTCTCGACACCTTCCGCTTCGTCGGTCGATCCGTAGAAGGCCGACATTCCCATGCACCCGAGCCCGATCGCCGAGACCCTGAGCTCACCAAGCTTCCGCTGTTCCATGCATCCCCCGTCTTGCAGGTCGTCCAGCACCAATGCGCTGACCCTAGCGGTACGCCTCGCGTGGCCACGGCGCGGCGGCGTGGACTCCGGAGTGTCGATGCGCGACGCTCTCGGCTATACAGATGCGTGCCGCATGGCTCATCCCCGCCATGGTGGGGCTTCTCACGACGAGGTCAACGATCGACGCGCAAACGTCTCGACGAGCAGTTCGACAAAACGGCGCGCATCGGCATCGAACGCGACCCGGCAGTTCGGCGGTCCGGGAGCATGCGTCCGCGTGTCCATCACCGTGCGACCGACGGTCAACGCGCCCTGGGTTTCGACGCGGACGTGCATTGGCTGCGTCGTGATCAGGTCGCGGTCGACGAGGAACGCCGTGCAGAGTGCGTCGTGCACCGGTGCAGAGTCCGCCGACGCCACGCGGCGGCCGCTCGAGTAAGCATCGATCCGGCGGCCGATAAAGCGCGCCGCCGCAGTGCCGGCCGGCGTCCCGAGCTCGTCGAGCCGGTCGACGTCCGCACGCGAGACGAGCGCCTTGTGCGTCGCGTCGAGCGGCACGAGAGTCACGCGCTCGAACCCGGCTGCGAACACCATGTCCGCCGCCTCCGGATCAGCCCAGATGTTGAACTCGGCGGAGGCGGTCGTGTTCCCGACGTGGTGGCCGCCGCCCATGATCACGACCTCGTGCACCGCCTCGGCGATGCTCGGATCGAGCGCGAGGGCAGCGCCGATGTTGCTGAGCGGCCCCACCGGCACGAGCGCAATGGGCGCGCTCGTCGAACGGAGTGTCTCGACGAGAAACTCGACCGCGCCCTGATCCTGCGCGACGCTCGTCGGCGGCGGGATCGGCAGCTCTCGCCCGTGCATGTCGTTGCTCGAGCCCGGCGCGTAGTCCTTCTTGGCGGGAAAGTCCTCACGAACGAGCGGCCGGGACAGGCCCCGATGTACAGGGACGTCGGACCGCCCGATGAAGTCGAGCACGCGCAGCGTGTTGTCGGTCGTGTGCTCGACGGGGACATTGCCGTTCACGGTCGTGACGGCCACGAGCTCGAGCTCCGGATGGAGCGCGGCGAACATGATCGCGACGGCATCGTCAGTGCCGGTGTCGACGTCCAGGATCACCTTCTGCGGCATCGCCTTTACGGTAACGACCCGCGGTGAACAGTGATACTTCAGCCATCGAACGGCCGGCTCCCATGACCGTGCAAGAACTCGCTGCGGAGCTCGAGTGTTCCGTGGACGAGGTTCGCGCGCTGATCCGGGCGGGCGAGCTGCGAACCGTCTCGTGCGGCATTCGTCCCGGGCGCGTACCCCGCCACGAGCTCGACGCGTACGTGCGCCGGCGTCAATTCGCGCGCGGGCCGAGCGGCAACGCCGCCGGAGCCTGATTCGACGTATCACGACCGCCGATTGCTCGACCGCGGAGCCGGACCTATCGTCCCGCGCACGTGAGCAGAGCAATCCTCTTCACGACGATGCTCGCAGCGGCGCTCCCGTCCCTGCCGAAGGTCGACCCGCTGCCGGCCCTCCGCTCGCACGGTCTCACCGTCACCGCACAGTCCGCCGCCGACCGCCAGCCGGGCAACCCGGCCGCAGGGTTCGGCTCCGTGTGGGTGTCGAGCTCCGCGAACGACATCGTCGACCGGTACGACCAGGCGACCGGGAAGCTGCAGGTGCGCATCCGGGTCGGGACCGCACACACGGCGGTGCAGAGCCAGTACTTCGACAGCGTCGCGGTCGGCGCGACGAGCGTCTGGGCGGCGAGCGACGTCGGCAACGAGGTCGTCCACATCGATCCGAAGCGCAACGCGGTCGAGCAGCGGGTGCCGGTGCCGGGCCGTCCGGGCGAGGTCGCCGTCGGGCCGAATGGCGTCTACGTCTCGCTGTTCAACCAGCCGACCGTTCTTCGCATCAACCCGGCGACCGGCACGATCGTCGGCAGCAAGAACGTGGGCGGCGGCGCGCTCGGCGTCGCGTTCGGCGCGGGCGCCGTCTGGGCCCTGTCGGCCGCGGGACCGACGGTGCTGAAGCTCGACCCGCAGACGCTCGCGGTGCGCAAGAAGATCTCGATCCACCTGAACGGCCCGTTCGTCGGCGGTTTCTTCGAGGCGTGGTGGATCTAGGCCGGCAAATCCGCAGTCTGCGTCGCCAACCAGTACCAGAACGGCGTCACTCGCATCGATCCGCGACCGCGAAGGTGGTCGCACAGGTGAAGCTCCCCTTCGGCAAGCAACCGTTCTCGGTTGCCGCCGACGGAGCTCATTGCTGGGCGGTCAACAACGGCGGCGTCTTCGTCGACGGCGCGTGGTCGCACCTCCCGCCACTCGGCGCAAACACCTTCGGCGGTATCGCCGCCGCCGGTGGGCGAGCATGGGTCACGCTCGCCGGGCGAAACGCTCTGCTCTCGATCCGCCGCGGCTGACGTAGGCTGCTTCGCGTGACCGCGACGGGAGCCGACCGCACGCTCGCGCTGCTCGAATCACAGGTCGGACGCGCGCTCGCTGAAGTCGAGACGCCGGTCGCGGTGATCGATCTCGACCGGCTCGAAGCGAACCTGGCCGACCTCCAGTCGTACGCCGACGAGCACAAGATCGCGCTCTGGCCGCACGCCAAGACGCACAAGTCGCCGGAGATCGGCAGCCGCCAGCTCGAGCTCGGCGCGGCCGGCCTCACCGTCGCCAAGAGCGGCGAGGCGCAGGTGTTCCAGGAGGCAGGCGTGCCGAGGATCCTGCTCCACTATCCACCGTTCGGCGAGGCGAAGTGGGAACGGCTCGCCGAGATCGCCGCGTCCGACGTCGAGCTGACCGTGGCCGTCGACAGCGTCACCCCGGCCGAAGGTCTCGCGCGTGCGCTGCACCGGCGCGGACTCGTCGCGCAGGTGCTTGTCGAGCTCGACGTCGGCATGCGCCGAACCGGACAGACGAGCGTCGGAGGCGCGGTCGGAGTCGCGGCACAGCTCACACAGCTCCCCGGGCTCGAGCTCGCGGGGATCAGCTGCTACCCGGGCCACTGTCGCCGCGGCGATCCCGAACTGCCCGAGAAGCTGCGAAGCGTCGACGAGCGTCTACGCGCGGCAGTGAGCGCCTTCGGCCACGCAGGTTTCCGCTGCGACCGCGTCTCCGGCGGCTCGACTCCGACGCGTCGTCTCACGCACACGACGTGTGTGAACGAGCTCCGCGCCGGGACCTACGCGCTGCTCGACCGGAACGAGGCCGACGACGAGCGCTGCGCGCTGTGGATCGAGGCGACCGTCGTCTCCGACTCCGTGCCGGACCAGGTCGTCGTGGACGGCGGCTCGAAGACGTTCACGTCCGATCCCTACCCCGAAGGCGGTCACGGCTCGGTGGTCGGCGCGCGCCACGCGCGGTTCGTGCGGATGAACGAGGAGCACGGGTACATCGACGTCTCATCGCTCGACGAGCGACCGCGCGCCGGCGACCATCTGCAGATCGTCCCCAACCACGCGTGCGGCTGCATCAACCTGCACGACGGAGCGCTCGCTGTTCGCGACGGCGTCGTCGACCACGTGATCCGCTTCGCCGCGCGCGGGCTCATCCGCTAGATTCGGACCGTGGGTCTGGCCGCGCCGGTGGTCCTCGAGTTCGATAGGCCGAGCGAAAGCTCGGGTCGCGGTCCCGCGCCGGGCGGCCGCCGCCTCGCCGCCGTCCGCGACACGCCCGCAAGGTTCCGGGAAGAGCGGGTCATTTCCGTCGTCGTCGTCGAGGACGACCCGGCAATGCAACTCCTCGTGCAGTTCAACCTCGAGACCGCGGGCTTCCGGGTCACGCTGGCCGAGACGGGCACGGAAGGGCTCGCGACCGTCGCCGCCGAAGAGCCCGACCTCGTGCTGCTCGATGTGATGCTGCCCCATATGGGCGGGTTCGAGGTCGCGCGAAGTCTCAGCGACGTGCCGATCGTGTTCATGTCGGCGCGTGCCTCGACCGGCGACTTCGCACGCGGCCGCGAGGTCGGAGCGATCGACTACATCTCGAAGCCGTTCGATCCCGTGGCCTTGCCAGACCGCCTGCGCGAGGATCTGATCGAGCTCGATCGCACCGGCAGCGCGGCGCATGTCTGGGCTTTCAGGTTCGGCCACACTCCGTAGCGGTGTGCGCCAGATCAGGATCGCGACGCAGCGAGACGCGCTCAGCGTCCGATTCGCATTGCGCTCGCGCTCCTGATCATCATCGTCCTGACACTGGTCGCCGCCGGCGGCTTCGCGGCGTACCGCATCAACACGCTCGGCAACGACCGGTTCAACAACCAGGCCGGCCCGTTCTTCGCGGCGACGGAGGACCTCGCCGTGGAGATGCTCAATGAGGAAACCGCAGTCCGCGGCTACGTGATCACCCGCGACCCGAAGACTCTCGCGCCATACCGGCAGGGGCGCCGGTATGCACACCTCGAGCTCGCGATCATCGCCAAGGACCAGTCGTTCGACCCGGACATCCCGGGCCACCTCGCTGCAATGCGGGCGGAGGTGGCTTCGCTCGAGGCGTACTTCCAGCGCGAGATCGCACTCGTGCGCAGCGGGCCCGCGGGGCAGAAGCGGGCCGAGAAGGCGATCCTCGCCGGGAAAGGGCACTTTGACCACCTGCGCACGGCGTCGGCCGCGTTGATCGGTGACGCGGGCGACGTGGTGAAGCGGTCGCAGCACGACCAGCACACGACACTCGTCGACTGGCTGACGGTGCTCGGGGTCGCCGGGTTCGGGGCCGTGGCAATTGCAGCCGGGCTCCTCCGTTTCGTCCCGCGAAGGCTGTACGTGCAGTTCCGCGAGGAGCAGAGAGCCCGTCGCGACGCCGAAAGAAGCGCGAATGCCGCGCGCGCGCTGACACACGTGCACGAGGCGGTGTTGCTTCTGGAGGACGTCGGCGCCGTTCGGTATGCCAACCCCTCGACGGTCGCGCTCTTCGGGCTCGGCGAAGCGAACCTCGAGTCACCGCAGCTCAGATCGCTGCTTGACGACGACGACCGGAGTCGGGGACCGTGCCGCGGCTCGTAAAGCTCTCGGGCCGCAACCACTGGCTGACCGTGACGCGGTCGAGCTTCGACGGCGGCCAGGTCGTGGTGTTCCGCGACATGTCCGACGATCGCCGGCTCGAACAGCTCCGCTCGGACTTCGTCGCGACCGCCGCGCACGAGTTGCGGACACCGCTATCTGCGGTGTACGGCGCCGTGCGGACGCTGCGTCGGGACGATCATGAGCTCCCTGCCGAGATGCGCGTGCAGTTCCTCGAGATAATCGAGTCGCAGTCGGAGCGGCTCCGCACCCTGATGGACCAGCTGCTCGTGTCGGCGCAGCTCGATGCGGTCGATCTCCAGTTGCAGGCTCAGGCAGTCGACGCGGGCGCGGTGTGCGACGACGTGCTCACCGCGGCAGGCGTGCACAAGCCGCACGACATCAAGCTCACGTTGGAGCATTCAGCGACTCCGGTTCGCGTGACGGCGGATCCAGACCGGCTGCGCCAGGTGGTCGCGAACCTAATCGACAATGCAGTGAAGTACTCACCCGACGGCGGTGAGATCTCGGTGCGCGTGACGTCCGAAGGCGAGGCGGGAGCGATCGAGATCACGGACCGCGGGCTGGGTATCCCTGACGATGAGCACGACCGGATTTTCGAGAAGTTCTATCGCCTCGATCCGGCCATGACGAACGGTGTCGGCGGCTCCGGGCTGGGTCTATACATCAGCCGATCCCTGGTCCGGCAGATGGGCGGCGAGCTCGACGTCCAGTCGACGCACCGCGTCGGCTCGACGTTCCGAATCACGCTGCCGCTCTCGTAGCCGCGAACGCGGGGACTCGATGAGCATGCGTCCGCCGCGAACGCTACGTCGTACGCGGCGCCGCGCGCACGTGCATCCGCTTTCCGTCGCTCGCGTGGACGCTGAGGATCTCGACCGGTTCAGCGTCCGCCGGTCCGAACCAATGCGGTAGTCGCGTGTCGAACTCCGCCACCTCGCCCGGGTGCATCGTGATGTCGTGCTCGCCGAGGATCAGGCGCATCTCCCCTGACAGGACGTAGAGCCACTCGTATCCCTCATGCGACCTCAGCTGCCGCTCGCGTTCAGGCCGGATCACGACCTTCCAGACATTCATGCCGGTCGCCTGCTGCGTGAGCGGGAAGACCATACGTCCGTTCCGGACACGTGGCTTGAGCCGGATCCGCGGGTCGCCGACCTCCGGGGCGCCGACGAGCTCGTCGAGCGGGACCTGATGTGCCTCCGCAAGTGGGAGGAGCAGCTCGAGGCTCGGCTTTCGCTGACCGCTTTCGAGCCGCGACAACGTGCTCTTCGAAATGCCGGTCTTCGCCGCGAGCGCGGTCAGGGTGACGCCCCTCCGCGTCCGCAGACGTTTGAGGCGCGGCCCGACCTCGGCGAGCACATCGGGAATGGCCTGCGAGTCCGCCATGCGCGTCACGCTAATCGCCGTTCCCGGAAACGGCAACGATTCTGGACACCCGTGCGCGGGTCGGGCACCGTCACGACATGACGGTGAAGGCATACGACGTGGTGATCGTCGGCGGCGGAGCCGCCGGGCTCAGCGCCGCACTCGTGCTGGGTCGCGCACGGCGCCGCGTCGCGGTGGTCGACGCGGGCGCGCCGCGCAATGCTCCGGCCGGGCACATGCACGGCTTCCTGTCCCGTGATGGGCTGCCGCCCGCAGACCTGCTTGCGGCCGGCCGCGACGAGCTCGCGATGTACGGCGTCGACGTCATCGACGACGACGTCCTGGACGCCGAGCCCGGGTTCGTCGTCGGAACGGCGGCGGGCCGCATGCTGAGCGCCCGCCGGCTCCTGCTCGCCACCGGAGCCGTCGATGTCCTGCCGGCCATCCCCGGCGCACGTGAACGCTGGGGACGCGACTTCCTCCATTGCCCGTACTGCCACGGCTGGGAGGTCCGCGGTGAGCCGCTCGGCGTCGTCGGGACGGTCGCGGGCGCGGCCGAGCACGCATTGCTGCTCCGGCAATGGTCTGAGGACGTCATCTTCTTCTCGCATACGCACCCCGCGACCGCCGACGAACACGCGGTTTTGGTGTCAAGCGGGATCGAAATCGTCGACGGCGCCGTGACGCGACTCGTCGTCGAGAACGACCGGCTCCGTGGTGTCGAGCTCGACGACGGTCGCGAGGTCTCGCGCACCGCGTTGTTCATGCGGCCGACGCTCGAGCCTCGCGGCGCAGAGCTGATCGAGTCGCTCGGCTGCGAGCTCGACAACACCGGATTCGTCCGTGCCGATCGAGACGGCCGGACCAGCGTCGCCGGCGTATGGAGCGCCGGAAACGTCAGCAACCCTCGTGCTCAGGTCATCACGGCCGCCGGAGAAGGATCGGCCGCCGCGATCTCGATCAACAACGACCTCGTCCAGGAGGACAGTCGATGAACACCATCCCTCCGCCCGGCAAGCATCAGCTTGCGTTCATGATCTGGCTCTGCGTCTTCCCCACACTGACCGCCATCAACCTCGTGTTCGGAGACCGCCTCCGGACGATGTCACCCGTCCTACGGACGTTCGTACTCGCCACGATCGCCGTGCCGATCGTGATCTACGGGTTGATGCCCCACCTCCACCGCGTCCGTGCGCAGCTGCTGCGGCACTGACGGCCCGACGAGGTACCACACCTCGATCTCGCCTTTGCCCTTGACGACGATCGTGCCGCGCGGCTCGCACACGAACTCGTCGGCGAGGAGCTCGAACGTCGACCGCGTGATCTGGATCCGGCCCGGTGCACCGTGCGACTCCATCCGGCTCGCCGTGTTCACGGCGTCACCCCAGAGGTCGTAGAGAAAGCGCTTGCGGCCGATCACGCCCGCGACGACCGGGCCGGAGTTGATGCCGATCCGGAGCTCGAGCCCTAGGGCGGCGATCTCCTCGTCCTCCCGCATCGCGGCGAGCATGTCGAGCCCGACGAGCGCGAGCGCGCGCGCGTGATCGGGCCGCGGGTTCGGAACACCCGCCGCGACCATGTAGGCGTCGCCGATCGTCTTGATCTTCTCGAGCCCGTACTCCTCGGCGAGCCCGTCGAAGTGGCTGAACAGGAGATCCAGATGACCCACAACCTCTTCCGGCCGTAGACGCTCCGACCACGGCGTGAAGTCGACGACGTCCGCGAACAGGATCGACGCAGATCCGAAGTGATCGGCGATCGGTCGCGTCTGTGCCTTCAGCCTCTCCGCAATCGACTTCGGGAGGATGTTGAGCAGGAGCTCCTCCGCTTTCGCCTGCTCCACGCGGAGTGCGTCGAGCGCAGCCCGCCGCTCGCTCGCGAATACCGCGAGCAGTGTGAAGACGATCGCGCCGCCGACGGTGATGTTCAGCCCGAGCATCGTCGTCGTGAACCACCGCGGCACCTCGGGCGAGACGGGACCGACGAGCTCACCGGCGATCCCCGAACCGAGAAACACGATCGCGAACGCGACGTACCAGCGAATCGCCGACTCGACCCGCTCGAACACCAATGAACCGAGCGGCGCGAGGATCGCCCAGAGCCCGACGCCGCCCGCACCGAGGAACCCGCCGAGCGGGATCATCGACAGCGTCGGAGCGAAGAGGATCGAGATCTGCCCGACCCGGAGCAGCCAGACGAAGTTGCGGGTCCGCGAGAAGACCACGATCGAGCAGGCGAGTACCGCGAAGTACGCGACCGGCGCCCAACCGACCGGCGAATGGAACAAGAGGTAGAGCGCCGCCCAGAGCCCGGCGACCGGGAGGATCAACACCGAGATGAGGACGAGCAGCGCTTTGCGCGCCCGCAGGTCTTCGTCGTCCTCGGGATCGGCCCCGATCAGCTTCAGACGTTCGACGAGTTGCACCGCCGAGACGTTACTGCGGAACAAACGGGTAGTCGCGCCACAAAAGATGGGCAGCGCTGCCCATGTGGCCGCGAAGCGGCCGCCCTAGCTTCGAAGGCGTCCAGCAACAGAGGAGAGCAGAGATGCCGAAGACATTGCTCGTCACGCTCGCGGTGCTCGCGGTGGCCGTTGGCACCGCGGCCACGTGGGCGTCAGCCGGCGCCCGCCGGCCCACGGCCGTGACACCGACGTACTCGATGGCCGGTATGAAAGGCATGAAGATGCAGGCCACGAGCCCCGCGCTCGCCACCGCGCTGTCGAAAGCGCGGATCTCGACCGCAAAGTACGTCACCAACCTGAACGCGGCGAAGGCGGCCGGCTATTCGATCATCACGAAGATGATCCCGGACATGGGCTACCACTTCCTGAACGGGAAGATCACGGGGTTCGACCCCGCGAAGCCGCCGATCCTCGTCTACGAGAAGACAGGCACGTCCGGCACGTCGTACCAGCTCGCAGCGCTCGAGTGGGTGTTCACGGCGAAACCGAAGACGGCTCCGCTGCCCGGTGCGAAGTACGGCGCGTTCCCGGCTGCCTGCCACTACGCGGACGGCACCTTCGTCGCGGCGACCTCACAGGACGCGTGCGCGACGACCGCCCCGGGCTCGGGTGCGAAGTTCACGTTCTGGCACCCGAACCTGATCACGATGCACGTGTGGCTCTGGTACCCGAACCCGAACGGGCTCTACGCGAGCATGAACCCGCTCGTGCATCCGTTCAACGGCTAGGCCTGTCGGGGGACAGACTCCCGCCGCCGCAGGGGGACGCGGCGGCGGGAGTCGACGTCACATGACGCCGGCCGCGATCTCCTTCGTCCGGCCCGGACGGTCCGCGGTGCCGGTGCGCGGGTCGACGACCGCGTAGAGCGTGTCGACGACCAGGTTCCCGATCACGACGATCAAGGTGATCATCGTGACGACGGCAAGCAGCATCGGCAGATCCGTCGCACTCGCAAGCGGATCTCCCGTCATGGCGTCGATCGACAGCCGAGCAAGTCCGGGGATGCCGTACGCGAACTCGACGAACACCGCGACACCGAGCGCTGTCCCGATGTCCATCCCAACCATCGTCAGGACACGCAGAGACGCGTTCGGCAGTACGTGACGAGCCATCACGCGCCGCTCTCTTGCACCCTTTGCGCGCGCGGTGCGCACGTAGTCCTCGTGGATCGATTCGGCAACGCTCGCACGGATCATCCGCGTGTAGAGCGCGAGGAACAGGAACGCGAAGGTGAACCACGGCATGATCAGGTGCGTCGCCCAGTCGACCGGACCGCCGCACGTCGGAAAGTTCGCCGGTAAGCCCGCCGGTGGCGGGTGCTTCACGAACGAGCAATAGCCGCCGATCGGGAGCCACCCGAGATCGATGCCGAACCACTGCGTCAGCAGCTTCCCGGTCACGATCGGATGCGTGCACACGCCGACGAGAGCGCCGATCGAGATCACGCGATCGGCGAGCGACCCGACACGCCTGCCTGCGATGGCCCCGAGCGGCACGGAGATCAGCACCGCAAGAATCGCGCCGCCGAGCAGGATCGAGAGCGTCTCGCGAACGGACGGGTAGAGGAGCGGCCCGACAGGGGCCGTCGTGAGGACGTTGTCGTTCAGTGTGGCTCCGGTCCACCGCTGCCCGAAGCTCCCGTGCAGCAGATGCCACCACCAGTCGCCGTACTGCGTGAGCTTGGGGCGGTCTGCACCGAGCCGGTGCGCGCCGTCCGCGAGCTGGAAGTTCGTGATCTTGATCCCGGCCGGATAGACGAAGCGGCCCGGCTGCGGCGAGATTGACCAGTACATGAGCCACGTGAACGTCACAACGGCGACGAGCGTCAGCACGCCGCCGGCGATCCGTCGCGTCAGAAAGAATCCGATGCGCTTCATCGACGCCACGGCTCGATTGCACGACGAAGGCTCTCCGATAGCTGGTTCAGCGAGACGACCGAGATGAGGATCGCGAGCGTCGGCCAAACCGTGTGCCACGTCGTGTGGTGGTCGCCGCCGCCGAAGCCCGCGTTGTAGATCGTCCCGGTCGTCTGCGCGAGCAGCGTTCCCCACGTCGCGGTCGACGACTGCACGCCGACGCCGATCACTGACAGCCCGACCTCGAGCAGCATGTCGGTCGCCACGGCGACGGCACCCCAGACGAGCAGCGTCGGGATCAGGTGCGGCAACAGGTCCTTGCGGATGATCCGAAGCCCGGACGCGCCGACCATGCGCGACGAATCGACGAACTCGGAGTTGCGCAACGTCAGGAGCTGTGCGCGCACGAGGCGAAGCGGATAGAACGATGTGAAGACGCCGATCAGGAGCGCCACCATCGGCACGCCGGCGGGGATGTCGTGCCCCCAGCCGATCGGCCTTAGTGTCGAGGTCAGGTGAACCGTCGCGAAGACGAGGAAGAAGATGAGCGGGAACGCCATCACCCACTCCGTCAGCCGCGAGACGATCGCGTCCACCTTCCCGCCGTAGAAGCCTGCGAGACAGCCGAGCGGCACCGCAATCAACGCCGAGATCAGCACCGCGAAGACGCCGACCTCGATCGACGCCTTGCCGCCGTCGAGCACCCGGATGAACTCGTCACGGCCGAGCGGCCCGTCGCCGCCGAGCACCATCAGCGTCTTCGTTGACCCTTTCGGCGGCGGCAAGACATTGCCGTATTCATCCAGGCGCACCTGCTGCGTCGTCGGCACACGCGACCACCCGCCGACAGGGTCGAGGCTGGCATCGGTCGCGTAGGGGAACTGCTGGAAGCCGTTGTGGCCGACGATCGCGCTGACGATCGGGCCACCTGCGAACGAGGCGAAGAGCACGAGCGCGAACGCGGCGAGCGACGCAACGGCAGCGCGGTCGGAAAGAAAGCGACCGAGCGTCAGCCGCCACGCAGCGCGTGGAGCCGCGCGCGGCCGGTCAAGTTCGACGGCCGTCACGGCGATGACTATAGACGGCACATCGAGAGGAGCTCGATCGAGGCGTGCGCTCACTCGATCTGGTCATCGCGGCGGTGCAACGAGGGGTCGAAGAACGCCGAACGTCGCAGTACCCCCGTTTCATGCCGTCACTCCGCCGCTTCACCGCACTCGCCGCTCTCCTTGCCTGCACGGCGCTTCCCGCCGGTGCGGCCGGGGCGGCGCCCCACGTCACGATCGTCTCCGACTCGGTCCTGACCGCAGTTACCTGGGGCAACGCAGCGGCCCAGGCGGCGCTCGACCAGAATCTCGACGTTCAGCTCGATGCGGGCGTGTGTCGGCGGCTCAACGTCCAGAGCTGCCAGTTCAACGGCACGTACGTGCCGACGGCGCTCGACGTCATCAACGGCTGGCGAACTACCCTCGGCCCGGTCGTCGTGATCGTCGACGGCTACAACGACATTCCCACGACATTCGCGGCGGACGTCGAGCTCACGCTCGACACGCTGCGCGACGACGGCGTCCAGCATGTCCTCTGGGTGAACCTGCACGAGGTGCGGCCGGAGTACGCCCAGAAGAACGCCGTGCTCGCAGCGGCAGCGGTCCATCATCCCGAGCTTCACGTGCTCGACTGGAACGCGTACTCGGCGCCGCATCCCGAGTGGTACCAGACCGACTACATCCATCTCGTGCCGGCCGGCGGCGTTGCGATCGCCACGTTCATCCACCAGGCGATCGTCGACGCCCTCGCCCCGCCTGCGGCACTGACCCAGCCGAAGCCGTCACAGGCCACGGTTACTGGGCTCGTGGTCAAGGGCAAGCGCACGCTCGTAGCGCGCGTCGGGACGAAATTCGGCACGAAGCTCAGGGCGTCCGGCGGCGTCGGCCGGCTGCGCTGGCTCACGACCGGCCGCGCGCTGCGCAAGGCCAAACTGCACCTGCTCGCTCGTGGCGTGCTGCGCGGCCGCCCGAGCCGGCCGGGCACACACTGGCTGAACCTCGAGGTCGTCGACTCGAAAGGCTCGACCGCGCACGTGACGATCCGCTTCACCGTACGCCCTCGGCATCACTAACCGCCCTCATGCCATCATCGGGGGCGTGGCCAAGCTCGACGCAAAGACGCGCGCACAGCTCCCTGACAGCGCATTTGCGTACATCGACGCGACCGGCACGCGGCGGCTCCCGATCAACGACGCCTCGCACGTGCGCAACGCGCTGTCCCGGTTCAACCAGGTCGTCTTCGACGACGAGGCGGCCCGCGATCGCGCCCGCCTCAGGCTGCTGCGAGCCGCACAGAAGCACGGCGTCGCCCCGATCGGATTCATCAGCGCCCAGCTCCAGCCGCAGCGGCGGCTCCCGAAGGGTCACGTCACCTTCCTGCTGACGGACATCGAGCGCTCGACCGAGCTGCTCTCGCACCTCGACGACCGGTATGCGTCACTCGTCACGAGCGTCCGTCGCGTGCAGAGGCGCGCGGTGCGCCAGGCCGGCGGCCACGAGGTCGACGCGCGTGGCGACGAGTTCTTCGCGGTGTTCACGCAGGCGCCCGCCGCGATCGCGGCGGCGGTCGAGCTGCAACGCGCGATGGCGGAGGGGCCCTGGCCGGACGAGCTCGCGGTCCGCGTCCGCGCGGGAATCCACAGCGGCCGGCCGACGCTGACGGAGACCGGCTACGTCGGCCTCGCCGTCCACGCCGCCGCACGCATCTGTTACGGCGCACACGGCGGCCAGATCGTCGTGTCGTCGGCAGCCGGCGCCGCGCTCACCGAGTCGCCTGCCGACGGGATCAAGCTGCGGAGCCTGGGCAGCTGGCGCTTCCAGGGGCTGCGCGACCCGCACGAGCTGTTCCAGGTGGAGGTCGACGGGCTCGCCGCCAAGTTCCCCCCGCTCCGTTCGGGCGTGAAGGTCTAGCTAGCTACTCGCGCAGGTCGCGGCGGCAGGTCGGCAAGTGCTCCTCGGCGAGCTCGAGGAGCAGCGCGTGCAGCACCTTCCGCTCGCGCGCATCGAGCGGCGCGAGGAAGTCCTGTTCGAGGCTCGTCGAGAGCGCACGGAGCTTGGCGAGCGTCTTGCGGCCGGCCGCCGTCATCTCGACGACATGTCGCCGGCGGTCCGACGGGTCGCGGCGCCGCTCGATGAGGCCCGCGGTTTCGAGCTCGTCGAGGAGCCCGACCAGCTGGCCGCGGTCGTACCCGAGTGAGTCTGCGATCGATCCCTGCGTCTCGCGCGTCCCTTCGTCGAGGACGGCCAGGATCGCGTGGTGGTACGGATGGAGGCCGAGCTCCTCGTAGGCGGAGAACGAGCGCTCCTTCGCGGACATCCCGAGCCGCTTGAGCAGGAACAGCGCGGACGACATGAGCTCCTGCGGTAGCCGCGTCGCCACCTTGCCACTCGTTGTCATCACGTCATTCATGAAAAGAAGTGTAGCGCGTCCATCGTTGTGCGTGTATACTGTTGACTAGTACAACGATGAAGGAGCTCAATTAGTGACACTGACTACAACCTCAGCTTCCCGGCGCTGGAGCGCCCTTGCGCTGATCGTGACCGCACAGTTCATGGTCATCCTCGACGTCGCGATCGTCAACGTCGCGCTGCCGTCGATCAAGTCCGACCTCGGCTTCTCGGCGACGAGCCTGCAGTGGGTCGTCTCCGCCTACGCCATCCTCTTTGGCGGCGCACTCCTCCTCGGCGGCCGACTGGCCGACCTCGTGGGACGCCGCCGTCTCTTCATCATCGGTCTCCTCGTCTTCTCGGCGAGCTCGCTGCTCTGCGGGCTTGCCTGGTCCGAAGCGTCGCTGATCGCGTTCCGCGCCCTGCAGGGGCTCGGCGGTGCGCTGCTCGCGCCTGCGGCCCTGTCGCTGCTCGTCACGTCATTCGCCGAAGGGCGCGAGCGCAACCTGGCGCTCGGCATCTACGGCGCGGCGTCCGGTAGCGGCGCAGCCGTCGGCGTGCTGCTCGGCGGCCTCCTGACGAGCTACCTCAACTGGTCGTGGATCTTCTTCATCAACGTGCCGGTCGGCATCACCGCTGCGCTGCTCGCACCGGTGCTGCTTCGCGAGAGCCGGCCCGACCTCGGCCATCGCCACTTCGACTTCCTCGGTGCGGCGACGGTCACGAGCGGGTTGATGCTGTTCGTCTACGCGCTGACGCGCGGGACGAGTCACGGCTGGACCACACCTGAGACGCTGTCACTGCTCGCTGCGTCGATCGCGCTGATCGGTGCGTTCCTCGTCGTCGAGCTGCGGTCGCCGTGGCCCCTCCTCCCGCTGCGGATCTTCCGCTCGCGGACTCTCTCGACCGCGAACGCCGCCATGGCGATCCTCGGCGCGGTGACGTTCTCGGAGTTCTTCGTGCTCGCGCTCTACCTGCAGGACGTCTTGCACTACAGCGCAGTCGAGGCGGGAGTGGCGTTCACCGGCTTCGCACTCACCGTCGTCGTCGTCTCCAACCTCGCCCAGATCGTCGTGGGCCGCGTCGGCGTTCGCACGACCTTGACCACAGGGCTGGTCATGTCCGCCGCATCCGTCGCGTACCTCACGCGCCTACCGGTCGACGGGCACTACTTCTGGGACATGTTCCCGGCGTTCGTCCTAGGCGGCGCAGGTCTCGGCCTGGCGTTCGTCCCCGTGACGATCGCGAGCCTGGCCGGCGTCGATCGTGCCGACGCGGGAATCGCCTCCGGCCTCGTGAACACGAGCCGGCAGATCGGCGGCGCAATCGGGATCGCCTCTACAACGGCTATCGCTTCGTCGGCGACGTCGCACTTCGACGGCGCACCCGGCAGCGCGGCGGCGTTGGATCACGGCTACCAGACGGCGCTCTACGTCCTAACCGCACTCCTCGTGCTCGGCGCCGCGCTCACCGGCGGGCTGCTCCGTACGCCCGCCCCGGCTCCGGTCGCAGAGCTCCGCCCGTCGGAGTCCCGCCCGGTCAGCGAGGCGGCATGACGATCACCGTATCGAGCCGCCGCGCACATCAACTGGAGGTCGCCGCGCTCCTCGACGAGCTCGAGGAGCGGCGGCGGCACCTGCACCGGCTGAAGGCCGGCGGCGCGCGCTTCGCGGGCCTCCGCGACCTCAAGTCGGACCTCGAGGACGCGCGCATACGCCTTCTCGACGCCGTCACGTGACGCATTGCGCGGCGGCCCGCAGGCCGCTGCGCAGCGCGCCCTCCATGAGGCCGTGCCACTCGCGGGCCGTGTGCTCACCGGCGAAGGCGATCGGCCCGACCGGCTCGGCGAGCGCGTCGTCCTCGAGCGGCGAGGAGAGCGAACGCGCCGAGTAGGCGCCGCCCGGCCAGGTGGCGAGCACCGGTTCGGCGTCGGCGTAGGGAAGATCGGGCCGGAGCAGGCGGACCGCAGCCGCCCACCGCTCCGGCCCGTGCGCCACGTCAAGCCGCTCGAGGGCCGACGCAGTCCCTGCGAACGATGAAACTGCGCGCGATCCGTGCTCGGTCCACGTCCAGAAGCGACCGGGAACCGACAGCGTCGCGCTCGGCTCGACCCCGTGCTCGAGCTGGAGAAACACCTTCGCAGCGTGCCCGTAGCGAACGGCGCCGAGTGCGCGGCGTTTCCAATCGGGGAGAGGCGGGTCGAACACGAGAGCGTCCGCCGGCGTCGCGACGACGCACACGTCGGCATTGTCGTCGTCGACCGTCACGCCCAGCTCGTCCCACGCGACCCGCTCGATCCGCCGGCCGAGCCGAACGTCGAGCGAGGCAGCGAGCTCGCGCGCGAGCAGGTCGTTCCCGCCGTCGATGCCGTGGCTCGGAAACGCACCGAAGCCGGCAGCCCCGTCGGCGAGGATCGACGCCGGCTGGTCGTCGAGCTCGTGCGCGGTCGAGATCGCGAGCCGCGAGGCGATCGCGGCACGCGCTCCTTCCGTCGCCGGCAACGCATCCACGGCCGCGGCGAGCGACGCACCGCGCGCATCGCCGAGCTGGGCGACGGCGGCGACCAGCTCCTCGCGCGAGAGCGGCGGCCCGTCGCGCGGCTCGCGGTCGCCGTAAAGCGTCCCCTTCTCTCGGAAGGCGAGTCCGAGCCGCGCTGCGAGTGTGCGCATCGTCTCGTAGCCCGGCAGCACGAACTCGGCGCCGCGCTCGACGATCGCGCCATTGGCCAGCGGCTCGGACCAGACGCGGCCGCCGACTCGATCGGTTGCCTCGAGCACGACCACGTCGAGCCCTTCGCGGGTCAGTGCGTCGGCGGCCGCGAGACCCGCGAAGCCCGCGCCGATGACGATTGCCCTACTCAGTACGGTCGCGTGCCGCGAGGTACCGCTTGTTGAACCGGTGCGGCAGATCGTCCTTCTCCGCGTACACGCCGTGGGTGAAGGCGCGCGACGAGACGCCGAGCTGCACACGCTCGCAGACCACGTAGTCCTGCTTCGCTACGAGCTCGGCGAAGTCGACGACCTCGCTCGGATCGAAGTCGGGATCGTCGACGACCTCGGGACGGAACAGGTAGTCGGTGACGATCGTCGTGTGCGCGGCGTCGCGCGGCAGCATGCGCGTCGCGATCACGACGGTGCCGGTCAGATCGATGAACATGTTCGGGTACACGGTGGCGCCGTACATCGAGCTCGCCGAATGCTTGTCGATCCCCGGCATCACCGGAATGCTCGTCGTGCCGGACGCCGTGTAACCGACGCCGCCGTTCACGATCGAGACGCCCCAGTCGTCGCGTCCGGGCTCGAGCACAAGGCCCTTGCCGAACGCCGGCGCCACTTGCGAGAGCTCGGGATGCACCGTCGGGCAGTGCAGGCATTCGTTGTAGTTCTCGACCAGGATCTTCCAGTTCGCGGCGAGCTCGCTGACCGTCTGGTGTCCGGTGCGGAGGTCGTGCATGTTCCAGCGCTCGTACTGCAGCGGCTTGTCGTACTGCTGCTCGAGCGACTCGCGCAGCGACGGCGTGTCGTCGGAGAGATTGACGAAGACGTAACCTTGCCACTCCTCGAGGCGGACCGGCCACAGGCCGAGCGTCGAGCGGTCGAGCTCGTCCTTCGCGACGAGCGGCGTCCCGATCAACCTGCCGTCGTACGAGTACGTCCAGGCGTGGTACGGGCACTTGATCGCGCCCTTCGCGTGACCGCGGGTCTCGGCATCGCAGATGCGGGAGCCGCGATGGCGGCAGACGTTGTAGAAGCCTCGGAGCTGCTCGTCCTTCCCGCGGACGACGACGATGCTCTCTCCGGCGACGTCGACGGTGACGAAATCGCCGGCCTCCGGCGCCTCGTCGGCCCGGGCCACGTACATCCACTCCCGGAAGAAGACGCGCTCGCGGTCGAGCTCGAAGATCTCCGGCGAGCGGTAATCGTGGCCGGGAAGCGTCGTCCGGAGCTCGCCCATCTCGTGCCCGATCATACAAGGCGCCTTGACACATCGTGCTAAGTCGGTTTGCATTGTGCGAAACCGACCTCGGGGGAGGACGAGATGCATCCGCGGGAACGCAGGACGAACAGGCGTCATTTCCTCGTCGGCTCGGCGGGCGCGGTGGCGGCGCTCTCAGGCGCCGATGCGCTGCTGCAGGCCGCGGACGCACTCGCCGGGCGACTCGGCGCGCCGATCGGCCCAGGCGGCATCCCGCTCGCCCGGCGCGGCTTCCCGGTCACGCTGCCGCTCTACTCGGACAACGACCCGATCGCGAGTGGCCGCACTACCGAGAAAGGCCCACTGAACGTCTTCAACTGGTCTGACTACGTCAACCCCGCCGTCGTCAAGAAGTTCGAGAAGGCGTACAACGTCAAGGTCAAGGTCACGACGTTCGAGAACGAGGAAGAAGCGCTCGCGAAGCTGACGTCGGGAAGCGCGGGCTTCGACGTGTGGTTCGCGACCGTCGACTATCTGTCCCGCATGGTCGCCGGCAAGCTCATCCAACCGGTCAACCACTCCTACCTCCCAAACCTGAAGAACGTGTGGCCGCAACTGCAGAGCCCGTTCTACGACGTGCACTCGCGCTACACGGTGCCGTACACCGTCTACACGACCGGCATCGCGTGGCGGAAGGACAAGGTGAAGACACCGCCGACGGCGTTCAAGAACGGCTACGACGCGTTCTGGCACGCGCAGAAGTACGCCGGCAAGGTCGCGATCCTCGACGACCAGCGTGAGGCGATCGGGATGGGGCTACGCCACCGGGGCGTGGGCGACGTGAACACCGAGAACGCGAAGCTCGTGCAAGCGGCCGCGAACGATCTGAAGCAGCTCACGAAGACGGTCAATGTGAAGACGAACACCACCCAGTACACAGACGTCCCGACGGGTGCGACGTGGCTCGGCCAGTCGTGGTCGGGCGACATGGCGGGCGCGACGTACTACATGCCGAAGAACGTGCCGGTGAGCGTGATCGGCTACTGGCGGCCGGCGAAGAACGCGGTCGTCGGCAGCGACATGATCACCGTTCTGCGCGGCGCGAAGAACCCGGTCCTCGCGCACCACTTCATGAACTTCCTGCTCGACGAGAAGCACGGCGTCGAGAACTTCTCGTACCTCGGCTACATGCCGCCGCTCAAGGTGATCAACCCGGACAAGGTGATCGCGCAGGGGTACATCCCCAAGAACCTCGGTGCGACGATTGTCCGTGAGTCCGACTTCGCCAATGCCGTGTCCCTCCTGCCGCTGACGCAGCAAGGGCAGGCGACCTGGCAGAACGCGTGGTCCGCCTTCAAGGCCGGCTAAGGGAGGCGTGAGACAGCGGCTTCTCTGGCCGAGCTTCGCGCTCCCCGGAGCGATCTGGCTCGTCCTGCTCTTCCTCGTGCCGACCTACGCGGTGCTCGCGGTCGCGTTCGGCAGCGTGGACCCGATCTTCTCCAACCCGGTGCCGGTGTGGGACCCGCTGCACTGGCAGTTCGACACGATGCGCGACGTCCTGCGCCAGCTTCGCCCCGGCGAGCCGTTCTGGACGGTATTCGTGCGCACGTTCGTCTACGTGACGCTCGCGCTCGCCGGCTGCCTCGCGATCGGCTATCCGGTCGCGTACTACCTGTCGCGCCACGCACGCCGCACCAAGAAGCTGTTGCTGGTGCTACTGATCGTGCCGTTCTGGGTCAGCTACCTGATGCGGATGCTCGCCTGGGTCGGGCTGCTGCTGCCGGACGGGCTCGTCAACCGCGCATTGGTCGACCTCGGAGTCCTGTCACATCCGTACGGCTGGCTCGACGGGCAGGCGTCGTCGGTGATCTTCGCACTCGTCTACGGGTACGTGCCCTACCTGATCCTGCCGTTGTACGCGACGCTCGACCGCATCGAGCGCAGCGTGCTAGAGGCAGGGCGGGATCTCGGCGCGAGCCCGCTGCACACGTTCCTGCACGTGACGCTGCCGCTCTCGAAGCACGGGATCATGGCGGCGAGCGTGCTGGTCGCGCTGCCGATGTTCGGCGACTACTACACGAACGACGTCATCTCCGGCTCGCCGCGAACAACGATGATCGGCAACCAGATCAACCTGTTCTTCCAGGGCGGACCGCAACGCACGGTCGGCGCGTCGCTCGTCGTGGTGCTGTCGGTGCTGCTCGCCGCACTGATGTCGTACTACCTCTGGGTGACGGTGCGCGCGTCGCGGGACCTGGTGTGAAGCGCTTCCTCGACTGGTGGGCGAACCCGTGGGGACAGCCGCGCACGCTTGCGGTCGTCACGTGGCTGTACATGCTCTGGGCGATCGTTCCCGTGTGCATCGCCGTGCTGTTCTCGTTCAACGACGGTCGGTCGCGCAGCGTCTGGCAGGGGTTCTCGACGCGCTGGTACTGGGGCGATCCCGACCAGTCCGTGCTGCACGACCCCGCGCTGCGCGGCGCGCTCGAGCAGACCCTCAAGCTCGCGGGGCTCGCCATGCTGATCGCGGTGCCGCTGGGCGTCGGGCTCGCGATCGGGCTGACGCGGTGGCGCGGCTTCGGCGCGCGACCGGTCAACTTCCTGATGCTCTTCCCCCTCGTGACACCGGAGATCGTGATGGCGGTGTCGCTCCTGCTCGTGTTCGTGTCGCTCTACAAGATCCAGCTCGGCACGACCGCGCAGGCGCTCGGTCAGGTGACGTTCTCGATCTCGTACGTCGTACTCGTGGTGCGTGGCCGCTTGCTCTCGGTGGGCCGCCAGTACGAAGAAGCGGCACGCGATCTCGGTGCATCGACCTTGGGAGCTCTGCGCCTCGTTCTGCTGCCGCTGCTCGCTCCCGCGATCTTCGCGAGCCTGATGGTGGTGTTCGCGCTCTCGGTCGACGACTTCGTCGTGACCGACTACCTGTCGTCGAACTCGTCGACGCAGACCGTGCCGATCAAGATCTACTCGAGCGTGCGCGGGACGACGACGCCGGCCCTGAACGCGCTTGCGACGGTGATGGTCGTCGCGACGCTCGTCGCGGTCACGTTTGCGGCGCTCGTGTACCGGCGGTTCAACAAGCTCCAACAGGGAGGTGGCGGCGCGGTGAGCGAGCTCGCAGCGCTCGAAGCATGAGCGTGGGCGTCATCGATCTCGTCTCGCTTCGGAAGGAGTTCTCGGATGTCGTCGCGGTCGACGGCATCGACCTCCACGTCGACGGTGGCGAGTTCTTCTCGCTGCTCGGCCCGTCGGGCTGCGGGAAGACGACGACGCTTCGCCTGATCGCCGGGTTCGAGCGGCCCGACAGCGGCAAGATCATGCTCGACGGCGTCGACATGGCGGCGACGCCGCCGCACAAACGGAAGGTGAACACCGTCTTCCAGAGTTACGCGCTCTTCCCTCACCTCGACGTCTTCGACAATGTGGCGTTCGGTCTGCGGCGGCGGAAGGAGAAGCGCGCAGAGATCCGTCAGCGCGTCCTGCAGGTGCTCGAGGCTGTGCGCCTGTCGGGTCTCGAGCACCGCCGGCCCGTCCAGCTCTCGGGTGGCCAGCAGCAGCGCGTCGCGCTCGCCCGTGCGCTCGTGCTCAACCCTGCGGTGCTGCTGCTCGACGAGCCGCTCGGCGCGCTCGACGCCAAGCTGCGCAAGGCGCTGCAGCTCGAGCTGAAGGGGATCCAGGAGCAATTCGGGATCACGTTCGTCTACGTGACGCACGACCAGGAAGAAGCGCTGACGATGTCCGACCGAATCGCGGTCATGTCCGAGGGTCACGTGGAGCAGGTCGCGACGCCGTCGGAGATGTACGAGGAGCCGGAGACGGCGTTCGTCGCGGACTTCCTCGGCGTGTCGAACCTCATGACGGTGGAGGTGGAGCCCGACGGCAGCGTTTGCCGCATCAAGCTCGGCGACTTCACGCTGCGCGCCCTAGGCGGCGCGGTGGGCGCCCGAGGCGACGCGCGCGCGGTGATCCGTCCCGAGCGGGTACGCGTCGAGCCGTACGAATCCACCGGAGAGAACCGCGTGCCGGGGATGATCGAGCGGGTCGTGTACCTCGGCTCGTCGGAACAGCTCGTGATCCGGCTCGCCTCGGGTGAGGTGGTCAATGCGTCGGTCGCGAACGACGGCTCGGAGCGAAACTACGTCCAAGGCACCGCGGTGCAGGCACATCTGCCGGCTGATGCACTCCGGGTGCTACCGCCGCCGCGGCTCTGACGCGCCCCTGACGCAGCGGGACTGCGGAACCGTCGCAAGCGGTCGTGGCGCCTGCAGCAGACGTGGCTCGAAAGCGCGACACTGATCTGCAGGGGATTTCACATCCACGGCACGAAGCTGTGACAGGTCCTCTGAGCTTCCTCTGAGCCGGCTCTGAGCGGCGTCAGACGCCGACGAAGCGCGCGTCGAGGCCGACGGCGCCCACGTGGCGCACGAGGAGGGGGTTCACCTCGAGCTCCGCGAGGTCCGGATGCGCGGCTGCGAAGCGGGAGAACGCGGCGATCGCCTCGGAGGCCGCTCGCACATCCATCAGCGGCCGCCCGCGCGCACCCGCAAGCAGCGGCGCGCATCGCAGCCTCCACACGAGCTGCTCGGCATCGTCGACGCCCACCGGCGCGAGTGCCGAAGCGGTGTCGCGGAACAGCTCCGCATTCACACCGCCTGCACCGACGACCACGACGGCGCCGAACCGCGGATCCCAGCGCGCACCGACGAGGAGCTCGACGCCGGCCGCGGTGTACTCGAACGCTTCGACGGAATAGGAATCCGCCTTCAGCTGGTTCATCGCCTGGAGGAGCTCGAAGTCGTCGTCGATGCCGACCACGACACCACCCGCATCCGACTTGTGCAGCGAGCCGAGCGCCTTCAGGACGAGCGGATAGCCAACCTTCTCGGCGGCACCCAGCGCCTCATCATCCGAAACGGTGTAGGCGCGGCCGAAGCGCATGCCGGCCGCAGCCAGCGCAGCACGCGCGTCCGCGTACTCGGTGCTGGACACCGGCTCCTCGGCCGGCGGAAGCAGGGCAACTGGTTCGACCGGACGAGCGTCGTCGACGAGCGTCGCCACTCCGTCGACCGCCGACTCGATCGCGCGATACACCGCGATCCCCGCCGCGCGCAGCGCACGCGCCGGCGGCGCATCCCAGTACATCGTGTGCACGACGAGCGGCACACCCGTCTCGTGCGCCGCCGCCGCGAGCTCGTCCGCGACCGAGAGCTCACGCTCGCGCAGCTCATCCGAGAGTGAGCTGTAGCCGCCGAAGTACGCCGTGAACAACACGACGTCGACGTCGCCCGACTCGAGCAGCGTGCGCGTGGCTCGCGAGAAGCTGAATGCATCCTGCTCGCCCGCCCCGGCGAGGTCGACCGGGTTCGCGGTCGCCGCCGTCGGAGGCAGCGACGAACGAAGTGCCTCCTGCACGCCGTCGGACAGCACCGGCAGCTCGAGGTCGTGCGCACCGAGCAGATCGCACGCAACTGCGCCGTAGCCGCCCCCGTCGCCGACCACAGCGACTCGCCGTCCGCGGGGGCGCTCGGCCGCGAGCAGCGCCTGCAGCGTCTCGACCAGCCGCCTCGGTGTCTCGACGCGATGCATCCCGGCCGCACGACAGGCCGCATCGACTGCGTCGAGTGAGCTCGTCAGCGCGCCGGTGTGTGAACGTGCAGCGCGCGTCGACGCCTCGGTCTGCCCGACGGTCAGCAGCACGACCGGCTTGCCGGCGGTGCGCGCGGCCTCGGCGAACGCACGGCCGTCGCGGAAGTCCTCGCAGTACACGCCGATCGCCTTCGTCCCGTCGTGCGCGGCGAGATCGCGCAGCACGTCGGTGACATCGAGATCAGCCTGGTTGCCGATCGAGGCGAGCCGCGAGAAGCCGAGACCGACGTCGGTGAGGAGCAGCCCGATCTCGAGCGCGATGTTGCCGCTTTGCGAGACGAACCCGATCGGCCCCGACGGCAGCGGGTTGGAGGCGAGGTCCAGCTCACTCGCAGCGTCGAACACACCGAGGCAGTTCGGGCCGAGCAGCACTGCGCCCGCCGCGCGCACCCGCTCGACAATGGCGCGCTCGCGCTCCTCGCCCACGCCGGCGGCGATCGCGACGATGGCCCTCGCGCCCGCGGCGAGCGATTCGTCGACGGCGTCCTCGAGCCCCGCGGCCGGAACGCTCAGCACCACGAGCTCCGGCGGCTCGGGCAACTCTGCCAGCGACGACAGAACCGGCAGGCCGTGCAGCTCCCCTCCGCTGCGCCCGATCAGGTGCACGGAGCGGCGGTGCGCGCCGCGCGCAGCGTCGCGCGCGAACCAGTAACCCCACTTGCCCGGGTCGGCCGAGACGCCGACGATCGCGAGCGACCGCGGCTCGAAGAGCGGGCGCAAGTCGCGGCTCATCGAACGAGCCGGTCGACCTGCGCGCGCACGTCGGCGTCGACGGGAGCCGCGCGGCCAGTCGCGACGTCTACGTGAACCAGCGTCTGCTGCGCGGTCGCGATCGGATCGGGCTCGCCGTCACGCAGCAGCACATGCGAGAGGTGAAGACGCTTGTCGTCGGCGTCGACCACGTCGGTCGTCACGCGATAGCTGTCGCCCGCATGCAACGTCCGCAGGTGCGCGAGGTGCGTCTCGACCGTGAAATAGCTGCCGACGGACGGGTCGAGGCCGAGTGTCCCGAGCAACGCATCGGTCGCGTCCGAGAACGCCTGCAGGTAGCGGCTCTCGTGCACGTGGCCGTTGTAGTCGACCCAGGAGGCAGGGACGTGCTTCGCCCCGTTCGGTGCCGAGCCGAGCAACCCGCGCTCCCACGCGAGCAGCGTCTCCCCCGCGCCCGCTTCGACGCCGCGTAGGCCCTGCAGGATCGCGACCAGCGCGTCGTCGCGCGAGCGCTCGAGCTCGCGGATCGACCTGCCTGCCGCCTGCGTGTCCGACTGGGAGACGAGCCGGTCGAGGAGATCGTCCGTGAGCTCCGGCACGTCCATCAGCTTCGTCCACGGCCAGGCGAGAGCCGGCCCGAATTGCGCCATGAAGTGACGCATCCCGGCATCGCCGCCGGCGATGCGGTACGTGAGGAACGTGCCCATGAACGCCCAGCGGAGACCCGCGCCGTAACGGATCGCGTCGTCGACTTCCTCGACCGTGGCGACGCCGTCGTTGACGAGCCACAACGCCTCGCGCCACAGCGCCTCGAGCAGTCGATCGGCGACGAACCCGTCGATCTCCGTGCGCACGTGCAGCGGCCGCATTCCGACGGAGCGATACGCGTCGACCGCACGCCCGATCGTCTCCGGAGATGTCGCGTCTCCGCCGCACACTTCGACCAGCGGCAAGAGGTAGACGGGATTGAACGGGTGACCGACGACGAAGCGGTCGCGACGCGCCATCGCGCTCTGCAGCTCGGTCGGCCGAAGACCGGACGTCGACGAGCACACGATCGCGTCGTCTGCCGCGAATCGGTCGGCCTCACCGAGCAGCGCGCGCTTCAGCTCCATGTCCTCCGGCGCGGACTCTTGCACGAGCTCGACGCCGGTGACCGCGTCCTCGACTGACGTGCAGACGACGAGCGCCCCCTCGGGCGGAAGCGGCGCGAGCGTCAGCCGGGCGTACGCGCGCCGCGCGTTCGCGAGCACCTCGTCGACCGCCGAGGAGGCCGGGTCGTAGAGCCGGACATCGACGCCGTTCAGCAGGAACCGCGCCGCCCACCCTGCGCCGATCACGCCGCCGCCGAGCAGACCTACTGAGCCGGGCTTAGACACGGGCACGCAGCGCGAGCTTTGCCCGCACCTCCTCCGGGCCGAGCACGCGCACGTTCATCGACTCGAGGATCGCGACGGCGCGCTCGACGAGCTCTGCGTTCGTCGCGAGCCGCCCGCGCGAGAGATAGAGGTTGTCCTCCAGCCCGACGCGCGCGTTGCCGCCGGCGATCGCAGCGAGCGCGACGAACGGCAGCTGCATCCGCCCGATCGAGAACGCCGAGAAGATCGCGTTCGCAGGAAGACGGTTGACCATCGCCAGCAGCGTCCCGAGGTCGTCGGGCGCGCCATACGGGATGCCGGTGCAGAGCTGGATCATCGGCGGGTCATCGATCAAGCCGTCGCGTATCAGCTCGTGCACGAAGACGAGATGACCCGTGTCGAACACCTCGAGCTCAGGGTGCACGCCAAGCTCGCGGACGCGGGCCGCCATCGCGCGCAACATCGCGGGCGTGTTGACCATCACGTAGTCGCCGCCCGCGGCGAAGTTCATCGTCCCGCAATCGAGGGTGCAAATCTCGGGCAGCAGCTCCTCGACGTGCGCGAGACGCTCGACCGCTCCGACCATGTCCGTGCCCGCCTCGTCGGGCGGCAACGGCGACTGGTCCCCGCCGAGGACGAGGTCACCTCCCATGCCGGCCGTGAGGTTCAAGACGACGTCGACGTCGGACGCGCGGATCCGCTCGACGGCCGCCCGGTACAGCGCCGGATCGCGTGCGCCCCTGCCCGTGTCCGGGTCGCGGACGTGGATGTGCGCGATCGCCGCCCCCGCCCGGGCGGCTTCGATCGCCGAGTCCGCGATCTGCTCCGGCGTCAGCGGGACGTGCTCGCTCCGGTCGGCCGTGTCGCCGGCGCCCGTGACCGCACACGTGACGAAGACCTCCCAGTTCACTGTCCAGATGGTGAACCTGCAATGCACATAGTGTCAAGGCCGCCTTGACGGGCCAGGGAGGGTGCGCCATGCTCGCAGGAGGTTCGTACTGTGCACACGACCCTCGAAACGGCGTCTGCTTTCGCGCGCGAGGAGCTGCGTCCCGTCGCGCTGCAGTACGACGAAACCGAGGAGTATCCGCTCGACGTCCTCGGCAAGGCGGCTGCCCTGGGGCTCACCTGTTACGACCTGCCGGCGGAGTACGGCGGCGGCGGGATCACCGGGCTGCGGGAGCGCTGCGCGGTGATCGAGGAGCTCTCGTGGGGCGACTCCCCCATCTTCTGGGTGATCGCCCAGGGCGGCTTCTTCGCCGGGCCGATCCTCGCGCTCGGAAGCCCGGAGCAGAAGGCGCGGTGGCTGCCGCCGCTGTGCGGCCCGGAGCCGCCGGCGTGCTCGGTCGCGATCACCGAGCCGGAGCACGGCTCCGACTCGGCGGCGATCGAGACGACCGCGCGCCGGGTCGACGGCGGCTACATCCTCGACGGGCACAAGAAGTTCATCGGCAACGCGCCGATCGCGGACGTCTGCGTCGTGTTCGCAACCGTCCAGCCCGGCACCCGGTCGAAGGGAATCACCGCATTCGTCGTCGAGCGGGGCGACGAGGGCTTCGTCCACGGGGAGCGACTGCCGAAAATGGGCAGCCGCTGCTTCCCGGCCGGAGAGCTGCGGTTCCACGGGTGCTTCGTCCCGGACGACCGCCGCCTTGGGGGCGAAGGAGAAGCCTTTAGCGGGCTACTGCACGTGTTCGACATCGCGCGCGTACAGCTCGCCGCATCGACACTTGGCATCGGCCGCGCGGCCCTCGAGCACGCCGTCGACTACGCGACGCATCGTGAGGCGTTCGGCAAGGCGATCCACGAGTTCCAGGCGGTGTCGTTCCGGCTCGCCGACGCGAAGCTGAAGCTCGACCAGGCGCGGCTCCTCACCCACCATGCCGCCGACCTCGCCGACGCAGGCGAGCCGTTCTCGACCGAGGCTGCAATGGCAAAGCTTGCCGCGTCCGAGGCGTCGTGGTTTTCGACCTGCGCCGCAGCACAGACGCTCGGGGGCGCCGGCTACGTGCGTGACTCGCCGGTGCAGAAGTGGCTGCGGGACGCCAAGCTCGACGAGATCTGGGACGGGACGAGCGACATCATGCGGCTGATCGTCGCGCGTAGCCTCTTTCCGAAGACGTGAGGGATCCGCGGTACGACATCCTGTTCGAGCCCGTGCCACTGGGGCCGGTGACGGCGCGCAACCGTTTCTTCCAGGTGCCGCACTGCAACGGCATGGGCCATCGAGATCCGACGGCGCACGCGGTCATGCGCGGAGTCAAGGCGGAGGGCGGCTGGGCGGTCGTGTGCACGGAGGAGGTCGACTTCCATCCGGACTCCGACACCGGCGGCTATGTCGAGGGCCGGCTGTGGGACGACGCCGACATCCCGATGCACGAGCGTCTCGTCGACCAGGTGCACGCGCACGGCTCGCTCGCAGGGATCGAGTTCGTTCACAACGGGATGGCCTCCGCGAACCTCTACGGCCGCATCCCGCCTGCCGGTCCGTCGCACCTACCGGTGAAGGAGTACGCGCCGATCCAGGCGCGCGCGATGACGCGCCAGGACATCGCCGACCTGCGCCGTCGCCATCGCGCCGCGGTCCGGCGCGCGCTCACCGCGGGCTACGACCTCGTGTACGTCTACGCCGCGCACAACCTCTCGACGTTCCAGCACTTCCTCTCGCCGTGGTCGAACCACCGTGACGACGACTACGGCGGCTCACTCGCGAACCGCGCGCGACTGCTGCGCGAGGTACTCGAGGACACGCGCGAGGAGTGCGACGGGCGCGCGGCGGTCGCCTGTCGGATCGTCGTCGACGAGCTGCACGGCGCCGACGGGATCCAGCGCGGCGACATGGACCCGCTGTTCGAGCTGATCGGCGAGCTGCCCGATGTGTGGGACGTGATGGTGGGTGTGTGGGAGGACGACTCCCTGCCGTCTCGGTTCGGCTACGAGGCGTGGACTGAGGAGCACTTCCGCGGGATCAAGCAGCTGACGTCGAAGCCCGTCGTCGGGATTGGCTGGCTCACGTCGCCGGACACGATGGTGCGCCTGGTTCAGGACGGCGTGCTCGACCTGATCGGAGCGGCGCGACCGTCGATCGCCGACCCGTTCCTGCCGGTGAAAGTCGAGGAAGGACGGCTCGAGGACATCCGCGAGTGCATCGGCTGCAACGTCTGCGTGACGGGCGACTGGACGATGACACCGATTCGCTGTACCCAGAACCCGTCGATGGGCGAGGAGTGGCGGCGTGACTGGCACCCGGAGCGGTTCAGGCCGCGCGGCTCGGACGCGAAGGTGCTGGTCGTCGGCGGCGGGCCGGCCGGGATGGAAGCCGCGATGGCGCTCGGGAAGCGCGGCTACGAGGTGACGCTCGCAGAGGCTACGCGCGAGCTCGGCGGCCGCGTGCTCCAGGAGGCGCGGCTGCCCGGCCTCGCGGCCTGGATCCGGGTCGTCGACTACCGGCGCAGCCAGCTCGACAAGCTCACGAACGTCGAGATCGCGCTCGAGAGCGACGTGAGGGCGGACGAGGTGCGCGAGTACGGCTTCGATCACGTCGCCGTCGCGACCGGCGCGCGCTGGCGCGCGGACGGCATCGGGCGGCAGCACACGAGGCCGATCCCGATCGACCTCGTCGACGTGCTGACACCGGACGACCTGTTCGCCGGCCTGCGGCCGACGGGCGATCACGTCGTGCTGTACGACGACGACCACTACTACCTCGGCGGCACGATCGCCGAACTGCTCGCTGCCGAGGGCAAGCACGTGGCGCTCGTCACGCCGGCCGTGCGCGTTTCCGAGTGGACCGTCAACACGATGGAGCAGCCGCGCATCCACAAGCGGCTCGTCGAAGCCGGCGTCCAGCTCCTCACCGCACGCGACCTCGTCGGTGCCGGCGGCGGTGAGGCGCAGCTCGTCGACACGTTCACGCACCGGGAGAGCGCGATACCTGTTGACTCGCTCGTGCTGGTCACGGCCCGCCTGCCGAACGACGACCTCGCGCGCGAGCTCGGCGTGACCGCGGTCGGAGACGCGCTCGCGCCGGGGACGATCGCAAGCGCTGTGTGGGATGGTCGCCGTTATGCGGAAGAGCTCGACACTCCACCCCGCGGCGACGACCTCCCGTACAGGCGCGAGGTGGTGAAGCTCGCATGACCGGGTGGACGCTGCTTGCGTTTGCAATCGCGGCCGAAGTCGTAGGCACGACGGCGCTGCGCGCGTCGAGCGGGCTGACGCGGGTCGCCCCGATCGCGGTCACGACCGTCGCCTACGTCGCCTCGTTTGCGCTGCTCGCCCTGACGCTCAAGCACCTCTCGCTGGGAACGACGTATGCGATCTGGTCGGGTGTGGGAACAGTGCTGATCGTGCTCATCGGCCGGCTCGTCTACCACGAGACGATTTCGCTCGCGACGGCCGCCGGGATCGTGCTCGTGATCGGCGGCGTCGTCGTGATCCACGCGGGCGGAGGAGCTGCGCGATGACCGAAGGCGCGCGCCAGCGCACCATCCAGTCGGTCGACCGCGCGGCGATGCTGATCAAGGCGATCGCAGACAGCCGCCAGCCGCCGACCGTGATCGAGCTCGCAGCGGAGTGCGGGCTGAACCGCAGCACCGCCTGGCGGTTGCTCGCGACGCTCGACGCGCACGGACTCATCGAGCGCGACCCCGTGAGCCAGCGGTACAGCCTCGGCTACGCCTTCCTCCGCATCGCCGCCGGGGCGGAGCCCGACCCGCTCGTGCGGCAGGCGCGGCCGGTGCTCGAGCGCCTCGCGGACGCGACGGGCGAGACGACCAACCTGGCGGTCGTGAAGCGCTTCCGGCTCGTGTACGTCGATCAGGTCGACCCGCCGCAGATCATGGCGCCGAACTGGTTCGGCCGCGACGTGCCGCTGCACGCGACGTCGACCGGCAAGGCGTATCTCGCGTTCATGACGCCGGAGGAGCGGCAGGCAGCGCTGCCCGCACGGCTCGAGCGGTTCACGGCGACGACGGTCACCGACCGCCGGGCGCTCGAGGCGGAGCTCGCCGAGGTCCGCCGCACCGGCTTCGCGACATGCGTCGGCGAGCTCGAGGAGTCGCTTTTCGGGGCATCGGCGCCGGTGCTCTCCGAACAGGGCCGGCCGGTCGCGATCGTCAGCGTGTGGGGCACCGAGCACCGGCTGCCACGCGAGCGGCTCGACGACGTGGGTGGGCGAGCGCTCGCCGCGGCGGCCGAGATCAAGGACGTGCTTCGGTGAGCTACATGAATGTCGAGCGGGACGGCGCGGTCGCACTGATCACAATCGAGCGCGACGAGAAGCTGAATGCGATCTCGACAGCGGTCGAGCGGGAGTTCAGCGACGCGCTTGCCTCGGACGCCGTCCGTACGAGTCGTGCGGTCGTGATCGCCGGGGCGGGGCGTGCGTTCTCCGCCGGCGCCGACATCACCGAGTTCGCCGACCGCGACCCCGAGGCGATCCTCCGCTACTACCGCGAGTCCGGGAACGTCTACGAGGAGTTTGCGTCGCTGCCGCAGCCGACGCTCGCCGCGATCCACGGCTACTGCCTCGGCGGCGGCCTCGAGCTCGCACTCGCCGCAGACTTCCGGATCGCGGACGAGAGCGCCGTGCTCGGCTTCCCCGAAGTCGGGATCGGCATTATCCCGAGCTCCGGCGGGACCGTGCGCGCGACGCGCTTCCTCGGCGCGGCACAGGCGAAGCGGCTGATCCTGCTCGGCGATCGCCTCTCGGCGGCGGAAGCGCTGGCGGCCGGGCTCGTGACCGAGGTCGTGGCCGACGCACCGTTGCGCGCGCTCGAGCTCGCGCGTCGCCTCGCCGAGCTGCCACCGGCCGCAGTTGCGGTCGCGAAGGCGGCGATCGACGCCGCGGCCGATCCGTCACACAACGCGGCGCTCCTGATCGAGCGCCTCGGTTATGCCGTCCTCTCGCAGATCCCGCCGCCCGCGTGACACACGAGAAAGAGATCGAGATCCGCTGGCGCGACCTCGACGCGTTCGAGCACGTCAACCATGTGGTGTTCCTCACGTATCTCGAGGAGGTGCGCGACGAGTGGCTCGGACGGTCGCTTGGCGATCCCGCGCTCGTGTGGGGCTACGTGGTCGCGCGCGTCGAGATCGACTACCGACGCGAGCTCACGCTCAACGACGACTTCGTCGTTGCCACCTGCGGGCTCGAGCGCATCGGGACGAAGAGCGTGACGACGATCGAGTCGGTGCGCACACGCGGCGGCGACGTGGCTGCGGAGGCGAAGGCGGTCCTGGTTGCGCGTGGCGAAGGCGGCCGCTCACGGCCGCTCACCGACGCCGAGCGCGCCGCGCTCTCGCGCTAGCCGCCGGAGATCGCCGCGATCACGTCGACCCGCGAGCGAGGCTCGAGCGGCGTGTCGAGCCCCGCCCGCTCACGGTCGACGTACACGTGGATGTGCGTTCGGATCACGCCGCTCGACGGATCGCAGAGCCGGTCGCGCAGCCCCGGCCACTGTGATTCGAGCCGTCCGATCGCGTCGTCCACCGTCGTCGCCTCGAGATCGAGGCGGCGCGGCAGCCCCGCGAACAGCGGCGTCAGCGTGGTCGGCAGGTGGACGTCCGCCATCAGCTCAGGATCGCGACCTCGACCGACGAGATTGCCGGCAGATAGCTCGCGATCTCGCTCCAACTCTCGCCGTCGTCCACGCTCGCGAACACCTGGCCGGTCGAGGTTCCGAAGTAATAGCCGGGCGTGTCGTAGGTGTCGCCCGACATCCCGTGGCGGAGGACGCCGAGGTGCGCATTCTCCTGCGGCAGGCCGTTCGAGAGACGCTCCCAGCTCGAGCCTGCGTCCTTCGTGCGCCACACCGCTGCTTTGCCGTCGGGCATCGTGCGGCCGTGGCCCGGGTCGAGCGGGATCACGTGGAACGTGTCGCGGTCGTGCGGATGCGCCGCGGCGGCGAACCCGAACTCGGTCGGCAGTCCTTCGGTGATCTCCGTCCACGTCTCGCCGGCGTCGTCCGAGCGGTGCATGCCGACGTGGTTCTGCTGGAACAGCCGCTGCGGGTCGGTGCGCGACCACACGACCTTGTGGACACAGAACCCGACCTCCTCATGCTCGCGCGGCCAGTCGGCGCGCAGCCCGCGGTTGCGCGGCGTCCACGACGTGCCGTCGTCGGTCGTCTCGAAGAGGCTGTTGCCCTGCACGATCGCCCAGACGTGATTCGGATCGTCGTCGTCCGCCGTGATCGCCGAGATGCCGAGATGCCCCGGCGGCTGGTTCGCCGGATCGTCCCAGCCTTCCTTACCTGGTTGCCCGTCGAGCATGGAGTAGGGCGACCACGTCGCCCCTTCGTCGCGGCTCTGGAAGATGCCTGGCGCCTCGACGCCGACCAGCACGCGGCCATGGGCTGCTGACACGCTCGAGACCTTGGACATCCGCCGGCCGTCCTCGTAGGCGAGCCCTTCGCTGGACTGCGTCCACGTCTCGCCGAGGTCGGGGCTGCGCCAGATCGACGAGCCGTGCCACTCGCTGGCGGCCGCGGCGTAGATCGCGCCCGAATCCTTGTCGAAGACGGCGTGATAGATCGGCCAACCCTCGCAGTAGGCGCCGCGCATCGACCACTTCCGGCGCTCGGCGTCGCTCTCGAGCACGAACAAGCCCTTACGGGTTCCGACCAGCAAAACCGTGCTTGACACGTTCTTCACCTCCGACAGGACGACAGGCTCAGTCTCTCATCAGACTCCCACTGCACGTGGAACTCATCGGTCGTGCGGGAAGCCGCCTACGCGGGCCTATTGACACATATATCTACATAGGTAGACTTGAAGGATGGTGCGTCCCCGTCGCCCGTCTCCTCAGACAGTGAGGGTGCTCGACGCCTTGGCCGGCGACCGGTTGGTCTGGCGGTACGGCTACGAGCTCGGGGCCGAGGTCGGGTTGCAGTCGGGATCGCTCTACCCGATCCTCGTTCGGCTTTGCGATCGTGGATTGCTGGAGGCGAAATGGGAGGAAACACCGCCGGCCGGCAGGCCTCCTCGCCACCTGTACCGCTTGACGGCGGAAGGATGTGAGCATGCAGCAGCTCTGGCTCGGCCGATTATGCGCCGGCACGCTCGGCCCGGGCGCGAACTGCGGGGTGCGTCATAGGGGCGGTATTCGTGTTTGCGCTGGCTGTGCTCGTCGGGCTCTATGCGGTTCCGGGGATCGCGCGCGGTATACGCGGCCATGCCGGGCGCGATCGGGCTCGGCGACTGCTCGAGCTCGCAGTTCGTGGGTTACCGCGCGATCGCGTCGACTGGGGACAAGCAATGCTCGGAGAGCTCGACCACGTCGAGGGACGACAGTCGCGGTGGCGGTTCGGTCTCGGGTGCGCGTGGGCGGCTGGGCTCATTCGACTCCGCTCACCGGAACCCGGCGGCGGTGGGCTACGGGCAGTCGTTGTCGGATGCGCGACAGTCTCGATTGCACTCGTCGGCTACGGCCTCGTTCGCTACCCCGGCCTTCGTTCCGAACCCAACGTCTGGGGCGCAATGGCCGTCTTCCTGACAACACTCCTGGTGTACGTGGGACTTGCGGTCATGCTCGCGCGGGGTGTCAGCCACGAAGCGGTTGCAGCGCGTCGCCTCGGGCTTGGCGGAGGGCTCGCAACCGGTGCCAGCTGGCTCCTCGGGCTCGCTCCACCGGGTCTCGCCAAAGGCTGGGTTTTCCTACCACTTCTCATCGCACTCATCGGTCCGGCGCTGGTGGCAACCATCGCCGCACACCGCGCTCACGATTCCCGAATTGCCAGGCTCACAGCACTGTGGAGCGGACTCGTCGCCGGCTTGACCGTCTTCATCGTCTGGACAAGCGTCACCTACGCGAACTCCGGCGGCCCCTATGACGTCGGCCTCGTCAACGACTTCCACAAGAGTGGCGCGCACGATCTCACGACGTATGCGATCAGCGACAACCTAGGAAGCGGACTAGTTCTCCTCCTTCTGATCCCAACCGTCGCTACCGCCGTAGGCAGCCTCAGCAGCCGCATCTTCAGCGCAAGTCGACACGGCTGACCGCATCCACAGCAGGATCGATCTCGGGGGATGGCTGCTGAGTAGACTCGGCCGCTGGATGAACATCGTCGTTACGAACCTCAAGGGTGGCGTCGGCAAGACGACGACCACCGTGTATCTGGCGGCAATCGCGGCTGAGCGTGGCCACGGTCCCGTCGTGCTGGTCGATGCCGACCGGCAGGCGTCCGCGGCGGAGTGGCTCGAAGAACGGCCGCTGGACGGGGTCGAGGTGGTCGAGGCGCCGTCGGAGCGGACGCTCGCACGGGCGATGAGGTCGGATGAGGGAACGGTCGTCGTCGACCTGCCGCCCGGCGACGAGCGCCTCGTACAGGCCGCGATCGGGGCCGCCGATGCCGTCGTGATCCCGACGCGCGCGGGTGGCGTGGAGTACGCCCGCGTCGCCTACACGCTCGAGCTGATCCCGGCGAAGACACCTCGCGGCATCGTGATCACGGCGGCGCGGCTCGGCACGAACGACCTTCAGGAAGCGATCGACTGGTGGCGCGGCGAGAAGGTGTCGATCTGGGGCGTCGTCCCGGAGCGTGTCGGCATCGCCGCAGGTCCCGAGGCGCGGCTCTACCGCGACGGGCTCGACGAGTACGGCAACGTGCTGCGCCGCGTCCTGCGCTCGCGCTGAGCTCGACCCACCCGGTCAGTCTCGCCGGAACGGAGCATCCAGGTTCTCGCGGCCGACCTTCTTGACCACCGCGTTCACCGAGCCCACGTCCTCTTCGTACTGACGCTCGTACTTGTGGGCCTCGCGCTCCTCGTCCTCCGGCAGTGGCTCGAGGCGCTTCCTTCGCCAGAACAGAAGCTTCATGCGCGAAAGGATACGCCGGTCAACGGCTCAATTGCCACCGCTCCTCGACTCGACCCACCTTCCACACCACGGCCGACGTGGCCCAGGTGGCGACGAACAGCGCGACGATCCCGTAGCCGAGCGTGTTGAAGTTCAGCGCATCCACCGCCGGGGCGCCGAGCACCTGCAGGAGCTCCACGCTGCCGACGCCGAGCGCCACGACGACCGAGAGCGTCGTGACCGTGAGGTTGTAATAGACCTTCCGCACCGGGTTCGAGAACGCCCACGTATAGGCGTGGCTCATGAACGCGCCGTCCGCGGTGTCCATCAACGACATGCCGGCGGCGAACAACAGCGGCAGCGAGAGCACGGCGAGGAACGGCACGTGGTTCGTCGCAACGCCGGCGGAGATCGCGAGCAGGCCGACCTCGGTCGCCGTGTCGAACCCGAGCCCGAACAGCACGCCGAGCGGATACATCTGCCAGCTCTCGCGGATGCGGTTCGCGACGCGGCCGATGAAGAGCCGCGACATCAGGCCGCGGTCGAGCAGCCGCTGCTCGAGCCGCTCCTCGTCAAGCTTGCCGGTGCGCATCTCGCGGAACACACGGACGATGTCGAGCAGGACGAGCAGGTTGAGGATCCCGATTACCCAGAGGAACGTCCCGGACACGCCCGCGCCGACGTAACCGCCCCAGTGCTGGAACGACGGGATGCGCGCCTTGACGCTTGCCGCCCCGACCGCGAGTGACGCGGTGAGGACGAGCACCACGCTCGAGTGGCCGAGCGAGAAGAAGAAGCCGACGCCGAGCGGGCGCTTCTCCTCCTGCAGGAACTTCCGCGTCGTGTTGTCGATCGCCGCGATGTGGTCGGCGTCGAACGCGTGTCGCAGGCCGAACGTATAGGCGAGCGTCCCGAGCCCCGCGAGTGCCGGGTTCGACCGCGCGAAGAAGAGGAA
The DNA here is from genome assembly GCA_036493955.1 of Gaiellaceae bacterium. GTDB lineage: Bacteria > Actinomycetota > Thermoleophilia > Gaiellales > Gaiellaceae > PALSA-600. The sequence goes on from DASXOW010000081.1 coordinate 64,734, forward strand.
CAGTCCCCACCCGAGCAGGTGGAGGAGCGCGACGGCGCCGCCGAAGCCGGAGAGGCGAAGCCACTCGGCGCGTGAGAAGGCGGGAATCGAGCGGAGCATCGAGCTACCTCACTTTCGGGAGTGCGTGGACGGTCATCGCGACTCCCGCGACGACGATAACGACGGCAGATAGGGCTGGAAGTAAGCGGAGCGCGAGCCCGTCGAAGCTGCGGCGCGAGAACGCAGAACGCGCGAGAACCGCGACCAGGCCGATCCCGGTGATCGTGAGCGCGAGGCCGAGCGAGAACGCGACGATCAGGACGAGGCCGAAGGCCACGCGATGAAGCGAGATCGCGGCAAGCAGCACGACGAGCGCAGAAGGGCACGGCAGCGCGCCGCCCGAGATGCCGACCGCGAGCAAGCCGCGGAAGCCGGTTCCCGGCTCGGGCGCGTGGTCATGGTCGTGACCGTGGTGGTGGGCGTGGCCGTGACGGTGCGCGCGCTCGTGCAGCCAGTCACGCAGCCGGGCGCGCATCACCGCGGCGCCGATCGCGACGACCGAGACGCCGGCAATGACATTCATCCACGGGTACAGCGTGTCCGGGACGATCCACTGCGAGAGCGCGAGCGTCACGAGTCCGAGCGCGAAGACGCCGATCGTGTGCGTGACGGTCACGATCAGCCCGAGCACCGCTGCGTCGCGCGGTGTTCCGCGCCGGCCGACGAGGTACGCCGTGACGATCGTCTTGCCGTGCCCGGGTGAGAGTGCGTGGGCCGCGCCCCAGAACAGCGCAGCCGCCAGCGAGACGAGGATCACGAGCACGCTCAGATGACGCTCGCCGATCAGCCTCGTGAACCCGCCGTCCGCAACGCGGTCGGGCGCCTCGAGCGAGCGACCCGCCGAGAGCTGCGGCACGGGCGCGTCGCTCGGCGAGACGGTCGCGCGCACACGGGTCACGTCGAGCGGGCTCTGCAGGAGGCTCTTCGGATACGCGCGTAGCTCGTCCGAGACGCTGCGCGTGCCCGCACCGACGACGATCTCCTTCCAGCCGATGCGGCCGGCGTAGTTCGTGTCGCCCACGGCGATCGACTCGCTGCGGTCGACCACCGGGCCGCGAAGAGTCACCTCGAGCCGCATCGTGTGCAGTCCGGCGACGCCGCGCGGGAACGCCAGTGCATGCGCCACAGGCCGCAACGAAACCTCGCGGCCGTCAACCGTCACGTGCAGTCCGCGCGCGACCCGACGTGCGTAGACGGCAGGGTCGACCCCGTCCTGGCGCGCCTGGTAGGTCGGGATCTCGGCGAGATCGAGGACGTAGCGGACGTACAGCCGATGGTCGGCCACCTCGACGCGCGCAAAGCGGTTGATCGTGAAGTTGCCGAGCGGGTGAGCCGACGCGGCGGCGGGTGCGAGGAGCGCCGCAGCAGCGACGAGGACGACGAGCAGCTTCTTCACGACGACGCTCCCTTCTGAGCGACAGGCGCCCACAGGATCGAGAAGTGCGGATTGACGGCCAGTGCGCGGCGGTAGTACGTACGTGCTTCCGCACCCCGGCCGAGGCATGCGGCGACATAGCCCCGGTGGAAGAACTTGAGCGCGTCCTTCGTACCGAGACGGAGCGCCCGATTCGAGTACGGCAGCGCCTCGGTGCACCGGCCGTCGCGGGCGAGCGCCCAGCCGAGGACGTCGTCGCCGACGATGCTCGGCCGCTCCGCGTAGCCCTTGCGGGCGAGTACGACGGTGCGCGCAGGGTCATGGCCGTGGTCGGCGTCGAACAGCGCAATGTCGAGGTCGTTGCGGACGCCGTTCGCGGCGAGCAGCTGCTCGATCACGCCGATCAGCGCGTACTGCTTCGCCGCAGCAGCGTGCCGGCCGAGGGCGGCGTCCACGTCACCGAGGAACGACACGTACTGGGGAAGCGGGACGCGCGCGACTGCCTGCGTCTCGAGCGTGCGCGCCCGGCGCAGGTTGCCGAGTGCCGCTTCCGACTGCGCGAGCCCATCGAGCCCGTACGGGTAGTCCGGGAACGCCGCGAGCGCGACGCGCATGTTGCGAGCGGCAGCCGCAGCGTGCCCGATCGACAGCTGGAGGAGACCAAGCTGCACGCGAGTCCAGGCGTACGCCTCACGCGTGCCGACGGCTGCCGACGAAGCGAGCGCCATCGCGCGTGCCGCGCCGGCGGTGTCGCCGATGAGCTCGCGGGCGTATGAGACGCGGGCGTACGACGCAACGCTCGGCTTCAGCGCCGTCATCCGGTCGAACGCGGCGAACGCCTGCGGGTAGTGGCCGAGCTCGATCTCGGCGTCGCCGATCACGCCGTACACACCGGCGGTCGTCGGCGAGATCGACCGTGCACGGAGGCCGAGCGCGAGGGCTCGGTGAAACTGGTGGCGGGCGAGCGCGAGCTGCCCGAGCCCTGCGGTCGCGATCAGGTCGCGCGGCTGCACGGCGAGCGCCTCGTGGAGCACACCGTCGGCCTTCGGGTAATACGACGCGTCGCCGGTCTCGCGGACACGCTGCAGGTACGCGAGACCGAGCGTCTCGAGCGCCTTCACGTCACGCGGACGCAACCGGAGCTCGCCTTGCAGCCCGGCGACTTCCGCCTCGGTGTCGCCGGCCGCGAAGCCGCGCTGCAATTCGTCGACGACGCCGGCCGGCAGCCGATCGGGTGCCGCGGCGGCGCCCCCGGACCGGAAGGCGCCGCCGAGGGTGAGGACGGCGGCGGCCAACACCGCCGCCGTCCCAGCAACAAAGAGCCTCGTCTTCACCCTACGAGTGCTTCGGGTTGAGGCCGCCGTGCGTATCCGCGTAGCCGCTGAACGGAGCAGCGACGTACGGGAACACGCCCAGGTTCTTGACGTCGTTACCGTCCACGCCGTCGCCGAGCGGCAGCTTGTGGCCGACCAGCTCGCCTGCGACAACGCGTTCGGAGATGTCGATGACATCGTCGTTCAGCCGCCGGCCGTTCGGATAGCCGGCGAGATCGCCGCCGATCACGCCGAGATCCGACACCTTGTTCGCCGGTGTCGGTGCGATCGACAGGTTGAGCCGAAGCTCATCCGCGAACGTCGCACCCGTGTAGTTCAGCTTCGGGCTCGCGAGACCGGTGCCGAGGACGGCGACCAGGTCGGTGCGGCCGGTCTGCTTGAACGGGCCGAACTGCGGGTAGAGCTTCTGCAGCACCGCCGCGAGGATCGGGCTCGAGTAGTACTTCTCGAACTGCTTGTCCTGCGCGGGCGACGTGGCGTTCCAGTGGTCCTTCAGGTTCGTCGGAATGACGACCTCGTTGATCAGCGGATTGCCGATCCGCGAGACCTGCACCCAAGCGCCGTGTGCCTTGCCGTTCCGCACCGACACCTGCTGGCGATCGGTTGCGGACCAGACGCCGACGACGTGGTTCGAGCCGTTGTCGAGCTGCGACTTCGGGATCTGGAGAGCGATCGAGTGGACCGCATAGCCCGCCAGGAAGTCCTTGCCGCCGCCGGTGGCGCCGGTGCCCTCGCGGATCGCGACCAGGTCGAAGATGGCGCCGACGTCGGCGAAGAACGGATCGTCACGCTGGCCGGCGAAGACGGTCGAGCCGTCGCCGAGCGTGTGGATCCCCTTCGCCGCGAGGGCGTCGTAGTTCGGTGTCGACCGAGGTCCGATGTTGTCGGGCGGCGTCAGCAGGCCGTGCCCGACGACGCTCGACTTGCCGTTCTCGGCCTTGGTGACGGTGTAGGACTGCTGCGTGTTGCCGAGGAAGAACTGGCTCGGCAAGTTCTTGAACCGGAAGTACCACGCGATGTCCGGCTTGCCGTCGCCGTTCTTGTCGGCGTAGATGTCATACCGAGCGGTCTGGCTGAACGTGTAGTAGTTCGGCCCGGCCGCAGGATCCTCACCCGGAATCCAGTTCGACACGATCGTCGCCGTCGACGGCTTGTCAGGTGAGACGAACGCGTACAGGTCGGTGTTGTCCGCGGTCGGGTCCTGCGAGATCAGCGGCGCCTCGCGGTGACTCGAGGCGGTTGCGGCCTGGGGGCCACCGCCGCGCACGGCGACGGCAGCCGTTGCGGCCAAAGCGGCCGCTGTCAACACGACCGCGGCAGCGATCGTCCTGACCCGAGGTCTTCCCATGTGATGTCTCCCTTCGGGTGCGACGGGCGGGGGTGGAAGTGCCGTCGCGTTGATTACGCCGCGCATTCGGCGCGGCGCCCGAATCGGTTCGGTGAGAGACGGCGGTCGTCGCGGGGAGGGTCTGCACCAAGCAGTGAATCTGGCTCGACCGGTTCAAGACCGGAAGCCTTGGCGCCGGGCGAGACGGACGCAATGCGCAGTGTGCAGACCCCCATCCGCGGCGGCCTTGATCTGTCGACCGGTCGTCTACCTAACGGAAAGACCGCGAAGAGGAGCGCGCCTTGTTGCGACGCTTCTCGTCGTACATACGAAGGTCTGCGCGAGCCATCAGCCCGATCGTGTCCTCGCGAAGATCCCACTCGGCGATTCCGAACGAGACAGACGCTCCGTCGGGCAGCGAACGGATGAGACGCTCGACGACGTCCTGCGCTCCCGCCTCGTCGGCGCCCGGCAGCAGAACCGCGAACTCGTCTCCGCCGATGCGAGCGATCAGGTCGGCGGCACGGGCATCGGCACGCCAACGCTCTGCGATGCCGCGCAGCAGCTCGTCGCCGGCGGCGTGGCCACCGCGGTCGTTGATCTCCTTCAGGCCGTCGACGTCGCAGACGGCGACGCTCAACGTCTCGTGCGTGCGTTCGGCGTGCGCGATCGCACGCGTGAGCTGGTCGTCCCAGCTGCGGCGGTTCGCGAGCCCGGTGAGGGCATCGGTGCTTGCGTGCTCGGTCATCGTCGCGAAGAGCTCCGCCCGCGCAAGGCCGGTGCCGATCACGTTCCCGAGCAGGCCGAGCATGCGCGCCTCGTCGACGCCGACTGCGTTCGGTTCTGGCGAATACACCTTCAGCACGCCGGCGGCGCGACCCGCGTGGATCAGCGGCACGGCCACCAACGAACGCGCGCCGACCCGCTTACACGCCTCCCGGTCGACGCGATCGTCTGTCTCCGTGTCGGTGACGACGAGCGCTTCGAGAAGCGCAAGGCAATTCCCCGAGGCCGAGCCGTCGGCCGGAACGCGCAGGCCGTAGAACGGCTCGGCCGCACCGGCAACCGCGCGATACACGAGATCCCCGCCCTCCGGAAGCTCGACGACGGCAGCATCGGCGTTCGTGAGCGCGATCGCCTCTTCGACCACGGTGCGCAAGAGATCGTCGAAGCCGAAGCCGAAGTCGCTCATCGCGAGCGCACTCTGCGTCTGCACGAGCCGATCGAGCAGCCGCGCGCGCTGCGCCTCGTCCTCGCCATGGCGACGCGTCAGCCGCACGCCGTACTCCACGACGAGGCCGACGATCCCCGCGACGAGTGTCAGCAGCACGACGCCGCGCAGCCCGGTGCTCGGGTACGACGTCCCGCCGGCGATCGCGATCGGAAGCGTCAGCGTCGCGACGAGGGCGGCGACGACGAACACGATGCTTCGCCGGGTCCCGATGAAGGCGACCCAGACGACCGGCAGCACGAGCAGCGACGCGTAACCGGAGGTCGCGCCGCCCTGGGCCTCTCGGAGCAGCGCCACGAGCCCGTCGCACCCAAGCGGCAGCACGAGGAGAGCTCCGGCAGGCAGACGCTGCCAGGGCACCACCGCGGCGGTGCCGGCTAGCACGACGGCGGCCGCAACCGCGAAGCCGAAGAAGAGGAGGTCGGTGCCGTCCGGCCGAAGAGCCGTCGCGGCGAGGGCGACGCAGGCAAAACCGAGCGCGGCGCGGCCGGGAGAGACGACCGACGGATACGGGAGATCCCGCTGCACAAGCCGTATATCGGCGCAACTGCCCCGAACCATGAGGGCAGGTAGCGTCCGGCGGATGCGCCTGCTCCTGCTGGCACGCCACGGCCAGTCCCTCTTCAACATCGCCGGTGTCGTGAACGGCGATCCAGAGCTGGATCGCGGCCTGTCCGACGCCGGCCGGGAGGCTGCGGTGGCGCTCGGGGTGGAGCTCGCCGCGCTCCCGATCGACCTCTGCATCACCTCTCGCTTTCCGCGCGCACAGGAGACTGCGCGACTGGCGCTGGGCGGCCGCGACCCGGAGATCCCCCATGAGATCGACCCCGACCTCGACGACATCCGGATCGGCGAGCTCGAGGGCCGGACGCTCGCGGACTACCGGCTCTGGAAGCGCGAGCACACACGCGCGGACCGCTTCCCCGGTGGGGAGAGCCTCGTCGAAGCCGGCACGCGGTATGCCGCTGCGTACGCACGGCTCGCCGCGCGGCCCGAGGACACGATCCTCTGCGTGTGCCACGAGATCCCGGTGCGCTACGCGATCAACGCTGCGGCCGGGTCGCCGGACCCGGACCGGCCCTTCCACGACGTCCCGAACGCGACGCCGTTCCTGTTCGACGCCGAAGCTCTCCGGCGTGCCGCGGCAGCGCTCCGGCGTTAAGGTCGGCGAAACCACGACGAGGAGGCGCAGTGCCCAGGCCGGTCCCGCACGTTCCGCGTTCGGCGAATGCAGTCGAGCAGCCGAGCGACCCGAAGGAGTGGATCAACGTCCTCGCCGAGGTGCCGCTGTTCTCCTCCCTGAGCACGCGCCACCTGCGGCACGTCGCCGCCTTGGCGAAGATCCGCCGATTCCACGACGGAGCGGTGATGATGCGCGCGGGCGACGCGGGCGACGCGATGTACGTCCTGCTCGACGGCCGCGCAACGGCGCGGGTCTCGCGAGGGCGCGCCGTCGGGATCGAGATGGGCGCATTCGTCGGTGAGCTCGCGCTCCTCGACGACGGACCGAGAACCGCAACCGTGGTCGCGAACGGACCGGTGATCGCGCTGAGCGTCACGCGGGCGGGGTTCCGCAAGCTCCTCCGCTCAGAGCCTTCGATCGCCGTCGCGATCGCGGAGGAGCTCGCCCGCCGCCTGCGCACCGCGCGGACGATTGCTTAGAGCAGCAGCGACAGTTCTCTGCGCCACGGCGGTGGCGTTCGCCGTCGCCGGTGCGACCGCGACGCGCGAGGCGGCCGGCGCTGTCCGCTGCACACCGGGTGCCTCGTGGGCGTACGCCCGCGGCGTCGGGGCAACCACGCGAAGCCGACGTGACGTGTGGGGCAACAAGCTACTCGCTCCCCGCGGCGGACCCGCGTACGACGCGGCGACGAAACTGGTCGCCCCGCTCGTCTATGCGACGCAGCGCGGCCGCAAGCCGCTCACCCGCAGCGGCGTCTACTACTTGCCGCTCGCATACCCGACGGACGTGTACGCAGCGACGGCGTTCGCGCTGCACGTCGCGGACGGCAGCGAGATCATCTCGCGGCGAGTCGACGGACCGAGCCTCACGATCTTCGTCGGCCGCACCGGCCACGAGCGCTACGGCTCGTGCCTCGCGCGCACGACGCTCGCGACGTTGGTTGACGGTTATCTGCCGATCGTCGAGACGGCCTACACGGATGCGAACGGCGTCAAGTACACACAGGAGTCATTCGCGGGCCGGACCGGCGGCGCGCGGTCGATCGTCAGCTTCGTCCACCTGACCGTAGACGCCATCGACGCGAAGACGGGAGCGGTCGTCCGCTTCGCCGCGTCCGACCCCAAACGGTTGCTCGTCGACAACCGCGCGCCGGTGCACGTCGCGCGCGGCGGGACGGCCGACCTCTATGCGGGCTGGGTGAATCAGCTGCCTCTCCTCCAGCCGGTGCACGTGAACGACCGAAGCTACGAACGCGCACGCAACGACGTCGTCGCCTACTGGAACCGGCGCCTCGCCGAGGGAGCGCAGATCGTCGTACCCGAAGAGAGGGTGATGGACGCGGAGCGCGCCGTGCTCGTGCAGCAACTCGTGCAGAGCTGGCGCTACAGCGTCGGCAACCCGTACGAGGAGCTGTCGTTCGCAGAGGCGCTCGACACGTCGCAGGTGATGGCGGAGTACGGCTACCCGACGACGGCCGACGGGATCCTGCGCATCGCCCTCGACCGCCTGCCCCGCCGCTTCTCGAGCTGGCGCGCGGGTGAGCTGCTGCTCGCCGCGGCCGTGAACTACGACCTGTATCGCAACCGCAAGGCGTTGACCCGTGAGACGCCTGGTCTCGCGACCGCGGTCGAGACGCTGGCCGGTCGCCAGCTGACGGAGGGAGCCGCCGCCGGGCGGCTCCAGCCCGAGCCGCTGTCGTCCGACGTGCCGGGAGCGGTCGACGGCGTGCCTGCGCAGGTCGTGGCGTGGCAGGGACTCGCTGCGATCGGACGCGTGTGGTCGGTGACGGGCCACGCGGAGCTCGCGGCGCGCGCGGGCGCGATCGCACTCCGGCTCGAGCACGCACTTCGGCCCGCGGTGCGCAAGGCCGAGGTGCGGATGCCCGACCACTCGCTCTTCCTGTCAGCGACCCTCACCGACCCGTCGCGCCCCTACCCTCGACTGACGGCGACGCGCGACGGGTCGTACTGGAATCTCGTCATGCCGTACGCATTCGCGTCGGGGTTCTTCAAGCCCGGCAGCAGCGAGGCGAAAGGCATCCTGCGCTACCTCTCGTTGCACGGCTCGCGCTTGCTCGGGGTGACGCGCGCCGACGCGCACATCGCATACGGCCGCACGATCGTCGGGGACGGACTCGGAGAGGTGTACGTGCTGAACCAATCGCGCTTCCTCGCGGACAACGACCAGCCCGACCAGCTGAGCCTGACGCTCTACGGGATGCTCGCAGCCGGGATGACGCGCGACACCTTCGTCTCCGGCGAGGCCGTCTCGCTGCTTCCGGTCGGCACCGCGTACTACCGCACGATGTACATGCCGCCGAACCTGGGCGCCAACAGCAGCTTCCTCGAGACACTGAAGCTGCTCCTCGTGCACGAACGACGAGGGCCTCGCGGCGCCCCGCGCGGTCTCGACCTCGCCTTCGCGACGCCGCGCGCGTGGCTCGCAGACGGCGCGACGATCGAGGTGAAGCGGATCCGCACCAGCTTCGGGCCGCTGTCGTTCTCGCTGCAGCGAACCGCGAAGACAATCCGCATCGACGTCTCGAATCCGAAGGCGCCCGAGCCGGCTCGACTTCGGCTTCGGCTGCCGGCGGCGCAGCACCTGCTGAGCGTCCGGCTCGGAACGCGACGGCTCCGCATCGACGGGCGTACGTCGACCGTGACACTGCCCGCGCGCGCCGGCCGGCTACGTCTCGTGGCGATCGTCAGATGACGTTCTGCTCGCGGCGGACAGCCCCGGTCGCGAAGCGCTCGACCGCGAACTGCGAAAGGTCGAACGTCGGCTCGAGCCCGAGGGCGAGCTGCGCGAGGTGCTCGCCGACGACGGGACCTTGCTGGAAGCCGTGGCCCGAGAACCCGGTCGCGTAGTACAGCCCCTCCGGCTCACGTGCGGTGCCGATCAGCGCGTTGTGATCGGGGCTCATCTCGTAATAGCCCCACCACGTCGAGCGGATCCCCAGCTCCTCGAGCGCCGGCAGGCGACGCGCGGCGATCGGCGCGAGCTCCTCGAGCGTCTGCTCACGGCCGCCGAGCGCAAGCGCGGCGCCTTCGCGGTGGAAGTAGAAGCCGGTCGCGAAGTCGATCGTCAGCGGCAGCTCCGCCGGGAACGACGGCGCGTCCTCGGTGAAGAACATGTACCGCCGCTCGCGCTCGAGTGGCAGATCGAAGAGCTCGCTCGACCAGACGCCCGCCGTCAGGATCACGCGCTCGGTCGCGATCGTGCCGCTCGCCGTCTCGACCCCCGTCACGCGCCCGTGGTCGACCAGGACGCGCGTCGCAGCACACGACTGCGCGATGCGGGCGCCCCGCTCCGCGGCATGGCGAGCGTACCCCTGGACGACGAGGTCGGGCGTGACATATCCCGCACGCCCGTCGAACGCGGCGGCCGCGAGACCGTCGACCTCGAGCTGCGGCACGAGCTCGCGCGCCTCGTCGGGTGAGAGCATCCGCGCACCGTCGGCGGCGAACCGCGCCGCGTCTGCCTCCGTCGCGAGCAGGAAGAGATAGCCCCACAACCGCAGGTCGAGCTCCTGGCCGATCTCGTCCTCGAAGCGCTCGAGCCGGCGGATCGACTCGTCGCAGATGCGCCGGTTGAGGTCATCGGAGAACAGCGTGCGGACGCCGCCCGCGCACCGCCCCGTCGACCCGGATGCGAGCGTGTCGCGCTCGACGAGGACCGGCCGCTCGCAGCCCAGCTCGACGAGGTAGTGGAGCGCCGCCGCGCCCATCACCCCGCCGCCGATCACCACCACCTCGCTCCGCGCCGGCGCCATCACGTATTCATTCTCATTCATGAGCACCGCGCAACGTGGCCGCTTGTTCGTCGCGCTCGCCGCCGTCGCCTGGTCGTCGGCCGGGCTGTTTCAGCGCGAGCTCTCGGTCTCGACGGCGACCCAGGTCGCGGGACGCGCGGTGTTCGCGGCCGTCGGCCTGCTCGCCTACGTCGGGCTGAGCGAGCGCCGGGGCGTCGTGCAGGCGTTCCGCGCGATCGGCCGCGGCGGCATCGCGATCGTGATCCTGCTCGCGCTCTCCTCGGGGTCGTTCCTGGTCGCACTGAACCACGCCTCGGTCGCGAACGTCCTCTTCTTCCAGGCGCTGGCGCCAATCCTCGCGGCGGCGATGGGATCGTTTCTCGGAGATCGCGTCAGCCGAAGCACCTGGCTGGCGATGGGGATCGCGGTCGCGGGAGTCGCGGTCATGGTCGGCGGCCCGGGTCGCCCAAGCGTCCTCGGCCAGGGGCTGTCCCTCGTCGTGTCCGTCTCCTTCGCGGCCACGCTGGTGATCACCCGGCACCGGCGCGACGTATCGATGGCGCCGGCGACGTGCCTGTCTCAGCTCCTCGTGTTGCTGGTCGCGGTGCCGTTCGTCGCGCCTGGCGCGGTCGGGACACTCGACCTCGTTCTCCTGGCCGCCCTCGGGATCACCCAGATCGGGCTCGGGTTCGTATTCCTGACGATCGGCGGACGCCTGATCCCCGCGGGCGAGGTGGCGCTGATCACGCTTCTCGAGATCGTGCTCGGCCCACTCTGGGTGTGGGTGTTCCTCAGCGAGCGGCCGCCGACCGCCACGCTCGTCGGCGGCGCGATCGTGCTGGGCGCCGTGTTGCTCGAGGCGCGGACCGAGCCTGCGTCGGCGCAGCCGGCGGCCTAGTCACTGGGACGGGTGACGCGCGGTCGTCGGGATGTGGCAACGATGAACACGTGAGCCTGCGTCTCGCCGTTCCGCTCTTCGTCGCCGCGCTCGGAGGCGACCTGCTCAGCAAGGAGTGGGCAACCGGGCACGCTGCCGAGCTGGTCTATAACAGCAGGCCGAGCGAGCTCCCGCTTCGCGTGCTGATGTCCCTGGTCGCCATCGGTGTCGCCGCCGCTCTCATTCGCGTCGCGGCGATGCGGGGCCTGGGCCGTCAGTGGGGCGTCTTGGTGGGCTGCACGCTGCTGGTCGCGGGCGTACTCGCAAACGGCGTGTCGATCATGATTTGGTCTCGCGGGGTACCGGATTTCATCGACATGGGCGACGGCTGGATCTGGAACGTCGCCGACCTAGAGATCGCGATCGGGCTGAGCGGTGGGATTGTGTCGGTCGCCGTGAGCGCGCTCGGCGTCTACGTCCGGGAGAAACTCGCGCGTCCTCTCGTCTGAGCATTGGCTACCCGAGATGCGCGAGCGTCGCGCCGTCCTCGGCGTCCGACTCGGTCCGCTCGACGAGCGGATGGCGCGCGAGCTCTTCGCGCACTGCCTTGCGCAGCACGCCGGTTCCGCGGCCGTGGACGACCCGCACCTCGCGAAGCCCGGCGAGCGCGGCCTCGTCGACGAGCTTGCGTGCCTCGAGCCGCGCCTCGTGCGCCGGGCGCCCACGGACGTCGACCTGATCGGACACGTCGCCGCGCGCTGCGGCCCGAACCTGTACGACGGGCGCCCGCTCCTCCGGCGCACGCTCACGTGACGGGCGCAACCGCGCAAGCGGAATGCGCACGCGCTGCCCGGCGGCACCGATGACCTCCGCGTCGTCGCCACGGATCGCGGCGATCGTCCCGCGCACGCCCACGTCGGGTGCCTCGACCGGGTCGCCCTCGGCAAGCGGCGCCGTCGCTTCCAAGGGCTCGACTTTGTGTTGACTCAACACTAGGTCGGCTTTGGCGGCCCGATCGGTCGCGGCTCCGAGGGCCCTGTCCTGATCGCCCTCGCGGCGCGCGCGGCGGGCCGTTCGCACGTCGCCGCGGAGCGCCGCGATCTCCGTTCGCGCCTCGGCGAGCTCGCGCTCCACGTCGGCGACCGCCTGGTTGCGTGCCTGCTCGGCGGACGCGCGCACCCGTTCGAGCTCACGCTCGAGCTCGGCCTCACGCGCACTCACGCGCCGGGCCGTCTCCTCCACCTCCGCCCGCCGCTCGTTCGCGACACGCTCGGCTGTCTCGGCCTCCGCGACGAGCTCCGACGCGCGTAGCCGCTCCGGCGTGACGCGCGCGCGGGCGTCTTCGACGACCGCAGGATCGAGACCGAGCCGCTCCGAGATGCGCAGCGCATGCGACGTCCCGGGGCGGCCGAGCGCGATCCGGTACAGCGGCGTGTCCGCCTCGACGTCGAAGCCCGTCGCGGCGTTCGCGACCCCGGCTCGTGAGCTCGCCCACTCCTTGAGCTCGCCGTAGTGCGTCGTCACGACGGTCAACCGCGCCTGCGAGGCGAGCCGCTCCAAGAGCGCTTGTGCGAGCGCAGAGCCTTCTTCGGGGTCGGTGCCGGCCGCGACCTCGTCGAGCAGCACCAACGATCGCTGCGTCGCTCCCGCGAGGATCGCGACGAGCGTCCGCACGTGACCGGAGAACGTAGAGAGGCTCATCTCGATCGACTGGCGGTCGCCGATGTCGGCGAGCACCTCGTCGAACACCGGCAACGCCGCCTCGGCAGCCGGTGGTCGGAGCCCGCACTGGTGGAGCAGCGCCGCAAGGCCGAGCGTCTTCAGCGCGACCGTCTTGCCACCCGTGTTCGGCCCGCTGATCACGAGCGCGCGGAGCTCGCCGAGATCGAGGTCGATCGGGACGGCCGACGCGCGGTCGAGCAGTGGATGGCGTGCGCCGACGAGGCGTACCCGGTCCGCGATCTCCACCTCTGCTCCGTGCCAGCTCCGCGAGAGCGAGCCGCAGGCCAACGCGAGATCGAGCTCGGCGACCGCCGCGACGAGCGCGCGGAGCGAATCTCCACGGCTCGCGACGTCGGCCGAGAGCTCGCGCAGGATGCGCTCGGCCTCCTCACGGGCCTGCGCCGCTGCTTCCGCGAGCCGGTTCCCGAGCTCGACGACCGCGAGCGGCTCGACGAACACCGTCTGCCCCGACCCAGACGCGTCGTGGACGATCCCCGGCACCTGGTCGCGCGACGCTGCACGCACCGCGAGCACAGGGCGCCCTCCCCGCTCAGCGAGGAACGACTCCTGTAGCGCATCGCGCACTCCGGCTGACCGCGCGATCCGCGCGAGCTCGTCGCGCAAGCGCGCGTCGCCGTTCCGCAGCTCGCGCCGCAGCTTGCGGAGCGTCGGCGACGCGTTGTCCCGCAGGTCGGAGCCGTCCTCCTCGACGCAGCGGTCAATCGCGTCCGCGACCTGGACGAGCGACGGCTCGACGCGATCCGCGATCGCCGCGAGCAGCGGCACGGCCTCGCGCCGCCCGTGCACGACGCGGCGGGCGTCGACAGCGACCCGCGCCGACACCGACACCGCCCGCAGGTCGGCAGGCCCGAGCGTCCCGTCGCGCTCTGCACGCTCGACGAACGACGCGAGGTCGGTGATGCCCGCGAGCGGCGGGTCGTCCGCCGCGTCGAGCAACTCGATCGCCTCGGCCGTCAGCGCCTGCCGCGCGCTGACCTCGTCCGCAGCCGCGGCGGGAGCGAGGGCGCGCGCCAGCCCGGCGCCGAGATCGGTGGCCGCCGCGACCGCGAGTCGCTCGAGGATCGCGGGCAGCTCCAGCGCCTGAAGCGCCTCGCCGTCCACAGTGAGGTCTCCTACTCGGGGCGCTCGTCGCCCGGCCGGAGCCGGTAGACGATGCGGCCGCGGTCGAGGTCGTATGCCGACAGCTCGATCCGGACCCGGTCGCCAGGGTTCATGCGAATGCGAAACCGCCGCATCTTCCCGGCGGTGTAGCCCAGTGTCTCGTGACCGTTGTCGAGCTTGATCCGGAACATGCCGTTCCGAAGCGCCTCGACGATCTCACCGGTCATCTCGA
>DASXOW010000082.1:0-2368 GCA_036493955.1 Gaiellaceae bacterium
GCCATCTCGCTCCGGAGCTCGACCGGAACCTGGACGGACTTGTCGTACATCCGCCGCGCGAGACGCAGGAGCCCGGCCTCGTCGGACTCCGGATCGAGCGATCCCGCATCCACTTCGTCGAGCAGGCGCCCGATCTCGGGATCGGTCAGCCGCTCGTGCGCAATGCGCTGGAGGAGCGCGAGGTGCTGCGCGCGGTGGCCGACGCCTGCCGGCGGCATCATCGTGCGCTGGTCCCAGACCAGGGTCTGCGCGACGTCCTGGATGCCGTGCAGGTCGGTGAGGCGTGCCTTCAGCTGGGCGAGAGCATCAGCCACGGCCCGTCACCCTACTAGAGTCCAACGGGTGGCGACGTATCTCGTCCGGCGGCTGCTGCTCACCGCGTCGGTCGTGGTCGCCGTCTCGTTCGCCGCCTTCGTCGGGTTCGGCCTTTCCCTCGATCCGAGCTACCCGCTCGTCTTCACTCCACGTAAGCAGGCGGTGGTTCGGGCGGCCTATCACCTCACCGACCCGATCCTCTCCCGCTACTGGCGCTGGGCGTCCGGCCTCGTCCACCATGGCTTCGGAACAACCGTCTCGACGGACGTCGTCGGGGCGCCTCCGCGCCTCGCGGACCAGGGCCTGCCGATCGGCCCCGCGTTGCTCCACGCGACCGCCGTCAGCGCGGCTCTCGTCGCGCTCTCGCTCGTATTCGTCGTACTCGGCAGCACCGCCCTCGGCGTGTTCGCCGCAGAGCGACGACGGTTCCGCGCGGACGTCGGCACGCGCGCGCTCGCGTATCTCGGCGCCGCCGTCCCGACCTTCCTCCTCGCCGACCTCGTCCGGCGCGCACTCGTATCGAACGTGAAAGCCTCGTTCTCCCACGGTCATTTCACGCTCACCGCGCACGCGGGATGGTTCATCCTCGGACCGCCGACGGGAGGACCGATCGGCTGGCTGCGCCACCTCTTCCTGCCGGCCGCGACGCTCGCAGTCGGGCTGATCGCCATCTACGCGCGCTATGTCCGCTCGTCGATGGCGGTCGAGTTGGGACGCCCGTACGTGATGGTCGCGCGTGCGAAGGGGCTCGGCGAGCGCCGGGTGCTTCTTCGACACGCGCTGCGCAACTCGCTCGTCCCGGTAGCGTCGCTGCTGTCGCTCGAGCTCGGCGGCATCGTCGGCGCATCGATGGCGGCAGACGGTGTCTTCGGCAGCGGCGGGCTCGCATACGTATTCCTCGGAGCACTCGGACACGCGGACCCGTTCGAGCTCACGGCGATCGTCGTGATGAGTGCCGTGCTCGTCAGCGGGCTCACCTTGGCCGGCGACCTTCTCGTCGGCATGCTCGATCCGCGCGTATCTACGTCGTAGTCGGACTGAGCGCGTCGTCGAGGGCGTCGCCGGCGAACGCCACCGCAAGAAGGACGATCACGAGCAACGCGGCCGGGATGACATACAGCCACCAGACCGACGCGATCGACGGGGTGCCCGCAGTCGAAGCCGCATTCGCAGCGTCGGCGATGAGGCCGCCGAGCGTCGGCCGTTCCGGCTGGTTGTAGCCATAGCCGAGAAAGTCGACTGTCGCGATGATCGCGATCGACTGGCCGACGATCGTCGTCGCAGCGACGATGACCTGCCCGCTCGAGTTCGGCAGCAGATGACGAAAGATCAGGCGGAGGTCGGACGCGCCCGAGGCGTGCGCTGCCTCGACGTACTCGCGGGTGCGAAGCGATGCCACCGTCGCGCGCACGACCCGCGCGACGCCCGGCCAAAGGAGCGCCATCAGCCAAAGACCGTCGGTGAGCGGCTTCACGGGGAGCTGAGACCAGATTGCGATGATGATCAGCACGGCGATCGCCGGGACGGCGACCACCACGCCGGTTGCCCACGTGACGAGATCGTCGAACCGTCCGCCGTAGTACCCGGCGAACGCGCCGACGACGGAGCCGATCACCGTCGCGCCGCCGGCACAGATCAGCGCGGACAGGATCGTCTCGCGGATGCCGAAGAGCAGCTCGGTGAGGAAGTCCCGCCCGAGTCCGTCCGTTCCGAGGAAGTGGTGCGCTGTGAGCGGCGGGCGCGCACGACCGATGAGCTGGACGAACTCCTGGCCGGGGTAATACGGCGCGATGACCCCGGCGAGCGAGCCTACGACGACGAACGTCACGAGCACGCCGACTGCGGCCAGCCCGAGGGGCCGGCGGCGAAACCGAGACATCGCCTGCCGCCAAGGCCCGCGCCGTTCGTTCACGAGGGTGGCGGACGGGACTCGAACCCGCGACCACCGGGACCACAACCCGGGGCTCTACCAACTGAGCTACCGCCACCGCGAAGCGGCTACAGGGTACCGCCTCGCGCGCTGACGGGTGCTTGGGCGAAGAGCTCGATCATC
>DASXOW010000083.1:0-48408 GCA_036493955.1 Gaiellaceae bacterium
TGATCCGCCTGCCGTTGGCGCCGTCTCTCGGCGCGACGATCGGAGGTGTCGCCGCTCTCGCGACGGCGGCGACCGCGACTCCGGCCGTCGCCGGGCAGCCGACGGTCGTTCCGCATCGCGCGACGGTGGTGGCGACGTCGGTGCGGACTGTTCCGACGGTGTTCGCGCCGCACGACCCCTCACCGCTCGCCGAGATACCCACGCGTCGGGGAAAGCAGAGACGGCACGCCGCGGCGCGGCTGCACCCGGGGCCGACACACGCTGCGGCGCATCGCGTTGTCACGAGGACGAAGACGACGATCTCCCATCCGCGGGCGCCCAAGACGACGACGACGTCGACGACCGAGAGTCCAACCGCGCCGCCCCCGACGAAGACGACGACGACAACGACGACGACGACAACGACCGCTCCGCGGCCGTCGCCTCCTCCCACCACGACCACGACTCCGGCTCCGCCCACACCGCCTCCGACGACCACGACAACGACCACCACCACGACGACGACCACACCGGCGCCGCCCGCGCCGCACGTGAACGTCGCGCCGAGCTTCGCCGCGGGCGGCGGCCAGAACGTGCTCGAGGACTCGGGATCCCATTCGCTGGCCGGCTGGGCGACCGCCGTCTCGCCCGGGCCGTCGTCGGAGAGCTCGCAGACGGTGACGTTCGTCGTGACGACCGACAATCCAGGCCTCTTTTCGACCGCGCCGGCGGTGGCGCCGAACGGCACGCTGACCTATGCCTCCGCCCCGGACGCAAACGGCACGGCACACGTCACCGTTTACGCGGTCGACGACGGCGGCACCCTGAACGGCGGCCACGACACGAGTGCCTCGCAGGGCTTCGCGATCGCCGTGACGGCGCTGAACGACGCGCCGACCTTCATTCCGGGTGCCAGCCAGACCGTCGTGTCGCTTCTCGGCGCGGAGACCATCAACGGCTGGGCGAGAGGGATCTCGCCCGGGCCGTCCGACGAGTCGGCGCAGACCGTGACGTTCATGGTGAGCGTGTCGAACCCGTCGCTGTTCGCTGTTCAGCCGCAGGTCAGTCCGGACGGCAAGCTGACGTTCACGCCGAAGCTGCTCGCACTCGGCTCGGCGACCGTGACGGTGACTCCCGTCGACAACGGCGGCACCGACAACGGCGGGCAGAACACAGGCACGCCGCGCACGTTCACCATCACGATCGTCTGACACCATGTAGCCGCGCGGGCGGTTAGCTCAGCTGGGAGAGCACCTCCCTTACAAGGAGGGGGTCGCAGGTTCGAGCCCTGCACCGCCCATCGCGCTGCTACGTCAGCAGCCAGACCGCGCCGTAGATGATCGCTGCGAGCCAGGTCACCTGCGTGACCGCGAGCGCGGCGAGCACCGCCGCGGAGCGTGTCGCCCTCCGGCCCCGGCCGATGCCTGATGCTGCCACGACGGTCTCGTCGACCATCGCTTCCGCGCTGCTCATTCACTCTCCCCCTTGTGCCGCAGTGACCCCTGACTCTTCTCTGTAGACGAGTCAGCGCCCATTCGGTTTGTCCGCCTGATCGGTTCGCAAACCGAGAAGGGTGAGGGTCGCGTGAGCCGAATCCGTTACGGACGTCTGTGGCTTACGAGCAGCGTCACCGCGGCGGTGGGCGTGCCCAATACTCTCCCCTTGGGCCCCCGCCGCCGCTGGTTTGTCTGTGTGAGGGTGGTACGTTCGCCGCTGTGACACTCACCGACGACGAGCTCGTCGCCGCGCTGAGGGCGGGCGACGAGGAGGCCTACGCCGCGGTCGTGCGCGAGTGGCATGCGGGTCTGCTGCGGGTCGCCCGCATCTTCACGCCGACGCGTGCCGTCGCCGAGGAGGTCGTCCAGGAGACGTGGCTGCGCGTGCTCGGCGCGCTTGATCGGTTCGAGGGCAGATCCTCGCTCAAGACGTGGGTGTTCCGCATCCTCGTGAACACAGCGAAGACCCGCGCGCAGCGCGAGAGCCGGAGCATCCCGTTCTCGGCGCTGCACGATCCGGCGCGCGTTCCGGAGGCTGCCGTCGATCCAGACCGCTTTCTCCCTGACGACCATCCGCACCATCCGGGCGGGTGGGGGTCGCCGCCGCGCGCGCTTCCCGAGGATCGGCTGATCGCAGGCGAGACGCGCGAGGTGATCGAACAGGCAATCGAAGCGTTGCCGGGGAGCCAGCGCGCCGTGATCTCGCTTCGCGACGTCGAGGGCTGGTCGAGCGAGGAGGTCCGTAACGCACTCGACCTGTCCGAAGTCAATCAACGTGTCCTCCTGCACCGTGCGAGGGCGCGCGTGCGGCAGGCATTGGAGACCTACTTGAACCCGGAGCACGCATGATCGACACCGAAGCCCTCAGCTGCCAGGAGCTCGTCGAGCTCGTCACCGAATACCTCGAGGGAGCGCTCGATGAGCGCGACCTGCGCGCGTTCGAAGCGCATCTCGCAGACTGCGACGATTGCACCGAGTACCTGGACCAGATGCGAACGACGATCCGCATTGTGGGGACTCTCACGCCGAATGATCTGACACAAGCTGCTGAAACCACCTTGTTGCAGGCATTCCGCGACTGGAAGAGAAGCTAGAGCGGCTCTTAACACCCCGCTCAAAGCGCCTCGCTACGGTCGAGACGCCCAGGGATCGACTCGAGGAGGAGTACACATATCGTGCTGAGAGCCGCTCGCTTCGCGCTGCTCGCGCTCACTGTTTTTCTGATGATCGGAGCAGCTACGGCGTCCGCGCAACCGCGCATGCCGATCGGATTCTTCGACGATCCGACGTTCCGCTGGTCTGCGGACCGGATGACCAATCTTCAACGCGCTTCCGCAGACGGCGCGTCGATCATTCACACCACTGCGAGTTGGGCGACGCTCGCGCCGACGCGTCCAGCCGATGCGTCGAACGGCGACGACCCCGCGTACAAGCTTGCCGACCTCGATGAGCTCGTGCAGCGTTCGAGCTCCTTCGGGATGCGCGTGATGATCAACATCACCGGTACTCCGAAGTGGGCGAACGGCAACAAGAAGCCGAACGTCATGCCGAAGAAGGTCGGCGACCTGCAGGCGTTCTCCCGGATGCTCGCGGCTCGGTACAACGGCCTGCAGGGCAAGGGCTACGTCGGCTTGTGGTCGGTGTGGAACGAGCCGAACCTCCAGCAGTTCCTGACACCCCAGTACGTCGGCAAGAAAGTCGTCAGCCCGACGAACTACGCGAAGCTCTACAAAGCCGCGTACGCAGGCATCAAGGGCGCGAACCCGTCCGCGCAGGTCGCGATCGGCGAGACGTCGGCACAGGGACGCGACAAGCCGTCCGCCGGCAGCAGCCAGACGGTGTCGCCCGGCAACTTCGCCAAGCTGCTCTCGAAGGTGAAGGGCCTCAAGTTCGACGCGTGGGCGCACCATCCGTATCCAACTGCGCCCGGCGCGAAGCCGACCGAGAAGGTGCGGTACCCGAACGTGACACTTTCGACGATGCCGAAGTTCGAGAAGGACCTGCACACGTGGTTCAAGAAGACGGTGCCGATCTGGATCACCGAGTACGGCCACGAGACGAAGCCGGGCGAGAAGAAGGGCGTGAGCCTCGCAACCCAGGCTGCGTACGCGAAGCAGGCGCTCGGGATCGCGAAGAAGGACCCGAACGTCCAGATGTTCATCTGGTTCACGTTCCGTGACAGCTCCGGCAACCCGTGGCAGAGCGGCCTGCTGCAGTCCTCGGGCTCTGCAAAGCCGTCCTACTCGGCGTTCGGCTCCGTCGCGCGCGGGATCAACGGGACGACGATCAACGTGAAGGCCGGCCGCGCGCCGACCGTGGCGCTCTACTTCCCGGTTCTTGCGTTCTACAACAACGCCGGAACCACGTGTGGGATCACGTACCGGATCTTCGACGGCAAGAAGCCCGTCACCGTGGCACAGCCGGCCGAGGCGCTGCGCGCGAACCAGACGCTCTCCTTCCCGGCGACGTTCACGCCGGTGAAGAACCACACGTACACGGTCACCGCGACCGCGAACGACCCGAACGGCCACACCGAGACGGTCGTCGCCCAGCTCAGGGCGATCTAGCGATCGAGGCCCCGCCGGTGAAAGCCGGCGGGGCCTTTCTATCTGACGAGGCGGAGGATGACGGCGACCGCGCCGACGGCTGCGGCAACACCGAGGCCGGTCAGGAGGAGCCCTGCCGTCGCCGAGACCGCGGCCGCGCCCACGAGCAGGAAGCTGACGAGCGCCGCGCCGGCGACGAGCGCCGCCACCGTCAGCGACTGCCGGAGCGCAACCGCCTTCTCCTCGTGGATCTGCGCGTCACTCGCGATCGACCAGGCTGCGAGCTCGGCGGCGAGGAGGAGAGCCGCACCCACGACCGCCGCCCACCCGTCGGCGACCGAGTGGTGCACGCGCGCGACGATATACCCCGAGCCTGCCAGCAGCATGGCCCAGGGGATCGCGAACGGAAGTCGCAGGACGATGCCGGCCACGAGCGCGACCGCGCCGACTCCGGCGATCGCAGCGCCCGCGAAAGCGACGGTGTCGCCGCCGGAGATGGCATACGCGGTCACGCCTGTGAGCGTCACGAGCGCGAGCCCGCCGGTGATCAGACGCGTGCGACCCGGGCGTGGCGACGGAATGCCCTCACCTCCTCGATCGCTGCCTGCAAGGGAGCTCCTTCGCGCCACTCGGCGACCGCGATCCCCGACCGCTGCAGCCGGTGGCGAAGCGCATCGCGCCGCAGCACCCAGATGTCGTACGCGACAGCGTCCACACCTGAGTCGGGTCGCTGCGCGAACGGCACGGGGGAGACGTCGATCACGCACAGGTCGTAGCGTCGTGCGCGCAGGTCGAGCAGCGCGTCGACGGAGCGGCCGTCGAGCAGCGGGGAGAGCGCGATCACGAGCGCATTCGGCGGCAGCGTGCGCGTTGGGATGACGTCGATGCCGGTCCAGTAGTAGGACAGGACTATCTGCGTGTCGAGCAGCGCGTCGACGACGCGGTAGAGCTGCACCATGCCCAGGCCGGGCTCGAGCCAGCGCAGGATGCCGCCGAATGAGATCAGCCCGATGCGGTCGCGGCGGCCAACGTACGCGTCTGCGAGTGCCGCGGTTGCACGCACCGCGAGGTCCAGCGTGCTCGCATCCTGGCCGCGCGCCTCTGCGAACGAGTCGACGAACAGGATCACGTCGGTGTTCCGCTCCGGATGGCTCTCGTTCACCCACACCTCGCCGCGCCGCGCGGTCGCGCGCCAGTTGACGCGCTTCAACGGATCACCGGGCGCCCACGGCCGCATGTCGGCGAACTCGATCCCTTCGCCCTTGCGGCGCGCGACCTCGTTGCCGGTGAAGAGCTGCGTGTCGCGCGGCTGCAGGATCCGCCGCATGGTGTCTTCCCGCGGATAGACGCGGATCTCCGGTGTACGGGAGAGCATTCCCTCGGCCACGAAGAGCCCGAACGGATCGTGTGCGCGCAGGTACACCGGACCGAGGCGATGCGCTCCCCAGCGTTCGGCTCGCAGTGTCAGCTCGATCTCACGCTGTTCGCCACGCGCGAGGCGCAGGCTCCGCGCCTGATCCCCGTCCACGACCGCGAGGCCGGGCGGCAGCCGGACGAAGACGTCGAGCCGATCGACCGTCGCCGACGCGGCGAGGGTGATTCGCACGCCGACCTCGTCGCCCTCGACGGCCCGCTCGTCGGCGGTGATCTCGGCGGTGAACCGTGGGGATGCGCGCAACGCGAGCCCGGCGCCGACCGCGAGGAGGAACGGCGCGGTGAGCGCGACGATCTCCGGACGGCCGAGTACGAGCGCGGCGACGAGCCCGAACCCCGAGAGCGCTGCGTACCCGCCGAGCTTCGACGACGCCCGCCGCGTCACGTTCGCGCGAGGTCCTCGGCGACCGGTGTGGCGACGGTCGCGAGGCGCTCCCGCACCACGTCTTCGGCGGAGATCCGCTGCACCCAGAGCTCGGGCCGCAGCGTGAGGCGATGGGCGAGCGCCGGCACAGCGATTGCCTTGACGTCGTCGGGCGTCACGTAGTCGCGGCCGTCCAGTGCGGCTCGGCAGCGCGAGAGCTTCAGTAGCGCGAGGGACCCGCGCGGCGATGCCCCGACCTGGATCGAGGGTGCGTTGCGTGTCGCCGCGACGACGTCGACCATGTAGAGCCCGACGGGTTCGGAGACGAACACGTCCTCGCATGCGAGCTGCATCGCGAGCAACGTGTCGCGGTCGACGACCGGCGACAGCTGCACCTCGTCGGTGCGCCTCTCGGCGCGGTCGGCGAGCAGCTGCCACTCGTCCGAGCGCTCGGGGTAGCCGACCGACATGCGCAGCAGGAACCGGTCGAGCTGCGCCTCGGGGAGCGGGTACGTCCCCTCGTACTCGATCGGGTTCTGAGTCGCCATGACGAGGAACGGCGGCCCGAGCCGGCGCGTGTCGCCCTCGGTCGTCACCTGCCGCTCCTGCATCGCCTCGAGCAGGGCGGCCTGCGTCTTCGGTGGGGCGCGGTTGATCTCGTCCGCGAGCAGCAGGTTGGCGAAGATCGGGCCCGGCCGGAACTGGAAGTCCGCGTCGCGCTGGTTGTAGACGGACGAGCCCGTCACGTCGGAAGGCATCAGGTCGGGCGTGAACTGGATGCGCGAGAAGTCCATCGAGCAGACCTGCGCGAACGACCGCGCCATCAGCGTCTTCGCGAGGCCCGGATAGTCCTCGAGCAGCACATGGCCGTCGGCGAGTAGCCCGAGCAGCAGCAGCTCGAGAGCGTCGCGCTTTCCGACGACCGCCTTCTCGACCTCGTCGACGACCGTGCTTGCGATCCGGCTTACCTCGGACAGGTTCATCAGATGCGCTCCAGGTCGGTGACGAGCTCGCGCAGCTCAGCTTCGGCGATGCCCGGGGCGAAGCGTTCCTTCGGCTCGGGCCGGTCGGGCCGAAGGAGATCCCACCAGCGGCCGAGCGTGTCGGGGCCGGGACGCTGGCCGCGGCGCTCGAGACGGGCCGCCGCGATCTCGCGTAGGTGCGGCAGCAGCCGCGCATGCAGGTCGTACGCGTTGCCGATCGAGAGCGTCACCTCGCGTTCCACCTTCGCGAGCTGCGACACCCGGCCTGCCGGCTCGGGGCGCTCGCGGAGTGCGGAGGCGAAGTCGGAGCGGCGCGCCCTCGGCGCTGCGGCGGTGACGCCTGAGACGACGACGAGCATCAGGAGCGCTCCGAGGAACAGGAGATAGCTGTGGATGGTGACGCTCCGCACGCTCGGCACCTGGAGCGACACGTAGAGGCATGCGCCGGATGCGAGGACCAACAGGATCGCGACGTCGAGCCAGTGCCGTCTCATGCCTCGGCCACCTGGAGATCGTCGCGGATGACCCGGAGCGCGTCGATCGCGTCCTGCTTCATGCGGCCGTCGATCGGATGGTCGCTGAACTTCGCCTGCTCGAACAGGCCGGTCAGCCGCCCGACCGCGTCGACGCGGGTCGTCAGGCCGAGCAGGATGCGCCGCAGGTACTCGGTCGCGGTCTCGCTCGCCTGGCGGCGAAGACCGTGCCGGCCGAACACGCGCTCCATCCGTGCGTAGGCGGCGATCACGGCGAGGCGCGCGTCAGGCTCGGACTCGAGGTCGTCGATCGCATCGTCGATCGACTCGGCGACGTCGCTCTCCATCGTCGGTGTGGTTGCCCGGAACGGCAATGCCGGATGCGTCCGCCGCCACCAGATCCACCCGGCGACGGCCGCGAGGAGCAGTGCGAGCGCCGCCCAGAGGACCGGCCACTGGAAGGTCGGTGAATAGCTGTCCGCGCCCGAGCCCGGCTTGTGGTGGCCTGCGACTCGGCGGTTCCCGAAGAAGAGGTTGTGGAGGCCCTGGCTGAGATGGACGTGGTGAACGAGGTACAGGCGGATCGGCCAGACGAGGATGAGGATGAAGACGAAGGCGAGGCCGCGGATCACGCGCGCCTGGTAACTACGGTGCTTGGCCGTCTCGAGGCGCTCCCGGGTCTGGCGCAGGTACGCCCAGATCGCCACCGGCGTCATCGCGAAGAACAGGACGAGGACAACACTCGTCGCCCAGTTCACGTAACCCGGTGTCGGCGTCGCGTTCGAGGCGTGCCCGAACCCCGTGCGGCTCGCGAATGCGACCACCGCGAGCAGGACGAGCAGCGCGAGTAGGACGCTCGCGAGACGGAGGCTACGCCCGTGGCCCTGGGGAAACGGCTGCATGCGTCGGGAACTTAGACGTGCGGCGGCCGAATTCGTTGAATTCATCGTTAAGGTGGCCCCATGGCAGGGCTGGAGGGGAAACGGGCGATCGTCACCGGCGCGTCGAGCGGAATCGGCGCTGCGACTGCGAAGGCGCTGGCGGACGCCGGGGCGACGGTCGTCTCCGGGTCACGGCGCGACGGGTCGCTGGACGTAACCGACGAGGAGAGCTGCCGCCGCTTCGTCGACGGCGCGATCGCCCAGCTGGGCGGGCTCGACATCCTGGTCAACAATGCTGGCCTTGCCCGCGGCCGCGACCCGGTGTGGGAGTCTCGGGACGCGGACGAGCACGAGGTGATCCTCACCAACGTGCTCGGCCTGATGCGGATGACGCGGCTCTGCGTGCAGCATCTCGTCGACTCGGGCGCGGGCCACGTCGTCAACCTCGGCTCGGTCGCGGGGATCTGGTCGTACGCGAACGGCTCGTCGTACGTCGCGTCGAAGTTCGCCGTGCACGGGTACACCCGCGCGCTGCGCGACGACCTGCAGGGCAAGCCGGTCCGGATCACCAACGTCGCACCAGGACTCGTCGAGACCGACTTCTCGCGCGTCCGCTTCGGCGGCGACGAGGAGAAGGCACGCGCCGTCTACTCGAACGTCGCGATGGGCGGCCCGATCCATCCGGAGGACGTCGCCGACTCGATCCTCTTCGCGCTCACACGGCCACCGAACGTGAACGTCGACGAGATCGTGCTGACAGCGCTCGCCCAGACGTCGGGCGCGAACATCCTGCGCGTCTCCTAGGCCGGCTGCTCGCGCCGCTCGAGGGTGCGGACGTCCCGGCTGAGCAGCACCAGTGCCGTCGCGACGAGCACGAAGACCGCGCCGCCGATGAAGGTCGTGCGCGTGCCGAGGGCGCTGCCGACCGGGCCCGCGACGACGAAGCCGAGCGGCATCAGAGCCCACGAGCCGATCGCGTCGTAGGCGGAGAGGCGCGAGAGCTTGTCCTGCGGGATCTCCTGCTGGTACGTCGTGTCCCAGAGCACGCCGAAGATCTCGGTGAGGTAGCCCGACGCGAACGCCGCGATCACGACGATCACGAGGGGCTCGGGCCGCGCAAGTGCGATCAGCGGCAGCGCGAGGCCGAACGCCCCGAACGTCGCCGTGCGCAGCATCCGGCGCGGCTTCCAACGCAGCAGGACGAGGCCGCTCACGATCACGCCCGCTTCGATCGCGACGAGCACCGCCGCCCACCCGACAGCTCCGCCGAAATGCCGCTTCGCGACGGCGGGCCCGAGCACGAGCAGCGTCCCCGTGTACGCCGCGTTGACGATGCCGAACTGGATCACGATCGCCCACAGCCACGGACGGCTCCAGAAGTCCCGCCAGCCGACCCGGAGGTCGTGGAACACGGTGGTCGCCTCGCTGCGCTCGAGCGGCGCGACGCGCATCGCCGCGAGCGCCGTCGCGGCGATGCCGTAGCTGATCGCGTCGGCGGCGATTCCCCAACCCGGGCTCGAAGCTGCGACCACGACGCCGCCGAGGGCCGCGCCGCCGGTGCTCGTCACGGTTCGCGCCAGCCGGAGCATCACGTTTGCCTGCTGGAGCAGGGACGCCGGGACGGTCTGCGGGACGATCCCGTAGCTCGCGGGGAAGAAGAACGCCGACGACGCTCCGTTCGCCGCGGCGAACACGGCCAGCAGCGGGATGGTGGCGTGGTGTGAGAGCAGGAGCACCGCGACGATGCCCTGGCTGAGCCCGCTCACGAGGTTCGACCACACCATCACCAGATGACGCGGCAGACGGTCGGCCCAGACGCCGCCGTAGAGCACGAGGATGACGACGGCGACCTGCCGAATGGCGAGCACGATGCCGAGGTCGGTCGTCGAGCCGGTGAGGTCCAGGATCGCGAACGCGAGCGCGACGGGCGCCATCGCGCTGCCCAGCTGCGAAACGGCCCGGCCCGTGAACAGGAGCGCGTACTCCCGTTCGCGGAGCGGGCCGAGCCGACTCACGCTTTCTGGGTTTCCCAGTACCGCTGCATGCCGAGGTACGACTGCCAGAGCGGCGCGACACGGTCGTACACGTCTGCGCGCTCGCCGAGATCGGCCCGCGCGGTCGCGACGAAGTCCTCCTGGCTCATGCCGTCCCGGACGCGCGCCGCCCAGCGGTCGAGCTCCGACTCGAGCCGGTCGAGGTGAGTGGCGACATCGTCATGCACGCCGAAGTGGATGAGTGCGAGCCGCTCGGGCTCACGGCGGCGAATCTCTTCGATCGTCTCGTGCCAGCCCTCGACCGTGATGTCCGGCGGAGGGCACACCGGCAGGACGTACGCCGCGTCCGGCATTCGGACTCCGGCTGCGTCGCCTGCGAGCAGCGTCCCGTCTCGCAGATACGAGACGTGATGCGACGCGTGCCCGGGCGTCGGGAACGCATCCCAGCCAAGGACGTCGCCGTCGGCGACGCGCACATTCTCCTCCGGCACCGGCGCGAGCTCGCCCCACAGCGGATCGAACATCTCGCCGTACAGCCGCCGGGCCGACCGCTCGAGCCGCGACGGGTCGATCAAGTGCGCTCGCCCGATCAGGCTCACCCAGACCGTCAGCCCCGGCGACCGGCGGACGAGCGACCCGGCCGCGCCTGCATGGTCGAGGTGGATGTGCGAGAGCAGCAGGTGCTTGACGTCTGTCAGGGCGAGACCGTGCCCTGCGAGGCCGGCTTCGAGCGTGTCCAGCGTCGAGGCAGGCCCGCAGTCGAAAATCGCCGGCCCGTCCTCGGTGTCGACGAGGTAGACGCCGATCGCCTGCGGCGCAGTGCCGAAGTGCAGGTCGATGAGTTCCAAACAACTCATAACCCCATCTTCGCAGTGGCGGACCTACCGTTAGCGCCGATGAGGATCGTGCTTGTCTTTGCGGCGGCCCTGATCCTCGCGACCGCAGCGAGCGGCGCGGAGCGGCCGGTCACCGCTATCCCGAACACGGAGATCCGCCTCATCCACTACCGGGCCCACGACGGCGTGGTCAGGCCCGCGTGGCTGTTTCTCCCGGCCGGCTACCACGGCCAACCGGTCCCGCTGGTCATCTCGCCCCATGGTCGGGGCGTCGACGAGACCGACAACGCACTCTTCTGGGGCGACCTCCCGGGGGAGGGCGATTTCGCGCTGATCGACCCGGCCGGCGAAGGACGGCGGCTGCACTGGTACTCGTGGGGAGCGCCCGGCCAGATCGCGGATCTCGCGCGCATGCCTGCGATCGCACAGGCGTGGGGTGTCAACGTCGAACGGCACCGGATCTACGCATTCGGCGGCTCGATGGGCGGGCAGGAGACGCTGCTGCTCGTCGCGCGCTACCCGCGTCTGCTCGCAGGGGCGGCGGCATTCGACCCGGCGACTGACATGGCGCGCCGGTACCGCGACTTCGCCGCGCTACCAGGCGGCCTGCACCTGCAGGCGCTCGCGCGCCGCGAGATCGGCGGGACTCCCGCAGAGATGCCGCGCGCGTACGCGGTGCGGAGCCCCGACCACTATGAGGATGCGATCGCGCGGTCGGGCGTCCCGCTGCAGCTCTTCTGGAGCTCGGCCGACCGCATCATCCGCGACCAGCGCCTCGAGACGAACGACCTTGCGATCGCGATCGACCGCGACGACGAACACGAACGGCTGTGGGACTTCCACGGCGACTGGAGGCACACCGCCGAGATGCAGTCCGACCGGCGGCTGCCACGCGCGCTCGCGCGCTTCGGGCTGCTGCCGTGGCGGGATGCGCCGGCGGTGCCGGCTACGCGATCGCGGCTCGCCTGACCAGTGCAGCTTCGAGGTCGGCGACGAGGTCGTCTGCCGACTCGATCCCGACGGACAGGCGGACGAGGTTCCCCGGCGGCGCGAACGGCGCGCCTGCGGTCGACGCGTGCGTCATCCGCGCGGGGTGCTCGATCAGGCTCTCGACACCGCCGAGTGACTCGGCGAGCTGGAAGATCTTGGTACGGGCGACCAGCTCGACCGCCTCCTGCTCCGTCTCGACGGTGAATGACACCATCCCGCCGAAGTCGCGCATCTGGGCGCGCGCGACCGTGTGTCCCGGATGCGACTCGAGGCCCGGCCAGAGAACGCGCTCGACCGCGTCATGTCCTTCCAGGAACTCGGCGACGCGCCGGGCGTTCTCGGAATGCGCGCGCATGCGTACCGCGAGCGTCTTCAGGCCGCGCAGGACGAGCCACGCGTCGAACGGCCCCGGCACGGCGCCGAGCGACTTCTGGAGGAAGTAGAGGCGCTCCGCGAGTGCGTCGTCGTTCGTCGCGACGAAACCGCCGATCACGTCGCTGTGGCCGCCGAGGTACTTCGTCGTCGAATGCACGACAAGGTCGGCGCCGAGCTCGAGCGGCTGCTGCAGATACGGCGTCGCGAATGTGTTGTCGACGACGAGCAGCGCGCCGACCGCGTGTGCGGCGGCTGCGGCCTTGCGGATGTCGACGACGTTGAGCAGCGGGTTCGACGGAGTCTCGACCCAGACGAGCTTCACGTCCTCACCCAGGTGTGCGGGAAGGTTGTCGTCGAACTCGGTCGCGGGCACGTAGGTGAAGCGGTACCCCTTCGGCTCGTACACCTGTGACGTCATCCGGTAGACGCCGCCGTAGACATCGGCGATCAGCACGACGCGCTGTCCGGGATCGACCAGATGCATCAGCGTCGTCGTCGCGCCGAGTCCCGAGCTAAACGCGACTCCGTGCTGCGCGTTCTCGAGGCTCGCGAGCGCGACTTGCAGCGCAGTGCGCGTCGGGTTGCCGACGCGCGCATAGTCGTATCCCTTGTTGACCCCGACCGCGTCCTGCACGTAGGTGGAGGTCTGGTAGATCGGCGTGATGATCGCACCGGTCGCGGGATCCGGCTCCTGGCCGGCATGGATGGCGCGCGTCTCGAAGTCCATGGGCGCAGGTTAGAGGCTCGCGTGGAGCCAGCGCGCGAGGCTCTTCAGCGGCCGGTCGATCGCGACCGGCTTGTCCTCCCACCACGTGCCTCGCACTTCGAGCTTTCCGGCCTTCCGGTCGTGCACCGGCTCGATGCGCCCGAGGACGCGATCGCCCTTCAGGATGGGGAGGACGTAGTAGCCGTACTCGCGCTTCGTCTTCGGCACGTACATCTCGAGGCGGTAGAAGAAGTTCCAGAGCTTGTGCGCGCGGTTGCGGTCGTGGATGAGCTGGTCGAACGGGGAGAGGAAGGTCGTCCGCGCGCTCGGAACCGCGCTGTCGTCGGCGTCTGGGTGTGCGAGCCACTTCCCTTTCTCGTACCGCACGCCTTGCGCGCGGAACCGTTTCTCCTTGCGCCGGCGCTCCGCCTCCGCCCACGTAAGCGTCTCGCATTCCGGAAACCAACGGTCGGCGAGATCCCAGACCCGCTGCTTGCCGCGCCGGCCGACGACGGCGACCTGGCCGCGGGCACTCATCACTTCGAGCATCAGTCCCATCTTCCGGGCACCCCACCACCGATGCGCTTCGCGTTTCGCCGGCGGGTGATCCTCGATCTCGCGTGAGAGCAGTGGGCCGCGCTGCTCGAGTTCGCGCAGGATGTACCGGCGGTAGGAGCTGTTCTCCTTGAGGTACTTGTCGAGGCGCCGCTCCCACATCCCGTCCTTCCGCCGCATGCGCGCCTTCAAGATCGGCAGGTCCTCGATCGGATACAGGTAGGCGTCCCACTCGACGAGCTTCCGCTCGTCCCAGAGGAGCCGGTCGAGCTCGGCTGGGTCGTAGCGGTCGCCGAGGCGGCTCCAGAGCATGAGGTGCTGCGGCGGTGCGACGGTCGAGATCGGGTCGAGCTGCAGGAAGCCGAGCCGGCGGACCGTGGAGAGGACGTCGGTCGCGGTTCCGTCGAGCAGCTGTGCGTGCACGGCGATGCGCCGTGCCTCGGCGACGCCGACCTCACGCAAGCGCGGCGCGCTCCAGGCCGATGGTGCGCGCGAGACGGTGTGCGGCGCGTTCCAACTTGTCCTGGAGATTGCCACGCGCGCGCGGCTCGGGTGTGAACCGCTTCACGTGGAGGATGCCCTCGGCCCTGTCCGACTTCAGATCGGCGCGGCCGACGAAGCGGTCGCCGACGAGCAAGGGAAGGACGTAGTAGCCGTACGTGCGCTCGTGCTCGCGCTTGTACACCTCGATCACATGCCGGAAGTTGAAAACCCGTTCGAGCAGCGGCCGGTCCCACACGATGTTGTCGAACGGCGAGACGAGGACGGGCGGCGCCGCCGCACCGTCGAGCTCATGGTCGGCGTTTGCGTAGAACGGCGCGCCGCCGTCGTCGACGTGGACTTCACGCAGCTGCCCTTCGTCGACGAGCGCGAGCAGGTGGTGGTGCAGCCGCGCCTTGCCGCCCTTCAGGCGCCAGTGCTCGCGGATCGCGGCCTCGGTCAGCGCGCCGCGTGCCCGGACCGCGAGCAGCGCGAACGTGCGGAGCGTCTCGTTCTCCGGGGGTGTCGGCGCCTCGAGGAGGCGCTTGGGGATGATGCGCTCGGTGAGGTCGTAGAGCCGCTGGAAGTTGCGTCGTCCGGCAATCACGAGCTGTCCGCTGTCCCACAGCGCCTCCAGAACCATCTTGGCCGGCTTCCAGTTCCACATGCCACCGCCCGCGTTGCCTTCGAAGTCGCGCGACCCGAGCGGCCCCTCTGTACGGATGCGCTCGAGCACAGGTTCGAAAAGCTCGGGGTGGTCGCGGAACGCGCGGTCGTGGTGGCCCCAGTGGCCGCGACCTTCCATCACGGTACGGAAATGCGGCCACAACTCGACCGGGAGCAGCGACGCCTCGTGCGCCCAGTACTCGAAGATCCGGCCGGTGTGGAGAAGCTGAGGCACGTGCTCCGGGTCGAACGCACCGATGCGGGACGAGAGCGTCAGGCGGTGGGCGCGGTCGACGGTCGAGATCGAGTCGAGCTGCACCGCAGACAGCCGGCGGATGCCTGCTTCGACGTCGGTCTGGGTAGCGCGCCGGTAGCGGCCGGCGAACCCTTGCGCCCCAACGATCGTGCGACGGATCTGTGCGAGGGTGGCGGTGGTGGACGCGGTCGACACGTTCCTATCAACGTATCCGGCGTCGGCTGTCGTCCTGGATGTTCTGGGGACGCTGGATGCGGAGGAGATCCGGGCTCGGGTGCGGGAGCTCGAGCCCACAACGGAGGAGATCTTCCATTTCGGGTGCAGTGTGGGCGCGACCTTCGGTGTCCGTCTCGAGGACGGCTCGCAGATCGCCCTCAAGCTGCATCGCTTGTTCGACGACCGCGAGTATTTCCGTGCCGTCCAGCGCGTCCAGGCGGCGCTGCGGCGAGACGGCTTCCCTGCGCCCAGGCCGATTCGTGCGGGGCGGGCATTCACCGTCGAGGAGTGGGTCGAAGACGGCGCGTTCCTCGACGCGCACGACGAGCGGGTTCGCCGCACAATGGCCACGGTGCTCCGGAGGCTCGTGGAAGTCGCGTCCGCGAGCGGCGTGAAACCGCGGCGAGCATCTCTTCGAGAGGAAGGAGCGCTCTGGCCGAAGCCGCACAACGCGCTGTTCGACTTCGCCGCGACTACGGACGGGGCAGAATGGATCGACGAGGTCGGCGCTCGCGCAGCCGGCGTGCCGCGCCTCGGCCTGGAGGTCGTGGGCCATCTCGACTGGGCGGCGAAACACGTTCGATTCGATCCGGAACTCCGTGCGACGGCGGTCTACGACTGGGACAGCGTCACGACCGAGCTCGAGCCGGTCGTCGCGGGTCAGGCCGCTGCGTCCTTCACGTACACCGAGGAGCTCGACCAGCCCGTTGCGCGTTGGCCGACGCCCGACGAGTCGATCGCGTTTCTGTCCGACTACGCGGACGTCCGTGGAGCCCCGTTCAACAAGGCGGAGCGCCGGGCCGCGGGCGCCGCCTGCGTCTATCTGCTGGCGTACGCAGCGCGCTGCCACCATGCGGTCGGCGGCGATCCTGCGGACATGTATCTCGCGGAGCACGCCGCGACGTTCCTGTAACCCGGACGTGGTGGTTTCACGACGGTGCCTGGCACCAGACGTGTCCCGGCCGCCGATGCGCGTGAGCAGGGGAAATCGCACTTCCGTCGCGATCCCGTGGCAGAGCTGTGGCGGTGGCTGGCACCGCCGGCTCTTCGCTACCGCAGGTGCGCGAGGTAATCCAGCAGGTCGCTGCGCGTGACGACGCCGATCGGGCGGCCGCCGTCTGCGACGACGACGGCGTTCGTGCCGCCCGTCAGGGCGGTCACGATCTCGTCCACCGACGCGTCGGCGTCAACCGCGCTCAGCGGACCCTGCATCGCGACCGCGACGTCCTCATGCAGTGCGTCGCTGTTCTTGAACACGAGGTCGAGTAGCGCACGATCCTGCAGCGAGCCGATCACGTCCGCGAGCGTCGACACGTCGCCGTCGCGGACCACCGGTAGCTGCGAGATCGAATAGCGCTCCATCACCGAGATCGCCTCGGCGACCTTCTGGTGGGACGACACGGTCACGAACGCCGGCGTCTCGTCGGTCTTCACGCGCAGCAGGTCGCGGACGCGCGGCACCGGCGTTCCCCGCTCGAGGAAACCGTGCTCGATCATCCAGTTGTCGTCGAGGAACTTCGAGAGGTACGACCGACCCGAGTCGGGCAGGATCGTCAGGACTTGCGCGTCCGGCTCGCACGTCGCGCCGTACATAAGCGCGCCCGCGATCGTCGAGCCCGCCGAGCCGCCGACCAACAGACCCTCCTCGCGCGCCATCCGCCGCGCAGCGAGGAACGAGTCGCGGTCCGAGACGCGGACCCACTCGTCGACGACCTTCGGATCCATCGTCTCCGGCCACGTGTCCTTGCCGATTCCCTCGACGAGGTAGGGGTGCAAGTCTGCCTCGCTCTTCGCGGTGTACACAGACCCTTCGGGATCGACGCCGACGATCTTCACGTGCGGTGCGTGCTCCTTGAAGTAGCGGCCGACACCGCTGATCGTGCCGCCGGTCCCAACCGAGATGACGAGCGCGTCGAGCTCGCCGCCCGTCTGCTCGAGGATCTCCGGCCCGGTCGTCAGGTAATGCGCCTCGGGGTTCGACATGTTCGAGTACTGGTCCGGCTTGAAGCCGCCCGGGATCTCCTCCGCGAGGCGCGACGAGACGGAGTAGTACGACTCGGGTGAGTCGTGATCGACCGCGGTCGGGGTGATCACGACCTCGGCGCCGTAGCCGCGGAGCATCGAGATCTTCTCCTGGCTCATCTTGTCGGGCATCACGAAGATGCAGCGGTAGCCCTTCTGTGCCGCCGCGATCGCGAGGCCGACGCCGGTGTTGCCCGAGGTCGGCTCGACGATCGTGCCGCCCGGCTTGAGCTTCCCGTCGCGCTCGGCCGCCTCGATCATCGCGAGGCCGATGCGGTCCTTGTTCGAGCCGCCGGGGTTCATGTACTCGAGCTTTGCGAGCAGGGTCGCCGGGACGTCCTGCGAGATCCGCGGCAGCCGCACGATCGGCGTGTCCCCGACGAGATCGAGGACGGTTGGGTACTCGCGCGCCATCGGTCCGGTGCCCTACGTGAGCACCGTCGCCTCTTCGTCCACGTGTGCCAGTTCCTCGCTGCTGACGAGCGCCAGCACCGCGAGGAGGCCGACGACCGAGACGGCGACACACGCCCAGAAGCCCCAGCGCGTGCCCGAGGTGAACGCCTGCGGGAAGAACGACGGGCCGTGAAGCTTCGTCAGATGGTCGAAGCGGCTGATCGACACCGAGGAGACCATGGCAACGCCGATCGCCCCGCCGATCTGCTGGGCGGTGTTGAAGATGCCCGACGCCAGGCCGGCCTCGTGGTGCTCGATCCCCGCGAGCGCGGCGATCGACACCGGGATGAACGCGAACGGGATTGCGAAGCCGATGATCAGGTAGCCCGGCAGCAGGTCGCCCCAGTACGACCCGTCCACGGGGATCTGGGTGTACCACAGCATGCCGACGAGCATCCCGATGAACCCGATGATCATGATCGGCTTCGCGCCGAACCGGGTCACGAGTGCCTGCGCAACGCCGGCCCAGACAACCGCCGACCCCGCGGTGGCGATGAAGGTGAGCCCGGTCTTGAGCGCCGACCAGCCGAGCACTTCCTGGACGTAGAGCGTCAACAGGAAGAAGTTCGCGAACAGCGATGCACCAAGCAGGAGCGCCGAGATGTTGGCGCCGGAAACCGTGCGGATTCGGAAGATGTGGAACGGCATCAGCGGGTCCTTCGCGCGCGCCTCGATGACGAGGAACGCCACCAGCAGCGCTACGGCGCCGACCAGCAGGAGCAGCGTCTTCGCGCTGCCCCAGTGGTGTGTCGGCGCCGTCGAGACTGCATAGACGAGCAGAGCGAGACCTCCCGTGACGGCGATCGCTCCGAGAACGTCGGGGGACGACTCCCGCTCGGCGCGGCTCTCGCGCACGAACCGCGGAGTCAGCGCCAGAGCGATTGCACCGACCGGGACGTTGACGAAGAAGATCCACTCCCAGCCGAGGTACTTCGTCAGCACGCCGCCCGCGAGCACGCCGACCGCTGCTCCGCCGCCGCCGATCGCGCCCCAGATCCCGAGCGCCTTGTTCCGCTCGGCGCCCTCGTGGAACGTCGTCATGATGATCGCGAGCGCTGCCGGGGAGATGATTGCGGCGCCGAGGCCTTGGACCGCGCGCGATGCGATCAGCACGCCCTCGGACCACGCGAGCCCGCAGAAGAACGACGCGATCGTGAAAACGACGACGCCGACGACGAAGACCTTGCGCCGCCCGAACAGGTCGGCAGCGCGGCCGCCAAGCATCAGGAAGCCGCCGAACGTGATCGCGTACGCCGTGATCACCCACTGCAGGTCGTCCTGGGCGAAATGCAGACCCTTTCCGATCGACGGCAGGGCGACGTTCACGATCGAGACGTCGAGCACGGTCATGAAGAATGCGGCGCACACGACTGCGAGCGCCTTCCAGCGGAGGGGATCCGGGTGCGGTGAAGTCATGTCGCCGAGTCTACGGCTAGTGACGGAAGTGGCGACGGCCGGTCAGAACCATCGCCGCCCCTGCGGCTTCGACCGCAGCCTGGACCTCAGCATCGCGACGCGATCCACCCGGCTGCACGATCGTCGTGATCCCCGCGTCGAGAGCGAGTTGCGCCCCGTCGGCGAACGGGATGAACGCGTCGCTCGCGAGCACCGCTCCGCGGGTGTCATGGCCGAGCTCGCGCGCCTTCTCGACGGCGATTCGCACCGCGTCGACGCGGCTCATCTGGCCGGCGCCGATTCCGATCGTCTGCAGGCCGCGGGCAATCACGACCGCATTCGACGAGACGTGCTTGCAGACGCGCCAGGCGAACATCACGTCATCCCAGGCCGCGTCGGCCACCGCGCCGCACGCGATGGTCATCGCGTCGCGCTCCTGCGTGTCGACGTCGCGGTCCTGCACGAGCAGCCCGCCGAGCACACGGCGGAAGTCGCGCTCACCCGGTGTGTCCTTGCGGCGCTCGCCGTCTTGCAGGATGCGCATCGCCTGCTTCCGCGCGAGCGCCTCGAGCGCGTCGGGCGCGTACCCGGGTGCGAACAGCACTTCGACGAAGTGCTCGGCGATCCGCTCGCCGAGCGTCCCGGTGACGGTGCGGTTGAGGATCGCGACGCAGCCGTACGCCGACACCGGGTCGGCGGCCAGCGCGCGCTCCCACGCTTCCTCGATCGTCGTCGCGACCGCGACGCCGCACGGATTGCCGTGCTTGACGATCACGACGGCCGGCTCGGTGAGCTCGCGCGCCATGCGCCTCGCGCCCTCGAGATCAGCGAGGTTGTTGTACGAAAGCTCCTTGCCACCGAGCTGCTCGACGCGCGAGAGCAGGTGCTTGCGCGCGCCGACCTCCCAGTACAGCGCCGCCGCCTGATGGGGGTTCTCGCCGTAAGGGAGATCGGAGACCTTCCGGAACGACAGCGTCAGCTGCTCGGGAAAAAGCTGGCCGCGCGCGAACCACGTCGCGATCGCCGCCTCGTACGACGCGCTCGTGGCGAACGCCTCGGCTGCGAGCGCGCGGCGGGTCTCGAGCGACACCGCGCCGTGCTCGCGCAGCTCGCGCAGCACCACCTCGTACTGCCGCCCGTCGGTGACGACGGCGACGTGCGCGAAGTTCTTTGCTGCGGCGCGCAGCATCGACGGGCCGCCGACGTCGATCATCTCGATCGTCTCCTCCTCGGTCGGACCGATCCGGGAGGCAAAGGACGCGAACGGATACAGATTCACGCACACGAGGTCGAACGGCTCGATCCCCTGGTCGGCGAGCTGTTGCGCATGATCCTCGCGATCGCGCTCGGCGAGGATCCCGGCGTGGATCGCCGGGTGGAGCGTCTTCACCCGGCCGCCGAGCATCTCTGGCGCGCCTGTGACGTCTTCGACCTGCGTGACAGGCAGGCCGTGCTCGGCGAGAAACGTCGCGGTGCCGCCCGACGAGACGAGCTCGAACCCGAGCTCATGGAGGCCGCGCGCGAGATGGTCGACGCCTTCCTTCTCGAAGACGGAGATCAGCGCGCGGGGCATAGCTCCCTCACGACGCGCGGCAGGAGCTCGTGCTCGACCGCGTGGATCCGCTCTTCGAGCGTCGCGCGCGGCTCGAGCGGCACGGGCTCTTGCGCGAGCACCGGGCCGGTGTCGAGACCGTCATCGACGAAGTGCACCGTGACTCCGGTGGGATCGGCGCCCGCGGCCATCGCGTCACGGATCGCGTGCGCGCCCGGGAACGCCGGGAGGAGCGATGGATGGACGTTGACAATGCGCTCGGGGAACCGGCGCAGGAACGGCTCGGTCAGAAGATGCATGTAACCCGCGAGCACGACGAGCTCGACGTCGTGCTCCTCGAGCCACGTCGCCATCACGAGATCGCGCTCCTCGCGGCTCTCGTGACAGTCGAGGCTGAAGGTCGCGGTCGCGATCCCCGCTTCGCGCGCGCGGGCGAGCGCGTACGCACCCTTGCGGTTCGCGGCCACCGCGCTGATCGGCAGCCCGGCGTCGATCAACGCCTGCAGGTTCGTCCCGGTGCCGCTGACGAGCACACCGATCACGTAATCGTCCCGATCACCGTCTCATCATGGTCCGGTTCGGCGACAATTGCGCACCAGCCGATTCCGAGGTTGAACACGCGCCGGAGCTCGTCCTCGTCCACGTGCCGCGCGAGCCAGTGGAAGACGGGCGCCCGCTCCCACGCCTCCCAGTCGAGCTCGGCGCTCCGGCCGGGCGGGAGGACGCGCTCGAGGTTGCCGAGAATCCCGCCCCCGGTCACGTGGGCGAACGCCTTCGCGCGGCCGCGCAGGCGGAGCGCGACGTCGAGGTAGAGGCGCGTGGGGGCGAGCAGGTCATCGCCGTCGTAGTCCTCTTCTTCGAGAATGCGCCGGACGAGCGTGAAGCCGTTCGCATGCACGCCCGCCGACGGGAATCCGACCACGACGTCACCCGCCTCGACGTTTGCGCCGGTCAGCGGCTCGTCGACGATCCCGACGCACGTGCCGGCGAAGTCGAGCTCGCCCTCGGCGTAGATGCCCGCCAGCTCGGCCGTCTCACCGCCGACGAGCGCGACGCCCGCCTCGCGGCACACCGCCGCGGCACCCTCGACAAGCTCTGCCACCTCGTCCAGCTCGATCGTGTTGGCCGCGACGTAGTCGAGGAGCATCAGCGGCTCGGCGCCGCATGTCGCGACGTCGTTGATGCAATGCGCGGCGAGGTCGGCGCCGCAGTCGCGCAGGCGACCGCGCTGCCGCGCGAGGATCAGCTTCGTTCCGACGCCGTCTGTGGAGGCCGCGAGAAAGCGGCCATCGCCGAGCGGATGCAGGCCCGCGAACCCCCCGAAGCCCTGAGCGCCGGTGGACTCCACCGCGGCGCGAAGGCGGTCGACGACCGACCCCGCGGTTGCCAGCGAGACCCCGGCGGCGAAGTAGCTCTGCTCCGTCACGCGAAGCGCTCACCGTACAGCTCGGGTCGGCCCTCCGGGCCTCCCTCCACGAACCGCACCACAGCGCCGCCGACGTTCACGGCGTTGTCGTGCGCTTCGAGGCCGAGGAGATCGGCGAGCGCGCCCGCTTTGGCGTCCGGCTCGTCGGCGCGCAGCTGCAGCTCGGCGAGCTGGAGGTCGTCCTGGTTCTCGAGGAGCTCGTCGATCCACTCGCGCGGGGGGTGCACCTCGAGTCGATAGCCGGCGTTCGTTGCGACGAACGTCCGTCGTCCGCCGTGCTCCTGGACGCGCAGGTTCCACTGCGTCGCGCGGCCAAGAACCGACTGGAAGTCGTCCTCGTCGAGGGCGATCCCGATGTGGTCGACGCGGGGGACACGCCAGTGGCCCGGCTGTACGACCACGTTCACCGCGCCGCGCTCGAGCTCGGAGAGTCGCAGCTTGAAGCCGTCCTGTTCGAGTTTCTCCCACGAGACGCCGGGCTCGACGGACACGTGCTCGTCGCCGATCCGCCCGTACCGCGCGACGAGATCGAAGCCGAGCCGCCCGACGTAGCGGGCCTCGACGTCGCGCAGTTCCGAGGTGACGAGGTGGTAGTGGAAGAGATGCACGGTACGGTCACTAGTCTTCCAACTGACGTGGATTCCCCGTCGCTTCTCTCGCCCTGGACGCTCGAGCCCCTCCAGGTCGTCCCTACGGTCGTCGCGGCGCTGCTGTATTTCGCACGCTGCAGGACGCTTGCCGCGCAGGGCCGCCCGGTGCCGGGCTGGCGTCGGATCGCGTTCTGGGCGGGGATCGTCCTGGTCGTTCTGGCGCTCAACTCGCCGATCGATGCGCTCGGTGAGGAGAACTTCTTCTTCCTCCACATGACGCAGCACGTGATCCTCGGCGACCTTGCGCCGCTCTGCTTCGTGCTCGGACTCACGGGTCAGGTGCTCCGTCCGGTGCTGCGGTTCCACGTCGTCGAGCGCCTGCGTG
The DNA here is from genome assembly GCA_036493955.1 of Gaiellaceae bacterium. Taxonomy (GTDB): domain Bacteria; phylum Actinomycetota; class Thermoleophilia; order Gaiellales; family Gaiellaceae; genus PALSA-600. The sequence goes on from DASXOW010000083.1 coordinate 23,054, forward strand.
TCCTCGCCCATCCGTTCGTCGCGCTGCCGCTCTGGGCGTTCGACCTCTACATCTGGCACGTTCCGTACTTCTACGACGCTGCTCTGCATCACGACTCGATCCACGCGTTCGAGCACTTCTGTTTCTTCACCGCGGGCTGCTTGATGTGGGAGCCGGTCCTCGAGACGCTGCCGGCGCCGGTGTGGTTCGGCACCGGCATGAAGTTCGGCTACATCGCCGCTGTGCGGCTGCTCGAGACGATCCTCGGCAACATCTTCATCTGGTCGTCGACGGCGTTCTACACCGTCTATCGACATCCGCCAGAGTGGGGGATCACGCCGGTGCACGACCTGAACCTCGGCGGCGTCGTGATGATGGCCGAAGGCTCGCTCGTCACGGCGGTCATCCTCGTGTGGCTGTTCTTCAAGCTCGCGCACGAGGGCGAGGTGCGCCAGCGGCTGCTCGAGCAGGGACTCGATCCCCGACAGGTTCGCCGTGCCGTGCGCTACGGCCGCGCCGACGAGCTGGTCAAACCGTCTCGAACCTGAGCTTCGCCGCGTCCACAGGGACGCGCGTCGGGTACTCGCGCGTGAGGCACGCGCGGCAGAGCCCTTCCGCGGGTCGCGCCGTCGATTCTTCGAGCCCTTCGAGCGACAGGTAGGCAAGCGAGGTTGCGCCGATCGTCTCGCGGATCTCCTCGACGGTCGAGTGCGCGGCGATCATCTCGTCCTCGGATGCGAGGTCGATGCCGTAGAAGCACGGCGACACGACGGGCGGCGACGAGATGCGAACGTGCACCTCGGCTGCGCCGGCGTCGAACAGCATCTGCACGATCTGGCGTGTCGTCGAGCCGCGCACGATCGAGTCGTCGACGACGACGAGCCGCTTCCCTTCGACCTCGGCGAGCGGGTTGAACTTCATCTTGATTCCCTGCTCGCGCATGCTTTGCTCGGGCTGGATGAACGTGCGGCCGACGTAACGGTTCTTGATCAGGCCCTCGCTGAACGGGATGCCCGCGGCGCGCGCGAACCCGATTGCCGCCGGCGTACCCGAGTCGGGGATCGGCAGCACGAGGTCTGCGTCGACGGGCGCTTCCGCGGCGAGCCGCTCGCCCATGCGCACCCGCGCTCCGTGCACCTCCACGCCTTGGAGCCGCGTGTCGGGACGTGCGAGGTAGAAGAACTCGAAGATGCACAGGGCCCCTTCGCCTGCCTGGTCGAGCACCTGCACTGTGCGGACGCCCTCTCGATCGGCGAGCACGAGCTCGCCCGGCTCGAGCTCGCGGATGAGCTTGGCGCCGACGAGGTCGAGCGCGCAGGTCTCCGATGCGACGACCGGGTCGTCCCCGATCTGACCGAGCACGAGAGGCCGGAAGCCGTGTGCGTCCCGGAAGGCGAACAGCGTGTCGTCGGCGAGCCCCACTACGCTTGCGGCGCCTTCGAGGCGGTTCATCGCGTTGGCCACCGCTTCCTCGAGCGGGGCGTCGTCGTCGGCGATCAGCGCCGCAATCACTTCGGAGTCGGCGCTGGACGCGAGCGGCTTCCCGATCTCGTCGCGCAGCGCCGCCGCGTTCACGAGGTTGCCGTTGTGGCCGAGGGCGACCGTGCGTACGCGGCCGTGGTGGAGCAGCGGCTGCGCGTTCGCCCACGCGTTCCCGCCGGTCGTCGAATAGCGCGTGTGCCCGATTGCGAGCTGTCCCTGCAGCCCCGAGAGGCTCCGCTCGTCGAACACTTGCGGTACGAGGCCGAGGTCGCGGAGTGCCGTCAGCCGCCCGTCTTCGCACACGGCGATCCCGGCCGACTCCTGCCCGCGGTGCTGCAGCGCGTAGAGCCCGAAGTACGAGAGGCGCGCGACGTCGCGCTCAGGTGCGCGCACTCCGAAGACGCCACACATCTAGGCGACGACTCCCAGCTCGACGATGTCGTCCCACGGCACGTCCGCTCCGGGGGCGGTCGCCACGATGACGCCGGGACCCTCGACCTTGTGTTGAGTCGACACAAGGTCGGCTCCCGACCAGTCTGCTGCTTCGTTCAGAGCCAGGGACAGGCCTCCGTCGGACACGTCGTGCGCGAGCGTGAAGAGGTTCGCATGACGCCAGACGAAGCTGACGAGCCCGTGGCCGGATCCGCGCAGGAGGAGCACCCGATCGCCGCGCTGCCAGCGGTCGGGGATCTGCGTCACGTCGCGGACGAGCCCGACGCACCCGACGACCGGCGTCGGTGGGATCGGCGCGCCGCCGGTCTCGTTGTAGAGCGACACGTTCCCCGAGACGACGGGAATGCCGAGCGAGTCGGCCGCGAGCGCGATGCCCTCGATCGCCTGAGCGAGCTCCCAGCCGATCTCCGGCTTCTCGGGGTTGCCGAAGTTCAGGCAGTCGGTGAGCGCGAGTGGCTCACCACCCGCGCACGCCACGTTCATCGCCGCCTCCAGCACCGCAGCGAAGCCCGCCTCGCGCGGGTCGCGGCACCCGAGCGGCGGCCCGTCCAGCGACACGGCGATGCCACGCGTCGCATCCACGCGCAGCACCGCGGCATCGAGCCCCGGCCGGCGCACGGTGCGCGAGCCGACGAGCTGGTCGAACTGCTCGGCCACCCAGGCCTTCGACTCGTTGTTGACCTCGGCCACGGGCGTGCGCGCGACCGGATGCGCGCGCTGCTCTACCTCGTAGCGTGGGCACTCGTCCGTCAGCAACTCGGCCGGAATCGAGCCGACGATCTCGTCGTCGAAGAACGAGCGCAGCTCGCCGTGATCCGTCACTTCACCGATCACGGTGCAGGGAAGCTCCCAGCGCTCGCACGCGGAGCGCACGTCGTCGAAGTGCGCAGGCTCGACCACGGCCACCATCCGCTCCTGCGACTCGGAGATCATGATCTCCCACGGTTCCAGGCCGGCTTCGCGCAGCGGCACGCGGTCGAGGTGCACGTCGACGCCCATGCCGTCCCGCGCCATCTCGGAGAGCGACGAGGCGAGGCCGGCGGCCCCGCAGTCCTGCAGCGACACGACGAGCCCGCGCTCGACCAGGTCGAGCGAGACTTCGATCAGCGCCTTGCCGCGGAACGGATCCCCGATCTGGACCGACGGTCGCTTCTCGTCCGAGCCCTCGAGATCCTGCGAGGCGAGCACCGACGCGCCGCCGATCCCGTCGCGGCCCGTGAACGCGCCGTACAAGACGAGGAGGTTGCCGACCCCTTGCGCGCGTGCCGAGAGGACGTGCTCGGTCGGCAAGAGGCCGACGCACATGGCGTTCACCAGCGGGTTCTGCGCGTATGCCTCGTCGAACGCGCACTCGCCGCCGACGGTCGGGACCCCGACGCAGTTGCCGTAGTGCCCGATCCCGGCGACAGCGCGCTTGAAATGCCAGTCGGGCGCGCCGAAGCGCAGCCCGTCGAGGAGCGCGATCGGCCGTGCGCCCATCGCGACGATGTCGCGCAGGATCCCGCCGACGCCCGTCGCCGCGCCCTGGAACGGCTCGACTGCGGACGGGTGATTGTGCGACTCGACCTTGAATGCGACGGCCACGCCCTCGCCGAGGTCGATCACTCCCGCGTTCTCGCCCGGCCCCTGCAGGACGCGGTCGCCGTTCGACGGCAACCGCTTGAGCAGCGGGGCGGAGTGCTTGTAGCCGCAGTGCTCGGACCAGAGCAGCGAGAACACTGCGAGCTCGAAGTCGTTCGGGAACCGGCCGAGCAGGTCGCGGATACGGTCGAACTCGCCGTCGGTCAGCCCGAGCCTTGCATGGAGAGGTTCCGCGACCGAGCTCAGGCGAGCAGTGTATCGGCGGTCTCCGACGGCCTCTCATCTCACGCGAGGTGCCTCCGGATCGTTAGAACAGTGGCATGACGCGCAGCCGCCCGATCGTGCTCCTCGGAGCGCTGGCCTTGATCTGGGGCAGCTCGTTCATGTTCATCAAGGTCGCCGACCGCCAGGTCGAGCCGTCGACGCTCATCCTCGGGCGGCTCTGGCTCGCAGCGCTCACGCTCGCGATCGTCGTGCCGCTGCTCACCGACGGCCGCGCCGTCGCCGCCGACCTGCGGGCGCACTGGCGGCCGCTCGTCGTCGTCGGCCTGCTCAACACCGCGGTGCCGTTCTGGCTCCTCTCGTGGGGCGAGACGCGGATCGACTCCGGCCTCGCCTCGATCATCCAGGCGTCTGTCCCGATCTTCAACGCCGTCCTCGCTTTCGGGTTCTTCCACGACGAGCGTGTGTCCGGCCGCCGGCTGCTCGGCGTCGGAGTCGGGTTCGTGGGCGTGGCGGTCCTCGTCGGCGCGCAGCCGCACGCGAAGCTGCTCGGCGCGCTCGCGGTGGTCGGGATGGCGCTCTGTTACGCGGCCGGCGGCCTCCTGACGCGTCGCCACCTCGCGACGGCGCGGCCACACGCGATCGCGCTCGGCACGTCCGTCGTGGCGGCGATCGCCGTGACACCGGCGGGCGTCGCGCAGTCGCCGAGCGACGTGCCCGGCTGGAAGACGTTCGCGTCGATCGCCGTCCTCGGCACGGTGTGCACCGCGGTCGCGTACCTCATCTTCTTCACGATCATCGCGCGGGCCGGCGCAGGCTACGCGGCGCTGGTCACGTACCTCGTCCCGCCGGTCGCACTCGGATACGGCGCGGTCTTCCTCGACGAGGGCATCGGGGCGTCTGCGCTCATCGGGTTGGTGCTGATCCTTGCCGGCGTCACGCTCGGGACGCGTCGTGCTGTTCGCTCGCCGCGGCCGGCCGCGGCTCCCGCATGACGACGATCGAGACGGAGACGATCGGCGAGGCGTGGCTCGAGACGGCGCGGCGGATCCTGCGCGAGGGTCTCGACGCCGTGTACGACGGCGAGGCGACGAAGGAGCTGGCGCTGGTGGCGATCCACGTGGCGGCGCCGGACCCGGCCGACGCGACGATCGCGCGGTTGGCCGATCCCGATTGGCTCGACTGGATGCGCCGCAACTTCACAGAGCCGGACGATGTCGCGGAGCTCGGCGGCGCGCGCTCGTATGCGCGCCGGCTGCGCGATTACGGCGGACGCGACCAGATCGCGTGGGTCGTCGAGCGGCTCGCGGATCCCGAGTGCCGCTCGGCCGCGATCACGACGTTCGAGCCGCACACCGACACCACCTACGTCCCGTGCATCTCGCTGCTCGACTTCTGGCGTGTCGGCGGGCCACTCGAGCTCGTCGTCTACGCGCACTCGCTCGACTTTGGCAAGAAGGCGTACGGCAACCTCGTCGAGCTCGCGCGCCTGCAGCACGAGGTGGCCGGGGCCGTGGGCTGTTCGGTCGGCTCGCTCGTCCTCCATGCGAAGTCGGCGCACGTCTACGAGCCCGAGCTCGCGTTGATGGCGGAGCTCGCCGCGTGACGGTGGCGATCCGCCGCGCGACGGCCGCTGACGTCGACTGGCTCGTCGAGCTTCTGAACGGCGAGGAGACGGAGCCCTACCTGAGCGGCGCGCGTGCATTCGACCGTGAGGCGATCGTCGCGGAGGTGGAGCGCTCCGATCGCGAGCCGGATCGGTTCGGACGGCTGATCGTCGAGGTGGACGGAGAGCGGGCGGGCGTGATGGGGTTCGAGGAGCGGAGCGCGGCGCACCGCATCGCGCGTCTCGGCGGACTTGCGATCCATCCCGACTTCCGCGGCCGTCATGCCGCCGACGACGCAGCGCATCAGTTGCAGCGGTACTTGCTGGAGGACCTCGGCTATCACCGGCTCGAGCTCTCCTGTTACGGCTTCAACGAGCGGGCGATCCGGCACGCGGAGCGTGTCGGCTTCGTGCGGGAGGGTGTACAGCGTCGCGCGTACTTGCGGCACGGCGAGTGGCAGGACGCTGTCGTGTTTTCACTCCTGCAGGAAGACCTACGATAGGCCGCATGACAGCAACCTTTCTGCACACCATGGTGCGCATCACCGATCCCGACCGCAGCCGCGCGTTCTACGAGGCGCTCGGCTTCACCTTCGACCGCGACATGGACATCGTCCGGAACGGGGAGAAGGAAGCGACGAACTACTTCTTCTCGCTCGGTCACTCCGATTCGGTACTCGAGCTGACGTACAACCACGACGGTCGAACCTACGAGCTGGGCTCAGGGTACGGCCACATCGCAATCGGCGTCGACGATCTCGACAGCACCCTCGCCCGCCTTGCCGACCAGAGCATCGAGCCGGAACGGCCGCCCTACCAGGTGCGCGAGGGCGGCAGCTTCCTCTGCTTCGTTCGCGACCCGGACGGCTACCGCATCGAACTGATCGGCCGTTGACGTTCACACTGGAGCAGCTCGAGGAGGCTATCCGCGGCGCGTGGAGCAAGGACACCGCGAGCGAGGACAACGATTGGACGCCCGACAACCCGAGCTGCGGGCAATGCGACATCACGACGCTCGTCGTGCACGACCTGCTCGGCGGTGACGTTCTGGCAGCCGATGTGTTCCTCGACGGCGAGCGCGTCGAAGCGCACATGTGGAACCGGTTGTCGTCCGGGCTCGAGGTCGACCTCACACGTGAGCAGTTCCGCTTGGGTCAGGTGATCGGTGAGCCGCGTGTGGGAACGCGGCCCGCGACGTTCGACCTGGCGCATCCGCGCTACCACCGCTACGAGCAGTACCTCGTCCTCTCGGCGCGCGTCCGCGCGACCCTCGGCCTGTCTGATTCGGAGGCTGGACGCTTCGCACCGGGAGCAGTAGCGTCAACGGCGTGATCGGGAACATCGGCACCGCGGAGGTCGCGCTGATGTTCGTCGTGGTGGCGGTCGTCCTGGCAGGGTTCGTCGGGCTCGTTGCGTTGGGCGTCCGGCTCGGAACGCGCGGCCTGCGCCAGCGCAGCTAGAGAAACCGATGAGTGTTCTTGAACACTCATCTGCAGCCCCTGCTCGGACTGCAATAGTCGACCGATGATCCTCTACAACAGTGCGGTCTCCGGCAATTGTTACAAGGTCAGGCTGCTCTTCGCGCACCTCGGGATCGACTACGAAGTCCGGGAGGTCGACGTCGTCGACCGGTCGAAGCGACCCGACATCCTCGGTGGGCTGAACCCGGCGCTCCGCGTTCCGACGCTCGTGCTCGACGACGGCCGGCCGCTCGCCGAGTCGGGCGCGATCCTCTGGTACGCCGGAGAGGGAAGTCGCTTCGTGCCCGACGATCGGTACACACGCGCGCAGGCGCTGCAGTGGATGTTCTTCGAGCAGTACGAAACAGAACCAACACTCGCCGTTGCTCGGTTCCTGATCGCCTACAGCCAACTGCCGCTTGAACAGTACGAGAAGCGGCTGCCCCGGCTCTGGCAGGACGGCAACAAGGCGCTTGGCGTGATGGAGCGCTGGCTCGGAGACGGGCGGGACTGGTTCGTCGGTGACGGGCCGACCCTCGCGGACATTGCGCTCTACGGCTACACGCACTGCTGCGAGGAGGGCGAGTACGACCTCACGCCCTTCCCGGCGATTCGGGTCTGGCTGGATCGCGTCGCCGCGATGCCGGGCCACGTCCCGATGTGACATTTGCGCGGGGTTCGGGATCGTCGTCGCTGCTGCCGCAATGCTCGCTCACCCAACCCAGCGACACCTAGCCAAGTGCGTCTAGCTCGTCCCTGATTGCTGCTGCGAGGCCGCGTACGTCCGGTTCGTTGAAGATCGAAACGTGGTCGCCCGGGATCACCCGCGTCGCGATCGCTCCGGCGACGTGGCGGTCCCACCCGAGCGTTGCGTTGCGCGCGCCTGCGAGCGTCTCGGCGGTGTAGAGGACGGTCACAGGCGACGCGAGCTTCGTGGGTCGGTAGCGGTGAGAGAGGCGGTACGCGCCCGCCTGATCCCACGGATCGTCAAACCCGCGCGGCCACTCGAGCAAGGCCCGCTCACCGCGCGCGCGCGCCGACGCGTTTCGCAACACGTTTCGCGCCAGGTTTGCCTGTCCGCGCGCGCGACGAACGAGCGATTTCCCCCTCAGCGCCCGGTCGCGAGCCGCGATGCGCCCGGGCCAGCTCCACATCTCGGGCGAGGAGGTATCCAAGAGCACGAGCAACTCCACCTCGTGGCCGGCGGCGACGAGTTGGCCGGCCATCGCGAATGCGACGAGACCTCCCATCGAATGGCCGCCGAGCCGATACGGGCCTTCTGGGTGGCGGGCCTGCACCGAACGGACGCACGCGCCGGCGATCTCCTCGATCGTCGAGCGACGCCAGGAGGAGACGCCGAGATCGACTGCCTGCATCGCGAAGACCGGCTGGTTGCTGAGCATTGCCGGCATCACGTTGCGCAGGCCGATCACGCCGCGCTGATCGGTGAGCACACAGATCCACGGACGTCGCGTACCGGTCGACCGCAGCGGGATGAGCGTGCTCGTCGGGGGCTCGGCACGCGCAGTTTCGATAGCGGCAGCCTGTTCCGCGAGTCGTGTCGCGGACAGGAACGTGCCCACCGACAGCCGTCGACCGAAGCGGTCCTCCACCGCCACGAGCAACTCGAGCGCCGAGAGCGAGTCGCCGCCGAGCTCGAAGAAGTCGGCGCCGCCGCTGATCGGCCCTGCCACCTTGAGGAGCTCGCGCCATATTTCGGCAAGCGCGCGCTGCGTCGGATCACTCAACGTGCCGTCGCCGCGATCGGCAAGTGGGACAGTGGGATCGGGGAGGGCCCGCCGGTCGAGCTTTCCATTGGTCGTCACCGGCAGCGCGCCGAGTACGACGATCGCGCTCGGAAGGAAAGCCGACGGGAGTCTCGCTGCCAGCTCCTCGCGGAGCGCCGGAAGATCGGGAGGCGTGCCGTCCACACCCACCACATACGCCACGAGCTTTCGCTCCACCCCGTCGCCCTGCGCGACGACGGCCGCATCGTCGACGTCGACCTGCTCGCGGAGCACCTGCGCAAGCTCTCCCGGCTCGACGCGGATACCGCGGATCTTTACCTGATCGTCGAGGCGACCCAGATAGTCGAGCGCTCCACCTTCGATCCAGCGCGCACGGTCGCCGGTGCGATACACGCGCTCCGGCTCGCCGCCCGTGAAGGTCACCGACCGGAAGCGCTCCGCCGTGAGCTCGGCCCGGTCGAGGTAACCGCGTGCGACACCGCGGCCGCCGAGGACGAGCTCACCCGCCACACCTACCGGCACCGGCCGAAGATGGTGGTCGACCACGTAGGCCCGTGTCCCAGGCAGCGGTCGTCCGATCAGCGGTCGTTGACCCGAAACGCAGCGGTGAGCCGTCGAGTAGGTCGTATCCTCGGCCGGGCCGTAGAGGTTCCACACCGTGCTGACGGAGGCATGTGCGTAAAGCCGCTCGACGAGGCTTCCCGGCAGCGCCTCGCCGGCGAGTGCGACGGTTCGGACCGTGGTCGGGAGCGGGCCGGTCAGGAGCAGTTGACTCAGGGCGGACGGCACGCTGTTGACGAACGCAACCTCGTGGCGGAACTCCGGATCGCTAAGGGCGAGGACGTCGTCGACGAGAACGATGCGACCCCCGAGTGCCAGGGTCGTGAGCAGCTCGAACACCGAGAGGTCGAAGCTGAGCGAGGTCGAGGCGAGCATGCCGTCGCGCTCGCTGTCGTCGAAGGTCCGTTCAGCCCAGGCCGTGAGCTGCGCGACGGACCGATGCTCGATCATTACGGCCTTCGGTGTCCCGGTCGAGCCGGAGGTGTAGATGAGATGCGAGAGATCGTCGGGGCTCACCGATCGCGGAGAGAACGATCTGTCGGCGACGAGGCCGTCGTCGGCGAACAGCACGGCGCAGCTCGCCGGTGCGGGGAGCGCCTGACTGGAGCGCTCGTCGGTAACGACGATCGAGGCGCCACTGTCGTCGAGCATGAACGCGAGTCGCTCGGTGGGGTAGCGCGGGTCGAGCGGAACGTACGCAGCGCCAACGCGGTGAACAGCGAGCAACGTGCATACGAGATCTGGTGTGCGCGCGAGGGCGATGCCGACGATCGTCCCGTGACCTGCACCGAGACGCGCCAGGCGCGCTGCGAGTTCGTCGGCGCGACTTCCCAGTTCCGCATAGGTGACCCGGCGGTCGCCGTGCTCGAGGGCGATCCGGTCGCTCACCCGCAGGATCTGCTCCGCGATGCGAGTAGGAGCGAGTTTGGCGGCCGCAACCCATGACTCGTCCTCGAGCTCCCCGGAGAGCTGCTTGCGCCGGGGCGGATCGAGCTCGCGGACCGACGCGACGGTCGCTTCGGTCCGTTCCACACACCCGCGGACGATCGCCTCGTAACGGTCGAGGACGCGGGCCGCCTCTTCGGCAGGAACATGTGACTCGTCGAACAACGCGGTCACGGCGATCTGTTCGTCGCCGAGCACATCGATCGTGAACGGGAACTCGAGTTGCTCGATCAGGCGCACGTCACGCGACTCCCAGGCCGGATCGCTCGCACGCAGGACTGTGTTCATCGTTGTTCGGTCGAAGTTGAACATGGTCTCGACGAGTGGACCGTTCCGGGGAAGGCGGCACCAGCGGCGCAGCTCTCCCAGCGGCACATGTTCGAATTCACGCATCGCGAGGTTGACCTCCCGCACACGACCGAGCCACCGTGTAACCGGCTCGTCGGGATCGACCCGAAGCCGCACTAGCCCAGTCACCATCAACAAGCCGACCATCGCTCGGGCGTCGACCGGCGCAGAGCCTCTCCCGGCACGGGTGGTGCCGAACAGCAGGTCGTCGGTATCGGCTTCCTGGGCGAGCAACAACCCGTATGCGCCTTGAAGGATGGTCGCGGGCGTCAGATCGTGGGCCGTAGCCGCCGCCCGCACCGCGCCCGAGAGGTCGGAGTCGAACCGCCGCTCGATCGTGGGCATGCCGAGGCTGCTCGTGTTGCGCAGGCCGTCGCTGGGAGTGGAACCCGGCGCCGGGGTCGCTTCGGTGACACCTGCGAGCGCCTCCCGCCAGAATGCCTCCACCTCCGGGTCGGAGCCACGGGTCGCCGCCCATTCGGCGAATTGCTCGAACGGCGGCGGCGGGCTCCAATCGAGGGCCTTCCCGGAGACCTCGTGGTCGTAGAGCTCGAACAGCTCCTGCAGGACGACTCTGCGCGACCGTCCGTCGAGGATCGCATGGTGATACGTCCAGAGGACCCGTGTCTCGGCACGCTCAAAGGCGCAGATCACGACGCGGAGCAAGGGGGCGTGCGCCGGCTCGAAGCCCGTCTCCCGATCGGCGACGAGCAGCTCGTGCCAACGCCGTTCGCGCTCGTCGCCGGCGACACCGCGCCAGTCGAGCACGTTGATCCCGACCTCGACCTCTTCGTGGATGCGTTGGCGCGGCTGGGCCGACTCGCCGACGATGAAACTGGTGCGGAGAGCGCCGTGGCGGCGAATAACCTCGAGCCATGCTCGACGCAACGCATCGGCGTCGACCGGTTCGCGACACGTGACGACGACCTGCTGAACGTAGGTGCCGCTGCGTCCGCTGAGCGCCTCGTAGAGCAGGCCCGCCTGCATCGGAGCGCAGGCAAAGGTGGGCGAGGCGACCTTCACGCGTCGTGCGCGACCGTGGCGAGCCCGATCGCGGCTCTGGTCTGGTCGACGGTGCTGATGGGGCGGCCGGCGATCCGAGCCAGCTCGGTGATCCGGCCGACGAGCTGCGCGTTCGTCGCGGGCGACCGCGTGGCGTGATCGAAGTGGGCATTGTCCTCGAGGCCTGTGCGAACGTGGCCGCCGGCGAAGACTGCGATCGCGTTCATCGTCAACTGGAACGCGCCGATCCCAGCCGCAGCCCACACCGCGTCTCCTGGCAGCGCTGCGACCAGCGCCGCGAGGTCGCCAACCTTTGCCGGCGCTGTGTTGGGGGAGCCGAGCAGCACGTTGACGTACATCGGCTCGGGGAGCAAGCCCTCCGCGCGCAGCGCGTGTGCCATGTACGCCATCCCGGTGTCGAAAACCTCGACCTCCGGCCGGACGCCGACGGACGCCATCCGCTCTGCGAGCGCCCGAATCATCTGTGGTGCGTTGACGCTTGCGACGTCACGGAAATTCAACGAGCCGAGTGTGAGGCTCGCCATGTCGGGCTTGGCGTCGCCCTCGAGCCCGAGAACGTCGGCACGCTGCTCGAGCTCGACGAACGTCCGCCCGCTCGTCGTCGCGCAGACGACAATCCCAGGACAGCGACTCCGGATCTCTGGGATGAACGACTCGTACGCCGTGCGCCGCCATTCGGGCGTTTCGTCCGCGGCGCGAGCATGCACGTGGACGATCGTCGCGCCCGCCTCGAAGCAGGCCTGCGCGTCCGCCACGATCTGTTCCGCGGTGACGGGCAGATGCGGCACGCGGTCGCGTCTCGGGACCATGCCGGTCAGCGCCGCGTTGATAATCAGCGGCGTGTACGGCCGCAGCGGGTGCGGAACGAAAGAAGGCTGCTCGGACATGGTCGAACCGTCCCGTTGAACGTAGTCGAGCGTGAGGTTCGGGTCGATCGGACCCTTGGCTAGTTCGCAGATTCGAGCAACGCGACGGCCTTGGCCGCCGGCCCTTCGCCCCGGCCCGGCGATCGCTGTCGCGCCGTTCCTGATCGGTTACCCACAGCTCCCGCGCGACCAGTACGAGGCGCCCTTGCCTCGCCTGTGGACCGCCGGGGCTCGCGCTCTACGCGTAACGCGCGCCGCCGAGGAGGGCGAGTTCGAGCTCGCCGGGTACGCGGCGATTGGCCGCTGGCTCGAACGCGTCGCGGCCGAGCCTGGGCACGTGCCGATGGTCTAGGTGATCGTGAGCGGCGCTCCGACGAGCCCGCTCGCATGCACGCGAACGACGGCGCCTCGGGGAAGCCGTCCCCGCCAGGTGAAGTACCCGCGGGAACTGACGTCGATCCGCGCGAACGACTTCCATGCCGTGCCGCTCTCCCGCTCGAGGATGGCGACGGCGCCGACCTCGGGGGCGCGCAGCTGTCCCCAGAGGCTCGTCGTCGAGCCGGAACGCGCGGTCTCCGCGAGCGGGAGCTCGAACGCGGCAAGTGCCGGTCGCGGTGCGTTTCGGAGCGTGACGAGGCCACTCTGGAAGCGCGCGAGGGTCGGCTCGTCGCGATAGAGGAAGTGGATCAGTAGATCGACCCGCGGCGCGCGGTACGCGGCGTATGAGCCCTCGGACTCGTAGCGCGCCTGCAGTGCCGGCGTCACGCCGAGGAGCCGGTCCGGCGGGTTGCTCTGATAGCCGTACTCGGTGAGCCAGATGCGCGCACGCGGGAAGTAGAGTCCGACGAGCCGCTCGAGCCTGCTGAGTGTCGCCATCGTCACCGTCGTGCAGGTCTTGCATGCAGGAGCGTGCAGCGGCGTCTCGCGCTTCGGATCGAGCGGATAGGGGTTGTGTGCGTAGACGTCGAGCCGCGCGTGGGCGCGATGCATGCCCGTGATCCAGGCGACGGGCGAGACGCCTCCCGTCGAGCCGCGGGGAGCGGTCCCGCCGCCCGCGACCTTCGCTCCGCTCGTCGACGCATGGATGGCCGCATACGCCGGGTTGAGGAGCCGCGTCACGTACAGGGCCGGCGAGGTCGGCCGCAGCCAGCGCGCCTGGTTCGGCTCGTTCCAGATCTGGAACTTCGTGACCCACGGGTACTCGCGCGTCGCCGCGGTCGCGAACGCGCCGAACGACGACGCGCTCGTCGGGAGGTAGTTCGAAGGCTTGCCGCCATTCGACCAGGACGGTGCGCCGTTGAGCTGGAGGACGACATCGATGCCCTTTGCGTGCAGCGCGTCGAGCACGCTGCTCGGCGTCGACCAGTCGTATGCAGGATCATCGGGATCGGTCGGAACGGTGGGCTCTGTTGGGGCGACCTCGTCCCAGCGCACCGTGAACCGGACGACCTGAACGCCGAGTCCGTCGAGCGTCGCCACCCGGTTCTCGACCGTGCCAGGCCCGCTCGCGAGCCAGGCGTCGTCGGTAAGTCCGTAGGCGGTGCCTGGCGCGCTCGTCGCGGTGGCAGGCGCCACGGCGTAGACGAGCGCGACCGCACCGAGGCAGGCGAGGAAACCGCGCATTGTTCGTGGTTCTACGCATTCACCGCCTCTCAAACCTCTTGTGGATCGTGTTTCACACTTTCGTGACGATGGCGTTTCACACCTATTGCAAGTGCGCGACTACGGTCGTTGCATGGCAAAGACGGCGACTCCCTTCGGTGCAGCGACGCTCGTGGAGCGGGTGACGCTCAACCAGCGCGCCGGCGAACGGCGGTTCAGCTCGGTCGTCGAGTTGCTCGAGACCGAGCGGGGCGAGCGCCTCGTCCGGATCGCGTATTCGACCGACGGCGTCGTGCGGCGCGGCCCGGTGACCCTGCGCGCACGCGATCTCGATCGGCTCCGCGACGCGCTCGAGAAAGCGCCGACCCTGGCGGCCCTCCTCGCGGGAGCGGCCTAGACGAATGCGCCGACCGACAACCGAGCCGCGTCGACCAGCGAGCCGAGCAGCAGCGCGCCGTCGGTCGAACCGAGCAGCGGGTCCACCGCGTGCTCCGGGTGCGGCATGAGCCCGAACACGTTTCTGTCGGCGTTCGTGACACCCGCGACGTCGCCGACCGATCCATTGGGGTTCGCGCCCTCGCCGTAGCGGAGGACAATCTGGCTGTTCTGCTCGAGCTCCGCGAGGAGTTCCTCGTCGGCAAACCAGCATCCGTCGCCGTGCTTCACGGGGATCGTGAGTGACTGTCCCGCTTCGCACCGCGCAGTGAACGATGTCGCAGAGCTCTCGACCACGAGCGGCACGTCCCGGCACACGAATGACAGCGACGCATTCGGCCGGAGCGCTCCGGGGAGCAGCCCCGCTTCGGTCAGGATCTGGAAGCCGTTGCAGATGCCGAGCACGAGGCCGCCGGCGTCGGCGAAAGCGGCGACCGCGCGCATGATCGGCGAGAACCGCGCGATCGCGCCACAGCGGAGGTAGTCCCCGTACGAGAAGCCGCCCGGCAGCACAACCGCCGCCGTCTCCGCGGGGAGCGCGTCGTCGGTGTGCCAGACGAGCGGCGCGTCGGCGCCGAGGTGCGCCAGCGCGAGCGCAGCGTCGCGGTCGTCGTTCGATCCTGGGAAGACGACGACCGGGATCAGCGGGCGGTCGCTCACGCGCCGCCGAACGCGATCTCGTAGCTCTCGATCAAGGGGTTCGTCAGGAGCTGGGCGCACATGCGCTCGAGCTGGACCTGTGCCTCGTCGCGGTCGTCGGTCGCAAGCTCGACATCGACGAGCCTGCCCACGCGGGCGTCGGCCACCTCGAATCCGAGGTGGCGCAGCGAGCTCTCGACCGCTTGACCCTGCGGGTCGAGGATGCCGGGCTTCGGCCGGACCAGGACGGTCGCCCTCACCCGAGCACCACGGTCGGGTCGGCCAGGTATGCCTCGAACGACAGTCCGGTCAGCCGCTCGAACGCCTCGACGTAGCGCGCCCGCGTGCCCTCGACGACGTTGTCGGGAAGCTCGGGGCCGGGGTAGTTCTTGTCCCAGCCGAGCGACTCGCAGTAGTCGCGCACGAACTGCTTGTCGAACGACGGCGGCGTCGCGCCGGCGCGGTACTCGTCCGCGGGCCAGAAGCGGGACGAGTCGGGCGTGAACGCCTCGTCTGCGAGCATGAGCGCTCCGGTCTCGTCGACGCCGAACTCGAGCTTCGTGTCGGCGAGGATGATCCCGCGCTCGCGCGCATGCTCCGAGACGAGCTCGTAGAGGGCGAGCGCCGTTGCTTCCGCCTCGTCGTAGCGCTCCTCCCCGACGAGCTCGATCGCGGCGGCGCGGTCGATGTTCTCGTCGTGGCCGCTCTGTGCCTTCGTGGCCGGCGTGAAGATCGGGCGGGGAAGCTGCTGCGACTCGACGAGCCCTTCCGGCAGAAGATGTCCGCACACCGATCCGGTCGCGAGGTAGTCCTTCCAGCCGGAGCCGGAGAGGTAGCCGCGCACGACGCATTCGATCGGCAGCATCTCGAGGCGCTTGCACTCGGTCGAGCGGCCGTCGTCTCGCAGCGCGAGAAGGTGGTTCGAGACGACGTTCTGCGTGCGCGCGAACCAGTAGCCCGACAGGCCGGTGAGCACACGCCCCTTGTCGGGGATCTCGGTCGGGAGGACGACGTCGAAGGTCGAGATTCGATCCGACGCGACGAGCAGGAGCCGGTCGTCGTCGAGTGCATAGAGCTCGCGGACCTTGCCGCTACCGACGTGTGTTGCTTCAGACACTGATTGGGACCTCCTTCGGAGCCAGGCGATGAAGACGATCGAAGGTGCTGTCGAGGTTAGCCACGGTCGCGGCGAGGTCGAACACCTCGGCCAGAGCCGCATCGTCGAGATGGCTGCGCAGTTCGGCGTCGTCGCGGACGAGCTCGGCGAAATCACGCTCCTCGTCCCAGGCGCGCATCGCGTTCCGCTGCACGAGGCGATATGCGTCCGCGCGTTCCAGGCCGCGCTCGACCAGTGCAAGCAGCAGGCGGTGAGAGAAGAAGAGGCCGTGTGAGGCCCAGAGGTTCCGCTCCATGCGGTCGGGGTACACGACCAGGCCGTCGACGATCCAGCGGAAACGGTCGAGGATGTAGTCGAGCGCGAGGAACGCGTCCGGGATCACGATCCGCTCAGCCGACGAATGCGAGATGTCGCGCTCATGCCAAAGCGGCACGTTCTCGAGCCCGACCACCGCGGCGCCGCGAACGACGCGCGCGAGCCCTGAGATCCGCTCGGCGACCTTGGGGTTTCGCTTGTGCGGCATCGCCGACGAGCCCTTCATCCCCGTTGCGAACGGCTCCTCGACCTCGCGCACCTCGGTGCGGGCCAGGTGCCGGATCTCGGTCGCGAACCGGTCGAGGGACGTCGCGGCGAGCGCGAGCGTCGAGAGGAGCTCCGCATGGCGGTCGCGCGCGATCACCTGGGTCGAGACCGACTCCGGCTCGAGCCCGAGCCGCTCGCAGGCGATGCGCTCGACCTCGGGGTCGATCGCCGCGTACGTGCCGACGGTTCCTGAGAACTGGCCCACGCGGCAGCCCTCGAGCGCCTGAAGAACTCTGTTGCGGGCTCGGTCGAGCTCGAAGGCCCAGCCCGCGAGCTTCCAGCCGAAGGTCGTCGGCTCCGCATGGATCCCGTGCGATCGGCCGATGCAGATCGTGTTTCGGTGCTCCTCTGCCAGCCGGACGGTCGACGCGAGCGCGGCGTCGATTCCTTGCACGATCAGCGCGCCGGCGTCGCGGATCTGCAGCGCGAGCGCAGTGTCGACGACGTCCGACGACGTGAGGCCATAGTGGAACCACCGACCCTCCGGGCCGACCTGCTCGGCGACCGCGTCGACGAACGCGGCGAGGTCGTGATCGGTCGTGTGCTCGATCTCTGCGACGCGTTCCGGCGTCGGCGCCGTGGCGCCTGCGCGAATCGCGGCGATGTCGGCGGCCGGAACCGCTCCCAGCTCGACCCACGCGTCGAGCGCGGCCAGCTCCACCTCGAACCAGCGCGCCAGCTTGCCCTCCTCCGACCAGATCCGGCGCATCTCCGGACGGGCGTAGCGGGCGATCACCTGGAACAGTCTAGAGCCGGGTCAGGCGAGCGCGACGATGCGTGCCGCCAGCACGGCTGCGTTCTTCGCGTTGTCCACGCCGACCGTCGCGACAGGAACGCCGGGCGGCATCTGGACGATCGAGAGCAACGCGTCCAGGCCGTCCAGCACCGACATCGACGAGCGGAGCGGGACACCGATCACCGGCAGCTCGGTGTGCGCGGCGACCACGCCGGGCAATGCCGCGGCTAGCCCCGCGCCGCAGATCAGCACCTTCAGCCCGCGCTCCGCGGCCGTCTTCGCGTACTCCGCGACCGCGTCGGGTGTGCGGTGTGCGGAGCGCACGTCGAACTCCCAGGCGATGCCGCGGGCGTCGAGCTCGTCGAGCGCGGCCTGCATCCGCGTCCGGTCCGACTCCGAGCCGACGAGGATGCCGACGACCGGCTCAGCCATCGATTGCGGCCGCGATGTCGGTCCTGTGACGCACGCCTTCGAAGTGGATCATCTCGGCGCCAGCGTACGCACGCGCCCGCGCCTCTGCGACGGTTCCTCCGGTGCCAATGACCGACAGGATTCGGCCGCCGTTCGTGACGAGCGCTCCGCCGCGGACGGCGGTCCCGCCGTGGAAGACGAGCGCGCCGCTCGCCTCTGCGTGCTCGATCCCCTCGATCGCCGCGCCCGCGTAGTCGCTGCGGGCCGGGTATTCCGGCCCGGCGAGTACGACCGTAACGGCGGCTTGGCCGGACAGCTCAAGCTCGCGGGCGCCGAGGTCACCGTGCGCGGCAGCGGCGAGCGTCTCCAGCAAGTCGGTCTCGAGCAACGGCATGAGCACCTGCGTCTCGGGATCGCCAAACCGCGCGTTGAACTCGAGAACCTTCGGGCCTGCCTCCGTCATCATCAACCCTGCGAACAGGCAGCCTACGAACGGCGTGCCGCGGCGGGCGAGCTCGTCGACGATCGGCTGGTGGATCCGGCCGACGAGCTCCTCGGCGTCGTCGAACCACGGCACTGGTGAGTACGCACCCATGCCGCCGGTGTTCGGCCCGGTGTCGCCGTCACCGATCCGCTTGAAGTCCTGGGCCGTGCCGAGCGGCACGGCGCGATGCCCGTCCGAAAGCGCGAACAGCGAGACCTCGCGGCCTTCGAGGAGCTCCTCGATCACGACGCCGCCCTCGTACTGCTGCACGGCGCGGAGCGCCTCGTCGAGCTCCTCAGCCGTCTTGCAGACGAAGACTCCTTTCCCGGCGGCGAGCCCGTCGGCCTTCACGACGCACGGCGGTCGCGCCACCGCAAGCGTCTCCGCGGTCGGGACGCCCGCAGCTCGCATCACGTCTTTCGCGAATGTCTTCGAGCCTTCGATCCGGGCCGCGTCGGCGCTCGGGCCGAAGACGGCGATCCCATTGCGGCGGAGCTCGTCGGCAATACCCGCGACCAGAGGGCCTTCCGGCCCGACCACCACCAGATCGGCGTCGATCGTCACCGACAGCGCGAGCAGCCCGTCCGCGTCGTCGGCGCGCACGGGATGGCAACGGCCGAGCGCGGCGATGCCGGGATTCCCGGGCGCTGCATGGAGCTCGGTCAGCCTGGGGCTACGGGCGAGTCGCCATGCGAGCGCATGCTCACGCGCGCCTGAGCCGACCACGACGACCTGCACGCGGCGAGGATACTTCCGCGATGGATACCCCGCCGTACGCGACGACGAAGGTCGAGGTCGTTCGAGTCCCGGACGGGGACGTGACCGACGTCGTCGCCGTCGAGGAGCCGCTCGAGATCAGGATCGGCGGACGTCCGGTCGCGGTCACGATGCGGACGCCCGGCCACGACGAGGAGCTCGCACTCGGCTTCGCGCTCTCGGAGGGGCTTCGTCCCCAGGGCGCGCGCCTGCCCGACGACCTCGCTGCGAACACCGTCGAGCTGGACGCACCGGGCTTCGACCCCGACCGGCTCGCGCGCAGCTTCTACACGTCCAGCTCGTGCGGCGTGTGCGGCAAAGGCGCGCTCGAGGCCGTGGCTGTCGAGGCGCCGCGCGTCGTGAGCGACCTCCGAATCGACGCCGCAGTCGTCGCTGCGCTGCCGGATCGGCTGCGTGAAGCACAGCCCGCGTTCGACGCGACCGGCGGCATCCATGCGACCGGGCTCTTCGATGCGTCCGGCAGCTTGCTCTGCCTGCGGGAGGACGTCGGGCGTCACAACGCGATGGACAAGGTCATCGGCTGGGCGTTCGGAGAGGGAAGGCTGCCGCTTGCCGACGCGGTGCTCTGCGTCAGTGGCCGGCTGTCGTTCGAGCTCGTCCAGAAGGCGGCGGTCGCCGGATGCCCGATCCTCGTCGCGGTCGGCGCGCCATCGTCGCTCGCGGTCGAGCTGGCACGCGACCGGGGCGTGACGCTATGCGGCTTCGTCCGCGGTGGCCGCATGAACGTCTATACGGAACCATGGCGCGTCGGCCTCTGACCGGCGTGCTCCTCGTCGGTGGAGCAAGCACACGGTTTGGGTCGCCGAAAGCGCTCGCGCAGATCGATGGTGAGACCTTCGCCGACCGCGGCCGGCGGATGCTCGCCGAGGCGTGCGACGAGGTCCTCGTCGTCGGCAAGCACGCCGACGCGCTGCCGTTCGACGTGATCGACGACGGGACAGATGTGCGGGCGCCGATCGCTGGCGTCGTCGCCGGCCTTCGAGCTGCTGCGAACGAGATCGCCGTGTTCGTCCCGGTTGACTGCCCGTGGATGACGCCGGACGCCGTGCGCGCACTCGGCGACGCATGCAAGGACGCCGCGGTCCCGCAGAGCGGGCCGCTCCCCGGCGCGTGGGCGAAGTCAGCGCTGCCGCTCCTGGAGCAGCGCCTGGCAAACGGGCCGCTGGCGCTCTACCGCACGTACGAGGAACTCGGCGTGGTCATCGTCGAGCTCGACGTGGCGGTCGTCGCGGATGTCGACACGCCCGGCGATCTGATGGCGTAGACGAACCTGGTTTCCCGTAGGGAACCAGGTTCAAGACTGTCCATTGGGACTCCCGGGCCGAAAGTCATGAACCGGTTCCGGCTGCGCCGCAACCGGGTTCGTCAAGAAGGTCGCTTCGACTCGTAGTCCTGCTGCGCCCGCTTGAGCCGCTGCTCGTCGGGATCGTCCTTGGCGCCTCGCAGGAACACGACCGTGAGCACGATCGTCACGACCACGGGAACAAAGATCGAGAACGCCACGATGATCTGCGTCCACGTCGAGCCGCTGTACGCGATCACGCGAGCACGCGGTCGCGGGCGGCGCCCACGCCGACGAGCTCGATCGGCAGCCCGAGCGCGCGCGCGACGTACGCGACGTAGTTTCGCGCCTCGGCCGGCAGCTCGTCGAGCGTCGAGGCCTCGTCGAGCGGCTGCGCCCAGCCCCGGAGCGTCTCCCAGACCGGCTCCGCATGATGGAAGTCGGACTGGTGGGCCGGGAAGTGCTCCGTCTCCGAACCGTCGCGAAGGCGATAGCGCACACAGACCGGCAGCTCGTCGAAGTCCGAGAGCACGTCGAGCTTCGTCAGCGCGAGCGACGTCATCCCGTTCACGCGCACCGCGTAGCGCAGCGCGACCAGGTCGAGCCAGCCGCAGCGGCGCTCGCGGCCGGTGACCGTGCCGTACTCGCCGCCGAGCTCGCGCAGCCGTCCCTGGTCAGACCCGGCGATCTCCGACGGGAACGGCCCCTCGCCGACGCGCGTTACATACGCCTTCGAGACGCCGAGCACGCGGTTGATGCGCGTCGGCCCGATACCGATGCCTGTCGGAGCGCCCGACGCGATCGGATTCGACGACGTGACGAACGGATACGTCCCGTGGTCGAGATCGAGCAGCGTCGCCTGCGCGCCCTCGAAGAGCACGTCCTTCCCCTCGTCCAGGGCACGGTCGACGAGCAGCGACACGTCGCCGACGTACGGGGCGAGCCGTTCCGCCAGGCCCGCGTACTGCTCCCACACCTCGTCGAGCCCGAACGGCTCGGCCTCGTAGATGCGCTCCAGCCAGAGGTTCTTCTCGGCGAGCGCGACCTCGATCTTCTGGCGCAGGATCTTCGGGTCGAGGACGTCCTGCACGCGGATGCCGAGCCGTGACGCCTTGTCCGCGTACGCCGGGCCGATTCCGCGCCGCGTCGTGCCGATCTGCAGGCTCCCGAGGCGCCGCTCCGACGCCTGGTCGATCGCAACGTGCCACGGCATGATCAGGTGCGCGTTCCCGGAGACGACGACTACCGAGACGTCGATCCCGCGCGACTCCAACTCGCCGAGCTCGTCGAGCAGCACCTGCGGGTCGACGACGCAGCCCGCTCCGATCACCGATGTCTTGCCGGAGATGACGCCGCTCGGCGTCTGCCGGATCTTGAACGTCTCGCCACCCGCGACGATCGTGTGCCCGGCATTCGGACCGCCCTGGTAGCGGCACACGACATCGGCTTCCTGGGCGAGCAGGTCGACGATCTTCCCCTTCCCCTCGTCGCCCCACTGCGCACCGACCACGACGGTCGCTGGCACGGATGGCAGCCTAGCTGGCTAGACGGCGAGCTTGAGCCGCACGCGCCGCATGACGATGCGGTGGCCGCGCGGACAGGTCGTGAAGCCCACGTCGGCGTCGGCGCGCAGGGTCCCGTGCACGAGGCACGACTCCTGCTCGAGCAGCTCGCGGGCAGCGAGGCAGGCGTCGCACGGCTCGTCGAAGGACGTCGCCTCCGGTCCGAGCCACACGTGCTGCCGCTCGATCAATTCAGTGCCAGTTGCCTGTCGTCGTGGTGCGGCAGCGACGCCGGCCGTTCGATGCGGCGCAGAACGATCTCGTGCCCGGCCGCGCACCGGCGCGTCGAGACGTCGGCGTTCGCGGGGATCGATCCGCGCACGCTCGATTGCATCAAGGCGTCGGCGAAGAGAAGACCGGAGCGGCGCGCCGCTTCGAGGCACAGCTCGCAGAGGCAGGAGAACGACGTCGCGGATGGGGAGATCCAGACGGTCGTCATCAGGCTCAGGCGGCCGCCAGGTCCGCGAACTTCGCATAACGCTTCTGGAACGCGAGCTTCTCGCTTCCCGTCGCGCCGTTCCGGTGCTTGGAGAGGATCACCTCGGCGATGCCCGCCGAGTCGGTGTCCTCCGCGTTGTAGTACTCGTCGCGGTACACGAACATGACCAGGTCGGCGTCCTGCTCGATCGAGCCGGACTCGCGCAGGTCGGAGAGGATCGGCCGCTTGTCGTGCCGCTGCTCGACGGCGCGAGACAGCTGCGACAGCGCGATGATCGGCACGTCGAGGTCGCGTGCGAGCACCTTGAGCGACCGGGAGATCTGCGACACCTCCTGCACCCGGTTCTCGACCGTCGTGCCGGACGTCATCAGCTGCAGGTAGTCGACGATCACGAGGCCGAGGTTGGGCTCGCGCGACTTCAGCCGGCGGAGCTTCGACCGGATCTCCATCATCGTGATCGAGCCTGTGTCGTCGACGTAGATCGGCGCCTTCGCGAGCTTGTCGCACGCGGCGGTGAGGCGCGGCCAGTCGTCGGTCGCGAGCTTGCCCGTACGGAGCCGCTGCGACTCGACCTTTCCCTCGGCGCACATCAGACGCTGAGTGACCTCGGCCTTCGACATCTCGAGCGTGAACAGCGCGACCGGCGTGCCGTGGCGCACGGCGAGGTTCGCCGCCATGCAGAGCGCGAGCGCCGACTTCCCCATCGACGGGCGCGCCGCGACGATCACGAGGTTGCCCGGCTGGAACCCGGAGGTGAGGCGGTCGAGGTCGCGGAAGCCCGACGGCGTCCCGGTGATGTCGCTGCCCGCCTCGTACAGCTTGGTGATCGTCTCGAACGAGTCCTTGAGCAGCTCGGCGACGTGTGCGAACTCGGTCGAGATGCGCTGCTGCGAGAGGTCGAACACGATCTGCTCGGCGCGGTCGACGAGCTCGACGGTCTCGCCGGGCCGGTCGAAGCCGAGGCGCGCGATGTCGTTCCCCGCGCGGATGAGCCCGCGCAGGGTCGCCATCTCCGCGACGAGCCGGGCGTAGTGCGGAGCGTTCGACGCGGCCGGGACGAGCGCGGCCAGCTCGTGGATGCGCTCCTGCCCGCCGGCCGACTCGAGCGTCCCCGTCTTCCCGAGCTCGTCGACGACGGTGATCGCGTCGACCGGCTCGCCCTTCGCGTACAGCGAGAGAACAGCCCGGTAGACGTGGCCATGGCTCTCGCGGTAGAAGTCGGCCGCGCTCAGGTTGGTTGACTCCGTGACCGCCCCGATCGCCAGCGCGTTCAGCATCATCGCGCCGAGGACTGACTCCTCTGCGTCGAGATTCTGCGGTGGGATCGGGGCGGTCGCGTGCGCCTGGGCAGGCAGGGTCATGCGCTCGGTAGTAGACCGCGATCGGCCCGGTCCTGAAAGGGTGTGGAAACCGCCTTCAGCTGTGATCGAACCCACCTCCAAGCAGGGGAAAAAGAACGTATGTTCGTGTCAGTATAGTGGACGAAACGCCCGCACTTTGCGCCAACTTCCGGGCGAGTTCCACACCATTCCCAGCCCCTGTGGACAGTGGCTGGGGAAGGTCATCCACAGACCCGTGGAGAGCCTGTGGACGAAAGGGTTACGCCGGCTCTTCCCCTTCCGGGGGATCCGGCTCCACGGCCTCGTCTTCGACGGCCGTGTCTTCCTCGGCGATTGCCTCTTCCACCGCAACCGTCGCCTGCTCCTCTTCGACCGCGGCGGCCTCGGCCTCGGCGACTGCCTCGGCGCGCTCTGCCTCCTCGAGCGCCGCGAGCTCCTCTTCGGGCGGCAGCTCCTGGCCTTCAGGAGCGACGACCAGCCGGATCTCGGCGACGACGTCGGCGAACACCTCGAACGGCACCGTGTACCGGCCGATCCGCTTGATCGTCTCCATCTGGAGCTTGCGGCGGTCGACGCGGAGCTTCTGCTCGTCCCAGAGCCGGTCCGCGACGTTCGTCGCGGTGACCGAGCCGAAGAGCGCACCCGTCGGGCCGGCATTTACGTCGAAGCGGAGCTCGACACCCTCGACGCGCTTCGCGATCGCGCTCGCCTCGTCGGTCGTCTTCGCCGCGTGCCGCGCGCGCTGTGCGTCGCGCTTCTCGAGCTCCTTCACGAGCCCGGGCGTCGCGACTGCGGCAAGCCCGCGCGGCAGCAGGAAGTTGCGCGCGTACCCGCGTGCGACGTTGACGACGTCGCCGCGCAGTCCGAGCTTGTCCACGTCCTCCGTGAGAACGACGTTCATGGCCTACTTGTCGCCCACGTACGGAAGGAAGGCGAGCTCGCGGGCGCGTTTGACCGCGACCGCGACCTGCCGCTGGTGACGGCGGCAGGCGCCGCTGATGCGGCGCGAGCGGATCTTGCCCTTCTCCGAGACGTAGCGGCGGAGCTCGTTCACGTTCTTGTAGTCGACCTCGTCCACCTTCGACTTGCAGAAGAAGCAGGACTTGCGGCGGCCGCCGCCCATCGGGGCGGTGCGCTTCCTCGAGGTGGTGCGGTCGGTCTTCTGCTGAGCCAAAGAAAGTCTCCTTAGAACGGGATGTCGTCGTCGGCGCCCGAGAAGTCGGCGTCCGCGCCCTGGGTCGCGCCCGCAGGCACGAACTGGTTGCCGCCTCCGGCCGCGTCGCCGTCGCCGCGGCTGCCGAGAAACTGCACGGAGTCGGCGACGATCTCGACGGACTCGCGCTTCGCGCCGTCCTGAGCCTGCCACTCGCGCCACTCGAGGCGGCCGTCGATCGCGACCGGGCGGCCCTTCGACAGGTACTGCGAGCAGCTCTCCGCCTGGTTGCCGAAGACGGAGACACTGAAGTAGTTCGGCTTGTCGCCCCACTGCCCGGTCTCGTCGCGGCGCCGCGTGTTGACGGCGATGCGTAGCGAACAGACGGGCGTGCCGCCGCCGGTCTGGCGGAGCTCGGGATCCTTCGTCAGGTTCCCGACGAGGACGACGCGGTTGATGTTTGCGGCCATGCTTCTTGCTCCTCTCCTACGGGTCGCCCCAGGCTACTCCGACGCGTCGTCG